>JAVVDV010000012.1:0-71603 GCA_032251355.1 Wenzhouxiangellaceae bacterium
CTCCAGCTGCCGGTTGTCGCCGGCCCCCGGTGCGGCCAGCGCCCACGCACGCGGCCGGGTTTCGGCATTCGGCAGGGCTTGCGGTTGCGACATCGGGAGCGCACGGGGCGGGAAATACAGCGGATTATAATTGACAGTCCAGGTCCGCTGCGGTAATATGCCGCGCTTGTTCTCGGGGCCATAGCTCAGCTGGGAGAGCGCTACAATGGCATTGTAGAGGTCGGCGGTTCGATCCCGCCTGGCTCCACCAAAGGTTTCCGAGCAGCAAAAATTCCTGGGCCGATCCAGTCAAGCATTTCGCTTTACGTCCCCTTCGTCTAGAGGCCTAGGACACCGCCCTTTCACGGCGGCGACAGGGGTTCGAATCCCCTAGGGGACGCCATATAAATCAAGGCCTTGCACGTGTCAGACACGGCAAGGCCTTTTTCTTGTCCAACCGGTGTCCAACACCCCTGAGCGCGGCGGTCCGTCAACCGCCGGACGACGGTTCCTGTATTGGCAGTACGCGATTGCGCCCGGCTCGCTTGGCGGCGTAAAGCGCCTCGTCGGCGCGCGCGTACAGCTCCCTGGCGCTGGTGTCCCCCGTCCGGCAAATTGCAATGCCGACGCTGACCGTTACCGAGTACGAACCATCGGCGGCGAATTGCCAATCCTCCACCAGCGCGCGCAGTCTCTCGGCGGCCCGGTGAGCATCCGCGAAGTCCGTCGACGGCATCAGTACCGCAAACTCTTCACCGCCCACCCGCGCCGCCACGTCTTCACGACGAACGACCGAGCCGACGATCTCGGCGACCTGAACCAGCACCTCGTCGCCGACCAGGTGGCCGAAACGATCATTGATGGATTTGAACCGATCGAGATCCAGCAGCAACAACGCCGTGGGGGTTGACCGCCGGCGCGCACGACTGAGCTCCCGCTCAAGCTGGTCGTCGAACTCGCGCCGATTGCGCAGCCGCGTCAGCGGATCGGTCAACGACAATTCCCGGTAATACTCGCGCGACTCATGCACGGTGGTGATCTCGGTCGAGATCCCGATCAGCGTCGCAGAAGCTTGACCGGTCGATTTGAACGGCAACTTGACGGTCCAGAAATGTCGAGGCCTGCCTTGCGCATCGACCAGCGTTTCTTCGCCAGACCACATCTGGCCGGATTCAAGAACCTCGCGATCCGAACGCCGGAACTGGGCCACATTGACATCCGTCATCACATCCGAATCGATATTGCCGGTGATGTCGGCATCGGAACGACCCACCAGCCGCGCAAAGGCACGATTGACATAGTGAAAGCGCCCCGCATCATCGCGCAGGTAGACGCAGGAATCCAGGTGGTTCAGGATCAGCTCCAGCAGATGCCGCTGACGAAGCAGCTCCCGTTCAAGCTCATTGCGCCGGGTAATGTCGAAGGCGACACCGACCAGACCAACCCGCTTGCCGGAAGAATCGTTCAGCGCATGGGAGATGTTTTCGAACAGACGCTCGCTGCCGTCGGCCATCGCGACCGCGTTTTCCACCCGGACCCGGTCGGTTTCGCCGTTAAGAACCCGACCGTCGATCGCCTCGAATATCCGGGCCAGATCCTCGGGCACCAACTCACGATCGGTTTTGCCGATGACCTGTTCAGCCGGCAAGCCCGTCACCGCCAGCGCCATCCGGTTGACCAGCGTGTAGCGACCGCGAAGGTCCTTGGCGTACAAAACCACTTCAGCCAGGTCGAGCGCCGCCAGCAATTGATCACGATCAAGCGCCGCGAAGCCCGACGACTGTGAAGCGTCTGTTTCGTTCATCAACCCATCCCACACATACTCCGCCACCTCCTTTATAGCAGGAAATGCGCAAGTAGTCGGGCCAACAACGGCTGTTCTTCAATCACACGCGTCTTGGATCACACGCCTCTTGCGCAAAGCTGCTGTAATACTGCCCTTGCGCAATTACCGAGAACAACGAGATGATGAACCGCGGCAGAATTTTCTTGGCATGTGCAGTGCTGGCTTGGACCGGCATGGCGAGTGCCGAACTGAGCCAGGAGCAGGCCGAGCGGGCTGTAAAGACACGCCAGTCGGTGCTGCACCTGATGGCCTGGAACATGGCACCGCTGGGCGCAATGGCGCGCGGACGGCTCGATTTCGACGCCGCGCGCGTGCAGACCAACGCCGCGCGCCTGGCCGCATTGACGCAAATGCTCGCCGATGCCTTTGCCGCCGACACGCGTGCCAACACGGTCACCACCGAGGCGCTGGATCGAATCTGGGAACAGCCGGATGACTTCGCCGAAAAGGTTCAGGCTGCAGTCGATGCCAGCCAGCGACTGGTGACAGCGGCCGGGTCCGGCGATGAAGGCGCGACGCGCGAGGCAATTGCCGGCATGGGCAGCAGTTGCGGCAGCTGCCACGACGTCTTCCGGGTCGACGACTGAAGTCTGGCACAGCCCAGTCGGTGGTCCTCTAGCCATGTCGGAAGAGCAAGCCGGACGGCTGGTCTGGGACTGGCCGCTGCGGCTGTGGCACTGGCTGTTCGCGATGGCGGTTGCCGGCGCCTGGATCACCGGCGAGTGGGGCGGTTTCGACTGGCGACAGTGGCATTTGTGGTTCGGCCAGGCGGCCATCGGGCTGCTGATCTTCCGCCTGATCTGGGGCTTCGTAGGCACGCGCCATGCCCGCTTTGCCAGTTTCCTGCCGCGCCCGTCGCAGCTACTGGCCTACCTGAAAACCATCGCCCGGCGAGATGCGCCGGCCAGCGTCGGCCACAATCCGCCTGGCGCGCTGGCCGTGCTTGCCATGCTGCTGTTCGTGGCCGTGCAGGCCGGCTCGGGGCTGTTCATCAGTGACGATATCTTTTACGAAGGGCCCTGGTTCGCGGCCGTCAGTTCGGACACGACCGAGCTGGCCGGCCGCATCCACCACCGGCTGGCCACGCCCATCGGCATTCTGCTCGGCCTTCATCTCGCGGCAATTGCGGCCTACCGGTTGTTCAAGGCACAGCGCCTGACGCGCGCGATGATCACCGGGCGCAAGCCGGCCGAGCAGGTGCCGGAATCGGCCGCGATTGGAAATTCACGCAGCGCGCTGGCGCTGATCCTGATCGTACTGGTCGCGGCCCTGACCTGGTGGCTGCTCACCGTGGCGCCCCCCGAGCCGGCTGTCGATCTGGTCTGGTAGCCGCAAACCCTTGCTCGGAAACGGGACCGCTCGCCCGCTCAGAGGTTCAGGTAATTCGGCCCCGAGCCGCCCTCGGGCGTGACCCATTCGATCACCTGGTACGGATCGGCAATGTCGCAGGTCTTGCAGTGCACGCAGTTGGCGGCGTTGATCTGGATGCGCTTGCCGTTTTCGTCCTCGACCCGTTCGTAGACGCCGGCCGGACAGAATCGGGTGCAGGGGTTGCCGTATTCGGCCTCGCATTTCGAGAAGCACACGTCCGGCTCAACGATCTTGAGATGCACCGGCTGGTCTTCGTCGTGCGCGGTGGCGGCAAAGTAGACCGAGGCCAGA
Source organism: Wenzhouxiangellaceae bacterium (assembly GCA_032251355.1). GTDB lineage: Bacteria > Pseudomonadota > Gammaproteobacteria > Xanthomonadales > Wenzhouxiangellaceae. The sequence continues at coordinate 3,488 of JAVVDV010000012.1, forward strand.
CGGTCGCGCGGCGGCAGTTCGCGCTGAACGTAATCGAACGCCAGCCCGGCCTGGTCGAGCCGGCGGTACTGCCGGTAATCGGCGTGGTTGCTCAGCGTGCGCGGCAGCTTGCCGGCGGTCGCGGTCTCCAGTGCGGCGGTGACCAGACCGCGCTTCAAGCCTTTCTGGAAGCCGGGCCGGATGTTGCGCACCTTTTTGAGCTCGGAAACGACCTCCGAACCCCGCAGCCGCGCATCGAAGCCGGCGACCGACTTGTGCTCGGCCAGGTGCTCGGCGGCCAGCATTCCGGACCTGAGCGCCTGGTGCACGCCCTTGATCTTGGGCACGTTCAGCAGACCGGCCGAGTCGCCGATCAAAATCGCGCCGGGCATTTCGACCTTCGGCAGCGACTGGTAGCCGCCCTCGACCAGCGCCCGCGCGCCCGCGGCCAGGATCTCGCCGCCATCGAGCAGCGCGCGCATCTTCGGGTGGTGCTTGAACTGCTGGAAGGCCTCGAACGGGGTGAAGTTCGGGTCCTGGTAGTCCAGCCCGCAGACGTAACCGAGCGCGACGCGATCCTTATCAAGGTGGTAGACGAAGCTGCCGGCGTAGATTTCCGGCGGCGCCGGCCAGCCGATCGAATGCATGATGTGGCCGGGCCGAACCCGTCCCTCGGGCAACTGCCACAGCTCTTTCATGCCGATGCCGTAGGTCTGCGGGTCGCTGTCGGCGTCGAGCTTGAATTTCCGGATCGCGCGCTTGCTCAAGCTGCCGCGGCAACCCTCGGCCAGCACCGTGACCGCGGCGCGGATCTCGATGCCCTGAACGTAGCTGTCCTTTTCCTGGCCTGCGCGGTCCACGCCCATGTCGCCGATGATCACGCCGCGCACGGCATCGTTGTCGTCGTAGCTCAGATCGGCCGCGGCAAAGCCCGGAAACAGGTCCACACCCAGCGCCTCGGCCTTGGGCGCCAGCCAGGCGCACAGCGCACCCAGCGAGACGATGTAGTTGCCTTCATTGGCCTGCTGCGGCGGGGTCGGCATCTTGCGCGCGCCGCTCTTGCTCAGCCAGACGAACTCATCGGAGCGCGCCGGCACGCAGATCGGCGGCGGATCGTCGCGCCAGCCCGAAACCAGCCGATCCAGCGGCTCAGGCTCGATCACCGCGCCGGACAGGATATGGCCGCCGATCTCGGCTGCCTTCTCGATCACGCAGACATTGAGACCGTCGTCGAGTTGCTTCAGTCGCATCGCACAGGCCAGCCCGGCCGGGCCGGCGCCGACGATGACGATGTCGTACTCCATGATTTCGCGTTCGCTCATACGGGTTCCGTGTTGCATTGCATGGATTGCGGATGCTGCTCGGCCATGGTAACCGACCCGCCGGGCGACGATTTTCCCTCAGGGCAATCGCATCAGGGCGATCGCATCAGGGCGACATAGCGCCCGGCGATCGCGCGCCAGTCCAGGGCCTGCACCCAGTCGCGGGCATTCGCGGCCAGCACAGTGCGCCGCGCCGGGTCGTCGAGCAACGCGAGCACCGCATCGACGATCGCTTCAGGCGCATCGGCGATGATCAGCTCGCACCCGGAGGTCACCGGGATCCCTTCAGCGCCCTTGGCCGTGGCCACCACGGCCACACCCGCGGCGAAGTCATCAAGGATCTTCATGCGCGTGCCGCCACCGGCGCGCAGCGGGATCACGGCCAGGTCCGCACCCTTGAGGTGGCCGGCCAGGTCGTCGACCGGGCCGGCGAAGGTTACACCCGGCAACGCTCGGTCCGGCGGCTCGGGGCCGAATGCTATGACGTGTGCGGACCGGCCGCGCTTGGCCAGACCCGGCACGATCACCTCGGACAGTTCCTCGACGGCCTCGAGATTGGGCGGGTAGGAGTAGATTCCGTGGTAGACCAGCACCGCGTGGTCGTCCGCGATGCTGTACTTCGCACGCAGGTCGACCGTATCGGCACGCTCGAACGCATCAAGATCGACGCCGTGCGGGATGGTCTGGATGCGACCGGGCCGAACGCTGGCCTGGATCAGCAATTCACGATCGTTGTCTGACACCGCCACAACTCGCTCGCAGGCGTTGGCCAGTTCGATCTCGGTGGTCTTGAGCAACTGGCGTCCGGCCTCGCCCAGCTCCGGTACCTGTTCGGCGATGCGCCGATACTCGACGTTGTGCTCAACCATCAACGCTCCGGTGCCGAACAGGCGTTGAGCCCACACCGCCGGGTGCGCATAGGCTGGAAACTCGCCCTGCACCACCTCGACCGGATGGCGCGCCAGCAGCCACATCAGGCGCGCGTGCAGGCCGCGGTCGACCAGCGGCAGATAGAGAAACGCATTCGAGTACGGCAGTCCGCGCGCCATCAACCGCAACAGGTTGAACGCGCGCGGCCAGCCGAGCAGCCGCAGCCACCACGGAAACCTTCGCTGCTCGCGTTCGCCGTTTCGGTAGCACCAATAGCAGTCACGCCGGTCGGTGAGCAGCAGCACCTCGTCGAGGTGGAACGACAGGCCCCAGGCAGTGCGCTCGATCTTGACCGCGGCACCGTGGTCGGTGGGAAACAGGTCGGGTCGAGAGACCACCACCCAGGCAGCACGATCGCGGGTCGGTCGGGGCCGAGCGGCCAGCCGCCGACTCATAAAGCGATGGAACGGCAGTCGCAGCCGCTGATGCACCCAGCGCCGCAGGTAATCGCGCAGGACCGGCACGAAACCGGGTGCGCGACCGGATTCATGGCCGATCAACGGCACGCGCGGCTCAGCCGCGGAAGATCGCTCAGGCATCGTCGTCAACAGCTCGCCGTAGACGCGTTCGGCATCGAACCGCGCCCGCGCAAGCGCAAGCGCATTGGCGCCACGGCGCCGCACCTGCGCTCGATCGGCGGCCAGGCGGGCCAGCAACGCCGGCAGTTCGTCCGGCGTATCGACCAGCCAGCCCGCTTCATGCTGCTCGATGACTGCAGCCAAGGGCAGGAAGCGGTTGCAGATCACCGGCACGCCGGCACAGAGCGCATCGGTCATCCGGAACGACTGACTGAAGCGCCGCTCGAGGTTGTCGTCGGAAAGCTCGACCAGCACATCGGCTGACGCCAGCGCACGAGCGTAATCGGCAAACCCGCCGAAGCCCGCCTGTTCGGAGGCATCAATCAGCCGCCAGTTTGCGCGCGCCGTGTGTAGCGCAGCCAGCCAGCGCCGGCTGTCCCGCCACGGCCAGTCGCGACCGCCGTGAAACAGCTGCAGCGGCTCGGCATCGCAATCGCTATCGCTATTGCCATCGCAATCGCAATCGGCCGAGGCGTCTGTGGTCTCCGCGGCAGAAGCGCCGGACATCGGATCACCGGCAATTGGCACTTCGAGCACCGGCGCACGATCCCGGCAGTCATGCCCGGCCAGTAAAAGCAGCGAAACCATCAAGTCCTGCTGACGGGCATTGCCCACCCAGACCTGGTCGGCACGCGCCAGCAATGGCAGTAGCGTGGCGATATCGCCGGGTAGTCGGTCACGATCCTCGAACTGGCGCTCGAGCAGGCGCGGGGCGACGTAGTCCAGCACCAGCGCGCAATCCATTCGCGCCGGCAACCAGTCATGCAACTCCCAGTAGCCCAACACCAAAATGTCCGGGCGAACACGATCCAGCCAGATCGCCAGTTGATCGGGCGCCTCCAGCGCCAACGCGTCGACTCCAGAGGCAACGACGGGCTGCTCGCGCCCCGGGGTCGCCGGCCACGCCCAACTTACACGGGCGCCGGCAGCCTGCCAGACGCCGGCCATGCGCCGGTGCCGCAGCGCCAGCCCGGTGGCCGGTCGATCGTCGCGCGGCGGCGGCTCGGAAACGATGAGGATGTGCGGCGTGGTCAAGCAGGCAGGATTCCGACAGGCGCATCACGATTATGCCAGCAAGCCTCGGTATGCGACGCGCGCCCGGCGCTCGCGGTATAGTTCGCTCGATGAGCGTGCCACAGCCCACAGACCGTACCGAGAAGCTCGAACAGATCGCCTTTCTGCTGGCACTGGCGGCCGTCTCACTGCTGTTCGGTTCGCTGCTCAAACCGTTCTTCGCGCCGATCCTGTGGGCCTGCATCATCGCCGTACTGTTCTATCCGGTGCAGGCCTGGCTGGAAAACCGCTGGGGGACGCATCGACCGAACCTGACCGCGCTGGTCACCTTGACCGCCTGCGTGGTGCTGGTGGTGATCCCGGTGCTGTTGCTGCTGACATCATTCGTGCAGCAGGGCATCGCGATCGGCCAGCGCGTCAGCGCCGGCGACATCCAGCCAGCGCAGTACATCGACCAGGTCCGGGCCGCGTTTCCGGCCGCCCAGTCGCTGCTGGAACGCTTCGATATCGATATGGACACGGTACGCCAGAATGCCGCGCGCGCGGCTGTGGCCACCAGCCAGTTCCTGATGCAGAACGCGCTCTCGCTGGGCATGGGCACGGCCAATTTCGTGCTCAAGCTGGCGCTGATGCTGTATATCGGCTTCTTCCTGATCCGCGACGGCCGGGCGCTGGTCGAGCACCTTGTACACGCACTGCCGCTGGGCGACGAACGCGAACGGCTGCTGTTCCAGAAGTTCGCCGAGGTCGCGCGCGCGACCGTCAAGGGCAATCTGGTCGTGGCACTGGTTCAGGGCGCGCTCGGTGGCATCATCTTCTGGATTCTCGGCCTGCCGGCGCCGCTGCTGTGGGGCGTGGTCATGGCCGTGCTATCGCTGATCCCGGCCGTTGGCGCGGGGCTGGTGTGGCTGCCGGCGGCGATCTGGCTGTACGCAATCGGCGAGTGGATCTCGGCCACCGTGCTGCTGGCCTACGGCGTGGTCGTGATCGGGCTGGCCGACAATATCCTGCGACCCCTCCTGGTCGGGCGCGATACCAAGCTGCCCGACTGGATGGTGCTGCTGTCGACGCTTGGCGGGCTGACGCTGTTTGGAATCAACGGCTTTGTCGTCGGACCGCTGATCGCGGTGCTGTTCATCGCCTTCTGGCAGATTTTCGGGCGCGAGTTCTCCGCACCCGCAGCGGCACGCGAATCCGACGATGAAACGCCCTGAATCCCTCTACGGTACGGTTGGCGGCTGCCTGATCGCCTTGCTGCTGCTGGCCGGCACGGCGATGGCCGAGCAAACTGTTCGCATCGGCATTTACAACAACCCGCCCAAGATCTTCCTGAATGAAGACGGCCGTCCGGCCGGCCTGTTTCCCGAACTGGCCGATGAGATCGCGCGGCGCGAGGGCTGGCAGCTCGAATGGGTGGAATGCGGGTGGGCGCGCTGCCTGGAGATGCTCGAGCAGGGCCGGTTGGACTTGATGCCCGATGTGGCCTTCAGCGCCGCGCGCGCTCAACGCTTCGGCTTTCACCAGGTAGCCGTAGTGCAGTCGTGGAGCCAGCTGTACGGTCGTCCGGACCGGCGCATCACCGAGCTGGCGCAACTCGAAGGCAGCCGCCTGAGCATCATGGACGGCTCGATCCAGCTGGAGTTCTTCGAGTCGCTGCGCACCGAATCAGGCATCGCGCTGGAGTTGAAGCCGACCACTGAGCTGATCGACACGCTGCAAGCCGTTGCGACCGGGCGTGCCGACTTTGCCATCGTCAATCAGTTCTTTGGTCAGCACCACGCCTATCGCCATGGCCTGGTGGAGATGCCCTTGACAACCAACCAGGTTTCACTGCTGTTTGCCGCGCCCAACGACGACAGTCCACTGCTGGGGCAAATCGACTTTCATCTCGCGCGCTGGAAGCAGGAACGCGACTCGCCCTACTACCGTGCCCTGCTCAACGCACTGGCACCGGCCACCGACCCGATCTGGCCGCGCTGGCTGTCGCTGCTGCTGGGTGCAGGCCTGCTGGTGGTGCTGGTGTTGGCCGGATTGCTGACCTGGATGCGCCACCGGATCGAGCAGACCACCGGTCGACTGCGCGAGTCCGGCGCGCGCCTCAACCGCCTGCTGGACTCGGCCTCGGTGGTGCTGTATTCGCTGGACTACCCATCGATGCGCGTCAACTGGGTCACGCCCAACTTCGAGCGCCTGACCGGCTACGACTGCGAGGATGCCTTCGGACCGGATTGGTGGCGAACCGTGCTGCATCCGGATGACGTCGCGCGCGTCGAACGCGAGAACCAACTGCTTGAACCCGATCGGCCACACAGCATGGAGTACCGGGTGCTCCACAAGCAGGGACGCTGGCTGTTCGTGCGCGACGAGAAACGCCTCATCGACGACGAACAGGATCCCGGCCGGCAGGTGGTGATGGGCAGTTGGAGCGATGTCACCGAGGCGCGGCGTCAAAGTGAACAGCTCGATTACCTGGCCTTTCACGATCGCCTGACCAGCCTGCCGAACCGTGCACGCCTGAACTGGCTGATCGACCAGTTGCTGATCGAAGCGGAGGGCAGCCGGCGCCGCGGGGTCGTGATTCTGATCGATCTGGACCGCTTCAAGGCGCTCAACGACGCGCTCGGCAGCGAAACCGGCGACAGCGTGCTGCGATTGATGGCCGCGCGTCTGGCCCAGTGGATCGGACCGGACGACATCCTCGCGCGCTTCGGCAACGATGAATTCTGCATTGCCAGCCTGGCGCTGGCCGAGAACGTCGACAGCAGCCTGAGTCGACTGTTCGAGCGCATCAACCAGCCGATCCCGCTGAGCGATCGCGAACTGACGATCACTGCCAGCATCGGTGCGGCGCTCTTTCCCGACGACGCCGAAACGCCCGAAGAATTGCTGCGCGAGGCGGCCAAGGCGCTGGAAGTTGCGCGCGGCCAGGGCGGCAACGCGGCGCAGCAGTTCGATCCGGAGCTGGACCGGCGCGAGTTCCACCGCGTGTTTCTTGAAAGCGACCTGCGCCAGGCCATCGAGCTGGAGCAGTTGCGACTGCACTACCAGCCGCAGGTTGACCTGGGCAACGGCGAGCGGATCGGCTTCGAGGCACTGGTGCGCTGGCAGCATCCCGAGCTCGGGCTGCTGCCGCCGGCACGCTTCATTCCGCTGGCCGAGCAGACCGGGCTGATCACCGAGATCGATCGCTGGGTGCTGCACCAGGTCTGCCGCCAGATCCGCGCCTGGCAGCGGGCCGGACACGATCCGGGCCGGATCGCGGTCAACCTGTCGGTGCGCGAGCTGCACGACCGCGGGCTGGTCGATGACCTGCAGCGTTGCATGGCCGACAGCGGCGTGGAGGCAAAGTCATTGATGCTGGAAGTTACCGAATCGCGTCTGATGCAGAACATCGAGCGTTCGGCCGATGTACTGCGCGCGCTGCGCGGTCTCGGCGTGGGCATTTCCATCGATGATTTCGGCCACGGCTACTCCAACCTGTCCTACCTGGCACGGCTGGATGCCTCGCAGATCAAGCTCGATCGTTCGCTGATCGTCGATCTGGAGCGCTCGCCGCGGGCGCAGACGCTGGCGCGCGGCGTGATCGGGCTGTTCGATGAAATGGACGTCGAGATCGTGGCCGAGGGCATCGAAACCGAGGGTCAGGCCGGTTTCCTGCGCGGCGCCGGCTGCCAGATCGGCCAGGGCTGGCGCTTCGGTCGGCCGGCCGACCCGGAGGCCATCGACTGGCCCGAACCGACCGCCGAATGAGCTCGCTGCGGCTGCTGGCCTCGCACCGGTTTGGACCGTTCTTCGCGGTTCAGGCGCTGGGCGCGCTGAACGACAACATCTTCCGCAATGCGCTGGCCACGCTGATCGTGTTCGGCATCGGCATCGAGGCCGGCTGGGACGCCAGTGGCCTGGTCAACCTCGCCGCGCTGCTGTTCATCCTGCCCTACTTCCTGTTTTCAGCCGTGTTCGGGCAGCTGGCCGACCGCTACGACAAGGCCCGCATGATCCGCTGGATCAAGGCCTTCGAGGTCGCGATCTGCCTGTTTGCCGGGGTCGGCCTCTACCTCGGCGAGTTGTGGTTGCTGATGGCCGTGGTGTTCCTGCTCGGCTTCCAGTCGACGCTGTTCGGGCCAATCAAGTACGCGATCCTGCCACAACTGCTCGCGGCCCGCGATCTGACCGGCGGCAACGGGCTGGTCGCCGCCGGGACCTATGTTGCGATCCTCGGCGGCACCGTGCTGGGTCCGATCGTCGCCGGCGTCGACCTGGACTGGCCGTGGCTGGTGCTGGCCGCAACCGTGGCCGTGGCGCTGGCCGGCTGGATCGCCGCGCTGGCCGTGCCGTCGGTGGCCAGCGGCGACGCGAGCCTGCAACCCGACTATCGACCGCTGCGCGCCTCGTTGACCAGTTTGCGGGCAATCGCCGGCCAGCGCGATCTGCTGAACGCCGTGCTGGGGGTGTCGTGGTTCTGGTTCTACGGCACCGTGTTCCTGGTCCAGATTCCGGCCTGGACCCAGGCCGTGATCGGCGGCGACGAGGCGACGCTGGCATTCCTGCTGGCCTTGTTCATCGTCGGCATTTCCTCCGGCGCGTTGCTGTGCGCGCGCTTGTCCGGTGGTGGCATCGAGATCGGCCTGGTGCCGATCGGCGCGCTGGGCATGACGGTATTCGGGCTGGATCTGATGGTTGCCAGCCCGGCCGAGCCGGCAGCCATCACTGGCATTACTGCGTTCCTTGCCCAGCCCGGCGCCTGGCGCGTGATGGCCGATCTGCTGCTGATCGGCATCACCGGCGGCCTCTACATCGTGCCGCTGTATGCGCTGGTGCAGCGCCTGGCACCGAACGCCTCGCGCGCACGCGTGATCGCCGGCATGAATATCATCAATGCGCTGTTCATGGTGTTGGCCAGCGTGCTGGCGATGCTGATGCTGAGCGTGCTCGGCCGATCGATTCCCGAGTTGTTCGGGCTGGTCGCGCTGCTCAACCTGGCGGTGGCCGGCTACGTGTTCGCACGCGTGCCGGCCTTTGCGCTGCGCTGCCTGATGTGGCTGGTCAGCCGGCTGGTCTACCGCGTGCGCGTGATCGGACGCGGTCGCTTGCAGGTGCCCGAACACGGCCCGGCGCTGATCGTGTGCAACCACCTGAGCTACATGGACCCGCTGATTATCGGCGGTTCGATCCGGCGACCGATCCGCTTCGTGATGGCGCACGAGATCTATCAATTGCGCGGCTTGCGCTGGCTGTTCCGGCTGGCCGGCGCGATTCCGGTGGCCCCGCGCAAGGTCGACCCGGACCTGCTGGATCAGGCCTTTGACGAGGTCGACCGGGCGCTGGCCAACGGCGAACTGGTGGCGATTTTTCCCGAGGGCGGCCTGAGCCGCGATGGTGAAGTGGCCGCTTTTCGCGGCGGCATCGCCGAGATTCTCGCGCGCCGGCCGGTACCGGTCATTCCGATGGTGCTCGAAGGTCTTTGGGGCGGGGTGTTCAGCCGCGCACCGGGACGCTGGCGGCGGCGCGAACGCGGGCTGTTCAGCCGCGTACTGCTGATGATCCTGCCGCCGGTGCCGCCCGGCCAGGCCAAGCGCGAGACGCTGGAAGCCAGCATCCGCCGCCAGTATGATCGCTTACGTTCGGTCGCGATCGGTCAGATCGCGCGCCAGCGCAATCGCTGAGCGCAGGCTACCCGGGTCGGCGCGGTTGTGGCCGGCGATGTCCAGCGCGGTGCCGTGATCGACCGAGGTACGAACAAACGGCAGCCCCAGGGTGACGTTGACCGCATGACCGAAACCGGCGTGCTTGAGTACCGGCAGTCCCTGGTCGTGGTACATCGCCAGCACCGCGTCGAATCCGGCCAGGCGTTCGGGCACGAATGCGCTGTCAGCCGGCAGCGGGCCGACCAGATCCAGACCCTCGACCGATAGGTTCTTGAGCACCGGGATGATGATGTCGAGCTCCTCGCGCCCGAGCACGCCATCCTCGCCGGCGTGCGGGTTCAGGCCCAGCACGGCAATGCGCGGCCGCGCGATCGCGAAACGCCGTTGCAGATCACCGGCCAGAATGCGGATCGTCGCGATCAACAGATCGGGCTGGATCGCATCGGCAACCGAGCGCAGCGGCAGGTGGGTGGTGGCCAGTGCCACGCGCAAGGATCCGGCGACCAGCAGCATCACCACGCGCTCCACGCCGGCGCGTTCGGCGAGAAACTCGGTGTGGCCGGAAAACGCAATCCCGGCGCGGTTGATGACGCCCTTGTGCACCGGTCCGGTGACCAGTGCCGCGGCGCGACCGGCCTGCACCTCGGCAACCGCGCGCTTCAGGGTCTCGAGCACATAGTCCGCATTGGCCGGATCGGGCTGTCCCGGCACCACTGCGCGGGCCAGCGGCACCGGCAGGCAGCACACCACAGCGGGCCCCGGCTCTGGCGGCTGCGACGAATCATCACAGTGCAGCTCGATGTCCAGCCCCAGCCTCTGCGCGGTGTCGAGCAGCAAGCCGGGATCGGCCACCAGGCGCAACGTCGGATCCCCGCGCGCGACGCGCACGGCCAGCTCCGGCCCGATTCCGGCCGGCTCACCGGGCGTGAGCACCAGCGGCCGCTTCATCGGACGGTTCCGGCCGCGATCAGATCAGGATCTCGACGTAGGCCTCGTCGCGGAACTGCCGCAACATGCGCTCGATTTCCTCGTCGGCACGCTGCTCGACGATCAGGTTGCGCGCCTCGTTACGGCGCGCCTCCTCGGTAATGTCGGAGGTCCGTTTGTCTTCGAGCTTGACCAGGTGCCAGCCGCGGCCGGTCTGGAAGGGTTCGGACAGCTCGCCGGGGGCGAGCGCGTCGCAGACCTGCTGGAAGGTCTGACCATACGCCCCTTCCGGAAACCATTCCATCAGTCCACCGAGATTGGCCGACTGCTCGTCGTCGGAGTACTCGCGCGCGAGCTCCGAGAAATCCTCGCCTTCGCGGATGCGGCGGTGCAGGTCGGCGATCAACTGCTGGGCGCGGTCGGGCGACAGCAGTTCACTGGGCTCGATCATGATGTGACGGGCAGAGAATTCGTCGACGATGACCTCGCCGCGTGCGCGACGATCGTTGACCTTGAGCAGGACCATGCTGCCACCGGCCAGCAGCGGTTCGGTGACCTGGCCGGGCTGCAGGTCGCGGATTGCATCGGCAACCTGGCGCGGCAGCGCGTTGAGATTGCGCCAGCCGACATCGCCGCCCTCGAGCGCATCGGCCGACTCGGAGAAATTCACCGCCGCCTCGGCAAAATCCATACCTTCCTCGGCGATCCTGCGACGGATGTCCGCGATCCGCTCGCGCACTTCGTTCAGTTCGCTCGGCGTCGCCGAGGGATTGACCTGCAGCGCGATCTGGGCCAGCCGGTATTCCTCGCTTTCCAGCACGCCCGAGGCCAGCAGGATGTCGACCTCGGTGTCGGTGACCGGATCCATGCTCTCGACAATGCGCTGCTGCAGCTTCTGGGTCAGCAGCTGTTGGCGCACGTCTTCGCGGAACTCCTCGAAATCCATGCCGTCGCCCTCGATCGCCTGACGCAGTTGCACCAGGGTCAAGCGGTTCTGGTTGGCGACATTGGTCAGCGCCTGGTCGACCTCCTGGTCGCTGACGCGCACGCCGGTCGCCTCGGCACGCTGCACTTGCACCCGATTCATGACCAGCCGCTCCAGCACCTGGTCGCGCAGCACCGAATCCGGCGGCAGCCGGTCGCCGCGGGCGCTGATCTGCTGGACCACGTTGGCCATGGTCTGATCCAGCTCGGAGCGCAGGATCACACCCTCATCGACGATCGCGACGATCTCGTCGAGTGTCTGGTAACCCTGGGCGCCGGCGGTCAGCGGCATCGCCACGAACGCAGCAGCCAGCAGGCTGCGAATCCATTTTCCGGTCATTGCATCTCCTTGAAACATCCTTATCCGCTGCGGCCCCGGTGGAGCCGGATCAGCGCGTGAACAGATTGTAGGGGCTGCGGCCGAGGCTTCCCAGCCCTTTCAGGTGCAGCTCCAGATAAAACGCGGTGCGCTTGCCCGACTCCCGGTCGTTGACGAAGTTGCGCACCGAGGCCCGAAGCGACCAGCAGCAACTCTCGTACTCGATCCCGCCCAACGCTTCGAGCGTGGTGGAATCCTCGAACGAATGCCCAAGCCTGCCGATCAGGTTGAGCTTGTGCGTCAGCGGCAGGCGGGTACGCACATCGACCTGATCGACGCGGTCGCGCCGGAAGCGGTAGCCCAACTGCACCTGACGCTGGGTCTGGCCTTTCCAGCTCAGACCGAATGCAGCGACATCGGTTTCATTGTCTTCGAAGTCCCATTGCAGACCGGCGCTGACACGAAATCGTTCGCTCGGGTTCCAATTGACCTCGCCGATGGTCGCAGAGACATCGCGGGAATCCTGATCATTGGGGCGCAAGCCCACCGAAGCGTCATCGAGAAACAGAATCTGCCCGACACTCGCATCGACCAGGCTGCGCCCGTCCTCGTTGCGGATCAGGCGCGTGGTCACGGCCAGCGACAGCTGGTTGGCATCGCTTTGCCGGTCGGCGCTGGAAAACCGGTTGGTGGCAAACAGCTGGCCAAAACCGAAGGTCAGCTCGCGCGCGTCGAAGACCGGCAGCTCGTCCTGCTCGCGACCGGGCACGTAGAGGTAGAACAGGCGTGGTTCCAGGGTCTGGATGTAATCATCGCCGGCGCCGCGTTCGAACACCAGACCACCATCGAGGCTGGCAATGGGCTGAACCCGGGTCGGCGTGTCATCGGTTGCGGTTTCCTGGTCCTGCAGGCTCCAGGCCGTGGTGCGCAGACCCAGCGCCGGCTCGAAAAAGCCCCACGGGCGCACCACGCGCCAGGCGATTTCCGGCGTCGCATCCAGCCGCGCGCCGGTCACGCCAAGGTCGCGATCGAAGTAGACGGCTTCACTGGCCAGTCGGACGGCCAGCCCGCCGGCCAGCGGCCAGTCGCCGTCGAACACGATGCGCGGCAGGCGATCGTAGGGCTCGTTGGCCGGGCGCACGTCACGATCGAGCACCTGGAAGGTATCGAAGGTTGCACTGGCGTTCCAGTTGCGACCGCGCCCCAGCACGCTGAAATCCGAGCGCAGGAACTGGATGGCGCTCGATTCCAGCTCGTTGCCGAGGTCGAGAAAATAATCCTCGTCGCTGACGCGGTTGAAGTTCAGCCGGCTCGACCAGCTTCCGAACAGACGTGCGCCGTGACGGATACGACCCAGCCAGCGGTCACGGTCAAGCTCGTCGTCGTCGGGCAAGTAGTCGAAATTGAAGGTTCCGCCCTGGCGGCGGGTGAGAAACCGGTACTCGCTGCCAAGCATCACGCCGCGGTCACCGACCAGCCTCGGGGTCAGGGTTGCGTCCATGTTGGGCGCGATGTTCCAGTAGAACGGGGCAGCAAGGTCCAGCCCGTTGTCGCTGCTCGAGCCCAGCTGCGGGTAGAGAAACCCGGTCTTGCGGTCATCGTTCAGCGGAAAACTCAGCCACGGCAGGTACAGGATGGGCACGCCCTTGAAGTTGAGCCGCGCGTTGCGTGCGGTGCCGACGTTGCGCTCGAAATCCAGCTTGACGCGGCCGGCCTTGAGCTGCCAGTCCGGGTCGTCGATGTCGCAGGTGGTGAAGTCGAACACCTGCACGCGACCCTCGGTCTCGTTGACCATGCGCAGCGTTTCGGCATGGCCGGCACCGGCCGCACCGGCGATGAAATAGCGCACCTGCTCGAACTGGCCCGAGGAACTGCGGGTGTTGTAGTCGGCACTGGCCGCCTCGATCGCGACCACCGCGTCGGAATATTCCAGCCAGCCGGGCAGCCGGACCTGACCGCTGTCGCGGTCGTAGATCATCTCGTCGGTGCGCAGGCGCTGATCGCCCTGGGCCAGTTCAACATTGCCGGACAGGCGGATCGGCTGGTTGCGGCCCGGGGTCTGCATATCGTCGGCGTTGATCCGTACCGGCAGGCCGAAACCCCGATCCAGCGTGCCGCGCTCGGGCACGCTGCCCGGCGCCTGGCAGGACTCGGCCGGCGCTTGCGAGCCGGTCTGCAGCTGCGCCGCGGCAGCCAGCGGCAGCGCCATCAGCAAGGGCAACAGGTACCGGCAGCGGCAGAAACGGTTCACGGTCGACTGGTCCTTGGCTCGGCGGCTGACGGCGGGCAGAATCCGGGTGGACCGGACGCTGGTGCGGCTGGCAATTGCGCTTGCGCGAGGAACGCCGCGCGGTGCTCGGAGCCCTGCCCGGCCAGCCGCTCGACCGCCGCGTGGAAGCGCTCGAAATCGAACCGGTATTCTGCCAGAAGATCGGCAAACGCGGCCACGCCATCCTCGTAGACCGCCGCCAACGCGAGGTCGGCATTGTTGATCCCGGTCGGCGGCCGGCCGGACCACGGCGAAGCTTCGTGCTCGGCCGCTGCGCGCGACAAACCATCGACGCAAGCTTGCTTGCGCGCGCGCAGCTCGGCAGCCGATAACGGCTTGGCATACAGCGCCGAGAGCTCGTCGCGCAACGCCATCAGCCAGCGCTGGCGTGCGATCCTGCTGGACTGCGCCCGCTGCCAGGCGGCGGCATCGCCCGATCCGCCGTAACGATCCAGCCAGCGCGCCAGACCGGCCCGCTCCACGGCGCTGGCGTAGGCTTCGCTGAAGGCGGTGTCGCCGGCCACGAACAGGCGTTGGTGGGCGAGTTCATGAATAATCACGCCGGCCAGCTGCCAATCCGGCAGCGCCAGCATCGGCGAGGTGACCGGGTCATCGAACCAGCCCAGCGTCGAGTAGGCAATCACCGGGTAGACGCGCACGTCCAGCCCCTGCGCGGCCAGCCGCGCGGCCTCGCGCTCGGCCGCCTCGCGTCGGAACCAGCCACGGTAGGCCAGACAGCCGGCCAGCGGGTAGCACCAGGTGTTCGGTGCCAGCGAGAATTCGGGCGCGGCGACCACATTCCAGAGCACGGCCTCGCGCCCCAGCTTCACCCATCGGGTATAACTGCCACTGTCGGGCAGCGCCAGTTCATCGATCGAGAACCGGCGCGCTCCCCGTACCGTTTCGAGCCGGGTACGCAGATCGGCATCGAGCGCGGGGTCGGCCAGCGCCTGATCGATGGATTCGCGTCCAGCCAGCAATTCCATCTGACCGCGCGCAGCTTGCGCATACCAATTCAGCGTCGTGCAGCCCGAAACCAGCACGATCGCCATCACCAGTAACAGGACCAGAAACAGCATGAGCAACGACTGGTATCTCGACGACGAGTTCTGGCGCACCTTCGGTCCGTTGATGTTCGGTGAAGCGCAGTTTAGCGAGGCCGCCGAGCAAGTACCGAAGCTGCTCGCGCGCATCGGCCTCGAGCACGGCCGGATACTGGACCTGGGTTCGGGTCCCGGCCGGCACGCACTGCCGCTGGCGCACGCCGGAATCGAAGTGACCGCAGTCGATACCAGCGCATTGCTGCTGGACGAACTTCGCCGCCGCGCCCAGGACCAGCAACTGACGATCGAGGCGATCGAGGCCGATATGCGCGAATTCAGTCGGCCAAAATACTTCGATGCCGTGCTGGTGCTGTGGACCTCGTTCGGCTATTTCGATGCAGAAGCCGACCATGCACGCGTGCTGACACGAATCGCCGAAAACCTCGCCCCGGGCGGCACGCTGGTGATGGATCTGGTCGGCCTGGAAACATTGTGCCGAACGCTTGAGCCGGTGCATCTGACCGAGTACGACGACGGCCGCCTGTTGATCGAGCGCCCGGTGCTGGTCGATCACAACACGCGGCTGGAAAACGAGTGGCTGCTGATCGACGGCGATCATGTGCGGCGCGCGCTGTTTTCGCACCGGATCTGGTCGGCCGGCGAGATCGAGCGTCTGGTCGCGGCCGCCGGACTCACCGTCGAGGCCATCGACGGCGATCTGGACGGCACCTCCTACGACCTTGAGTCCGAGCGCATGTGGGTACTAGCCACCAAATCGCGCGAAAAAGAGGGAGTCGGCCTGTAAGCCGGGTTCTGTCGTGAACAGTCATTCGTCTAGGCCGACGGTCACCCGTCGGCTCCAGCGGCCTACCCGGACGCGACGCGGGCCACGTCATGGCGTCCCTATTTGGCCTTGCTTCGGGTGGGGTTTGCCGTGCCGTCAACGGTTACCCGCGACGCGGTGCGCTCTTACCGCACCCTTTCACCCTTACCGCCGACCCGAAGGCCGGAGGCGGTCTGCTCTCTGTTGCACTTTCCGTAGGCTCGCGCCTCCCAGGCGTTACCTGGCACCCTGCCCTGTGAAGCCCGGACTTTCCTCCCCCGCGACTGCGGCGGCGACTGTCCGGCCGACTCCGCCGCTATTATGCACCCCGGAGCATCGTGAGGCCCGTGACCTTCGGCAGGCTTGACGGTGTATTGGTGTTGTAATACACTATTCAAACGGTCGAGTCCCACGTGCCCGATCGGAACGAATGCAAACACAAGCCCCGGTTTCCAGACCACGCGAGGATGAAACCCATGAACCCGATTCGATTTCTGCAGGCCGCTGTCATCGCCCTGCTCCTGACCGGCTGCGGCAACGATGAGACCGACACGCCCGATCGTGCCGGCACACCAGAACCCTCCAGCCCGCCCGGCGCATCGGCGCCGACCACCGACGACGCGCTCAACCCGCTGCTCGACCGCGTCAGCGCGGATACCGCTTACCTGTTCGCCAACCTCGAGCGTCTGCCCGACGCGGTCTCGGCGAAGGCCTGGGAAATCAATGAACTGAACGCGCAGCAGCAGACCAGCTTGTTGCTCGACCTGGCCGATGACGAGGAACTGCCGCCGGCCATGCGGGTCCTGTTCGAGCGCATCTCCACGCTGAGCTCGCGCGAGGGCTGGATGGCGGCCGGATTGCACCCTAACCCGTTCCTGGCCGTGCATACGGTCGACATGCTGCCGGCATTGGAATTGGAACTGTCCGACGGCGTCGCCTTCGATGCCTTTGTCGCCGGCATCGAGGTCGAGCTGGAGCAGCCGCTGGTCCGGCGCGATGTCGACGGCCGCGAGGTGATCTGGATCGAATTGCGGCCCGGCTTCGGGCTGGGGCTGACCCATGACGGTTCCACGTTGAGCGCAGCACTGACGTTCGATGATGCCGCCAGTCTCGCGCGGCTGACCGGGCGCACCGGCCCGGTCGAAGCTCTGGGAAGCGATGGCCTGCAGGCATTCAATCGCGAGGCAGCTCTCGGACCCAACGGCAGCGGTTTCATTGATATCCGTCGGCTGACGGCCGGCTTGCTGGATGCTGACTCGAGCCTGATGAAGCTGGCCGACGAGGGCGAAAAAGCGCGCTTCCGCGAGGTGATCGAAAACCCGGCCTGCGTGGCCGAGTACACCGCCGTGGCCAATGCACTGCCGCGCTCGGTCTTCGGCTACACCCGGCTGGACGCTGAGCGCATGGATATGCTGTTCCGGCAGGAGCTGACCGCCGATCTGGCCACCGCGCTGCAAGCGCTGGCCGCCGCACCGGTGGCGCTGGAGCGCGATCTGAACGGCCTGTTCCATCTCGGTCTCGCGGTTGACCTGATCGCGGCACGCGAGTTCGCGCGTGGACTGGTCGCCGGCTGGGCCGAGAATCCGCCGACCTGCCCGAGCTTCGCCACCATCGCGGCCGGCGCACCGGCCTGGCAGCAAACCCTGAGCCAGCCGGTGCCGCCGGTGGTCACCAACCTGCACGGGCTGTTCCTCGAGGCCAATACGCTGGAACTCGGGGACGGTCCTGTTCCGGTCGGCGGCGGCACACTGGCGCTGTACATGCGCCAGCCCGAAGTGCTGGTCGGCATGGCCCAGATGTTCGCGCCCGCGGTGGCGGCAATGGATTTGCGTCCGGGCGGCGACCCGGTCCGGGTTCCCGATGAACTTGCCGCCGGGCTCGGCCAGACCGGACTGGAGTTCTGGATGGCGATGGCCGAATCGGCGTTGGGTCTGGCGGTCGGCGAGGAGCAGGTGCCGGCACTTCAAGGTTCACTGGCAAAAACCACGGTCGATGACAATCTGCTGGCCGGACGCATGGACATCAGCCTGCTGCCGCAGCTGATCGACTTCGCGCGCGGCACGATCGCCGATATCGAGGATGATGAGATGGCCGCGGCACTCGAGGTGCAACGTGCGCAGTACGTGGCGCTGGCCGAGGTCTACGATCGCTCGTCGTTCCAGCTCAAGCTGACCGAGCGCGGTATCGAGCTGCTGTCGCAGACCACGTTCAAGCAGTGAGTTCGAGCGGCCGGCCGACGGCCTGACCGTCGGCCGGCTTCAACCCGGATCGGGAACGGCCCGGGTTCAGTCCGCGCGCTGCAATTCCTCGCGCACCAGCGGAATCGAGACCACGCGCCGTTCAGCCTGGGCGCGACGGCTCAGACGCTCGAACAAGGCGACCAGCTCGGCCGCACCGCGCGGGCCCTTGCGCAGCAGGTACTCGCGCATACCGCGCCCGGACACCAGTTCGAAATCCGCCACCAACTGATCGATCAGGTCAGACAGCATCGCGTCATCGGGACCGGCCAGCGTCAACCGGGTCAGCTGCGCCACACGCGAGACCAGGTCGGGCAGCTCGAACGCCAGCACGCCATTGCCGGTCAGCAGCACCGCCGTGTGCGCCGCGCGCCAGCGGTTGAGGGCGTTGAACAGCGCCCGTTCGGCCTCGGCGCGACCGGCCAGCTGCTCGATATCCTCGACCACGGCCAGCTCAGGATCGGCCGCGTTCAGCAGACCGACCACGGCCGGGTCGGCCGCGCGCACGAAGCTGGCCACGCGTGTCGAACTGTCGGCCAGTGCCGCCAGCGCCAGATGCGACTTGCCGACCGCACGCGGACCGCAAAGGTACATGCCCTCGGCCGCACCCAGCCCGTCGCGCAAGGCACGCACCACCGCCCGGTTCGGGCCGTCGACAAAGTTGGCGAATCGGCGCCGCCGCGGCGGCGTCAGGTGCAGCGGCAGCTGTGCCGGACTCACGTACCACCCCCGCCGCCGTGGCGCGCCTGCCACGCGCGCCGGCCCCAGACCGTCACGTATTGCATGAAAGTGCCGACCAGCGTGCAGGCCACCAGAGCGACGAAGACATCCACCAGCAGCGGCGGCAGCCAACCCGGCAGCGCCAGCCGCAGCAACACCACCCACATCAGCAACAACTGCGCCAGGGTATTGAATTTCGACAAGCGGGTCGGCTCGGCGTGGAAGCGCTCGATCAGCACGTGCCAGGCCAGCGCGCCGGCGACAATCACCACATCGCGCACGATCGCCAGCACCAGCAGCCAGACCGGCAAGTCGCCCTGCCAGGTCAGCACCGCGTAGATCGTCAGCAGCAGGATCTTGTCGGCCAGCGGATCGAGCACGCCGCCCAACTCGGTCTGCCAGCCATAGCGGCGCGCCAGCGCACCGTCCAGCCAGTCGCTCAGGCCCAGCACCAGCGCCAACGCCAGTGCCTCCCCGGCGCGCCCATCGAGCAACAGCCAGGCCAACGGCAGCACCAGTACGATGCGCGCGGCGGTCAGCAGGTTGGGCAGGGCGCGTAGCGCGGTCATGCGCCGCGTTCAGGGCCGAAAGCGGTAATGCAGTTGCCCACCGCGCAGGTCGCGGCGCTCGAAGGCCAGCGGGCCGCTCAATTCCAGACGGCGGCGCAGACTGTCGCCACGCGTTTCCAGCTCGAACTCGACGGTATCGCCGTCGGCTGCGGCCAGTCGCAGGGCGTCAATCCCATCCAGCGTGTCCAGGAACCGCCTGACTTCAAGGTAGTGGGCCGGCGAATCGATCCCGGCCACGACCAGCCGTTGCCGGTAGCTGCGCTGCTGACCGGAGACGGCAAAGCGTTGCACCAGGTCGGCCGCAATGCGCGCCAGCCCCAGATCGATGACTTCGGCGGCACCGGCGCCGCTGACGTTCAGCGACTGTTCGCGCGGACCCAGCTGCCAGGCCCAGCGCGCGTCGACCAGGCCGGCGCGCTGACGCAGATCCAGCATCACCACGCCATCGGCGGCATAGCGGTTGCGCGCGGCCGCGCTGGTGGCGGTAAAGCCGCCGCGAATATCGACCGGGCGCACTTCGGCGCGATCGAGGCCATCAAGAATCGGCCGCACCAGTGCAAGACCGTAGCGCCGGGCTGATTCGTCGATCAACGCCTGCAACCACGGCGCATCCTCGAGATAGGCGGCCCCCTGGTCGCGCTCTTCGGCCACCCACAGCAGCAGCACCGGGCGCACGCCACTCCAGCGTGGCCAGCCCTGTTGATCGATCAACTGATCGACCGCGACCGGATCGAACTCGACCTGCAAGCGCCGTTCGCTGCGCGGCACGCCATCGGACCTGAGCATCTCGACCTGGCGGAACTGGCGACCCAGCGCCATCCCGGCGGCCGTGGCCTCGTCCACCGACGCTTCGCCGACCAGATCCTGACCGCTCAAGCCGGTCAGGCGCACCAGCACCTGATTCAGCGCCAGCAGCAACGGCGCGCGCGCCGACGGGCTTGCGCTTTCCGCGCGCGCCTCGCCCAGGTAGAGGGCATCGCGCGCGACCAGCGGCGCGGCCGCCAGCAGCAGTATCAGCACAAGGATGGAAAGGCGTGCGATCACCGGCGGAAAGATAGCACAGGCCTCGAAGCAAAGCCCTGCGCACGTGGCCTCAGATATTGCACAATGGCGCGATTTCTGCCCGCCTCGGAGCCCCCGATGACCGACCCCACGACCGATTCCGGCCGCACGCCCCGTTCCGAAACACTGGATTACAAATCCGCAGGCGTCGACATCGAGGCCGGAAACCGGCTGGTCCGGAAAATCGCGCCAAGCATCGCGCGCACCCCGCGCGACGGTGTGCTCGGCGGTGTCGGCGGCTTCGCCGGCCTGTTCCGACTCGGCGGCGACTACCGCGACCCGGTGCTGGTCTCGGGCACCGACGGCGTCGGCACCAAGCTGCTGCTGGCGCGCGATCTCGGCGACCACTCCAGCATCGGCATCGACCTGGTCGCGATGTGCGTCAACGACATCCTGACCTGCGGCGCCAAGCCGTTGTTCTTCCTCGACTACTATGCCTGCGGCAAGCTCGATGTCGACGCCGCCGCAGCGGTCGTCGACGGCATCGCGACCGGCTGCGAGCAGGCCGGCTGTGCGCTGATCGGCGGCGAGACCGCCGAAATGCCCGGTCTGTATGCACCCGGCCACTACGACCTGGCCGGATTCGCCGTCGGCGTGGTCGAGCGCGACCAGATCATCGACGGCTCGGCCATCGACGAGGACTGCGTGTTGCTCGGGCTGTCGAGTTCCGGTGCCCATTCCAACGGCTTTTCGCTGATCCGGAAAGTGCTCGATGCTGCCGGCGGCGTGGCCGCCAACCCCACCCAGGCGCGCTCGCTGCTGATGCCGACCCAGATCTACACCGCCAGCGTGTTGCCGTTGCTGGGCAAGCACGACATCCGCGGCATGGCCCATATCACCGGTGGCGGCCTGGCCGAAAATGTTATCCGCGTCGTGCCCGATGAACTCGGGGTAGAGATCGACCCGTCGCTGTGGCGCGCGCCGCGCATCTTCCAGTGGCTGGCCGCGACCGGCCACATCGCGCCCGAGGAGATGCTCAGGACCTTCAACATGGGCATCGGCTTCGTGCTCATCGTGCCGCGCACGGACGTCGCCGAGCTTTCCGAAGCGCTGATCGAATCCGGCGACGAAGTGCCGGTGGAAATCGGTCGGGTCGTTCGCCCCGAACCCGGTCAGCCACGTGTACGCATGCTTGGCCAATGATTCCCTCCGACGGTCTGGTGCTGCTGATCTCCGGACGCGGCAGCAACGCCCTGGCGATCCTCGAGGCCTGTCGCAACCGGACGGTTCCGGCGACCGTGCAAGCGGTGGTGGCCGATCGTCCGGCCGCGGGTGTGGATGCCATGGCCGAACACGGTGTCGATACGGTCATGCTTCCCTACCGACGCTTCCCCGAACGCACGACCTTCGAGCGCGATCTGGCCGAGATCGTCGACGGCTACGCGCCACGATTGATCGCCCTTGCCGGGTTCATGCGCGTGCTGTCGCGCAGCTTCGTCGAGCGCTACGCGGGACGACTGGTCAATATCCATCCATCCCTGCTGCCGCAACATCGTGGCCTCGACACCCATGCCCGGGCGCTGGCGGCCGGCGATCGCGAACACGGTGCCAGCGTGCACTGGGTAACGCCATCGCTGGATGCCGGACCGGTGATCGCGCAGGCGCGCCTGGCCGTCGCGCCCGACGACACGCCCGAGCGACTGGCTGCACGCGTTCTGGAACAGGAGCACCGACTGTACCCGGCGGCGCTGGCACTTCTGCTGCGCGAAGCGGTCGAACTGCCCGATGAAGACTCCGACCCCCCGCCTGTACTGCTGCTGGATCGCGATCTGGATGTTCGCGGCGAGCGCCTGGGCCGCGCCGTCGAGCACTGAAGCACCGGCGCTGCAAGCCTTCTCGGCCGAGTACCGTGTACTGCGCGACGGCAAGCCCATCGGCCGGGTGCAAGCCGAACTGCAGCGCAATCAGGACGGACTTTGGCAGTACCGGCTCGAGTCGGAAGCAACCGCATTGTTCGTGCGCATGCTTGGTATCGAAACTCTGGAAAGCGGCTGGTACCAGGAACAACCGGATCGGATCGTGCCGCTGAGTTACCACCACGAGGCACGTCGGCCGGGACCCGACCGCTACTGGCAACACCGCTACGACTGGCCAGCCGGTCGCCTGAAGGCGCGCAGCCATGAGGGTGAACTGGAGCACGCGCTCGTGCCCGGGCTACTCGATCCGCTGGCGCTCCGGCTGGAAATCGTGCGACGGCTGAACGCCGATCAGGGCCAGGCCCGCGACTACACGCTCGCGGTGTTCGAGCGTGATGAAATCGAGACCCAGCACTACCGCTACCTGCGCGATGAGACGATCGAAATCGACGGCCGCTGTTATGCGACCACGGTGCGCGAACGCTTCCGCAAGGAGGGCTCGAGCCGCAACTATCGCGCCTGGCACGCACCAATGCTGAATTACCTGCTGGTGCGCGAGGCGCATCTCGACGACGGCAAGCCAATCGTGCTGGAACTGGTCAGCCTGGACGCCGAGGGCATCGAGCTGCCGCCGCGCGGGCCGTGCCCGCCATCGCTGCCTTCCGACTAGAATTGAGGAGCGACTTGTTCCGGAGAATCAAGGTGCGAAGACTGCTTGTTGCCATCGCGCTGCTGGCGCTCACCGCCGGTTGCGCGGTCAACCCCGTCACTGGCCAGCGCGATCTGAGCCTGGTCAGCGAACAGTGGGAACTGGAGATCGGCGCAAATCAATACGCGCCATTGCGCCAGGCCCAGGGCGGCGACTTCACGCTCGATCCGGAGCTGGTCGCCTACGTCAAGGACGTCGGCGGTCGGCTGGCGGCCGTCTCCGACCGGGACCTGCCCTACGAGTTCAACGTCATCAACGAGTCGGTGCCCAATGCCTGGGCGCTGCCCGGCGGCAAGATTTCAATCAACCGCGGCCTGTTGACCGAGATGCAGTCGGAGGCCGAACTGGCCGCGGTGCTGGGTCACGAGATCGTGCATTCGGCGGCCCGCCACGGCGCCCAGGCGCAATCGCGCGGTGTACTGCTGCAAGGCGCGGTGCTGGCCGGCGGCATCGCGGTCGGGGTGGCCACCGAAGATGAGCGCTACGCTTCGGTCGCGCTGCTCGGCGGCATGGTCGGTGCGCAGCTGATCAACCAGCGCTACTCGCGCGATGCCGAGCGCGAGTCCGATCTGTACGGCATGCGCTACATGCACCGCGCCGGCTACAACCCGCGCGGTGCGGTGGAGTTGCAGGAAACCTTCGTGCGGCTTTCGGAGGGTCGCAGTGCCGGAGCCTTCGACGCCTTGTTCGCCTCGCATCCACCCAGCCGCGAGCGGGTCGAGAACAATCGTCGGCTGCTGGCCGAGCTGGGCGACGAGGGCATCATCGGGCGCGAGCGCTACCAGCAGAAAATCGCTCGACTGCAGCGCGCCCAGCCGGCCTACGACGCGCTCGATGCCGGCCGCAAGGCGTTGGCCGACGGCAATCATGCCGAGGCGCTGAAGCAAGCCGAACGAGCCATCGCGATCGAATCCGAGGAGCCGCTGTTTCATATCCTCAAGGGCGATGCGCTGGTCGGGCGCGGTGACAACCCGGCCGCCGAACAAGCCTACTCGCAGGCACTGGCGCGCGACGACGGCTGGTTCTACCCGCACCTGCGGCGCGGCCTGATTCGCGCCCAGCTCAACCAGCTCGACGGCGCACGCGGGGATCTGGCCGCCAGCCTGCAGCGCATGCCCACCGCCAGCGGTCACCTCGCGCTCGGCCAGGTCGAACGCCAGGCCGGCAACCGCGAAGCCGCAATCCGCAACTTCCGCATCGCCGCCCAGGCCGACACACCGACCGGCCAACGCGCCCGCAAGGAACTGCGCGAGATGGGCGTGAGCGGACCCTGAATCCCGCCTCAGCGGCAGGCAATGGCAAAGTGGCGCGCGCCGGGTGAATCGCGCAGGATCGCACGCCACGGCGAACGCTGATCGGGCGCAAGGCGATAGTCGATCCAGTGCTGTGGCTGGCGCTCGCGGCGCACCTTGATACGGGCCTCGAAGCCCAGTCGCTGCAAGCGCGCCTGGCGCCGCCGCGCGGACTGGATGTCCTCGAACAGTCCGAGCGAGATTGCACCGGCCAGCGCGCCCTGCTCGACCAGGAACGCACCGCTGACCTCGCGCTCGGCCAGCTGATCGAGCAGCGCGCGCGCCGCCTCGCCCGATTCCGGCGCCAGTGTCACCCACCAGCCCAGGTCCCGATCGGCCTGGGTGGTCCGGACCGCGATGTGCTCGGCGAACGGCTCCAGGCGCCCGCGCGCGAAGGCCAACCGCGCATCGCCGTTCAGCGGCCCGAGCGTGTAACAGCGGGGTCGCCCCGGCAAGCCATGACTGAGCGGCTGCGGCACCAGCGTAGCCTGCGGCGCATCCGGCAACAGAGGCAGACCGACCGAATCGGGTCGCTCCGGCTGCAGCTGGCGCTGCACCAGCAGACCGATATTGACCAGCAACAGCAACAGCGCCAGTGTGCGCCAGACCCTCATCTGCTCGCCTTGATTCGCTCGACCGCAAGCGCCAGGCCATCCAGCACGAGATCCGGCCACAGCTGCACCGAAGCGAGCACCGCGGCCAGACTCTCGCCGGCGCCGCCGGTGAGCACGCAGTGCGGTCGCCGGCCAAATTCGGGCAGACGCGCGGCCTGCTCCAGCGCCTGCTCGATCGCACCGGCCTGAAGCAGCAGCAGCCCGCGCGCGATGCCCTCGCCAGTGCTGCATGCCGGTGCCAGAGTATGCGGCGGCGGCACGGCATCACCGCGCAATACCGGTGCGCGCCTGAACAAGGCATCGCGGCAGGCATCCGGACCCGGCGCGATCCAGCCGCCATGATGACGGCCGCGCCCGTCAACCAGGTCGATCGTCAGCGCACTGCCACAGTCGACCACGCACAAGGCCCGACGCTGTTCCAGCCACGGTGGCTGCAAGGCCAGCCAACGGTCGACACCGAGGCTATCGTAGGCCGGCGCGACCGGCAGCAGGCCGGACTCCTTGTGTACCCGCCGCCACGCCAGTCCGGCCGCGTCCAGACAGTCGGTAAGCGCGCGCACCGCGCCCGGCTCGGGCACCGCCGCCAGCCAGAAGCGCGACGATGGGTCAGGCTTCAACTCCGCCAGCCAGTTTCCGAAACGCTCGGCTGCCATCGCCTCGACCGGGCCCGGACGCGGCCCGGCAAGCGGCGCGACCTTCAGGCGCGTGTGTCCAAGTTCCAGCAACCAGTCAGATGCGCTCGACATGCACGTCCCCGGCATTGAGCACGTGTACCTGACCGCTCGCATCGATCAAGCGCAGACCGCCGTTGTCGGCCAGACCATCGGCACGGCCGCGGATTCGGTTGCCGGGCGCGGTCTCGGCGCTCAACATCTGCCCCGCCAGGGCATCGCGACGGGCATGGCGCGCCCGGAACGGCAGCAGGCCTTCGCGATCGAACAGCGCACAGGCCGCATCCAGCGCCGACAGCAGTCCTGCGGCCAGTTCGTTCCGATCGAGCGATGTCGCTGACGACAAGCCAAGCGCACCGACCAGGTCGGTGCGCGGCCAGCGATCATCCGGACCTTGCCGACAGTCACCCGGCAGCACCAGGTTCAGCCCGAGCCCGATCACCGCGCGGCACGGCGAAGTCGCGCCGCCGACCAGTTCGATCAGGATGCCACCGAGCTTGGCCCCGTCACAGACCAGATCGTTGGGCCACTTGACCGCGACCCCACCGCCCGGCAATTGCTCGGCCATGGCCGTGCCCAGCGCCGGTGCCAATCCGGCCAGGCGCGTCGCATTCACGCTGAACGCATAGCCGAACGACAGCCACAAACCGGCACCGGGCGGCGAATCCCAACGTCGGCCACGACGTCCTCGCCCGGCGCGCTGCTCTTCGGCCAGCACCGCCTTGCGATGCGCAAAGCGCTCGCGCAGCAGATCGTTGGTCGAAGTAACCGAAGGCAGCACCGACACCTCGACCCCGGCCGGCACGCCGGCAGCGCGAATCCGGTCGCCGTCGAGCGGACCCATCAACGTCGCTTGAGCAGCCGCGCGCGCTCGAACCGATTCTCGGTCCCGGACCGCAGCCGGGCGAGGTTGCCGCGATGGGTGTAGACGATCAACAACGCTATGGCCAGCGCCCAGGCCGTCAGCGCAACCGGCAATGGATCGGGTCCAACCCACCACATCGCCGGCACCAGGGCCAACCCGGCCAGCACCGTGGCCAGGCCGACATAGCCGGTTCCAATCAGGGTGATCAGCCATACCAGCAGCAGCGGCAGCATGCAGCCGGGCGCGAGCACCGCGACCACGCCGACGGCCGTGCCCGCCCCCTTGCCACCGCGAAAGCCGAAATACAGCGGCCAGACGTGACCGAGCACCGCAGCCAGACCGGCGATTGCGGCCAGCGTGGTGGAAGCTGGCGGCACCGCAGCCTCCAGACCGAACACGATATCGGCCAGCAACGGCGCCAGCAACACGGCGGCCACACCCTTGCCGATATCGATGACGATCACGGCGAGTGCAAAGCGCCAGCCGGCCACGCGCAGCGCGTTGGTTCCACCGGCGTTGCCGGAACCGGCCGTGCGCACGTCCAGCCCGCGCCAGCGCCCGAGCAGCAGCGATCCGGACAGCGAGCCGAGCAGATAGCCCAGCAGCGCGACCGAAACGACCGGCAGCAAGCCCTCATCCATCACGCGAACCATCCCCGGCACGTGGTGCCTGCCATGGCTGCAGACCGACGATCAGCGCGCCCGGGCCGGCATGCGCGCCGACCGCCGGGCTGGCCTCCTCGATCCAGCAGGCATCAACTTCCGGATGACCGGCCAGCAGGAGGTTCTGCAGCCGCCGTGCGTCGTCGGCGCTGTCGGTGTGGCTGATCAGGATTCGATAGGCCACACCCACAGCCATGCGCTTGAGCAGCCAGCGGGCGAAACGCTCGACCGCCTTGTGGCGCCCGGCGATCACGCCGCGGGCGCTCAGCTCCCCGGCCGGCGACGTCGCCAGCACCGGGTTGAGCCGCAGCTTGCGCGCAATCCACTCCATCCACGGCTTGGCGCGGCCGCCGCGCACACCCCAGGAAAGGTCCCGCGCCAGCGCGTAGGTGTGCGTGCAGCCGCGCAGGCGATCGAGTTCGCGCGTGATGCGGTCGACAGACCAACCGGCGGCCGCGGCTTCGGCGGCATACAGCACCAGCAATGCCTGGCCGCAGGCGGCGTTGCGCGAATCGTAGACATGCACCGCGTCGGTTCGCATGCGCGCGGCACTCTGCTCGGCCGCCTGGCAAGTGCCCGACAGGCGGGCCGAGATCGGAATGGCCAGCACCTCGTGGCCATGGCTGGTCAACAATTCGAACTGGCGACGGAAATCGGCCGGCGGCGGCTGCGAGGTCTGCGGGTGAACATCGGATTCGGCCAGGCGTCGGTAAAAACGCGCGGGCGAAATCGATAGCTTGTCGAGGAACTCTTCCTCACCGAAAAACAGCCGCAGCGGCACCACGTGGATGCCGAGACGGTCGATCGCCTCGGCCGGCAGGTCGGCGGCCGAATCGGTCACCACAGCGATCCGGCCGCGCTGGTTGAGCAGACCGTGCTGACGCGTCATATCGTCGGCTTTCTGCTGACCGATGCGGCCGAATTCACCGCACACCCGGAACACGTCGCCGGGGCGATCGGTGTGAATGTGCACGCGCGCGCGCCGCCCGCCGCCGGCCACCACCAGCGAACTGGCGTCCAGCGCTTCGAGCTGCGCGCGCAAGCCGTCGATCTCGATCTGCTCGCCCTCGATCAGGCATTCGGTACAGTAGCGGTGTCGCTCCGGTGCAGCATGGGGCTGGAAGGATTCGGCCGGACCCGCCAACGACTCCGATTCGATCGCAGCGATCTCGGCGACGACCGGGCCTCCAAGCCGGGCATGCTTCCAGATGCCGTCGAGCAGGTCGACAAAGCCCTGGCCACCGGCATCGACCACACCGGCTTCGCGCAGCACCGGCAGCTTGTCGGGCGTTGCGGCCAGTGAGCGGTGCGCAGCGCGACGGGCGCGGTTGAACAGCTTGCGAAGATCGCGGATGCCGCCTTCGACACCATCGACCAGCGCGTCGCCAAAGTCTTCCAGCACCGTTGGCATGGTGCCCGCAACCGGTGTCGACATCGCCGACCATGCCGAGGCTGAACCCGCTCGAGCCGCCGCGGCCAGCTGGCGGGCATCAAGGTCATGGCAATGCCGACAGGCCTCGGCCACACCGTGAAAATATTGCGCCATGATCGCGCCGGAATTACCGCGTGCGCCGTCCAGCGCGGCATCGGCGATCTGCTCGAACAGCTCGCCGATGCGCCGTCCGCGCGCACGCGACAGGCTCTGGCCGACGCTGTTGAGGGTGAACATCAGGTTGGTGCCGGTGTCTCCATCGGGCACCGGAAACACGTTGATCTTGTTGAGCAGTTCGCGCCGGGTGCGCACATGGGCAATGCCGGCCAGCAGTGCGGCATGCACCTGGTCGGGGCCGATCCGCAGCACCTCGCCGCTCAGACCCACGCCACGCCCCCTGTGCCTGAACAAAAGACCGGCATCACTCCAGCCCGGCCAGCTCGCGAACCTGCGAGGCGGTGAAAGGCCAGGCCAGCTTTTCCCCCGTCTCTTCGTTGCGCACCACCGGCACCTGCTCGCCGTAGCGCTGCAGCAACTCGGCCTCATCCTCGATATGAATCGGCGTGACGTGCTGGTCCAACCCGGCCACGCTCAACATCCGCCAGGCCTTCTCGCACAACTCGCACGGCTCGCGCGTGTAGAACACCACAGCCATCGGCACTCCGTTTTCAGTCGGTTTCAAGCCGTCGATTATCGCGCAATCGCGCACTGTGGGCCAAACTGCAGGGTGTGCCGCCTGTCGATGCGTGGCCAGCATGGCAAATCGGCAAAGCAAGTCGGAAAAAACGTCCATGGCCCGACAGGTCTGCTAATCTGGGCTTATCACGGGTTCTCGATTGGAGGCACCCATGCACACAAGCCCGCCGGCGAGAGACCCACCAGGCCAGGAAAGTCCGGAAGACCTTCGGCTGAAAGCCGAGCGCTTTGACCGGCTCGCCCACTCCGTTCCGGCGCTGCTGTACGACTACGTCATCGAGGCCGATGGCACGGCCCGCTGCCTGTATTGCAGCGCTTATTCAAAATCCCTGTTCGGCCTCGATCCGGACGTCATCGAGCGCGACATGAACACGCTGTTCGCGCTGATTCATCCCGATGACCGGGACCGCTTCCATCGGGAAGATCGCAGGGCCAATCGAACCGGCACCCAATTCCTGATCGAGCTACGGGTCGCGCTGGCGTCCGGCGAGGAAAAGTGGTTGCGTATCTCGTCGCGGCCAAATCCGGCCAATAACGACGGCCCCGCGATCTGGTCGGGCTACATGATCGACATCAGTGACACCAAGCGCATGGAAACCCTGTTGCAGGAGCGAGCCACGCATGACTTCCTGACCGGCCTGGCCAACCGGCAACTGTTCCAGGAATGCTTCGGGATCGAATTGGAGCGCGCCAGGCGCTATCGGCAGCCGGCCGCGGTGCTGCTGATGGACCTTGATCATTTCAAGACCCTCAATGATCGGCTCGGCCACGATGCCGGTGACCGTGTGCTCAAGGCATTCTCAGACCTGGTGCAGGCACAGCTGCGCGCGGTCGACACCCTCGCGCGCTGGGGCGGCGAGGAGTTCGCGGTGCTGCTCCCTGAAACGGGGCTCGAGAAAGCCTGCGAGGTCGCAGAACGTATTCGCAGCGGGGTCGAACAGCATCGCATCGAATGCCACGATCAGGCCGTGACCATCACGGTCAGCATCGGCGCCACCGAGCTGGATGAAAGCGATGATCGCGTCGAGACCGTGATGCGTCGGGCGGACGAGGCCTTGTATCAGGCCAAGCGAACGGGCAGAAACAGTGTCATCGGCAACTGACGGCTACCCGCTACCGGTTCAGTCATCGAGTTTGACCAAGGTGACAACGAGGTCGCTGGTCGCGACCCCGGTTCACCACCTGCGTACAATGATTCAACTTGCACATCGGAAACACACGGCATGAATTGCAGAACACGTACCGCAATCGCCTTGCTTCTCGCGCTTTGGATGAACAGCGCACTGGCCGCGCCCTCTGTAAGGGATTGCCAGGCCACGGTCGCCAAGTTCAAGGATCTCGGCAATGTCAGCGAGCTGATGCAGCAGGCCTATGGCTATGCGGTTCTGCCGACCATCGGCAAGGGCGGCATCGGGATCGGCGGAGCTGCCGGCCGCGGCTGCGTGTTCGCCGGCGGTGAGCACAGCGGCAATGTCGGCATGGGCCAGATCACGATCGGGTTCCAGCTTGGCGGCCAGGCCTACAGCCAGCTGATCCTGTTCCGGTCGGTCGACATCTACGAGGAATTCACCCGCGGCAATTTCGAATTCGGCGCCGACGCGACCGCGGTGGCCCTGACCTACGGCGCTTCGGCAACGGCCAACACCCAGGGCGCTTCGGTCAGCGCCGGCGACACCCAGGGCGTCGGCATGTGGAAACGCGGCATGGCCATTTTCACCCTCGCCAAGGGCGGCCTGATGTATGAGGCCAGAATCGGCGGGCAGAAATACGATTTCAAGCCAATCGACTGATCCCCCGCGCAGCGGTGCGCGACGGCCGATGGCGGGTGATCGTTGCATAATGGGCGCCTTTCATCGCACGCCCGAGCAAACTCGATAACACCATGGCCGTCAGCATTTTCGACCTGTTCAAGATCGGTATCGGGCCATCGAGCTCGCACACCGTCGGGCCGATGCGCGCGGCCGGAATCTTTCTCGCACGCCTGCGCGAAGCCGGTGCGCTGGAGCCGACCGCGCGGCTGACCGTCGAACTGTTCGGCTCGCTTGGCCATACCGGCCGCGGCCACGGTACCGATCGCGCGGTGGTGCTGGGACTGGAGGGCCACGCGCCGGATACCATCGATCCGGACATCATCGGCCCGCGCATGGCGGAAATCTCCGAGACCGGCCGACTGAAGCTCGCCGGCGAGCGCGAAATCACCATCGACCTGCGCGCCGACCTGGTGTTTCACAAGCGCCAGACCCTGCCGCACCACTCCAACGGCATGCGCTTTACCGCACGGGACTCGGACGGCAAGGTGCTGCTGGCGCGTGACTACTACTCGGTTGGCGGCGGCTTCGTGGTCAACGCCGACGATGCCGCGGCCGACCGGATCATGCCCGACGCCACGCCGGTGCCCCATCCGTTTTCCAGCGGTGACGAGCTGCTGGCCATCTGCGACCGGGAAGGCCTGCGCATCAGTGACGTGATGCGGACCAACGAGCAGGCCTGGCGCAGCGCGGCCGAAGTTCGCGACGGCCTGCTGACTCTCTGGCAGGCAATGAAAGACTGCGTGCAGCGCGGTGTCGAGCAGACCGGACACCTGCCCGGCGGGCTCAAGGTCGCGCGGCGCGCGCCGACGCTGTATCGCAAGCTTAAACACCGCGCCGAACGCGACAACCTCGACCAGCTCGACTGGATCAACCTCTACGCGCTGGCGGTCAACGAGGAAAATGCCGCCGGCGGCCGCGTGGTGACCGCACCGACCAACGGCGCGGCCGGCATCATCCCGGCGGTGTTGCACTACTACCGACGCTTCATCGGCGGCGCCGACGAAGACGGCGTGATCGAGTTTTTGCTGACCGCCGGCGCGATCGGCGGCCTCATCAAGGCCAATGCCTCCATTTCCGGCGCCGAGGTCGGCTGCCAGGGCGAGGTCGGCGTGGCCTGCTCGATGGCCGCCGGTGGACTGACCGCCGCACTCGGCGGCACCATGAGCCAGGTCGAGAATGCCGCCGAGATCGGCATGGAGCACAACCTGGGGCTGACCTGCGACCCGGTCGGCGGCCTGGTTCAGATTCCGTGCATCGAGCGCAACGCGATGGGCGCGGTCAAGGCCGTCAACGCCACGCGCATGGCGATGGCCGGCGACGGCAAGCACCGGGTCAGCCTGGACAAGGTGATCAAGACCATGCGCGACACCGGCCGTGACATGAAGACCAAGTACAAGGAAACCTCGAGAGGCGGGCTGGCGGTCAACGTCATCGAGTGCTGATGGAATCTCCTGAAAACTGCTGCGCGGGCGTCTGACGGCGTCCGCTCGCTACGTTTTCAGGAGGTTCCATAAGGCGCATCAGGCATCACTCGTCGGCCTTGACCTGCTGCCAAAGCGCTTCCTGGGCATCGAGATCGAGTTCATCGAAACGCTGACCGCGCGCGGCGGCCAGCTGCTCCATCGCGCGGAAGCGGGTCTCGAACTTGAGATTGGTGCGCCGTAGCGCGCCGTCGGCGTCAATGGCCAGCTTGCGCGCCAGGTTGGCGACTGCAAACAGCACATCACCCAATTCGTCTTCCATCCGGTCGGTATCGCCGTGTTCGACTTCGTGCTCGAGCTCGGCCAGCTCCTCGCGGATCTTGGCCAGCACCGGCGCCAGCTCTGGCCAGTCAAAGCCCACGCGCGCGGCGCGCTTTTGCAGCTTGACCGCGCGCCTGAGCGGCGGCAGACCGGCCGAGACGCCATCGATGGCGCTGGTCAGTCCGGAGGTCTCGCGCTCGGCCTGCTTGATCCGCTCCCAGGCTTCGGTCTGCGCCTCGGCATCGAGTGGCTCGCCGTCGCCGAACACATGCGGGTGGCGCCGGATCAGCTTGTCGGCCACGGCTGAAGCCACGCTGTCGAAATCGAACGCGCCGATCTCGCAACCCAAGCGCGCATGGAACACGACCTGGAACAGCAGGTCGCCAAGCTCGTCTTCAAGATGCGCGAGGTCGCCGCGCTCGATCGCATCGGCAACCTCGTGGGCTTCCTCGACGGTGTAGGGCGCAATCGAGCGGAAATCCTGTTCGCGGTCCCACGGGCAACCGGACTCGGGATCACGCAGTCGATCCATCACCTCGATCAGGCGGTCGATGGCGCGATTGGAATCATCCAACGAACATTCTCCTTATCGACATTTGTTATCGGCACTTGGCCAGCAACCAGCCGGCCGCGCCCAGCAACAGCAGCGGCGGCAGCACCGACACCACGACCGGAGACAGGTTTGCGACCAGGCCGAAAAACCCGGCCATGCCCGACAGCAGGTGGTAACCCAGCCCGAGTCCGGTGGCGAGTGTGACGCGCACGCTCAGATTGCCGCGCTTCATCGGTCGCGCGGCGATCGCGGCGGCGATCAGCACCATGCCGATGCAGGCCACCGGCAACGCCATCCGGCGCCACAGCACCAGCTCGAACTCGCTGGCATCGAGATCGCGCGCCTTCAGACTCTCAACGTAAGTCCAGAGATCGGTCAGCGGCAGGCTGGCCGGCGGCCGGCGAAACAGCTCCAGCTGGCGCTCGCTGAGAAACGACGACCATTCCCAGCGCTCGTGCTGCTCGATGCGCGGACGCACATCCGGGTCCATGTGCTTGATCGTGACATCTTCCAGCACCCAGGTTCCCGGCGCCGGAACTGCCTGCTCGGCGCGCACCTGGGAATCGAGCGTGCCGTCGGCATTGAAGCGATACAGATCGATCGCACCCGGCAACTCGCCGGACTCGAAGCGGCCGACATTCATGACTTCGCGTTCCGAGCGCACCCACAAGCCATGCCAGGGATGCCAAAGACTGTTTTCGCCGACCCCGCCGGCGGCCGTTCCCTGCGGCGACTGATACAGCACCGGCGCCAGGAACTGAAGCGCTAGCAAGGCGGCCAGCGCGACCACCACGCCCGGCAGCAAGGCCACGCGGGTCACGGTGAGCAGCGAGACGCCGGCGGCGCGGATGACGGTGATTTCGCGTTGCGCCTGCATCGCCGCCAGCACCGTCGCGGTCGCCAGCACAGCCACCACCGGCAGCATGTCGATCAGGTCCACCGGCAACTGCAGCAGGGCCTGCAGCGCCGCGGTCGCGAAACTGGCGCCATCGGACTGGCCCAGCCGATCCAGCAGGGCGATGATCCACAGCAGCGAGCCGACCGCGACCAGCATCACGCCGTAGCCGCGCGCCAGTCGATCCAGCAGGTAGCGCGTGATCAGGCTCACAGCGGCGCGCCCGGTCCGCGCCAGCGCAACCAGAACACCAGTGCCAGCAATGGCAACAGCAGCAGCGGCACCCAGAACAGGCCGGGCCAGATCGGGATCGTGCCGGCATCGACGCGATCGCTGAGCGTGCCGATCACGCTGAAGTACAGGGCCACCACGATGCTGGCGTTGATCAGTTTGCTGGTCTGACCGGTGCGCGGGTTGATGCGCGCCATCGCAAGCCCGACCAGGGCCAGCAGAAAAACCGAAAGCGGCATCAGCGTGCGCCACTGCAACTCGCCCCATTCGAGTTCGCCCGGGGCGTCCATCAGCTGCGCAAATGTCAATGCACGGCGGATCCGGTTACGACCCTGCGGCGGCGGTGCATCGGTCAGCACGGTCAGGCGCTCGGTCTGGTGGATCAGGTCGCCGGCCCCGCCGGTCTCCAGGCTGTAGACCCGCACATCGCCGATGAAGTCCAGCGCCACCGTGCCATCCTCGAGCTCGCGCTGCTGCAGCCGCCGGGCGCGCAACAGGTTGCGCGTGGTCGGCAGGCGCTGGTGCACCAGCACTTCGGCGAGCGCGCCGTTTTCGCGCCGCTCGGCAAAGATCATCCACTCCTTGTTGCCGATTTCGAAACGGCCGGGCTCGACCCGATCGAGATCGATCTGGACGGCCATTTCCGCTTCCATCCGGTACATCTCGGTGTAGGCCCAGGGTCGGAACAGGTGGGTCAGCGCGGCAACCAGCAGCAAACCGGTCAGCGCAATCGTCAGCAACACGCGCAGCAGCGCGCGACGGCCGACCCCGGCCGCTGCAATCGCGGTAATCTCATAACCGGTCTGCAGGCGGCCCAGGCCGACAATCACGCCCAGAAACACCGCACCGGGCACCAGCACGTCGAAAAACAACAGCACGCGCAAGCTGGCCAGGCGGGCCACATCGCCGATCGAAAGCCGGTCGATGACCGCATCGGCCAGATAACGGCTGAAGTAGAACGCCAGCACGATCACGAGTACCACCGCGAACACGCCCAGGATCGGACGCAGCAGCTGACCAAGCAGGTAGCGTTCCAGTCGCATCATCGGTCCTGCCGTTCGCGGCCGCGGAAGATCTCGCGCACCAGCGCCAGGTCGGCCGGCGAATCCACGTCCACGGCCGCCTCGGGCGTGTCGATCACGACCGCGCCCAGTCGGCATCCCAGGCGTGCCGACAACGCCGCCATCGCATCGGCCAGGGTCAGCCGGCCCAGCAGGTAACGCATCAGGTTGACCGGGCCGAGCCGGGCAACGATGCGCCACGGCCGCTTGCGATCGGCTTCGAACGACTGCCACAATCCGGCCACCGCGCGTCCGCCGGTACCGTTGAACCAGAACAGGTTGGTTCCGCAGGCCTCGACATCGGCGAAGCGATAGCGCGTGCGTCGGCTGCCGGGAAAGGCCTGTGCGATGGCGCGGTAATCGGCCACGCCGACCACGGCATCGGCACCGGTGGCGGCGGCCTTGTCGATAAAGCCCGTCAGCCACTCCGGTCGCAACAGCGGATGGTCGCCGGTGACCACCAGCACCGGCGCATCGGCATCGAGGCGCGCCAGCGCCGCCATCACGCTGGCGGCCGGACCGGTCGCCGGTTCGATCACCTCATCAATGCCGCCGGCCGCGGCCAGCTCAAGATACTCGGCACGCCGTGGACAGACGAGCATGCGCCGGGCAGCGTCCAGTTGCGAAATCGTTTCAAGTACGTGCGCCAGCATCGGCCGACCGGCGACTTCGACCAGCACCTTGCCGGCCACACCGGCGCTGCGCGCCAGCGGATCATCCGGACCGCGATCACCGGCCAGCACCACCAGCGCAGGCGCGACCCGACTCATGCCGGCAACGGCCGACTGTAGATCGCGAAACGTTGCGCCACGCGCATGCCCAGCGATTCGATGATCGAGCACATGCCGCGGTTGTCGGCCAGGATCCAGGACTGCTCGGCTTCGGTCACTCCATCGCGGCGTGAGGCCACCGACAGCCGGTCGATCAGGGCATAGCTGATCAGGGCGCCGGCCGCGCTGCCATGGTGGCGCGGCAACACACCCATCAAGGGCACGCGCAGGCGCGTGTTGCGGTGCCGGGCAATGCGCCACAGCAGGCGAATCGCACCGCCATTCCACAACAGGCGGCCATCGAGATCGGCGATCAGCTCATTCAGGTCGGGAAGACCGACGATAAAGCCGGCCGGCTCACCATCCAGTCGCGCCAGCAGCACGTAGCCGGGCCGCAACCACAGCAGCGGCTTCATGTCGTCGATCATGTGCGAGAACTCCGCCTCGGTCAGCGGCACGAAACCCCAGTTGGCGGCCCAGGCGGCGTTGAAGATGGCGCGCAGCGTCTCGCGCTGCCCGATCAACTGGTGACCGGTCAGCGCGTCGACGCGCAGCCGATCGCCGAGCCGCTCGAGCAGCCGTTGCACGCGCGCGGGCAAGTCGATCCGGGTCGAGCCGCGGTAGGCCAGCAAGTGCTGGCAGCAAACCAGATCGTTGTCCAGCAGCAGATCGGCGTAGTACGGCGGGTTGTAATTCATCATCAGCATCGGGGCCTGGTCGAATCCGTCGACCAACAGGCCGGACTGCTGGTTGATCGACAGGTCGAACGGCCCCTGCATTTCACGCATGCCCGCCGCGGCCAGCCATCGTGCCGCGGTGTCGAGCAGCGCGGCTGCGACCTGGCGGTCGTCGATCGCCTCGAACGACCCGAACTGGCCCAGCCCGCCACGACCCTGATCGCGCTGCAAGGCATCGATCTGAGCGCTGATTCGCCCAACCACGCGGCCATCGCGCAGCGCCAGCCACGCTTGCGCACGGGCGTGGCGAAAAAACGGGTTGCGCGGCGCCCAGGCCTGACGCGCCTGCAGTCGCAACGGCGCGATCCAGCGACCGCGACCACGCTGCAACTCGGCCGGCAGACCGTGAAAGCGGTTCCACTGTCGCCGGGTCTTGACCGGGACGATGTCGATACCCTTCGAACCCGTCAACCCGTCGGACTCCTGTGTGGCAGATTTACCACAGAGTGTGGTAGATTCGCATAGATTAACGGTTTACAAAGCATCAGTCTGGTATACCGTCTGCGGGAAGAATCACTTGGCACCTTCAAATTTCACTGTCACAAGAGTATAATGATCGTTTGAGTTGCCGCCTGAGAACGTCGCGCCGGATGGTGCGCGTTCAGTGTGTACAACAACAAGGGACACCCGGTTTGAGCCTTTCTCCAACCCCGACCAACAATACGCTGCCACTGAAAACCTCGGGCTTTCGCAGTCTGGCCGACGCGCTGGACTATGCGGCCCGCGGCGTGACCGGCTGCAATTTCCACAACGGCCGAGGACAGTTGACGGCGGTCTTGAGCTACGCCGAACTGCGTCGGCAGGCCCGTGACATTGCCGGTCGATTGGCTTCGCTGAAGCTCGAGCGCGGCAGTCGTGTCGCGCTGGTGGCCGACACCCAGCCCGATTTCCACGTCATGTTCTTCGCCTGCCAGTACGCCGGCCTGGTTCCGGTTCCGCTGCCGGCGGCGGTACATCTGGGCGGCAAGGAGGCCTTCGTCAAGCACCTGCGCGCGCTGCTCGAGGACTGCAACGCAAGGGCGGCCTATGCCTCGGCCGACTTTGCCTCGTTCCTGGACGAGGCCGCGGTCGGGCTGGACCTGGCCGTCAGCGGCACGATCGAAAACTTCCGCGCCGTGCCGGCCGCCGACAAGCTGCCGGAACCGCCGGCCCCGCACGAACTGGCCTACTTGCAGTACACGTCGGGCTCGACCCGCTTCCCGCGCGGCACCATGATCACGCAGCAGGCCGTGCTGACCAACCTGGCCGGCATCCTGCAGTTTGGCGTCCAGATTCGCAAGGGCGACCGCTACGTCTCCTGGCTGCCGTTCTACCACGACATGGGTCTGGTCGGACTGATCCTTGGACCGGTCATCTCACAGATGTCGGTCGACTATCTGGGCACGCGCGATTTCGCCATGCGCCCGCGCCTGTGGCTGGAACTGATGTCGCGCAACCAGGCCACGATTTCCTACGCACCGCCGTTCGGCTTCGCCCTGTGTGCGCGTCGCCTGCGGCCGAGTGATGTCGAGCGCTTCGACCTTTCGTCCTGGCGTGTGGCCGGTGTCGGTGCCGAGATGATCCGGGCCGGCTGGCTGAAGCAATTTGCCGAGAAGCTGGCCCCGGCCGGATTCTCGGAAACGGCATTCCTGCCCTGCTACGGCATGGCCGAATGCTCGCTGGCGGTCAGCTTTGCACCGCTGGCCCAGGAACTGGACGTCGATGTCCTCGATGCCGATGTGTTGGCGCACGAACGGCGCGCGGTTCCGGTCGAACGGGGCACTGCCACGCGGGTCAGCGAGTTCGTCAACTGTGGTCGGCCCCTGCCCGACTACGAAGTCGAAATCCGCGATGAGGCCGGTGAGCTGGTCGCCGAGCGGCAGTGTGGCACGATCTTCCTGCGCGGCCCCAGCGTCATGTCGGGCTATGCAAACAACCCCGAGATTTCCGCTCAGGTGCTGTCGACCGATGGCTGGCTCAACACCGGCGACATCGGCTACCGGGCCGGCGATTCGCTGTTCATCACCGGTCGCGCCAAGGATCTGCTGATCATCAACGGCCGCAACATCTGGCCGCAGGATCTGGAATATCTGGCCGAGCAGCAACCCGAAGTCCGCTCGGAAGATGCCTCGGCATTCTCGATTCCGGCCGAGGACGGCAGTGAAATGGCGGTGCTGGTGGTGCAATGCCGTGAGCAGGATCCGTTCCGTCAGGCGCGCCTGGTTGAACGTCTCAAGCAGCAGATCCAGCGTGAGTTCGGCATTGCCTGCCTGATCGAACTGGTGCCCCTGCACACCTTGCCGCGCACCTCCTCGGGCAAGCTCTCGCGCAGCGGAACCCGACTCGACTTCCTCAAGCGCAACGGCCTGGAAGAATCGCAGGTGTTGCCGCGTGAGCTGGTGCATCGCACCCCGCACACCCAGGCACTGAGCACCGACTGACGTCCGTGCCGGTCGTCGCGCTGACCGGCGCCACCGGCTTCGTCGGCTCGGCGCTGGTCGACGCGCTCTCCAATCTCGGCTCCGATTTCAAGCTGCAGCTGCTGGTCCGCAACGCGGCCGGTCGTCGACTGCCCGAAACCTGGCGCGATCACCCGATCATCGACGGCAGCCTCAACGACGAGCGTGCGCTGGCGGAACTGGCGCAAGATGCCGACCACCTGGTGCATGTCGCGGCGGCAATCGCCGGCAACGAGGCGGCGGATTTCGAACAGGCCAACATCGTGGGCACGCGCCGCGTGATCGACGCCCTGGCTCGAAGCGGCGGCAATGCGCAGCTGATTCTCATCTCCTCGCTGGCCGCCCGCGCACCGGACCTGTCGTGGTATGCCGCGTCCAAGCGCGCCGCCGAGGAACTGGTGCTCAGCCGGCACCCGCGCCACCTGATCCTGCGTCCGCCGGCCGTTTATGGCCCGGCCGACCCGGCGCTGGCCGATTTCTGGCGCCAGCTGGCGCGCGGTCGCCTGATTCGGCTCGGCCCGGCCCGGCAGCGCTTCTCGCTGCTGCACGTGGCCGATCTGGCTGGCGCGATCCTGGCGGCGCTGTCGTCACCGGACACGCGCGGCGTGTATGAACTCGCCGGCCCGCAGCCCGATGGCGGCTGGAGCTGGCCGAAGCTGGGGCAACTGGCCGCCCAACGACGCGGTCGACCGGTTCGAACGCTGGCGCTGCCACCGACGTTGCTGAGGCTGGCCGGTGCGTTGGGGCCGCCGCTGGCACGAGTGAGCGGCCGCAGCGCGCTGCTCAGTCCCGGCAAGGTGCGTGAACTGCAGCATCACGACTGGGTTTGCGATAATCGCGCCATCTTGCACGATCTGGACTGGGCGCCCGGCGTCTCCCTGGATCATGCGCTGGACAGTCTGCCCGGATGGAGCAAACAATGAGCACAAGCCGTGAACGGATTCACGCGGCCATGCAGGAAGCAGCCGCAGCCGCATTGCCGGAACTCGAGACAATCGAGTTCGATGCCGCACTGACCAGCGATGTCGGGCTGGATTCAGTGCAGGTCATGGACCTGGTGATGGAAATCGAGGATCGGCTGGATATTTCCATCCCGGTCGAGATTCTGGCTGAGGCCAGCACCCTGGCGCAGCTGGCCGAGCGCATCGAGCCGCTGGTGGAGCGGGCATCATGAGCCTGTTTGACAAGTTCGCGCCGCTGGCCGCAGCGCGCAGCAGCCTGGGTGCCGATGGCGTGCCACCGATTGCGACGCCGATCGAGGACATCCACTCGGCCGCCACCGGCGTGATCGACGGCCATGAAGTGATCCTGGCCGGCACCAACAACTACCTCGGTTTGACACTCGATCCGGAGGTCGTGGCCGCCGCTCGCGAAGCGCTGGAGCATTACGGCACCGGCACCACCGGCTCGCGCATGGCCAACGGCAGCTACCACGCCCACCAGGCGCTGGAACACGAGTTTGCCCAAGCCTACGGCTGGGCCAGCGCGATGGTGTTCTCGACCGGCTATCAGGCCAACCTGGCGACCATCTCGACGCTGGCCGGCAAGGACGACATACTGCTGCTCGACAGCGACTCCCATGCCAGCATCTACGACGGCGCCAAGCTCGGTAACGCGCAGACCGTGATCTTCCGGCACAACGACCCGGAAAATCTCGATCGCCGGCTGACCCGCCTGGGCGAGAACGCAACGCGCGCACTGGTCGTGGTCGAAGGCCTGTATTCGATGATGGGCGACCAGCCGCCGCTGGCCGAGTTCATCGAAGTCAAGAAACGCCACGGCGCCTGGCTGCTGCTCGACGAGGCGCATTCCTTCGGCGTTTTCGGCGAACACGGGCTGGGCCTGGCCGAGCAGCATGGCCTGCTCGACGGCGTCGATTTCATCGTCGGCACGTTCTCCAAGAGCCTGGGTTCGATCGGCGGATTCTGCGTCAGCCCGCATCCCGAGTTGAACCTGCTGCGACTGGCCGCGCGGCCCTACATCTTCACCGCCTCGCCCTCGCCGGCCGTGATCGCCGGTACGCGCGCGGCATTGCAACGAGTGATCGACGGTCGGCAGCTGCGCGCGCAACTGTGGGCCAACATCGAGCGACTCTACTCGGCCTTGAACGGCTTGGGCTATCGGCTCGGCAGTGACCGGCCCGGCCCGGTCGCGGCCATCATCCTGCCCGACCGCGCATCGGCACTCGCCCACTGGCGCGGCCTGCTCGATGCCGGTGTCTACACCAACCTGATGGTGCCGCCGGCCACGCCCAAGGGCCTGAACCTGCTGCGCATCAGCCTGAGTGCTGCGCACACGCCGGAACAGATCGACCACATCGTCGATGCCTTCGGCAAGCTGCAAATGGCGGCCTGAACGGGAGTTTTCCATGCCGATCCGAACGCTTCGCATCCTGGGCCTGGCCCTGCTGGTTGTTGTCACTCGCGCCGGCGCGGCCGATCTTGATCTGCGGCAGATCATGGCCGATCCGGATTGGATCGGGCCGCCGGTCGAGGCGGCCTGGTGGCAGTTCGATGACGATTCGTATGTCTATCGCGCCAAGCGTGCCGATTCCGAAATCCGCGACCTGTTCCGCATCGATCCGGACAGTGGCGAGATCACGCGACTGGAAGCGGCCAAGCGGGCCGCCATCGACGGCAGCAGCCCGGTCTTCGACCGAGACCGCACCCGCGCCCTGTCGGTACGCGACGGCAACCTGTTCTTGCGCAACCTGGCCGACGGCGGCTTGAAACAACTGACGGCCGGACTCGACGGTGCAGGCAACCCAGGCTTCGCCACCGATCCGAACCTCGTCCATTTTCAGGTTGGGGTCAACTGGTACCGGCTGGACCTGACCACCGGTCTGCACCGCCCGGTCGCCGATCTTCGTTTCGACGACGCGCCGCACGCGGTCGGAGA
Organism: Wenzhouxiangellaceae bacterium; assembly: GCA_032251355.1. Taxonomy (GTDB): domain Bacteria; phylum Pseudomonadota; class Gammaproteobacteria; order Xanthomonadales; family Wenzhouxiangellaceae. Next base: position 45,842 of record JAVVDV010000012.1, read on the forward strand.
CAACGCGCTGGAACGGCATCAGCTCGAACTGTTCTCGACGCTCGAACGCGACCGTCGGCGTGCCGCCGCGGCCCATGATGAGGCGGTCGCGAATACTGCGGCCGACCCGGGCCGCACGCCGGCGCCGTGGTATCTAGGCAAGGGCATGGAAATCGCTGCCTCGGCGCTGTCGGCCGACGGGCGCTGGCTGCTGGCCGTGGTGCAGAAGACCGGCACCGATACAGGCAAGAACGACAAGATGCCGAAGTTCGTGACCCGCTCGGGCTACGTCGAAATCGAGGACGTACGCACCCTGGTCGGACGCGATGCGTCGACGCCGCAACAACTCTGGCTGCTGGATCTCATCGACCGCGACAAGCACGAACTGGATCTCAAGACCCTGTCCGGGCGCGACATCGACCCGCTGGCCGAGCTCAAGGCGGCACAGGACATCACCCCGCACGACGCCGCTAATCCGCGTCCGCTGCGCATCACCGGCATCGAATGGCACCCGCAGTCGAACCACGCGGCGGTCCAGGTGCGCGCGATCGACAACAAGGACCGCTGGACACTGCGCCTCGAGGCGTCGGAACAGAAGCTCTCCGAGATCCATCGTCTGACCGATCCGGCCTGGATCAACTGGGCCTTCAACGAGTTCGGCTGGGTACCCGACAGCGAGCGCATCTGGCTGTTGTCGGAGGAATCCGGCTACAGCCATCTCTATACCGTCGATGCCCGCGGCCGTATCCGGCAGCACAGCAAGGGCAGCTTCGAGGTCTACGACGTGGCGTTCTCGGCCGATGGAAAACAGGCCTGGGTACTGTCCAACCGCGCCCACCCGACCGAGTACGATCTCTACCGACTTTCGCTGGCTGACAACGAGCTCACCCGGCTGACCGAACTGAAGGGCGTGGAAAGCTACGCGCTGCATCCAACGCGCGCGGCCATCCTCGTCCGCTACTCGGACAGTTATTTGCCGACCCAGGCGGCCATTGTGCAAGCTTCCGGCGAACTGATCGCGGCCACCGACACGCGCAGCGATGACTACCGGGCGATCGAATGGCAGCAGCCGGAATTCGTCGCGATTCCGTCCAGCCATGTCGATGAACCGATCTGGACCAAGTTCTACCCGGCACGCGGCGATCACGAAGGCCCACGTCCGGTGGTGGTATTCGTGCATGGTGCCGGCTACACCCAGAACACCCACCACCGCTTCCCGTATTACTTCCGCGAGCAGATGTTCCACAACCTGCTCAGCGCGCGCGGCTACCACGTCATTGATATGGACTACCGCGCCAGCCGCGGCTACGGGCGCGACTGGCGCACCGCGATCTACCGCCAGATGGGCACACCCGAACTGGAAGATCTGATCGACGGCGTCAACTGGCTGGTCGACAACCACAACGCCGACCCGCAGCGCGTCGGCGTCTACGGCGGCTCCTACGGCGGCTTCATGACCTTCATGGCGATGTTCAACGCGCCCGAGGTGTTCGCCGCCGGCGCCGCACTCCGACCGGTCACCGACTGGGTCCACTACAACCACGGCTACACCTCGAACATCCTGAACACCCCGCAGGTCGACCCGGATGCCCACCGCCGCTCGTCACCGATCGAATTCGTCGAGGGCCTGCAAGGCGCCTTGCTGATCAGCCACGGCATGCTCGACGACAACGTGTTCTACAAGGACTCGATCCGACTGGCCCAGCGCCTGATCGAACTGGAAAAGGAGAACTGGGAACTGGCCTCCTACCCGCTCGAGCCGCACGGCTACATCCACCCGGAAAGCTGGCTGGACCAGTATCGCCGCATCCTCAAGCTGTTCGAGACCACGATCGGGGATTGACCGCCAGCGCACCCGGCACGCGGAGCGTTATCCTTGATGACTCAATGAATTTCAGCTCATCGCAACGACTTCAACTGCAATGAACGTACTGATTACCGGCAATTCCAGCGGGCTCGGCCTGGGCCTGACGCGCAAACTGCTCGAACGCGATGCGATCGTCTGGGGCCTGAGCCGCCGGGGTTGCCCGATCCACGACAACGACGGCCTGCGCGACCGCCAGGTTGATCTGGGCAATCTCGGAAACCTCGAGCATCACCTCGAACGATTGCTGTCGGACTGCCTGCGACTCGACCTGGTGGTGCTCAATGCCGGCATCCTCGGGCGCATTCGCGAGATCAGCGACACCGACGTGCACGATCTCGAGCACATGATGCGGGTCAACGTCTGGGCCAACAAGGTGATCCTGGACTGGCTGATCGAGCGCGCCATTCCGGTCGGTCAGGTGGTGGCAATTTCGTCGGGTGCCGCGGTCAACATGAACTACGGCTGGGGCGGCTACTCGCTGTCGAAGGCGGCGCTGAACAACCTCGTCTCCCTGTACGCCCAGGAAATGCCCGACACCCACCTGACCGCGCTGGCACCCGGCCTGGTCGATACCGCGATGCAGGATTACCTGTGTGGCGAGGTCGACAGCAGCGAATTCCCGTCGGTCCAGAAACTCATCGACGCACGCGGCACCGAAAACATGCCCGACGGCGAAGCGGCCGCCGAGCACATCCTGAGCCTGCTGGAACGGCTGCGCGAGGGTCCGTCCGGTGAGTTCGTCGATATTCGCCAGCTACCGGACTGAGCGATCTGCAATATCGATGGCCTGATTCGGCGACCAAATTCGTTGTACAGGACTGGCAAGCCAACAATCGGGGAGCAGTTCGATGATGGATTTCAAGCTCGGTGAAGTACTTTCGCTGATGGGCCGGACCGCCCCGTTTCTGGTGTTCCGGTTCCTGGTCTACTTCGGCATCACGCTGGCCTACGTGCTGATCACCGGCATCGGTGCCGGGCTGGGCTACGGCATCGGCTCGATCGGTGGTGAGCCCGAGGCCGGTGGCATGTGGGGCGGCATGGCCGGGTTCGCGCTGGCCGGCGCGGCCGTCTACCTGCTGCGCGAGTACCTGCTCTATCTGGTCAAGGCCGGCCACATCGCGGTGCTGGTCGAGTTGATGGATGGCAAGCAGATCCCCGGCGGCCGCGGCCAGATCGCCCATGCCCAGCGCGTGGTGCGGGAGCGCTTCGCCCAGTCCTCGATCCTGTTCGGCGTCGACCAGTTGATCAAGGGCATCCTCAAGGCCTTCAACCGGGTGTTCTTCACGATTGCGAATTTCCTGCCGATTCCCGGCGTCCAGGGCATCGCCAAGTTCATCAACACCATCGTCAACCTGTCGCTGACCTACCTCGACGAGGTCATCCTGGCCTACAACATCCGGATACGCGCCGACAATCCCTGGGAGGCCAGCCGCACCGCGCTGGTGCTGTACGCGCAGAACTACAAGGCCTTCCTCAAGAACGCGTTCTGGCTGGCGTTCGTGATCTGGGGCCTGACCTTCGGGATCTTCCTGCTGATCCTGGCGCCGGTCGCCGGCCTGGTCGCGTTGTTCCCGGGCACGGCCGGTCCGCTGGCGCTGATCATCGCACTGGTGTTCGCCTGGGGGATCAAGCAGGCGGTGATCGAACCGATCGGCATGACCGCGCTGATGCAGGTGTTCTTCAAGGTCACCGAGGGCCAGACGCCGAACGCGGAATGGGAAGACAAACTCGACGGCGTATCGAAGAAATTCGCCGAGCTCAAGCGCAAAGCCGAGGACTGGAGTCCGGCCCCAACAACCGCATCCGAGCCAGCAAATACCTCGGACTATCAACCCGGCCCGGGTTAATGCCCGGCCGGAACGGCCGGGGCCGCGAAGGAAGTTAGCAGGCCGTCCGGACTTCGGGCCGCACGCGGCGGCGGATTTTGGTCAAACGCCCTTGGCCAGCTCGCGGATGGCACTGGGCAGCGGCACCGACTCGCCGGATTTCTTTTCAATCCACACCAGCGTGACGGTGGCATCGGCGTACTGCACCGTCTTGCCGGACTCGTCGGGCGCGGATCGAATCTCGCTTTCGAGCTTGATGCTCGAACGGCCCGGCGAGGCCGGTTTCAGGGTCACGACCGCTTGTCCGGGCCAATACAGCGGCCGGCGGTAATTGATGTGCACGGCCGCCACCACCGGGCCGGTGTCACCGTCCTGCCAGTGGCTGGGCACCGAGCTCATCCACTCGCTGCGGCATTGTTCCAGGTAGCTCAGGAACACAGCGTTGTTGACGTGCCCGAACGAATCGACATCGCCCCAACGCACCTCGATCGAAATGGAAAATTCGCTCATGACAACCTCTTGTTCGTTGTGATTGAAGGCCGCCGGCGCGCGGGCGTTCAGGCCGACTTGCGGCGTCGCTTGACCAGGCCGGGAACCTCGGCCAGGTAACGGCCAGTCCAGGAATCGTGATTGCGCGCGATCTGTTCGGGTGTTCCTGTCGCAATGATCCGGCCGCCGCGCACCCCACCCTCGGGACCGAGATCAACAATCCAGTCGGCGGTCTTGATCACATCGAGATTGTGCTCGATCACAACCACCGTGTTGCCGTCATCGCGCAACCGGTGCAGCACGGCTAGAAGCTGCTTGATGTCGTGGAAGTGCAGGCCCGTGGTCGGCTCGTCAAGGATGTACAGCGTGTTGCCGGTATCGCGCTTGGACAACTCGCGCGCCAGCTTGATGCGCTGGGCCTCGCCGCCCGAAAGCGTGGTCGCCGACTGGCCGAGCGTGATGTAGCTCAGGCCCACATCCATCAGCGTCTGCAGCTTGCGCGCCACGGCCGGCACGGCATCGAAGAACGGCAGCGCGTCCTCGACCGTCATCGCCAGCACTTCGCTGATGTTCTTGCCCTTGTAGGTCACCGTCAAGGTTTCGCGGTTGTAGCGCTTGCCGTGACAGACATCGCAGGGCACGAAGATGTCAGGCAGAAAGTGCATTTCCACGCGCACCATGCCGTCGCCCTGGCAGGCCTCACAGCGTCCGCCCTTGACGTTGAACGAGAAGCGGCCGGGCTTGTAGCCCCTGGAGCGCGCTTCCTGGGTGCCGGCAAACAGGTCGCGGATCGGCGTGAACAGGCCGGTGTAGGTGGCCGGATTGGAGCGTGGCGTGCGCCCGATCGGACTCTGGTCGATATCGACGACCTTGTCGAACAGCTCCAGCCCGGAGCAGCGCCGGAACGGTGCCGGGTTGTCCGAGGCGCCGTTGAGCTCACGCGCCATCAGCCGGTAGACCGTGTCGTTGATCAATGTCGACTTGCCCGAACCCGATACCCCGGTGACGCACACGAACAGCCCGGCCGGAATTTCCAGGTCGACCTGCTGCAGGTTGTTGCCGGACGCCCCTTCGAGCCGAAACATCCGACGCTTCTTCGGCCGCACGCGCTGTGCGGGAATCTCGATGCCGCGGCGCCCGGACAGATAATCTCCGGTCAGCGAGCCGGTGCATTCGGCGATTCCGTCCGGCGCGCCGGAATACACGATCTTGCCGCCGTGCACACCCGGACCGGGCCCGATATCGACGATGTGGTCGGCCGCGCGGATCGCTTCTTCGTCGTGCTCGACCACGATCACGGTGTTGCCCAGGTCCCGAAGCCGCACCAGCGTCTCCAGCAGACGGGAATTGTCACGCTGGTGCAGGCCGATCGAGGGCTCGTCGAGCACATACATCACGCCGACCAGACCGGCACCAATCTGGCTGGCCAGACGAATGCGTTGCGCCTCGCCGCCCGATAGCGTGTCGGCGCGCCGGTCCAGGGTCAGATAGTCGAGACCGACGTTGACCAAAAAGGTCAGCCGCTCGCGCACTTCCTTGAGAATGCGCGCGGCAATCTCGCCGCGCCACCCGGACAACTGCAGGTCGGCGAAAAACGTCAGGCAGGCCTCGACCGAGTCGCTGCCGATCTGCGGCAGCGTGCGACCGCCGATGAACACATTGCGCGAGGCCGCGTTCAGTCGCGCGCCCCCGCATTCCGGACAGGGCTGCTCGGCGATGTAGCGCGCCAGCTCCTCGCGCACGATGCGCGAGTCGGTCTCGCGATAGCGCCGCTCGAGGTTGGGGATGATGCCGACGAACGGGTGCTTGCGCGTCTGCGTCCCGCCCTCGGCGAAGTAACGAAATGCGATCTTCTCGCTGCCCGAGCCTTGCAACACGACGTTTCGGACCGGCTCGGGCAGTTCACCGAACGGCGTTTCCGGATCGAAGTCATAGTGCCGTCCCAGCGACTGGATCATCTGGAAGTAGTACGCGTTGCGTCGATCCCAGCCACGAATTGCGCCGCCGGCCAGGGAAAGCTCCGGGTTGGCAACCACGCGATCGGGGTCGAAGTACTCGCGCCGACCGATCCCATCACAGGCCGGACAGGCACCGTTCGGATTGTTGAACGAAAACATCCTGGGCTCCAGCTCCGGCAGGCTGTAGTCGCAGACCGGGCAGGCGTAGCGGGCCGAGAACAGCATCTCATCAATGCCAGCATCGGCATCGACCGCTGCAACCAGCGCGATGCCGTCGGCCAGCGCCAGCGCGGTTTCGAAGCTTTCGGCCAGCCGCTGCACCAGGCTGGCACCGGCCTCGTCGTCGGCCGGCCGGACTTTGAAGCGATCGACCACCGCTTCGATGCTGTGCTTTTGCCGCAGACCGAGTTTCGGCAGCGGGCCATCGAGTTCGTGGACCTGGCCGTTGATGCGTGCGCGCACGAAGCCCTGTGCACGCAGCTCGCGCAGCAGATTGGCGTGCTCTCCCTTGCGATTGCGCACTACCGGCGCCAGCAGCATCAGCCGGCTGCCGGCCGGCAGGTTGAGCGTGGTGTCAACCATCTCGCTGACCGTCTGCGCGTTGAGCGTCTCGCCGTGCTCGGGGCAGCGCGGCGTGCCGACGCGGGCAAACAGCAACCGCAGGTAGTCGTGGATCTCGGTCACCGTGCCGACGGTCGAGCGCGGGTTGTGGCTGGCCGCTTTCTGTTCGATCGAGATCGCCGGGCTCAGGCCTTCGATGTGGTCGAGATCCGGCTTTTCCATCATCGACAGGAACTGCCGTGCGTAGGCCGACAGCGACTCGACGTAGCGCCGCTGGCCCTCGGCGTAGATCGTGTCGAAGGCCAACGACGACTTGCCCGAGCCCGACAGCCCGGTGAACACGATCAGCCTGTCCCGTGGCAGATCGAGGTTGACGTTGGCGAGGTTGTGGGTACGCGCCCCACGAATAACGATCTTGTCCACCTTGAAAACCCGCCGAAAACGCTGGAGGCAATCGCCAACTATACCGCGCGGGGTGAACCCGGCGCAAAGCGACCGTGCTTTTGCATCGGACTCTTCATCGATCAGGAGATCGAGAGAGCAAGCCGGGCTGCGCCGCTACGTGGTCTTTTCCCAGCGCCAGATCCGCATCGGCGGAATGTTGAGCGTAACCATCTCGGTCTTGCGCGGGTCACCGAACACCGGCCAGGCCAGGCGTGCGACCTCGCTGCGGAACTGGTAGGCGACGAAGGCGCCGTCCTCGCTCAGGTGATCGGCAATCGCGCGGATGATGGCGCTGCCGATTTTCGCCGGCATGGTCGAGAACGGTATGCCGGAGATCACCACATCGGCCTGGCCCAGCTCATGACGGCCAAGGAATTCGCCGAGATCGGCAGCGCTGCCGGTCTGCGAAATCAATCGCGGGTCGCTGATGGAAGCGACTGCCTCGGTAAATAAGGGGTTGAGATCGATCGCCAGCAACCGGGCATCGGGACGCATGGCCTCAAGCAGCGCGCGTGTCGTGCCGCCGGTACCCGGACCCAGCTCAACGACCGACCGACAACGCTGCAGCCGGGCGTAGTCGATGATGCGCCGCTCCATGAAGCGGGAACTGGGAATCACCGAACCGACCTGCTTCGGGTCTTTCAGAAAGCCCCGAAAGAAATCCAGCGGCTTGTTGCTGACCGCGCGGGGCTGCGAATCTGCATTTTCCAAGGTGCCATCCAGAACGCTGGGGATAGACACAGAATTGTAACGTGACTGAAAGTCCGATCACGCGTTGACGTATTCCCGAACAGGGACCGCCGACTTCGCGGGCATGGCTGTGCCTCAAGATTTTCCCGTCCTGGCCCGGATCGGACCGTGACCGGCGCACGTTTGCAGCCGCGGCCTCTTTGGAACAAGACCGGCGCAGGCATTGACCCGAGCGACAAAACCCGGTAACATTCCCGCTCTTGACGATTTTGAAAATGTTTTTGGAGCTCATTGCCATGTATGCGGTATTCAAAACCGGCGGCAAGCAGTACAAAGCCGCAGCCGGCGACATCGTCCGGGTTGAAAAACTCGAGGCCGATCAGGGCAGCTCGGTCGAGCTCGGCGAAGTGCTGATGGTCGCCGACGGCGACGACATCCGTGTCGGCAGCCCGATGATCGAAGGCGGCAAGGTGACCGCCGAGGTCGTCGCCCACGGGCGCGGCGACAAGGTGCGAATCATCAAGTTTCGTCGGCGCAAGCATCACATGAAGCAGATGGGCCACCGTCAGTACTACACCGAATTGAAAATCACCGGTATCGAGGGCTGATTCCATGGCACATAAAAAAGCAGGCGGTTCGACCCGCAACGGCCGCGACTCGAATCCCAAGTTTCTTGGCGTCAAGCGCTATGGCGGCGAAGCGGTGCTGGCCGGCAACATTCTGGTGCGCCAGCGCGGCACGCGCTTCCATGCCGGCGACAACGTCGGTGTCGGTCGCGACCACACCTTGTTCGCACTCGCCGACGGCAAGGTCGTGTTCGGACAGCGCGGCAAGCCGTTGCGCAAGTTCATCTCGGTCGAACCGACCGAGTAGAAGCCACGCGCCAACGCGTTCACGGAAAGCCGGCCCGCGTGCCGGCTTTCTTGTCTGCGGCCGGACGCCCTCACCATGAAATTCGTTGACGAAGCCACCATCGAAGTCCACGCCGGGCGTGGCGGGCACGGCAGCGTGAGCTTTCGGCGCGAAAAATACATCCCCAAGGGTGGCCCCGACGGCGGTGACGGCGGCGATGGCGGCAGCGTCTGGCTGGAAGCCGATCCGGGTTTGAACACCCTGGTGGACTTCCGCCACGCGCGCATGTTCAGGGCGCGCAACGGCGAGGGCGGCATGGGCCGGCAACGCACCGGCAAGTCGGCCGAGGACGTCATCATCCGCGTGCCGCTGGGCACCCAGGTCTGGAACGTCGAGACCGACGAGTTGATCGGCGATGTCACCGAAGCCGGCCAGCGCCTGCTGGTCGCACGCGGCGGCACCGGCGGCAAGGGCAACATCCATTTCAAGTCGTCGATCAACCGCGCGCCGCGTCGGTTCACGGAAGGCACGCCGGGCGATTCGCGCGCGCTCAAGCTGGAATTGAAGGTGCTTGCCGACGTGGGTCTGCTGGGCTTTCCCAATGCCGGCAAGTCGACGCTGATCTCGGCGGTGTCCAACGCCCGCCCCAAGGTCGCCGATTACCCGTTCACGACGCTGCACCCGAACCTCGGCGTGGTCCGCATCGGCGCCGGTTCCAGCTTCGTGATTGCCGATATCCCGGGCCTGATCGAGGGTGCGGCCGAAGGTGCCGGACTCGGCCACCAGTTCCTCAAGCACCTGTCCCGTACCGGTCTGCTGCTGCACCTGGTCGAAATCCAGCCGCCCGACGGCAGCGATCCGGTCGACCAGGTCCGCGCACTGGAGCGCGAACTCGAGCGCTTCGATGCCGAACTGGCCGGCAAACCGCGCTGGCTGGTGATCACCAAGACCGACCAACTGGCCGCCGACGCGGTGAAGGATCGCACCGACCAGATCGTCACGGCGCTGGACTGGCAGGCGCCCTGCTTCGCCATTTCGGCCGTATCGGGCGATGGACTCAAACCGCTGATCGCAGGCATCGTCGACGCCCTCGAGCGCTGAGCGCTGAGCGCTGACGACCCGACCACAATGACGTGCCGGGTCGTCCTGAGGGTTTGCCCCCCCGGCCCAAAGCCAGTCGTGCGCAGCCGGGAAACGCGACGAATCGCGCGCGATCTGCCAAATTCCGATCGTTTTGCCGAAAAGATCGGTCCAAATTCCTAAATTTCGCCATTTGTGCGTTGCAACATTTCTGAAATCCGGCTATTTTTTATGCTCCTTCCACCAGATGCCGGAGAGCACAACATGTCACCCACCCCTCGGAGGAACGTCCTGGCGACCGCAATCGGCGCGGGCCTGCTGATCCTGGGAAGCGGTATTTCGGGCTCGCTGATCGCCCAGCAGGAATCCGATGTCGGCGTCGATGAAACCGCGACCACCGAAGAAGAACTCGAAACGCGCGACGTCATGCTCGTGACCGGTTCGCGCATTGCCAGCGACAGCACGCTGGATGCACAAAGCCCGGTGGTATCGCTGGGCGGTGAAGAGATCCGCACCTCGGGCGAGATCGATATCGCCGCGCTGCTGCGCGAAAGTCCGCAGCTGCAGGCCTCGCTGCCGGCTTCGTTCTCGGCCTTCAACGGCACGCCGCTGGGCGCCTCACTTTTGAACCTGCGCAACCTCGGGACAGTGCGCACGCTGGTACTTGAAGACGGCCGCCGGCACGTCTCAGGGATCGAAGGCACCTCCTCGGTCGACGTCAACACCATTTCGACCGCGCTGCTCCAGAACGTGGAAGTGCTCACCGGTGGCGCGTCTTCAATCTACGGTGCCGACGCCGTGACCGGCGTCGTCAACTTCATCATGCGCGACGGCGCAAGCTTTGATGGCCTGGAGATCCGCACCCAGGGCGGCATTTCCGACGAAGGCGACGCCGAGGAGTTCTTCGTCTCGCTGGCCAACGGTTTCGAGTTCAACGATGGCAAGGGATCCATGGTATTTGCCGCCGAATACCAGCAGACCGAGCCGATCTTCGCCGGGGACCGTGGCTTTGCCGGTCTCGGGCGGCAGTTCCTGGCCCCCAACGGACCGGCACTTGAGGCCGCCTTCGGCGTCGACCCGCGCTTTTCCAACGCCTTCATCCCCAACCTGCGCCTGCCGATCTCCAGCGACGGCGGCATCATCGCGATCGGAGATGGCTTTGCCAGCGCGTTCGTCGAGGCGGTCTTGAGCGGCGGCGTGCCGGGTTGCGACGCCATCGGGGCTGCCGCCATCCCGACCTGCCAGATCTTCGCCAACGGCCAGCTGCGTCCCTACAACCCCGGTGATGTATTCATCGACGGCTTCAATGCCTCGGGCGGCGACGGCGTGCCGGCCGAGCCGGATGACGAAGTTCTGCTGCCCGATACCGAGCGCTTCCTGTTCCAGGCCGCCTTCGATCATGAACTGCACCCGCGAGTCAAGCTGTTTGCCGACGGCAAATTCGTGCTCAGCGAGACCCGGGAGAGCAACCAGGTCAACGGCTTCAACGACGACATCCCGATCGCGCTGGACAACCCATTCATCCCGGCCACCCTGCTCGAGCAGATCGCAACACTCCAGACCGAGGGCCTGGACCCGGTGATCGCCGTATCACGCGACGTGCTGGACTCGGCGGCCCGCTCCAACCCACTGGCCGAACGCAAGACCTTCCGCGGCGTGCTCGGTATCGACGGCACCATTCCCGGACTGGAATTCAATTATGAACTGGCCTACGTCTACGGCCGCACCGATGCCGACATCACCGCCCGTGACCGTATCGAGGACCGCTACTTTGCGGCCATCGATGCGGTGGTCGATCCGGCCACCCGCGAGATCGTGTGCCGCTCCGACATCGATCCAAACGCGATCGTGCCGCCATCGTCACCGTTCCCGGGCCAGAACAGCAACTTCCAGATCTCCACCTTCCGGCCCGGCGACGGCCAGTGCGTACCGGTCAACATCTTCGGCTTCAACACCATCAGCCCGGAGGCGGCCGCCTTCATCTTCCAGCCGCAGACGTTTACCAACGACATCGAGCAGCAGGTGGTGACCGCCACGATCTCGGGCGACAGCGAGCGCTGGTTCAGCCTGCCGGCCGGGCCGATCGGCTTTGCCGGAGGCTATGAGTATCGCAAGGAAACCAGCGAGTTCAATCCCGGCGGCTTCAGCCGCGCCGGCCTGACCTTCGGCACGATTGGCTCGAACGGTGGACCGACCAATCCATCGTCGGGCGAAATCGAAGTGTCGGAATTCTTTGCCGAAACCCGCATTCCGCTGCTGGCCGACCTGCCGCTGATTGAACGGCTGGAATTCAACGGCTCCTACCGCTTCTCCGACTACGAGACCTTCGGCAACACCGACACCTGGTCGGTGGGTGGACGCTGGGCACCGGCACAGGCATTGACGGTGCGCGGCACATTCTCGCGCGCAGTGCGCATTCCGAACATCGGCGAAGCATTTTCGCCGACCTTCACCGCGTTCCTCGGTGCCGATGATGACCCCTGCAACCCCCAGTTCATCGACGGCGGCTCGGAGTTCCGGCGCGACAACTGCATCCAGTTCGTGGGACCGAACGTTGGCGATGACCCCAACGCCTTCAACTCCACCAACTTCGTCTCCGCCCGCATTCCGGGCCAGAGCGGCGGCAACCCGAATCTTGACCCGGAAGAAGCCGACACCTTCACGATTGGCGGCGTGTTCAGGCCGCAGGGAGAGTTCGGCGGCGCGCTCGACGGACTGGTGGTCACGATCGATTACTACAAGATCGAGATCGACGGCCTGATCGAGACCTTGGGTGGATTCGAGATCGCGTCGAATTGCGTCGACGCACCGACGATCAACAACCAGTTCTGCGAATCCATCGACCGCGATGGTCAATTCGGCTTCATCACCAGCTTCCGCTCGGGCTTCATCAACCTGGCGGCGGTCGAAACCTCGGGAATCGACTGGCGAGTGGACTATGGCATGGACGTACCGGAATTCCTCGGCGGCGCCGAATTCGGCCGCTTGAGCTTTTCATCGTTGGGCACCCGCTTTTTGACCAACGACGAAACCCGCGATGTGTCGGCACCCGATGAAATCACCGACGTGCTGGGCGAGCTGAGCCGTCCGGAGTGGATCGTCAACCTCAATGCCGACTGGCGCTATGACAAGATCCGTATCGGCTGGAACGGCCGTTTCGAATCCAGCCAGCGCGCGACCGGGGTGACCAACAACGATCTCAAGAGCGATCCGGACTTCGTCAATATCCGCAACACCGGCAGGTCGATCGTGCACGACTTCACCGCCTCTTACTTCTTCACCGACCGGCTCGAGTTCTACGGCGGCATCAACAACGCGTTCGAGGAAAAGCCGTTCATCGGCGCACTGTCGCGGCCGACCGGCCCGCGTGGGCGCTTCTTCTTCGCCGGCCTCAACCTCACGCTCTGACCGAAAGGTCGCGCACACGAAAAAACCCCGCGCCGATGGCGCGGGGTTTTTTTATTCGTCAAACTGCTCGCGCCGCGGCCCCGCCAGGCACGCAACGGGTCGCGAACGAAGCTTACAGCGCGCGGATGTGCTGGTTCAGCCGCGACTTGTGGCGAGCGGCCTTGTTCGCGTGCATGATGCCCTTGCCGACCGCCTTGTCGATCGCCGGCACGGCATTGCTGTAAGCCGACTCTGCGGCCTGCTTGTCGCCGGCCTTGACGGCGTTGACGACCTTCTTGATCATGGTGCGCACATGCGAGCGCTGGGCGGCATTATGCTGGCGGTTACGCTCGGACTGGCGGGCACGCTTGAGGGCAGACGGGCTGTTGGCCACGGATGACTCCTGAAAAATTCGAGAATGTGAAAATCGAGCCGAATAGTATCGCCGCAAAACCGCTGCACGTCAAGGCGCCCGGCCGATGAACCTGCTTCGTTCAGCCTCGACCTTCAGCGCCATGACGCTGGTCTCGCGCCTGCTCGGGCTGGCGCGCGATATCGTGCTGTCGCGCAGTTTCGGCGCTTCGGCGGCGACCGACGCGTTCTTCGTCGCCTTCAAGATCCCGAATTTCCTGCGCCGACTGTTCGCCGAGGGCTCGTTTTCGCTGGCCTTCGTGCCGGTACTGGCCGAGTACCGCGCGCGTGACGACAAGTCCGAGCTGAAATCGCTGATCGACGCCACCACCGGCTGCCTGCTGGCGGTGCTGCTGGTGCTGACCGGGCTGGGTGTGCTGGCCGCGCCCTGGGTAGTGGCGGCATTCGCACCCGGCTTCGCAGACCAGCCCGAGCAGCAGCAACTGGCCGCCTCGCTGCTGCGCATCACCTTCCCCTACCTGCCGCTGATCGCCCTGACCGCGCTGGCCGGCGGCATTCTGAACACGCTGGGCCGGTTTGCGGTACCGGCGCTGACCCCGGCGCTTTTGAACATCTGCCTGATCGCGGCGGCCGTCCTGTTCGCGCCGCAGTTTGCCGAACCGATCGAGGCGCTGGCCTGGGGCGTGCTGGCCGCCGGCGTCGTGCAACTGGCGGTGCAGGTTCCGGTGCTGGCTCGACACGGCGTGCTGCCGCGGCCGTGGCCGGATTTTTCCCACCCCGGCGTCCGCCGTATTCTGAAACTGATGCTGCCGACCCTGTTCGGCTCGTCGGTCGCGCAGATCAACCTGATGCTCGATGTGCTGATTGCCTCGCTGCTGATCGAGGCCAGTATCTCGTGGCTGTACTACGGCGACCGGCTGATGGAGTTTCCGCTCGGCCTGTTCGGTGTGGCGCTATCGGTGGTGGTGCTGCCGACGCTGGCCTCGCAACACGCGCGCGCCGACCGGGTCGAGTTTCGCGCCACGCTGGACTGGGCGCTGCGCCTGGGCGTGTTGATCGCGCTACCGGCGGCGACCGGGCTGGCACTGCTGGCCGAGCCGATCGTCGCGACCCTGTTCCACTACGGGCGCTTTGCCGCCGAGGACGTACAGATGGCCGCGCTGGCGTTGGCCTGCTATTGCGCAGGTCTTCCCGCATTCATCGGCGTCAAGATCCTGGCGCCGGCGTTCTACGCGCGTCAGGACACAATGACGCCGGTGCGTATCGGCATCATCGCGCTGTCGGCCAACATGGTGCTGAACATTGTTTTCGTACTCTCGATCGCCGGCACGCTCGCCGGCGGTTTCGATGCCGGCATCCGCGCCACGCTGGCCGCGCACCCCGGCGTGCACGCCGGGCTGGCACTGGCCTCGGCGGCCTCGGCCTGGCTCAATGCCGCGCTGCTGTGGCGGAACCTGCGCGCGCGCGACGATGCCGCCGGGCTGCCCTGGCGGGTCATCGGACAATCGGCCTTCGGCTGCGCCCTGATGGCGATCGTGCTGCTCATGCTGAGCCCGGCGACGTCAGGCTGGCTCGAGCAGGGACTGGCCGGCCGGATCGGCTGGCTGACCGGGCTGGTCGGGCTGGGGGCACTCGTATATGCAGCCACGCTGCTGGCGCTGGGTCGGCGGCCGCGCGAACTGATCCACCGCGTGCAGACCCGGGACGGCGGGTAAACTTGCCCGCCATGCAACTGGTCCGACACCTCCCGGCGCGCTTCGATGCCGACCGCGGCAGCGCCGTGGCGATCGGCAATTTCGACGGCATCCACCGCGGCCACCAGGCACTGATCGCCGAGGCGGTCCGGCACGCCCCGGCGCTGCGGCCGGTGGTGCTGTGCTTCGAACCTCTGCCCGCCACGCTGTTTCGGCCCGAGCGGCCGGTGCCACGGGTGATGAAGCTGCGCGACCGGCTGCGCGTGTGCGAACAACTGGGCGTCAAGACCCTGGCGCCACTGCGATTCGATCGCGCATTTTCCGAGCAATCTCCCGAGACCTTCGTGCGGCGCGTGCTGGTCGACGGCCTGCGCGCCCGACACGTGATCGTCGGTGCCGACTTCCGTTTCGGCCACCGGGCCGCAGGCGACGTTGTCAGACTTCGGGCGCTCGGCGCCGAACACGGCTTCGAGGTCACCACCGTCAACGAGGTGCGCGACGAGCACGGCCGCATTTCCTCGACCCGCCTGCGCCAGGCCTTGAGCGCGGGCGAACTGGATCACGCTGAAAGCCTGCTCGGCCGACCCTACGCGATTTCCGGGCGCGTGATCCGCGGCAACCAGCTCGGACGCACCCTCGGCTTTGCCACCGCCAACCTGCGCGTGGCCGAACCGCCGGCGCTGTCGGGCATCCTCGCCGCGCGCATCAGCGGGGCCGGGCTGGACAAGCACCCGGCCGTGGTCAGCCTCGGCCGCCGACCGACCGTGGCCGGCCGCGACTGGCTGCTGGAAGCGCACCTGTTCGATTTCAGCGGCAATCTCTACGGCCGTCACCTGACAGTGGAATTTGCCGGCTTTATCCGTCACGAGGCGCATTTCGATTCGCTCCAAGAAATGACCGCAGCCATGCACGGCGACGCCCGGCGCGCGCGCGCGATCCTTGCCGGCGTGGCCGTGTAGCGAGAGCCCGCCGTATTGGCTGCGCGCCCGTGGCCGTTTGCCAGTACCATTCGTCGTTTATGTCCGATCGCCGGGAACCGGCACCGCTGCGCTATGGACTACAAGCACACAATCAACCTCCCCCAGACCGATTTCCCGATGAAGGCCTCGCTGGCCCAGCGCGAGCCGCAGATGCTTGCCGACTGGTACGCGCGCGACCTCTACGCGCATATCCAGCAAGAAACTGCCGACCGGCCCGAAAGCTTCATCCTG
Source organism: Wenzhouxiangellaceae bacterium (assembly GCA_032251355.1). Classification (GTDB taxonomy): domain Bacteria; phylum Pseudomonadota; class Gammaproteobacteria; order Xanthomonadales; family Wenzhouxiangellaceae. The sequence continues at coordinate 62,252 of JAVVDV010000012.1, forward strand.
CACGACGGTCCGCCGTATGCCAACGGCGATATCCACATCGGGCACGCGGTCAACAAGATCCTCAAGGATTTCATCGTGCGCGGCGCGCTGATGAGCGGCTACCGCTCGCCCTACGTACCGGGCTGGGACTGCCATGGGCTGCCGATCGAGTTGCAGGTGGAGAAGAAAGTCGGCAAGGTCGGGCAGAAGGTGGATGCCGCCACTTTCAGGCAGCACTGCCGCGACTACGCCTACAAGCAGATCGACCGCCAGCGCGAGGACTTCAAGCGCTTGGGTGGTCTGGGCGACTGGGCCCACCCCTACGTCAGCATGGACTTCGGATTCGAGGCCAACATGCTGCGCGCGCTGGCAAGAATCATCGAGCGCGGACACTTGAAGCGCGGCGTCAAGCCGGTGCACTGGTGCTTCGACTGCGGCTCGGCGCTGGCCGAGGCCGAGATCGAGTACGCCGACAAGACCTCGACCGCCATCGATGTGCTGTTTCCGGCCGTCGACCCGGATGCGCTGGCCGGCGCCTTCGGCGTATCAAGCGAAGGCCACCCGACCGGCATCGCGATCTGGACCACCACGCCGTGGACGATTCCGGCCAACCAGGCCGTGGCGCTGCATGCCGAACTCGACTACGCACTGCTGCGCGCGCGCAAGGACGGCCGCATCCTCAACCTTGTCGTTGCCGATGAGTTGGTCGATGCAGTCGCGGCACGCTGCGGTCTGGAGGCAGTCGAGACACTGGCGCGGGTCAAGGGTGCGGCACTCGAACACCTGCGTCTGAAGCATCCGTTCAACGACTACGACGTGCCGGTGATCCTCGGCGAGCACGTCACCACCGAGTCCGGCACCGGCGCCGTGCACACTGCGCCCGGTCATGGCCAGGAAGACTTCGAGGTCGGTCTGCGCTACGACCTGCCGGTGGTCAACCCGGTCGACAGCCGCGGCTTGTTCGTGCCTGACACTGCCGAAGTCGCCGGGCTGTTCGTCTGGAAGGCCAACGACACCATCGTCGAGATCCTGCGCACCAACGGCACGCTGCTGGCCGCAGAAGACTTCAGCCACAGCTACCCGCACTGCTGGCGCCACAAGACGCCGACCGCGTTTCGGACCACGCCGCAGTGGTTCATCGCCATGGACCAGGCCGGGCTGCGCGCCGATGCGCTGGCCGCGATCGATCGCGTGCGCTGGGTGCCGGAGTGGGGCCAGGCGCGGATCCGCGGCATGATCGAGAACCGGCCGGACTGGTGCATCTCGCGCCAGCGCACCTGGGGCGTGCCGCTGGGGCTGTTCGTCGACCGCGAAAGCCAGCAGCCACACCCCGATAGCGCCGCATTGCTCGAACGCCTGGCCGCCATTGTCGCGACCGAGGGCGTGGATGCCTGGTACGCCGACGACATTGCCGAACGGCTCGGCGTCGACGCTGAACGCTACGAGCCGGTGCCCGACATCCTCGATGTCTGGTTTGATTCAGGCGTGACCCACTACTGCGTGCTCGACCAGCGCCCTGAATTGACACGCCCGGCCGGTATGTACCTGGAGGGCTCCGACCAGCATCGCGGCTGGTTTCATTCCTCGCTGCTGACCTCGGTGGCGATGCACGGCGAAGCGCCGTACCGCGAGGTGCTCACACACGGTTTCACGGTCGACGCCGACGGCAAGAAGATGTCGAAGTCGGTCGGCAACGTGATCGCGCCACAGCAGATCATGAACACGCTCGGCGCCGACGTGTTGCGGCTGTGGGTGGCGGCGGCCGACTACCGCCAGGAGATGACCGTCTCCGATGAAATCCTCAAGCGTGTCGCCGACGCCTACCGCCGGATCCGCAACACCGCGCGCTTCCTGCTCGGCAACCTGCATGACTTCGAGCCCGCCCGCGACCGGCTCGACGACGCCGAGTTGCTGCCACTGGATCGCTACGCGGTGGATCTGGCCGCGCGCCTGCACGAAGAGATCGTCGATGCCTATGCCAACTACCGCTACTGGCAGATCTACCAACGCCTGCACCACTTCTGCTCGATCGACATGGGCGCGTACTACCTCGACATCATCAAGGATCGGCTCTACACGCTGCCGGCCGACCACCCGGCGCGGCGTTCGGCGCAGACCGCCATGCACCACATCCTTGAGGCGCTGGTGCGCTGGCTGGCGCCGATCCTGAGCTTTACCGCCGAAGAAATCTGGGCCGCCATGCCCGGCGCACGCGGCGACACCGTGATGCTGACGACCTGGTACGCGGGACTCGAGCGAATGGACGAAACCGCGCGCGCGCGCATGCAGCGCATCCGTGCGGTGCGCGAGGTCGTCGGGCCGCGACTGGAAGAGCTGCGGCGCAACAAGGTGATCGGCTCGTCGCTGGCCGCCGAAGTGACGCTCGAGGCCGAGGGCATGCTGGCCGAGGATCTTGCCGCACTCGGCGATGAACTGCGCTTCATCCTGCTGACCTCCGAGGCTCGGCTGGCACCGGTCGCCGACAACGCCGAAGTCGTCGAGATCGAGGGCTGCACCCTGCGCGTCGCGGTCGCCGCCAGCGAACAGCCCAAGTGCGTGCGTTGCTGGCACCTGCGCGCCGACGTCGGCAGCCACTCCGACCATCCGGAACTGTGCGGGCGCTGCGTAGAGAACGTCGCCGGCGGCGGTGAAACCCGTCGCTGGGGTTGAGCGGCCAAATGGAAACCCTGCCGCGCATGACCCCGATCCGCTACTCGGCCTGGCTGCTGCTGGCCGGGCTGGTCGTGGCGCTGGACCTGTGGACCAAGCAACTGGCCAGCATGCACCTCGAGATGTATCAACCGATCGCGGTCACCGGCTGGTTCAACCTGACGCTGGCACACAACACCGGCGCGGCCTTCAGCCTGCTGGCTGATGCCGAAGGCTGGCAGCGCTGGTTCTTCATTATCGTGGGATCCGGAATTTCGGTATTCCTGCTGGTCTGGTTGTGGCGGCTGCCGTTGAGCGCAAGAGCATTGCCGGTCGCGCTGATGCTGATCCTGGGCGGTGCAATCGGAAACCTGGCCGACCGCTTCCGGCTCGGCTACGTGGTCGATTTCATCGACCTGCACTACGCCGGCTGGCACTGGCCGGCGTTCAACATCGCCGACTCCGCGATCGTCATCGGCGTTACCCTCATGCTGGTCGAGAGCCTTTTTCCCCCGCACCGGCTGCGCACGTCGGAATGAGTTCACGGCGGGCATTGTATTTATTGCCCAAGTGCATGAAAATACGATTGGCGGACCAACCCATCGGGGGACCAACCCGTCGCAGACAGGAGATGATCCATGGCCACGACGATGCGCGACGAACTCGAGATCTACCTCTGGGAGGGCAAGGACAAGCGCGGCAAGACACTCAAGGGCGAACGATCCGCGCGCAACCAGACGCTGATCCGCGCCGAACTGCGCAAGCAGGGCATCACTCCCTCGCGCATCCGCAAGAAACCCAAGCCCCTGTTCGGCGGTGCCGGGCGCTCGATCCGGCCCAAGGACATCGCAATCTTTACCCGCCAGCTGGCGACGATGCTTGCTTCCGGCATCCCGCTGGTGCAGGCCTTCGGAATCATTGCCGCGGCCGCCGAGAACCCGCGCCTGCAGACCCTGATCAACACCATCCGCATTGATGTCGAGTCGGGCTCGACGCTGTCGGAGTCGCTGGCCAAACACCGGGTGTACTTCGACGAGCTGTACGTCAACCTGGTTCAGGCCGGGGAATCGGCCGGTGTGCTCGACAGCGTGCTCGACAACATCGCCAACTACAAAGAGCGCATCGAGTCGATCAAGGGCAAGATCAAAAAAGCGCTGTTCTACCCGGCCACCGTGGTGGCCGTGGCCATCATCGTCACCGCGATCCTGCTGGTGTTCGTGATCCCGCAGTTCGAGTCGATCTTCCAAAGCTTCGGCGGCGACCTGCCGGCCTTCACCCGCCTGGTGGTGGACCTGTCCGAGGCGCTGCAGCAGCGCGGCTGGATGTACATGATTGTGTTTGTCGCGTTCGTGGTCGGCGTCGTCATGCTCAAAAAGCGCAACCAGAAATTCGCCCATGCCCTCGATCGCGCCAGCCTCAAGCTGCCGGTGGTCGGCGCAGTACTGGAAAAAGCCGCGCTCAGCCGCTTCGCGCGCACGCTGGCCACGACCTTCTCGGCCGGTGTACCGCTGGTCGACGCGCTCAAGACCGTCGCCGGCGCGACCGGCAACGTAGTGTTCCAGGATGCCACGCTGCAGATCCGCGAGGATGTCGCCACCGGCCACCAGATGCAACTGGCGATGCAGCAGACCGGCCTGTTCCCGCCGATGGTGATCCAGATGACTGCGATCGGCGAGGAAGCTGGCCGGCTCGACGACATGCTGACCAAAGTCGCCGACTTCTACGAGGAAGAAGTCAACAACACCGTCGATGCGTTGTCGAGTCTGCTTGAGCCATTCATCATCATTCTGGTCGGCACCATTGTCGGCGGCATCGTCGTGGCCATGTATCTGCCAATCTTCAAGATGGCGGCCGTGATGTAACCGGATGGCGGTCCTTGAATCCCTGCACCCGGCCGTGCTGATCGCGCTGGTCGGCATCGTCGGCCTGCTGGTCGGCAGTTTTCTCAACGTCGTCATCCTGCGCCTGCCGGCGCTGCTGATGCACGAGTGGCGCTGTCAGTGCCGCGAGCTGCTCGAGCTGCCGGCCGCTGACGAGCCGGCCCCTGCGAGTCCGGCGAAGGGGCGCTCGCGCTGCCCGCATTGCCAGGCAACGATCGCGGCGCATGACAACATTCCGCTACTGAGCTGGCTGCTGTTGCGCGGGCGTTGCCGCCATTGCAGCGGCAGCATCTCGTTTCGCTACCCGGCCGTCGAACTGACCTCGGCGCTACTCAGCATTGCGGTAGCGGCGCTGCTCGGCCCGACCCCGGAGATGCTCGCCGGGCTCGGCCTGACCTGGGCGCTGATCGCTGCCTCGGGCATCGATATCGACCACCAGCTGCTGCCCGACCAGATCACGCTGCCGTTGTTGTGGGCCGGGCTGGTGCTCAACCTGTTCGGCCTGTTCACTGACCTGCAATCGGCCGTGATCGGCGCGCTCGCCGGCTACCTGGTGCTGTGGTCCGTGTACCACCTGTTCCGGCTGGTGACCGGCAAGGAAGGCATGGGCTACGGTGATTTCAAGCTGCTGGCAGCGATCGGCGCCTGGTTCGGCTGGCAGGTGCTGCCCGGCGTGATCCTGCTGGCGTCATTCGTCGGCGCGCTGGTCGGCATCGGGCTGATCGTGCTGCGGCGCATGGGTCGCGAGGTGCCGATGCCGTTCGGGCCCTACCTGGCCGCGGCCGGCTGGCTGATGCTGATCGGCGGCGACGCAATCGTGCGCGACTGGTTACTATTGTGATCCCCCGTCCGGCCTGAAACCCGCTATGTCCCGAACCGTGTTCTGTCAATTCCTGGGCCGCGAAGCCGAAGGCCTCGGGCGCAAGCCGCTACCCGGCGTACTCGGCGAGCGCATTTACAACGAGATTTCGGCCGAGGCGTGGAAAAAGTGGCTTGCCCACCAGACCATGCTGATCAACGAGAAACGCCTGTCGCCGATCGATCCCGAGCATCGCCGCTATCTCGAGCAGCAGGCCGAGGCGTTCCTGTTCGGCGGTGAGGTCGATCGGGCCGAGGGCTACGTGCCGCCGGAGGAGTGAACTCGCCGCGGCGCGGCTCAGATCGTCACCGAGCCGTTTACCTCGCTGTCGACGCGCATTCGCTCAATCGGCCGCATTTCGTTGATGATGCAGCGCCGCCCGTCGATCAACAGCCGATCCGACTGCCGATGCAGCTGGTTGGGCATGCGCTGTTCCAGCCGTACCGAACGCGCCTCGCGGATATCGGCCACGCAAGGCTGACGAACCTGCACCGCCAGCTGTCGACCGCGATTGACCTCAAGCAGGACCCAGTCGCGATCCAGGAAGGACCAGTCGCGCAGAATCGTGAACTCGTAGACCTCGACCGGCGCGGCCGCCCGATCGCGCCAACTGGCCCGCTCGGCCACCGCTGCTTTCATGCTTGCCGGTGACACGCAGCCGGCCAACAGGCCCGTCAGCGCGATCCCGAACACCATCCTTCCAACCCGCTTCGATCGCTTCATGGCTACACTCCGTAGACAGTCGTCGCCACTTTGGACAACGAAGACCGCATTGTGATGGATCCGATCCCGCAAAAAAGGCCCGATCACCTTGACCGCAAGCGCTCGGCCGCGCGCGTTCAGACGTCTCCATGGACCGTCGGCGGGATTCTGGCAGTTCTGCTCGCGTCCCTGCAGGCGACCGCCGCCCCGCCGGCGTCACTTTCCGTGCCGGCCGGTGCCGGCGCACTCGCCCCCGGGCTGACCCTCGACCCGATCGGCGGCGAGGTGGTACTGACCTGGCTGGAGCCGGTCGAGAACGGTCACGCACTGCGCTACAGCCGCTTCGATGGCGAGGCTTTTGCCAACGCCGAAGAAATTGCGCGTGGTGACAACTGGTTCGTCAACTGGGCCGACACGCCCGGTTTGCACATCACGCCCGACGGACGCTGGGTCGCGCACTGGCTGGAACGCTCGGGCGAGGCGACCTATGCCTACGACATCGTCGTCGCCCATTCCGACGACGGCGGCCAACACTGGAGCGAGCCGCAGCTTCCGCACCGCGACGGCACTCAGACCGAGCACGGTTTTGTCAGCTACTTCGATGATGCCGCCGGCACCGGCCTGGTCTGGCTCGACGGTCGCCATACCGGCGGCGGTCATGGCCATGACGAAAACACCCACGGCACCGCAGGCGCAATGACGCTGCGCAGCGCACTTCTCGGCACCCGGGAACGGTTCGTCGACGGTCGCGAACTCGATGCGCGCGTGTGCGACTGCTGCCAGACGGCCAGCGCCGTGACCGACGAAGGCCCGGTGGTGGTCTATCGGGACCGCAGCGAGGACGAAATCCGCGACATCGCCATCGTGCGCCGAACCAGGGACGGCTGGAGCGAACCGCTGGCCGTGCATGCCGACGGCTGGCAGATCGGCGGTTGTCCGGTCAACGGCCCGGACGTGATCGCGCGCGCTCAAACCGTGGTGGTCGCCTGGTTCACGATGGCCGACAACACACCGCGCGTGCAACTGGCACTGTCCACCGACGGCGGCCGGCAGTTCGGGCCACCCCGCCAGTTCTCGAGCGGCAGCGCGCTGGGCCGGGTGCAACTGGTCTGGCTGGACGATGGCTTCGTGCTGGGCTGGATGGACCAGACCCGTGACGGCGCTGCACTCGAACTGGCCCGCTTTTCGATCGGCGGGGCGCTGCAAACCCGGCGCACACTCGCGCGCCTGGATGCCGGCCGCATCAGCGGCATGCCGCAGCTGGCCGTGCGCGGCAACGAGCTGCTGATGGCCTGGACGACCTCGCATCAGAATGGGACCGATGGTCGGCGCATCACCGGCATCAGCGCGGCGCGACTTCCGCTGGACGATTTATAGTCCGGCAATTGCGGCGCATGTCGGCAATTGCCTTCGCATCACGAGCCGGAAAAATCCCGCTGCTGTTGCGACAGCCATGACATTGCCGCTATAATGGTGCGCTTGATTGATTGGCCCCGCGAGCGATCGGGGCTTTTGCACAAAGCCTCTACTCCCGCATCCGGTCCGGATGCCAGAGGGGGTTTTCTGGAAAAGCCCGGTCGCCCGAAGACATCCATGCATGGAGATTGCAATTCAATGTCACTGAGTGCAGAACACAAACAGCAGATCGTTTCCGAACATCAGCTGGCCAGCGGCGACACGGGTTCCCCGGAAGTGCAGATCGCGCTGCTGACCGCGCGCATCAAGCACCTGACCGGTCACTTCCAGCAGCACAAGAAAGACCATCATTCCCGCCGCGGTCTGATCAAGCTGGTCAACCAGCGCCGTTCGCTGCTCGATTACGTCCGCAACAAGGACGTGCAACGCTACCGCGATATCGTCCAGCGTCTCGGCCTGCGCAGATAACTCGCGCAATCACCATGTCGATCAAATACGCACCGGTTGTTGCCTGACAGCAACCGGTGCGTTCGCGCACCTGAAATTCACGGTTTTTCTTTCGCACCTGATACTGGAGTACCCCGCTCGTGTTCAATAAAGTCTCAAAATCGTTCCAATACGGTGAACACACCGTTACCCTCGAAACCGGCCACCTTGCACGCCAGGCCACCGGTGCCGTGCTGGTCACCATGGGCGACACCGTCGTGCTGGTCACCGCCGTCGCCCGCCCCGATGCCAAGCCGGGCCAGGCCTTTTTCCCGCTGACGGTCAATTACCAGGAGAAGTTCTACTCGGCCGGCAAGATCCCCGGCGGGTTCTTCAAGCGCGAAGGTCGCCCGACCGAAAAGGAAACGCTGACCTCGCGCCTGATCGACCGCCCGCTGCGGCCGCTGTTTCCGAATGGCTTCATGAACGAAGTCCAGGTCATCGCCACGGTGATGAGCCTGAACCCGGAAGTCGACGGCGACGTCCCGGCGCTGATCGGCGCCTCGGCTGCGCTGGCGCTGTCGGGCTGTCCGTTCCAGGGTCCGATCGGCGGCGCGCGCGTCGGCTTCCTCGACGGCCAGTATGTGCTCAACCCGACCGCCAGCCAGCTCAAGGATTCGCGCCTCGACCTGATCGTCGCCGGCACCAGCCACGCCGTGCTGATGGTCGAATCCGAGGCCGACCTGCTGACCGAAGACGAAATGCTCGGCGCGGTGACCTTCGGCCATGAGCAGATGCAGTCCGCGATCCAGGCGATCGACCAACTGGTTGCCGAGGCCGGCAAGCCGAAATGGGACTGGCAGCCTCCGACCACGCCGGAAGGCTTGACCGCCAAGGTGGCCGAAATCGCCGGCGAAGGTCTGCGTGCGGCCTACCAGCACACCGACAAGGGCCAGCGTCACGAAGCCGTCGGCGAAGTCAAGAAGAGGGTCGTCGAAGCGCTCGCGGCCGAAGGCGGCGAAGGCAACTGGTCGGTCGACGAAGTCAAGGAAGCTTTCTACAAGCTGGAAAAGGATCACGTCCGCAACGAGATCCTCAGCGGCAAGCCACGCATCGATGGTCGCGACCTGACCACGGTCCGCCCGATCCATATCGAAGTCGGCAGCCTGCCGCGCACCCACGGTTCGGCGATCTTCACCCGCGGTGAGACCCAGGCCATGGTCGTGGCCACGCTGGGCACCGGCCGCGACGCGCAGATCATCGACGCGATCGAGGGTGAGTACAAGGATCCGTTCATGCTGCACTACAACTTCCCGCCGTTCTGCGTCGGCGAGACCAGCTTCATGCTGGGGCCGAAGCGCCGCGAGATCGGCCACGGTCGCCTGGCCAAGCGCGGCGTGATGGCCGTGATCCCGAGCAACGAGGAATTCCCCTACGTACT
>JAVVDV010000013.1:0-67868 GCA_032251355.1 Wenzhouxiangellaceae bacterium
CCCTCCGTCCCCTGAACCGAAGACATTGATCCGAGAGAAGAAAGGAAAGAAATCGCTGCCAATAGTTGACAGGTCAATCCATATCAGGGTGGATAAGCCGCAGGCGCATCCACCGTTGTGATTCATTCCAGATCCATGCCGAAAATGGCCTCGGGTTCGCTGACTCCCCAATCCGGCGGATACCATCCCTGCTCGACATGCCGCCTGAAGCTGGACCAGGGCCAATCGCTCGCGCGCAGCACGAGTCCATGTTTGACTGGATTGTAGTGAATGTAATCGACGTGCCTTCGCCATTCTTCCTCGTCCCGGATTGCATGTTCCCAGAACCTGCGCTGCCATACCTTGCGTTCTCGGCGTTCGTCTGAAATCGGGGCGATCCGACGCGAGCATGCTTTCTTGATCTCGCGCCAGCGAGCGGAGTAGTCCGGATCGCCGTCCGGCAACTTCCAGATGGCATGCAGATGATCTGGCATGACGACGACAGCCGACATCGTAAAGGGTCGCTTTTGCATCACTGATCGAAAGGCTTCCCGAAGATGTCTGATATTGCCCTCATCACTGAACAGCTGTTGCCGTTTCCACGTCACCACGGTGAAAAAGAATGTGCCGCCCGGCAGATAAACCCGACGGTAGTCACTCACAGATCGGCTCCTTGCTGTCTCTGGTTGGTGGATGCGCTTCGCTTATCCACCCTACGCATTCGTGGCCCATGTAGGGTGGATAAGCCGCAGGCGCATCCACCTTTTTCTCTCCGCCACTGTGCCCGTTTTAGGGTTCGTTGCTTGTGACTTGCCGCTGTCAGATCACGCCCAGCTTGCGGCCGACGCGGGTGAAGGCATCGACTGCGCGCTCGAGGTGTTCGCGCTCGTGCGCGGCCGAGATCTGCAGCCGGATGCGGGCCTCGCCCTTGGGTACGACCGGATAGAAGAATCCGATCACGTAGATGCCTTCGGCCAGCAGCGCGTCGGCCATCTTCTGGGCGAGCGGGGCGTCGTAGAGCATCACCGGCACGATCGGGTGTTCGCCGGGCTTGATGTCGAAGCCGGCATCCGTCATGGCTTGGCGGAAGAAACTTGTGTTGGCGGCCAACTTGTCGCGCAGCGCGGTCGATTCGGTGAGCATCTCGAACACCTTGATGCTGGCCGCGACCAGCGGTGGCGCCAGCGAGTTCGAGAACAGGTAGGGCCGTGAGCGCTGGCGCAGCAGGTCGATGACTTCCTGACTGGCGGCCGTAAAGCCGCCCATGCCGCCACCGAGTGCCTTGCCGAGCGTCGAGGTGATGATGTCGACCTTGTCGAGCACGCCGTCATGCTCGGCCGAGCCTCTGCCGGTCGGACCGAAGAAGCCGGTGGCGTGGCAGTCGTCGACCATTACCAGGGCGTTGTATTGTTCGGCGAGTGCGGTGATTTCGTCGAGTTTTGCGACGTAGCCGTCCATCGAGAACACGCCGTCGGTGGCGATCAGGCGGGTGCGCTTGTGTTGCGTTTTCTTCAGTGCCTCTTCCAGCGCATCCATGTCCGAATTCGGGTAGCGGTGGCGCTCGGCCTTGCACAGCCGGACGCCGTCGATGATCGAGGCGTGGTTGAGCGCGTCGGAGATGATTGCGTCCTCCGGCCCCAGCAGCGGCTCGAACAGGCCGCCGTTGGCGTCGAAGCAGGCCGCGTAGAGGATGGAATCCTGCTTGCCGAGAAACTTCGCGATGACCGCTTCGAGCTGCTTGTGCAGGTCCTGGGTGCCGCAGATGAAGCGCACCGAGGCCATGCCGAAACCGTGGTCATCGAGCGCGGACTTGGCCGCGGCGATGATCTCGGGGTGGTCGGCAAGACCCAGGTAATTGTTGGCGCAGAAGTTTAGCACCGCACCGCGCTCGGCGGTTTCGATCGCCACGCGCTGCGGCGTGGTGATCCGGCGCTCGCGCTTGTACAGGCCGGCCGCGTCGATGTCGGCGAGTTCGGCGGCGAATCGGGCCAGGCTGGCCGGGTCACTCATGAGGAATACTCCGCGGATCGACAAGGTCTCGATGGTAGCCGGATTGCCCGCCGCGTGCCGTGCTGGTCTACCCTTGGCAGCATGTACATGAGGAACTTTCGATGACGCCGGAAGCCGCGTTGGTCGCCGGTCTGCTGGCCGGTCTGTTCGGCTCGACCCACTGTGTGGCGATGTGCGGCGGCATCATGGCGGTGCTGCACGGGCAGGTGCCGCGCGGGCGTGATGGTCTGGCGGCCGGTTTTCATCTTGGGCGGATTAGCAGTTACCTGACTTTGGCGCTGCTGTTGACCGCGCTCGGCAGCCTGCCGGCGCAACTGCTGCCGGGCACGGCCGGACCGGTGATGCGCGTGGCGCTGGGCGCGCTGTTGCTGTTGATGGCCGTCTACGTGGCCCTGCCGGGCCGGTTCCGTGACGTCGTCGGCGAGCTGGCCGCGCCGCTGACCGCGCGTGTGCAGCCGCTGATCGGCCAGTTTCTGCCGGCCGATCGCTGGTCGCGCGCACTCGGCCTGGGGCTGTTGTGGGGCCTGCTGCCCTGCGGGCTGCTCTACAGCGTGCTGGCCGCGGCCGTGCTGCTGGCCGATCCGCTGCCGACCGTGGCCATGGTCGCGGGTTTTGGTGTCGGTACGCTGCCGCTGCTGCTCGGCGGTGGGCTGGTTGCCGTGCGGCTGAAACAGCGCATCCGGGCACCGTGGTTCAGGCTGCCGGCCGCCGCATTGCTGGCGCTGGCCGGCCTGGCGGTGGCGTTCGGTCCGAGCCTGGCGCATCACCTGCATCATCCGGCCGTGCGCTTTCTGGTCGACTGCATTTCCGCCGGATAAATCGTCCGCGCGCCAAATGAGATTGTTTCGCAAAAATTGACACGCATCAAAAGAGCTGCCCGGACGTGGCGCTATCCTTCGGCTCAAATCCGCTCTTGCGCCGCCGCCGAATACTGCCATGTCGACCTCCTTTCGCCCCAAGTTTGATGCCGATCTCATCGCCAAGTACGGCGGCGCCGGTCCGCGCTACACCTCGTATCCCACCGCGGTGCAACTGCGTGACGATTTCTCCGCGGCCAACTGGTTCGCGGCCCTGCACGAAAGCAACCAGATGCCGATTCCGGCCGATCTGTCGTTGTACGTGCACGTGCCGTTCTGTGCCAGCCCGTGTTTTTATTGCGGATGCAACCGCGTCATCACGCGCTCGGCCACCGCCGGCCAGGAGTTCCTGGTTGATCTGGAGCGCGAGCTCGACCTGACCGCCTCGCACATCGACGACGACCGCAGCGTGCATCAGGTGCACCTGGGCGGCGGTACGCCGACGTTCCTGACCACCGACCAGATCGACCAGCTGGTGAGGTTGTTGAAGACCCGCTTCCACTTCGCCGAAGATGCCGAGATCGGGCTGGAGATCGATCCGCGTTCGGTCGAGCCCGGTGATGTTCGGCGGCTGCGTGAAATCGGCTTCAACCGCATCTCGATCGGGGTGCAGGATCTCGACGAGCGCGTGCAGCAGGCGGTCAACCGCATCCACGACCAGACCCGCGTGGCCGCGATTGTCGGGGCCGCGCAGGCGGTGGGCTTCGATTCCATCAGTCTGGACCTGATCTACGGGCTGCCGCGCCAGACCACCGAGGGCTTTGCGCGCACGGTCGAGCAGATCATCGACATGCGCCCGCACCGGCTGTCGCTGTTCAACTACGCGCACATGCCGCACCTGTTCAAGGCCCAGGGCCGCATTCGCGCCGACGAGCTGCCGGCGCCGCCGGTGAAGCTGGCGATCTTCCGCAATACGCTGACCCGTCTGATGGATGCCGGTTACGAGTTCATCGGCATGGATCACTTTGCGCTGCCCGACGACGATCTGGCCGTCGCGCGCCGCAACGGCACCATGGTGCGCAATTTCCAGGGTTATTCCACCCACGCCGGGCTTGACCTGCTGGCGTTTGGCCCGAGCGCGATCTCGCAGGTCGGCGACAGCTTCGCGCAGAACCATCGCAAGCTGCTCGACTGGCAGCTCAGCGTGCGCGAGGCGCGGCTGCCGCTGGCGCGCGGTCTGACCCGCTCGACCGATGACCACCTGCGCGCCGAGATCATCAGCACCATCATGTGTCATGGTGAGCTGGACTGGCGGGAATTCGAGCGCGAGTTCCAGTTCAAGTTCCGCGCGTATTTCGCCGATGAACTCAAGCGCCTGGAGCCGCTGGTCGCCGACGGTCTGATGCACTGGACCGAGCACGGCTTCGCGGTCAATCCCGAGGGCCTGCTGTTCGTGCGCGCCGTGGCGATGGCCTTCGACGCCTACCTCAAGCACGACGACCAGGAAAAACCGCGCTTTTCGCGCATCGTTTGAAGCGCTCGTCGCGGGCGCATTAGCGGCACGGTCGTTCCGAAAGTCCGGACTTCACAAGTCGGGATGCGGTTTGCTATGCTTCGCCCTCAAGCGGTCGAGGAGAGCGCCAGGTGAGCAAGCCGATCCCGTTGGCTGAACGGGGCAAGCCGGAAACATCGTGCAGCCATTGCGGGTTGTTCGATCTGTGTTTTGCCCATGAAATTGCCGAGTCGCGCCGCGACGAGCTCGACGCCATCGTGCGTCGACAGCGTTCCCTGGAGCACGAGAGCCACCTGTTCCATGCCGGTCAGCAGCTCAAGGCCGTGTGCGTGGTGCAGTCCGGTACGGTCAAGACCTACCAGCTGTCGACCGAAGGTGAGGAAGTTGTCACCGGCTTCCACCTGCCCGGCGAGTTGATCGGGCTGGATGCGATCGGTGGCGGCAAGCACCCGGAGTTTGCCGTCGCGCTGGAAGACAGCCGCTACTGCGAGATCCCGTTCCGCGACTTCCAGCGCATTCTCGATCAAAGTCCCAGCCTCAACCAGCTGATGCTGCGGCTGCTGTCGGTCGACATGGCCGAGACCCGCTCGCTGCTGCTGGTCATCGGCCGCATGGACGCGCGCGCGCGCGTAGCTGCGTTCCTGCTCAACATGTCGCGTCGCCTGAAGCGACGGGGCGAGGACGGGACACGCTTCCGGCTGTCGATGGACCGGCGCGACATTGCCAATTACCTCGGTCTGACCATCGAGACGGTCTCACGCACGCTCAGCTGGATGCAGAAGCAGGGCATGGTGACCGTGCGCGGCAAGCTGGTGCAGTTGAGCAGCATCGACGAGTTGCTCGAGACCGCCGGGCGCGAGCACGAGCAGCTGCTGTTGCGTCGCAAGACCGCCTGATCGCCCGGCCACCGCGGCCCCGGTGTGGCGGGTTGAGAAACGGTCGAGCTGGTTGAATCCGCGCGCTTTTCGGTGCGTTTCGCCTGCGGCTCAACACACCCTACGCCCGCAACGACCTCCGTGTCCGACGTCAGATGCGTCGAGAGCAGTGAACACGCCCCGCGCCGAGCCGGATCGAGCCAATCCGGCATTGGCCGGTGCGTTTCGCCTGCGGCTCAACACACCCTGCGCCTCGAACCACCCTCATGCCCGCCGCAGGGTGCGTTGAGCGCGGCGAAACGCACCGGGCCGTGGCACGAAGCGATGATCAATCATCCTCCGGCAGGCGCGTGGCTTCGATCAGCGGGCTGAACAGCAGCGCGTTGGCAAACAGCCGCTCGGCACCTGCCCAGTAACCGCGAAACAGCGGATCGTCGGCAATGCGAATGACCGTGCCGCGACCGAGCCGGTCGGCGGCCAGTGCCGGGGTCTGGGCAATCTTGTCTGCGGTCTCCGCGCCCAGGTAGCCGGCAACCAGCGGTGAATCGGTGTAGCGGCCCGGCGTGGCGTAGCGGTTATCGCTGGTGCGCAAGCGATGCGCGCCCTGACGGAACAGCGTCAGGCCCTCGCGCGTGTAGCCGTAGGCCAGCGGATGGGTGATGTCCAGTTCTACCGCCAGCGCGCTGCCGCCGATCAGCCGACGGGCAAAATCGGGCTCGAAGTCGGCGTAGGCCGCGCGTTCGGGCCCGGCTTCGGTGTCTTTGTTCGCTTTACTGTCGGCGGCCTCGATGAAGCGCCAGCCCAGATCCAGTGACTGCACCCAGGTGGCCGCCGAGCCCAGCGCGATCAGTGTGCCGCCGTCGCGCACGTATTCGGTGAGCTGTTCGGCGACCGTGGACGGCAGGCGTTCGTAGCGACCCGGCGGCAGGATGATTGGACGATAGTCGCCCAGGTTGCCGGGCAGGTTCAGCGCTTCGACGCGCGTGACCGGCTGGTCGAGGTGCTGGTCGAACCAGTGCCAGACGTAGCCGGCGGCGTAGGACGAGACGCCTTCGCCGGCCAGCATCAGCGGTCGCGGCGCTTCGAGCACCGGGACCGACGGGCTGCCGAGATCGGCGCCGCCGGTGGCCAGTCCGCGCGTGAGCACATCGACGCTTACACCATGCTCGCGGGCCAGAGCCTGCAGCCGGCGACCGACCGGCTCGAGCGAGTCGGGCTGGATTCCGGCATGCACCAGCACATCTCCACGCACGATCTCGATGTCGTCGACCCGGCCGGGCATCTGGAACACCTGCACGCGGTAGCCGTCGGCCAGCAGCGCGGCCAGCACCGCCGCTGCGCGATGCTGACGCCAGCCGATGCGCCAGGCCAGCGCATTTTCGGGCACGGCTGCGGACGAAGCCCCAAGCGCGCTGTCCGACAACGGCTGGCCGGTGCTCGGAATGCGCGTCACGCGCGCCAGCGGCAGGTCGAAGGCATGCTGCAGCGGCCAGGCCGAGACGTCGTAGAAGGTCTCCATCGGCAGTTCGGTCGGCGTGGCGAACAGGGCTTCGATGAAACGCCGCTGGTCCTGATCGGCCGGAATGAACCACGCTCGGCCGGGTTGGAATTCACGCTCGTCGGCCTTGATGGCCGCCTCGAGCGGACGAATTTCGATGCCGTGGGTCAGCAGCGTGGCCAGCAGTCGGTGCGCACGCGCCGGATCACCGTCGTCGCCCAGCAGCCAGCCGCCGCGCGTACCTTCGCGCGCCTCGGCGAAGAACTGGCGCTGGTGCTCGATCAGTTCATCGCCAAGGGCCGTGGCTGCGCGCAGCGTCGAGATCGATGTGCGCACCTGGTTGGCGACCGCGTTGTTGAATTCGCGCTCACCGAACGGCGTGTCCATGCGGTGGCCGCGCGATGAGCCCTGCTCGAACAGGATGCCGATGCCGCCGGTGATATCGGGGTAGGTCGAGCCCTTGCCGATGTAGTAGTCGTCGAAGCTCTCGCGGCTGTAATAGGGCTCGCCGGCGGCATCGAGGATGCGACCGTGGAATTCGGCAATCTTTGCGGTCAGTTCGAACACCCGCTCGGGTGTCGCCGGATTGTTGCGCTCGGGGATGCCGGGCTGGAAGAAGTAGCTGCTGCGGTGGCCCATCTCGTGCGCGTCGGTCACCACATGCGGACGCCATTGCCGGTAGTGGCGGATGCGATTGCGCGAGGCCGGATGGGTCAGCGGCAGCCAGTCGCGGTTGAGGTCGAACCAGTAGTAGCTGGTGCGGCCGTTCGGCCAGGCCTCGTTGTGCTCGCGGTCGTTGGGGTCGGCCGACGGGTTGCGGCCGCGATGCATGTTGACCCAGTGGGCGAAGCGGTCCAGCCCGTCGGGATTGATGACCGGCTCCATCACGATCACCAGTTCGTCCAACCATTGCCGGACCTGGTCGTCGTCGGCGGTCGCCAGGTACCAGGCCACCAGCGCGGCGGCCGAGGCGCCCGAGGCCTCGTTGCCATGCACCGAGTAGCCCAGCCAGATTACCGGTGGCCCGTCGCCGGCGCGGCTGGCCGCAACGCGACCGGCGCGCAAGCGTTCGACATCGGCCAGTCGGTCGGGCCGCGCGAACACCAGCAGCACCTGCTCGCGGCCACCGTGGGTGCGGCCGATGGTCTCGATCGTCACCCGTTCGGATTCGGCTGCCAGTTGGCGGTAGAAGGCGAGCAGCTCATGGTGATGCGGGTGACGCTGGCCGGGTGCGAAGCCGAGCCGCTGGCTGAAGCCGTCGGCGTCGACGGTCTCGGGCAGACCGGGCAGGGCGGCAAACAGCGGTTGGACCAGCAACATCCACAGGGGCAGGAGAAGGATTCGGCGCATGATGATTTCCGACAATCAGAATCCCGGTAGGATAACGACCGCACAGCCATTCCACAGGAGAACACCAAGCATGCGACTGGAATCCAGCGATCTGACCGATGGCGCGGCGATCGATCCGCGCTTTGCGTTCGGAAAACCCGATGCCGACGAGCACATGGCGTTGTCGGAAAACCTGAGCCCGCATCTGGCCTGGTCCGAAGTGCCGACCGGGACGCGCTCGTTTGCCGTGCTCTGCGTCGATCCCGATGTGCCCTCGGTGGCCGACGACGTCAACCAGGAAGGCAAGACCATACCGGTCGATCTGGCGCGGGTGGATTTCTTCCACTGGGTGATGATCGACGTGCCGGCCGGCGTGACCGAACTGGTCACCGGCCAGTGCAGCGAAGGCGTCACTCCGGGTGGCAAACAGCAGCCGCCGGGGCCGACCGGATCGCGCCAGGGCCTGAACAACTACACCCAGTTCCTGGCCGGCGCCGAGGGCATGGCAGGCCGGTACTTCGGCTACGACGGCCCGTGTCCGCCGTGGAACGATGCGCGTCTGCACCACTACCGGTTTACCGTTTACGCACTGGATGTGGAACGGCTGGACATCGACGGCGACTTCGATGGTCCGGCCGTGCTCGCGGCCCTCGACGGTCACGTGCTGGGCCAGGCGTCGATCACCGGTACCTACAGCCTGAATCCGGCGCTTCGGTGAGACCGGGCCCTGAGCGGGCTTTCGCGAGTCGAGAGCAATGACGCTTTTCCAGATCCTCGTGCTGGCGCTGGTCCAGGGCGTGAGCGAGTACCTGCCGGTGTCGAGCTCGGCCCACCTGGTGCTGGTGCACTGGTTCACCGACTGGCCTGATCAGGGGCTGGCCTTCGATGCGGCGGTGCACGTCGGCACGCTGGCTGCAGTGTGCCTGTACTTCCGCGCCGAACTGGCGCGGCTGGCGCGCGCCGCGTTCGATCCGTCCGACCGTGCCGGTCGGGTGCTGCTGGTCGGTCTGGCACTGGCGACGTTGCCGGCGGTTCTGGTCGGTGCATTCCTGGCCGACTGGATCGAGCTTTGGCTGCGCAGTCCGCAGGTGATTGCGGCCACCACGATCGGTTTCGGCCTGCTGCTGGGCCTGGCCGATCGCTACGGCCGGCGCATCCACGAACTGGATCGACTGGGCATCGGCAGTGCGCTGCTGATCGGCCTGGCGCAGGCGCTGGCGCTGGTACCCGGAACCTCGCGCTCCGGCATCACGATCACCGCCGGTCTGCTGCTGGGGCTGACCCGGCAGGCAGCGGCGCGCTATTCGTTCCTGCTGGCGATCCCGATCATCGCCGCGGCCGGTGGCTGGGGGTTCGTGCGCGGGCTGGCCGCCGGCGGCGAGTTCGAGGCCGGGCAGTTTGCGCTTGGTGCGCTGGCCTCGGGGCTGTTCGCCTGGGCCACCATCGCGCTGTTCCTGGCCTGGCTGCAGCGTGCCGGCATGCTGCCGTTCGTGATCTACCGGCTGGTGCTGGGCGTGTTTCTGCTGGCCTGGTTTGCGCCGGTGTAACCGGAACGTCACGAACACTTTATTGTGCGACGCAAAATTGATATGATCATCGTGCGACCCACTTCACAAACAGGGAAACCCCAATGAGTGCGCACGACCTTCTGAAGACCCTAAAGGACGAGAACATCCAGTTCGTTGATCTTCGTTTCGCCGACACGCTGGGCAAGGAACAGCACGTCACACTGCCAACCTCGGCAGTCGACGAGGAACTGTTGACCGACGGCAAGATGTTCGACGGATCTTCGATCATCGGCTGGAAAGGCATCAACGAATCCGACATGGTGCTGATGCCGGACTGCGATTCGGCCTTCATCGACCCGTTTGCCGAACACGCCACGCTGAACGTGCTGTGCGACGTGCTCGAGCCTGATACCTTGCAGGCCTACAGTCGCTGCCCGCGCTCGCTGGCCAAGCGCGCCGAGGCCTACCTGGCCGCTACCGGCGTTGCCGACACCGCATTTTTCGGGCCGGAACCGGAATTTTTCGTGTTCGACGACGTGCGCTGGAAGAACGACATCTCGGGTTGCTCCTATCAGATCGATTCCGAAGAAGCGGCCTGGAACACGCACAAGGAATACACCGATGGCAACTTTGGCCATCGGCCGCGCGTCAAAGGCGGTTATTTCCCGGTGCCGCCGGTCGACAGCCTGGCCGACCTGCGCGCGGTGATGTGTACCACGCTGGAAGCCTGCGGCATTCCGGTCGAGGTCCACCACCACGAGGTTGGCACTGCCGGCCAGTGCGAGATCGGCACGCGCTTCAACACCCTCACGCGCAAGGCCGACGAGACCTTGATGCTCAAGTACATCGTGCAAAATGTTGCCCACCTGCATGGTCGCACCGCAACCTTCATGCCCAAGCCGCTGGTCGGCGACAACGGTTCAGGCATGCACGTGCACCAGTCACTGGCGCTGGGCGGCAACAACCTGTTTGCCGGTGAGCAATACGGCGGTCTGTCGGAGACCGCACTGCACTACATCGGCGGCATCTTCAAGCATGCACGCGCGATCAACGCCTTCTCCAACTCGACCACCAACAGTTACAAGCGTCTGGTGCCGGGCTTCGAGGCGCCGGTGCTGCTGGCCTACTCGGCGCGCAACCGCTCGGCTTCGTGCCGGGTGCCGTGGGTGGCAAGCCCGAAGGCGCGCCGCATCGAGGTCCGCTTCGGCGATGCTTCCGGCAACCCCTACCTGACCTTCGCGGCGATGATGATGGCAGGGCTCGACGGCATCATCAACAAGATCAACCCCGGCTCGCCGATGGACAAGGATCTCTACGACCTGCCGCCGGAAGAAGAGCGCGACATCCCGCGCGTGTGCCACGCGCTGGACCAGGCGCTGGAAGCACTGGATGCCGACCGCGAATTCCTCAAGGCTGGTGACGTGTTCTCGGACGACCTGATCGATGCCTACATCGGTCTGAAAATGAAGGAAGTCACGCGCTTCAGGATGTCGACCCATCCGGTCGAGTTCGATATGTACTACTCGAGCTGATCGGCTCCGATCACCGCGGCCGGCCGTCCGGCCGCGGTGACCGCCCGGTCGTCCATTTAGCCCGTCCGGCACGGTATGGCTTGCAAGGGCTTGTCGGCGGGTGCCGACTCGGGCAAGATGGTGGTCAAAGTGTCCGGAGTCCACGCCATGCCTGTGTTCACCCCCGTTCGTGCCGCCTGCCTGCTGCTGTCGTTGGGCCTGAGCCTGACTGCGACCGCGCAGACGGCGATCTACAAGACTGTCGACGAGAACGGCAATGTGGTCTACACCGACCAGCGGCCCGATGACAATTCCGAGCCGATGAAGCTGCCCGAGCTCAGCGTTGTGTCACCCGTCGACATCGGTGATTCCAACGCCGTTCAGAACCCGGAGCAGGCGGCTCCTGCAGCCCAGGCCGTCGCGGTGCCGACGCTGCGGCTGCTGTCGCCGTCGCACGAGCAGACCTTTCAGAACACCGGCGGTGTGCTACCGGTCAGCATCGCGGTCGACGGCGAGTTGCCGCCGGGCAGCCAGTTGGCCTACCTGGTCGATGGTGAGGTTCGTCAGACCGGCACTTCGACCCGCGTGTCGCTGGAGGAAGTGTTCCGCGGTGAGCACCAGGTGCAGGTGCAGCTGCGCGCGGCCAATGGACGGGTGCTGGCCGGCACAGAGCCGGTTACCGTGTTCATGCACCAGACCTCGATTCGGCACCCCAACTAGTGGGCCATGTCATGGCCCACTAAAACGCGGGTCGGGGGTCTCAGACCTCCAGCCAGAAGGTCACCGGCCCGTCGTTGACGAGCGCGACCTGCATGTCGGCGCCGAATACCCCGAACCCGGTTTCGGGCCAGGCGCGTGCCAGCGCTCCGCACAGCTGATCGAACAGGGCCCGGCCGTGTTCAGGTGCTGCGGCCGGGGTGAAGCTGGGTCGGTTGCCGCGCGCGGTGTCGGCGGCGAGTGTGAACTGTGGCACGACGAGGAGTTCGCCGCCGGTATCGCGCAGGCTCAGGTTCATGCGCCCGTCGGCATCCGGGAAGACGCGATAGTTCAATAAGCGCTCGATGAAACGATCCAATTGGCCGTCCCGGTCGTCGCGCCGGAAGCCGACCAGTACCAGCAGACCCGGCCCGATCGCGGCCCGGGTGGTTCCGTCGATGTCCACGCGTGCGCTCGTGACCCGCTGAATCAAGCCAATCATCGCTGTCCTTGCGGTTCAGGACCGATGCTGTTGAAAGGGTCGCCGATGGTAGCATCGTGATCGATGAAACTGCTCGCCGCCCGCGCCCTGTTACGGCTGTTGTCGCTGCTGCCGCTGCCGATCGTGCGCGGACTGGCGCGCATGCTGGCCGCGGTGTGGCACCGGTTCGGGCGTCGACGGATCGCGGTCGAGCGCAACCTGGCGCGCGCGTTTCCCGGCTGGACGCCCGCGCAGCGCCGCGCGCTGGCGCGCGAAAACAGTGCGCAGTTGCTGATGACGGCGCTGGAGACCGGCGCGCTGTGGCATTGGCCGCGGTCCTTGATCGAACAGCGCGTGGTTGCGGTTGAAGGCCGTGAGCGGGTCGATGGCGCACTGGCCAGCGGTCGCGGCGTGTTGTTGCTCGGCGGTCACCTCGGGCAATGGGAACTGGCGATGCTGTACAGCGGCCTGCAGTGGCCGATGACCTTCCTGTACAAGCCGCCGAAGTCGGGCGCGGCCGATCGCGCGCTGACCGCCTGTCGGCAGCGCTTCGGCGCCGAACTCGTTCCGGCCACCGGACCGGCCCTGCGCCGGGCCGTGCGTCGGCTTCGCGCCGGCGGCGCGTTGGGTCTGCTGTTCGATCAACGCCCACGCGCGGGCCAGGCTGTAATGGCGCCGTGGTTCGGGCGAAGCGTGGCCACCATGAGCCTGCCGCATCGGCTGATCCGCACCAGCGGCTGTGTGGTGCTGATCGCGCACTGCCTGCGGCGGCCCGAGGGCGGCTGGACGATGGTGTTCGAACCGGTGCCGGGCGCCGACGATTCCGATCCCGAGCGGGCCATGGCGGCGATGAACCGGGCCTTGCAGCGAGCGGTCGAACGCGCTCCCGAACAGTACCTGTGGTCGTATGGGCGCGATTGAGGCGCAACGGACCGGGTTGATGCCCGAATGAGCCGTTGGGGCAGGTCGAGCATGGGCTGTTTTTGATTGAAACCGCGAATGAACGCGAATGAACGCAAAGGGCACGGAGGAAAAAATACGTCCGTCCAATGCCAAATCCAATTGTTGCGCGACGTTTTCGGCTGAAACCTTCTGTCACTTCGGCGTCTTCAAGTCGTAATTTGCGTTCATTCGCGTGTATTTGCGGTTCCAACGCCTTTTCCATTCGACGGACGACGATCACCGGACCCCTGCTGTACCAAGTACGTAATCGGGACGCTATTTGAGCTCGCGCGCCAGCCGTTTGAGCCAGACGGTCATGACCTTTTCGGCCTGCTTGTCGCCGTTTTTGGCAGCAACCTCGATGCCGCGTTGCCAGGCGGCGCGGGCGCCTTCGTCATCGTCGAGCGCGCGGCAGGTCTCGCCCAGGCCCTGCCAGGCCAGACTCTGGCTATCGTCGAAGGCCAGCGCCTGGCGGAAATGTTCGGCCGCCTGCTCGTAATCGCCGGCCTTGAGACGTGCCTGGCCGGCGGCCAGGCGCGCCGGGTAGCCGTCGCGGCCCTGCTTCATCAGATGTTCGATGGCTTCGGGGTTCATGGTCGGGTCAATGTTTCCAGTAGGCCGGGGTCAGCAGCACCAGCACGGTAAAGATCTCCAGTCGGCCAAGCAGCATTGCGAAGCTCATCAGCCATTTGGTCGAGCCATGCAGATCGCCCCAATTGGCCGATGCCTTGCCGAGCGCGGGGCCAAGATTGTTGATGGCCGAGACCACCACCGATGCGGCTGTGACCAGATCGTTCTCGATACTGGCCACGATCAGGGTCAGGATCACCACGCACAGGATGTACAGCGACAGAAAGCCCCAGATCGCGTTGGCCACTTCTTCGCGCAAGGTCTTGCCGCCGAATTTCAGCGGCAGCACCGAGCGCGGATGGATCAGACGTCGGAGTTCGCGCAGGCCTTGCTTGGAGACCAGGTAGATGCGCACGATCTTGAAGCCGCCGGTGGTTGAACCGGCGCAGCCGCCCAGGGCCGAGATCAGGATCACCAGCAGCGGCAGCGTGCCTGGCCAGGCGCTGACATCGGCGGTGCCGAAGCCGGTGGTGGTGGTGTAGGACACGGTCTGGAAGGTGGCGGTACGAATTGCCGTCCACGGGTCGGCGACGGTGTCCGACAGCCACAGTTGCAGCGCGATTGCCGCCGAGATCATCGCCAGCAGTGCGACGAACAGCTTGATTTCCGGGTTGCCCAGATAGACCTGCATGCTGCCGCGGCGCACGGCCAGGAAATGCAGCGCAAAGTTCAGCGCGGCGGCGAACATGAACACGATCAGCAGCCACTCGATCAGCGCGCTGTCGAACTGACCGATCGAGGCGTCCCAGGTCGAGAAGCCGCCGGTGGCGACGGTTGCGAAGCTGTGGCCGAAGGCATCGAACAGGCTCATCCCGGCCGCCCACAGCGCCATCGCGCACAACACCGTCAGCGCCAGGTAGATCAGCCACAGCGCCTTGGCGGTTTCGGCAATGCGCGGGGTCAGCCGGTTTTCCTTGACCGGGCCGGTGACCTCGGCGCGGTAGATTTCCATGCCGCCGATCTTGAGCATCGGCAGGATCGCCACCGCCAGAACGATGATGCCCAGCCCGCCCAGCCACTGCAACTGCTGGCGGTACCAGCGAATCGAGATCGGCATCTCCTCGATGCCGGTGAACACGGTTGCGCCGGTGGTGGTGATGCCGGAGACGGTCTCGAACACCGCATCGGCCATGCTCGCTTCGAGTACCAGCACAAACGGGATCGATCCGGCCAGCGACACCGCCGCCCAGCACGCGAATACGACCAGAAAGCCGTCGGCGACGCGCAGTTCGCGGCGGTTGTTGCGCACCGGCCAGTACAGCGCCGCGCCGGTTGCGAACACCAGCGCCAGGCTGGTCACGAAGGCGCCGGACGCACCGTCGTGGTTGAACCAGGCGAACAGCAGCGGCGGCAGGAAACTCAGGCTCAGAAACATCAGCAGCGCGCCGACCACGCGCAGCACCGGCGCGTAGGCACGCATCAGAAGAACATCGCCTCGACCGAAAACAGCCGCTCGACCTCGGCGATGCGCTTCTTGTCGGCGACAAACACGATGACGTGGTCTTCCGGCTCGATCACCACCGTACGGTGGGCGATCAGCACCTCGTTGCCGCGCACCACCGCGCCGATGCTGGTCGACTCGGGCATGTTGATCGCGCCGATCTCGCGCCCGACGATGCGCGAGCGGCCCGGATCGCCGTGTGCGATGACTTCGATTGCTTCGGCCGCGCCCTGGCGCAGCGAATGCACGCGCACCATGTGACCCTTGCGGATCAGGGTCAGCAAGGCACCGATGGTGATCTGCTGCGGGCTGACGGCGACATCGATGCGGTCAGACTCGACCAAGTCCAGGTAAGCCGGCCGGTTGATCAGCGTGATGACCTTGTGCGCACCCATGCGCTTGGCCAGCATCGACGACAGGATGTTGGCTTCGTCCTCGTTGGTCAGCGCGCAGAACACGTCGGTTTCGTCGATGCCTTCCTCGCGCAGCAATTCCTCGTTGGCCGCATCGCCGACCAGCACGATCGCGGTGTCGAGCTGCTCGGCGATGACCTCGGCGCGCTCGGGGTTGCGTTCGATGACCTTGACATGCAGTTTGCGCTCCAGTCGGTGTGCCAGCGCCGCGCCGATGTTGCCGCCGCCGGCCAGCACCACGCGTTGGGCCGGCGCTTCGCTGCTGGCAAACGTGGTCAAGACGTCGGCGGTCTCGCGCGTGGGCGCGATGAAGAAGGCCAGGTCGTCGACCTCGATGACGGTGTCGCCTTCGGGAATGATGGCCTGGTCGCCGCGGAAGATCGCCGCCACGCGCGCGTCGGCGCCGGGCTGCAACTCGTTGGGCAGGCTCTTCAATGCACGCCCGACCAGCTTGCCCTCGCGCACGGCGCGCACGGCGACCAGCTGCGCGCGCCCGTCGGCGAAGTCCAGCACCTGCAACGCACCGGGGTACTCGATCAGGCGCTGGACCTGGTCGGTGACCAGCTGTTCGGGGCTGATCAGCGAGTCGATCGGGGTGTGGTCGCGCTCGAACAGCTGCGGGTAGGCCAGGTAGTTGGCGGCGCGCACGCGCGCGACCTTGGTCGGCGTGTGGAACAGCGAGTAGGCCACCTGGCAGGCGACCATGTTGGTTTCGTCGGAGTTGGTCAGGGCGATCAGCATTTCGGCATCCTCGATGCCGGCGCGGATCAGGGTGTCGGGATGGGCGGCGTGGCCGAGCACGGTGCGGATGTCGAGCTTGTCCTGCAGCTCCTGCAGCCGCCTGGCGTCGGTATCGACCACCGAGATGTCGTTTTCCTCGCGTGACAGCGAGTGCGCCATGCCCGATCCCACCTGGCCGGCGCCGAGAATGATGATGCGCATGAGTACTCCGGGCTAGAACTGTTTCGGGTCGATGCCGAGTTGGCGCAATTTGCGGTACAGGTGCGTACGCTCCATGCCGACGTCCTCGGCCAACTGGCCGACACTGCCCTCGGCGCGGCTCAGGCGCGCGCTCAGGTAGCTGCGTTCGAACGCCTCGCGCGCCTCGCGCAGCGGCAGCTCGAACAACGGCGAATGTACACCGGCGGCCAGCGGTCCGCCGGGCAGTTGCGACTGGCTCAGCTGTCGCTCGATCTCGTCGCTTTCCACCGGCTCTTCGCCGCCGCCTTCGAGCAGTCGCCGCAGCAGGTTGGCCAGCTCGTTGAGGTTGCCGGGCCAGTCATGCTGACGCAGGCGATTCTGTGCGGCCACCGACAGCGGCCGCCAGGTCAGTGGCTCGCGCAGCGGCAGCCGTTCGGCCAGTTGGCGCGCCAGCTCGGGGATATCGTCGCGCCGTTCGCGCAACGCGGTAGCCTCCAGTCGTGCCTGCGCGACGCGATGAAACAGTGCGCCCGGAAAGCCGTCGGCGGCCACCCGCAGGTCCAGCCCGGGCAGCGCGATCGCGATCAGCCGAAATGTCGCCGGAGCCCCGGCCAGCAGGCCTTCCAGCGCTTCGGCCTCGTCGCCGGCCAGGGCCTCGAAGCGTTCCAGGATCAGCGTGCGCGGCAGGCTTTCCGGTTCGGCCGCCCAGCGTTCCAGACGCGCGCGCAGGGTGCCGCCGCGGCCGCACACGGCCTCGACCGGATCGCCGGTCCGGCCGGCGCGCGCATGCAGCAGGCGCGCCAGCGTTGTGCGCCCGGTACCGGGCTCGCCGCTGATCAGCACGTGCACGTCGCTGTCGCTGAGGTGCTCGATGCGCTGGCGCAGCCGGGTAGCAGCCTCGGAGCGGCCGACCGGTTCGGGCAGTTCGTCAGCCGTCAGGCGGGTCCGGGCCGCGGCAGACGTCGATTCGCGTTCGCTCAGCGCGGCGCGCACCGTGCTCAGCAGGCGCGCCATCGACAGCGGTTTCTCGATGAAGTCGAACGCGCCCTCGCGCGTCGCCTCGACCGCGGTCTCGACCGAAGCATGACCGGAGATCATGATCACCGGGCAGCGCCCGCGGGTGTCCGGATCGGCATTCCATTCGCGCAGCAGGCTGATGCCGTCGCTGTCGGGCATCCAGACATCGAGCAGGATCAGATCCGGCGCGTGCTCGCGCCGCGCCCGGCGCGCCTGTTCGGCGTTGCCGGCCAGGACCGCGCGGTAGTCCTCGTCGGTGAGGATTTCACCGATCAGTTCGCGGATGTCGGCCTCGTCATCGACGATCAGGATGGTTGCGGCCATGGGCGGGGTCGGTGCGGACAAGCGAAACGTCAAGGATAGCGCATCGGCCAGCTCGACTCAGTCTGCCGGCGGCAGCTCGATGGTCAGCCGCGCGCCGCCGCCGGGCGGATTGTCGGCCGTGATGCGGCCACCCATCTGGTCGAGGATGCGTTGGACGATGGCCAGCCCCAGGCCGGTACCGCGCGGCTTGGAGCTGACGTAGGGCTCGAAGATGCGCGCCAGCAGCTCGGGATCGAAGCCGGGGCCGTCGTCGCATACCGTAAGCTCGAGCCAGCGCCGATTGTCCCGGCCATCGTGGTGCTGCCGGCACGCGGTCGCCAGCCGGATCAGCGGACGACCCTGGGGGTGCGCCTCGCGCGCGTTCTGAACCAGGTTGTTGAGCACCTGTTGCAACTGGCCGCCGTCGCCGAGTGCGCGCGCGCCGCCGTGACCGCTGTCGCGCTCGAAACGCACCCCGGTGTCACCGCTTGACCACAGGTCGATCAGCGCCTGCAGCAGTGCGTCGAGATCGATCGCTTCGCGTCGGCCGGGATCGGGCCGGGTGTAGTCGCCGAAGGCGTCGACCATCTGGCGCAGCGCGTCGACCTGGTTGATGATCGTGCCGGTGGCGCGTTCGAGCAGCTCGGCCCGGTCGGGGTCGAGCTGGTCGTGCAATCGCATGCGCAGCCGCTCGCTGGCCAGCCGGATCGGCGTGAGCGGATTCTTGATCTCGTGCGCCAGGCGTCGCGCCAGTTCGGTCCAGGCGGCCTGGCGCTGGGCCTGGTCGAGCATGGTGACATCGTCGAACACCACCACATGGCCGGCCGGCTCGCTGCCGGCCAGGCTGGAGCCGCGACAGACCAGCGCGCGCGTGCGGTCGCCGGATTCCAGCCGCACCTCCTCGCGCCATTGGCCGTCGCCGGTCCCGGCGCGGCGCACGATGGCCTCGGCCAGCGGCTGGAGCGCCGGGTGCGCGGCCACCAGCGCGTCCAGCGGCCGGCCCTCGAAGCCGGCCAGGTCGATCGCCAGGATGTCCGAGGCGCTGCGATTGGACGCGGTCAGCGCGAATCCGGCATCCAGCGCGATGACCCCGGCCGAAAGCCGCTCGAGGATGGTCTGCAGGTAGCGCTGCTGCGTTTCCAGTTCGGCGCGCGCCTGGGCCAGTCGGTCGGCCATGCTGTTGAAGGACTCGACCAGGAAGCCCAGTTCGTCGTGGCTGCCGACATCCAGCGTGTCCGGAAAGCGGCCCGCGCGCAGCGTTTCGGTGGCTTCGGCCAGTTGGCGGATCGGTCGCACCAGCCGGCGCGAGGCGTTCAGTGCCAGCAGGATGGCCAGCAGCGCGGTGATGCCCAGCACCAGCGACAGGATCAGGATGAAACTTTGCTGCAGGCGCTGGCGCAGGAAGCTGGCGTTCTCGAACCGGAAGTAGGCCTGCTCGATGCGGTCGGCCAGCGCCGGAAACGCTTCCGGGACCGGGAAGATTCCCTGCAGCACACCGTCGGGCTGGCCGTCGACGCTGGTTTCAAGCGGTACCAGCACCCGGATGTGCAGCCCGGCCGGGCCGCTTTCGGCGGCCGCGTACTGGTTCCCGCGCAGCGCCTGATCGAGTGCGAACGCCGGCGGCAGGTCGGCAACCATCCGGGCCGGGTCGATGTGTACCAGCCAGCGGACCTGGCCCGAGGGCAGCAGCCAGGTCAGTTCTTCCGGTCCGTTGCTGCCGACACGCGCGAACAGGTAGCCCAGCACCGCGTCCTCTTCGCCGTTGCTCGGCAGCGCGGCGACGATGCGGTCCATGCGCAGGCTGGACTCGCGCGTTTGCCGGTCGAGGAACAACTGCGCCAGTTGCAGCGAGTCGGCCAGCGCCGGCTCGGCGCCGGTATCGAACCAGCCCTCGATGCTGTTGTCGATGAATTCCAGCGAGAACAGGAACACAACCACCGCCGGCGGCAATGACAGTGCGATGAACACCAGCACCAGCCGCGTGCGCAGCAGGGCGCCGGGCTGGCCGTCGCGGCGGTCGCGCAGCAGGCGCGCGATGCGTTGGACGATCGCGATCGTCAGCACCACCAGTGCCAGCACGCTGGTCAGCAGCACCGCCAGGCTGAGGCTGCTCAGGCGGCTGGTCTCGCGCTCGACCCCGGCGACCAGGAACAGCGCCGCCAGCAGCAGGCCGACCACTGCCGCCAGTGGCAGTGCGCGGACCAGCCGCGTCAGGACGTGGCGGGTGCGCTTGGCCATGCCGGACTGCGAAGACGCCAGGTCGACGAGAACAGGGCCGGCAACTGCATCGGCGGCGGCAGCGCCGAGCGGTCCAGCCGGACCCGGGCGCTGAGCCGGCTCGGGTCCAGCCCGTCGGCATCGGCCAGGGGATAGGCATGCCCGCTGGCCAGCGCATCGAGCATCAGCCATTGGCGCGGGAACAGCGTGCGCTCGCCATCGATGTCCAGCCACCATTGCTCGGTCAGCGGCAGGTAGCCCATGCGCAGCGGATAACTGCGCCATGCGCGCGACCAGTGCAGCGGTCCGAGCCGGATCTGTTGGTGCACCGCGAGCACCAGCGTGATCTCGACGCCGCTGCGCAAGGCCTCGCGAATTTCCGGACCGGGTTCGAAATTGATGCGCGCATCCAGCCACAGCTGCTGGTTGCGTTCGGCCAGCGCGGCGTCGAGCCGCAGCGAGGACGGTTCGGTCGCTTCGCGATCAGTGCAGCCGACGCAGGCCAGCGTAATAAAAACCGTCGCAATCCAGCGTGCCCGGCAGCAGCTGGACACCGGGCGCCATGGCCTCGCTCGGTTCGAGCTCGAAGTCAACGTCGGCGGCCTCCGGGTGAGCGGCGCGGAAGGCGCGCAGCGTGTCGCGGTTTTCGGCGTGGAGCACGGAACATGTTGCATAGACTAGCAGCCCGCCGGGCCGCAGCCGCGGCCACAGCGCTTCGAGCAGGTGTTGCTGCAGCGCCTGGTTGGTCGCGATGTCGTCGGGTCGGCGCAGCCAGCGGATGTCGGGGTGGCGCCGGATCACGCCGGTGGCGCTGCACGGTGCATCGATCAGGATGCGGTCGAAGCGCTGCTCGGGTTCGCACCAGGTCTCCGGTTTGGCGGCGTCGCCGACGACGATGCGTGCGTCCAGCTTCAGTCGCTCCAGCCCGGTGCGCAGGGTGGCCGCGCGTGCGGGTTCGAGTTCGACTGCGGTCAAATCGACATCGGCGCACTCGAGCAGGTGCGCGGCCTTGCCGCCGGGCGCGGCGCAGGCATCGAGCACCTGCTGGCCGTCGTGCAGGTCGAGCAGCGCCGCGGCGTGCTGGGCGCCGGCGTCCTGGACCGAGAACAGGCCTTCGGCGTAGCCGGGCAGGGCGCTGATGGGCTGCGGGGTTTCCAGTCTGAGCGCGGCCGGGGCCCAGGCGACCGTGTGCGCCTCGATGCCCTGTTCGGCCAGTCGCCGCTGCAGTTCGTCGACCGTGGTCCGGCGCAGGTTGACCCGCAGCCAGGTCGGCGGAGGCCGGTTGCCGGCGGTCAGGATGGCCTCGGCCTGTACCGGCCAGTCGGCGGCGATGCGTTCTGCCAGCCAGTCCGGGTAGCCGGTGCGAAAGGCCAGCGTGTCCGGCTGTTCGGCATCGCGGCCGGTGTCGCGCTGATCGTTGCGCAGCACCGCGTTGACCAGCCCGGTCAGGCGGGGATGGCCGAGTTGCCGGCACGCCGCGACCGTGGCGTGGACGATGGCAGGGGCCGGCTCGCGCCCCTCGGCGAGCTGGTCGAGGGCGGCCAGCAGCAGGCAATGCACGACCCGAAGTTTGCGCGCCAGTGGTTTGTGCAGTTGCCTGCGCAGCCGCCATTCCAGTGCCGGCCGGTCGCGCAGCACGCGGTTGCACAGCCGTCGGGTCAGTGCGCGGTCGCGCGCCTGCGGCAGCGCGGTCAGCTCCTCGGCCAATGCGTCGCCGAGCGCGCGGCCGCGATCGAGCACCGCGCTGAGCGCGCGCGCCGCGGCCGCGCGCGGGGCGGCCCCGGTGCTGGCGGCGTCAGTCTTCATGCATGGCGCAACGACGCGTCGGGGTGCGCGTTGAGCCAGTCGGCGCCGGTGACCGGGCGTCGCCCGGGTTCCTGCAGCCGTTCGATCGCCAGCGCACCGTCGCCGCAGGCCACGACCAGCGTTCGGGCCGCGGCCGCCTGTGGGTCGATCTGTCCGGACGCGACCCCGGCGACGGCCGCGACCGGCCGCGCCTGGTGGATACGGACGTCATGACCGGCCAATTCGCCCCAGGCGATCGGCCAGGGCTGGTAGGCGCGTACCTGTCGGTCCAGTTGCAGCGCCGGCTGCTGCCAGTCGATGCGCGCGTCATCGCGCTGAATGCGCGGTGCGCGGGTGGCGTGGGCATCGTCCTGCGGCCGCGCCTCGGGCAGGTGACCGGTGGCCAGCAGGGTCAGCGCTCGATCGAGCAGTTCGGCGGCGATGTCGGCCAGCCGGTCGTGCAGTTCGCCGGCGGTCTCGTGTTCGCCGATCGCTGTCGCCTCGGTCATCCGGACCGGGCCGGTGTCCATGCCGGCGTCGAGTTGCATCAGGCTGACCCCGGTCTCAAAGTCGCCGGCCAGGATCGCCTGCTGGATCGGGCTGGCCCCGCGCCAGCGCGGCAGCAGCGAGGCGTGCAGGTTCCAGCAGCCGTGGGCCGGGCCCTCGAGAACCGCGCGCGGCAGCAGCAAGCCGTAGGCGGCGGTGATGATCAGTCCGGGCTCGACAGCGGCCAGCGCCGCCTGTGCGGCCGGTTCACGCAGGGATGCCGGTTGCAACACCGGGATGTCATGGGCGCGCGCCAATTGCTTGACCGGGCTGGCCTGCAGCTTGCGGCCGCGGCCGGCCGGGCGATCGGGTTGGGTCAGCACGGCGGCCGGGCGCGTATGCCGAAGCACGACCTGCAGCGCCGGACAGGCAAACGCCGGTGTGCCGGCAAAGACGATGCGGGGCAGCGCCAAGTGGGGAATCAGACGCGCTGGCCGACCGATTCGCGCACCGGGGCCTGGGCGCGCGTCTTGCGCATGCGTTTTTCGATCATGCGCCGCTTGAGCGGCGACAGGTAATCGACGAATACCTTGCCGTCGAGGTGATCGATTTCGTGCTGGATGCAGACCGCCAGCAGGCCGTCGGCTTCGACTTCGAATGGCGTGCCGTCGCGGTCCAGCGCGCGCACCGAGATGCGCTCGGCGCGCTCGACCTCGGCGTATTCTCCCGGCACCGACAGGCAGCCTTCCTCGCACAGTTGCGCGCCTTCGCGCGCGGTGATCTCGGGATTGATGAACACCTGCGGGCGGTCACGCGCCTCGCTCAGGTCCAGCACCAGCAGCCGCAGCGGCTGGTTGACCTGGGTCGCGGCCAGGCCGATGCCGCGCGCGGCGTACATGGTCTCGAACATGTCGTCGACCAACTGGCGAACGCTTTGGTCGACGGATGCGACCGGGCGCGCGATGGTGCGCAGGCGCGGGTCCGGGTAGCGCAGGATGGTCAATTCTGTCATGGTGTCGGCAGCACGGTGGCAAACGGAACCGGAGCTTGGAAAATCGTTGACGGAACGGTATCATAGCGTAACAAGATCGACGGACTGTTCGCCCGTGGGCAGTGCCGCGCAAAGCCGGAGCTTAGGAGAGATGCGCATGAGCAGGCGTTGGATGGTAGCCGTGGCGATGGCGGTTTCGATGGCGGTGATGCTGCCGCTGATGGCCCAGGATGTCGAGCTGCGGCCCGATCACCCGCGCGAGTACGTGGTGCGCGAGGGCGACACGCTGTGGGATATTGCCGGTCGCTTCCTGACCCGGCCATGGCAGTGGCCGGCGATCTGGCAGGCCAACCCGCAGATCGAAAATCCGCACCTGATCTTCCCGGGCGATCGCTTGTCGCTGGTCTACATTGATGGCCAGCCACGGCTGGTGCGCGATGACGGCATCCGGCGCCTGTCGCCGGCTGTGCGTCGCAGCGACAGCGCCGGGCCGGTCGCGGCCGTGCCACTGAGCGCGGTGCAGTCATTCCTGCACGAGGCGCGCATCGTCGGTCGCGACGAGTTGGCCGGACTGCCGTACGTGGTGCTGTCCGAAGACGGGCGCTCGGTCGCCGCCGAGCCGCATCGCGCCTTCGTGCGCGGGCTCGAGGGTCGGCGTGCCGGCGACCAGGTGGTGATCGCGCGCCTGAGCAGCCAGATCGAGGAAGTCGAAGTCGACGGCCGCACCACGGTCAAGCTCAATGAGATGCGCGGCAACCGCGGCGCGGTGCCGGTCGATCGTCGTCCGGTGCCGGTCGGCCAGAGCTTGAACCCGTTTGCGCGCGAGGGCAAGGTGGTCGGCTACCAATTGCTGGAAGTCGCCCGCGGTGAAGTGCTGGCGCTGGGAGACCCGGCCACGCTGGAGATTCTGGATGCGGAATTCGAGGTGCGCCCGGGTGATTACATCCTGCCGATCGATCCGT
This sequence comes from Wenzhouxiangellaceae bacterium, assembly GCA_032251355.1. Lineage (GTDB taxonomy): Bacteria > Pseudomonadota > Gammaproteobacteria > Xanthomonadales > Wenzhouxiangellaceae. Next base: position 24,306 of record JAVVDV010000013.1, read on the forward strand.
ATCTGTATGATCTGACCTTCTTCCCCCGTCCGCCGGCGCGCCCGATCCCCGAAGGAGCGTCGGTGATCGGCATTCAGGGCGGTGACAACGCAATTGCGCACTACCAGATCGCGACCATCGACCTGGGCGCCGCCGACGGCATAGAGCCCGGCCATACCTTCTCCATCTTCCACGCCAACCGCGAGGTGCGTGATCGGTTCGTCAACGGCCTGCGCGGGCGCCCGGCGCCGGACGGTGTGGTGGGTGAGAGGGTGCAACTGCCGCCGCAGTTCATCGGCCACCTGATGGTGTTTCGCAGCTTCGAGAACCTGTCCGTGGCGCTGGTGATGGACGGCAAGCGCGGCGTTCGGGTCGGTGACCGGATCGACCACCCCGATCGGCGGCTCTGATCCGGCTCGGGATCGCGCCCCGTCGCGCAGCGTGAGGTCGTCGCCGCAGCCGGGCTGGATTCGGCTGGTCGCCGCGCGCGGGCTCGGCGCGCGCACGCTGGACAAGGCCGGGATCGAGCGTGAACGCTGGCCGGAACTGTACCGGGACTCGCGCGCCGAGCTGTTGCGCAGCGGTCTGCCGGCCACTGCCGTCGACAGTTTGCTCGAGCCCGAGCCCGAGCGCATGGCGTGCATCGAGGCCTGGTTGGCGGTCGATGGCCACAACCTGATCGCCATCGACGATGCCTACTACCCGCCGCTGCTGCGACGCATTCCCGACCCGCCGCCGGTGCTGTTCGTCAACGGCAAGCCCGAAACACTCTTGCAGCCACAGTTGGCGATCGTCGGCAGCCGCAACGCGACCGCGGTCGGACAGTCGATTGCCGCCGAGTTTGCCACCGCGCTGGTTCGTGCCGGGCTGTCCATTGCCAGCGGCCTGGCGCTGGGCATCGACGGGGCTGCACATCGCGGGGCGCTGGAGGCCGGCGGAGCGACCGTTGCGGTGATCGGAACCGGCCCGGACCGGATCTACCCGGCCCGGCACCGCGACCTGGCCCACCAAATCGTGGATAATGGAGCGGTGATCAGCAGCCTGATTCCCGGCACCGGGGTGCGTCCGGGGCACTTCCCCGCGCGCAACCGGATCATCAGCGGGATCAGTGCCGGCGTGCTGGTGGTCGAGGCTGGATTGCGTTCCGGCTCCTTGATCACCGCGCGCATGGCGGGCGAACAGGGGCGCGAGGTGTTCGCCGTTCCCGGTTCGATTCGCAATCCGCTGGCGCGCGGATGCCACCAGTTGCTGCGTCAGGGTGCTCGGCTGGTCGAGCGCGCCGACGAGATCGTCGCCGAGCTCGCGCCGCTGGTCGGTGAACTGGCCGGCGAAATCCACGCACTGCTGGGCCCGGATGATGATGGCCCGACCACGGGGTCGGATGATGCCGAGACCGCCGCCGTGCTGACGGCCATGGGGCACGAGCCGTGCGCGGTCGACGAGCTGATCGCCTGCACCGGGCTCGATGCGGCCCGCATTTCGGCGCTGCTGCTCGAGCTGGAGCTCGACGGCCGCGTAACCGATCTTGGCGGCGGCCGCTTCTGCCGCATCCGTTAACCCGGCAATCAAATCGCTTACCGGGTTACCAAGACCGCCTGCCGCGGCCACCCAACCTAGAGGAATGCCAGACCGTCATGAAGGAAAATGTGCTCGATGTGTTGATGTACCTGTTCGAGAACTACATCTATGACGAGCCCGAGGTCGAGCCCGACCGCGAACAGCTGGATGAAACGCTGCAGCAGGCGGGTTTCACGTCCGGTGAGATCGAGCGTGCTTTCGGCTGGCTGGACGGCCTGGCCGAGCAGCGCCAGCTGCCGGAACTGGCCAACCATTCCGATGACCCGCTGCGCCTGTTCAGTCGCGAGGAAAGCCGCCGGATCGACACCGAGGCGCGCGGTTTCCTGATCTACCTGGAACATTCCGGGGTGCTCGATGCGCCGCGTCGCGAGCTGGTGCTGGATCGGCTGATGGCGCTGGGTGCCGACGAGATCGGACTGGAAGATCTCAAGTGGGTGGTGTTGATGGTGCTGTTCAACCAGCCGGGACAGGAAGCCAACTACGCCTGGATGGAAGACCTGATGTTCGACGAGGAAGGCGAATACCCGCACTGACGACCCGGCTTGCGTGGGTCTGACACGGTTTACCTTTCCGCCCCGACGCGCTACGATCCGGGCCCGGGCTTTACGGTTGTCGCGTGCTTGCGCACAGATCGCGCGGCAATGGGCCGCCCGCCGGGCCGCAATCAAGAGTCAACATGGCAAAGAATCTACTGATCGTCGAGTCGCCGGCCAAGGCGACCACCATCAACAAATACCTGGGACCGGACTTCGAAGTGCTGGCCTCCTACGGCCACGTGCGCGATCTGGTGCCGCGCGAGGGCGCGGTCGATACCGACAACGACTTCCGGATGCACTACGAGGTCATCGACCGCAACCGCAAGCACGTCGATCGCATCGTCAAGGCCGCGAAAAAGGCCGAGGCGATCTTCCTGGCCACCGACCTTGACCGCGAGGGTGAGGCGATTTCCTGGCACATTGCCGAAATCCTGAAAGAGCGCGGCGTCAACGGCAACACGCCGGTGCAGCGGGTGGTGTTCAGCGAGATCACGCCACGCGCCATCCGCGAGGCGCTGGATCATCCGCGCGGCCTGGCCGATGCGCTGGTCGATGCGCAGCAGGCGCGGCGCGCGCTCGACTACCTGGTCGGCTTCAACCTCTCGCCGCTGCTATGGAAAAAGGTCCGGCGCGGGCTGTCGGCCGGGCGCGTGCAGTCGCCGGCGCTGCGCATGATCGTCGAGCGCGAGGAGGAGATCGAGCGCTTCGAGGCGCGCGAGTACTGGACCATCGAGGCCGATCTGGGCGATGACCCGGAAGCGACGTTTCAGGCCAACCTGGTGCAGCTTGACGGGCGCAAGCTCGAGCAGTTCGATCTCGGCGATGCGGATGCCGCGCAGGCGGTGGTCGATCGCGTGCAGGGCGCCGCCAATGGCCGCTTCGAGGTCGCGCGAATCAACAAGCGCCAGCGCCGCCGTCGACCGCAGCCGCCGTTCATCACCTCGACCCTGCAGCAGGAAGCCGCGCGCCGGCTGCGCTTTACCACCCAGCGCACCATGCGCATTGCCCAGCAGCTTTACGAGGGCATCGACATCGGCAGCGGCAACCAGGGCCTGATCACCTACATGCGGACCGACTCGGTGGCGCTGGCGCAGGAGGCGATCGGTGAGATCCGGTCGGTGATCGGGCGCGAATACGGCGCCGACAGCGTGCCGGAGTCGCCGAACTACTACCAGTCCAAGTCCCGCAACGCGCAGGAAGCGCACGAGGCGGTGCGGCCGACGTCGGCGGCGCTCGCGCCGATCCGGCTCAAGCAGTACCTCAGCGACGATCAGTACCGGCTCTACCAGCTGATCTGGAATCGCACCGTCGCCAGCCAGATGCTGCCGGCCGTCTACGACACCGTCAGCGCCGAATTCGACGTCGGCGACGCGGTATTCCGCGCCAACGGCTCGACACTGGTCTCGCCCGGCTTCCTGCAGGTCTACGGCGACCAGCAGGCCGACAAGGACAACGCGCTGCCGCCGCTGGACGAGGGCGCTGCAATTGCGCTGCAGGCCGTGCGCCCCGAGCAGCATTTCACCGAGCCGCCGCCGCGCTATTCCGAAGCCAGCCTGGTCAAGGCGCTGGAAGAGCACGGCATCGGCCGGCCGTCGACCTACGCCTCGATCATCCAGACGCTGAAAGACCGCGAGTACGTCGAGCTGGAAAACCGCCGCTTCACCCCGACCTCCACCGGTCGCGTGGTGGCGAACTTCCTGGCCCGACACTTCGAGCGCTACGTCGACTACGACTTTACCGCCCGGCTCGAGGACGAGCTTGACGCGATTTCCCGCGGCGAGCACGACTGGGTGCCGCTGATGAAGGAGTTCTGGACGCCGTTCATCGAACGCGTGCACGAAAAAGACGAGAGCGTCAGTCGCCAGGAGGCCCAGCAGGCGCGCGAACTGGGCACCGATCCCAAGACCGGCAAACCGGTCATCGTGCGGCTGGGTCGCTACGGACCCTTCGCCCAGATCGGCTCGGCCGAAGACGAGGACAAGCCGCTGTTCGCCGGCCTGCGCACGGGTCAGAAGATGGAGACGATCACGCTGGATGAGGCGCTGGAGCTTTTCAAGCTGCCGCGCGCGCTTGGCGAGACCCCCGAGGGTGAGCCGGTCGAGGCCAACATCGGCCGCTTCGGCCCCTACATCCGCTATGGCAAGCGCAACTTCGTCTCGCTCAAGGACATCGACCCGCACGATGTCACGCTCGAGCAGGCCCTCGAGCGCGTCACCGAGCACAAGAAGATGCTGGCCGAGCGCCAGATCAAGAAGTTCGACGGCACAGAGGTCGAGATCCTCAAGGGCCGCTACGGCCCGTATGTGACCGACGGCAGCCGCAACGCCAGCGTGCCGAAGGATGTCGAGCCCGAAACGCTGGAACTGGAGCAGTGCATCAAGCTGCTCGACGAGGCCCCGCCGCGCGGCCGTCGCGGCAAGTTCGGCAAGAAGAAAGCCGGCAAGAAGAAAGTGGCCAAGACCGGCGCGGCAAAAAAGACCGCGAAGAAGAAATCAAGCAAGAAAAAGTCCAGCAAGAAGAAGGCTTCGAAGAAGAAGGCCTCAAAGAAGAAGGCTGCCAAGAAAAAAGCCGCAAAAAAGAAAGTCGGCGGCGCGTAGCGTCTACTGTAGATCCATTGCGATAAAAGACTTTTTTACCGCAGATGAACGCGGATGAACGCAGATTAATTCAGGTAATTGATTTGACGAATGTTTTATTGAGAAGTCGCGTCGGTCATCAGGAACGTCGAAGCCGTGTGACGGGTCGTTTTCTACCCATTCGGGCACTCGCGAAGAAATCAGCATATGCTTTCCTTTTTCAAGGTTCTCATCTGCGTCCATCTGCGTGTATCTGCGGTTCAAATGCCTTTCCCGGGGATGGCAGAGCCAACTACGTAATCAGGTATGTTTTTGTTGCCTGCAACTGCCTTTATCTGCGTTCATCTGCGGTTCCAAACATAAATATCCGAGGTTTCAATCCGAAGCGTTTCCGGGCGACTGCTCTTGACTCTTGAATCCGCTATCCTGATCGGGTTTTTACGGAATGTGTGCCGATGATCAGCGAGGTCAAATCTTTTCTGCTCGGTCTTCAGGACCGGATCTGCGGTGAATTCGAGCGGCTCGATGGGCGCGCGGCCTTTCGCGAAGATGCGTGGACACGGCCCGAGGGTGGCGGTGGGCGCACGCGCGTGATCGAAAACGGCGCGGTGTTCGAGAAGGGCGGGGTGAATTTCTCGCACGTCCACGGCGACGGCCTGCCGGCCGCGGCCAGTGCGCGTCGGCCGGAACTGGCCGGGCGCAGCTTTCAGGCCCTGGGCGTTTCCATCGTCATGCACCCGGTCAACCCGTACGTGCCGACCAGTCATGCCAACGTGCGCTTTTTCATCGCCGAGAAGCCGGACGCGGATCCGGTCTGGTGGTTCGGCGGCGGCTTCGACCTGACGCCGTATTACCCGTTCGAGGAAGACTGCCGCGACTGGCATCGGCACGCGGCGAGCGTGTGCCGGCCGTTCGGCGCGTCGGTCTACGCCGAGCACAAGAAATGGTGCGACGAGTATTTCTACCTCAAACACCGCGATGAGACGCGCGGCGTTGGCGGGCTGTTCTTCGACGATCTCAACGAATGGGGCTTCGAGCGCTCCTTCGACTACATCCAGGCCGTCGGCCACGGCTACGTCGATGCCTACGCGCCGATCGTTGACAAGCGCAAGGACACCGTCTACGGCAAGCACGAGGTCGATTTCCAGCGCTACCGCAGGGGTCGCTACGTCGAGTTCAACCTGGTCTACGACCGCGGCACCTTGTTCGGGCTGCAGTCAGGCGGGCGCACTGAATCGATCCTGATGTCGCTGCCGGCGGTGGCGCACTGGCGCTACGACTGGCAGCCCGACGCCACCTCGGCCGAAGCGGTGCTGGCCGACTACCTGCGTCCTCGCGACTGGCTGGACGCCGAGGGCTGAGGCGCGCGAGCATGATCGGCTACGTACTCGAACATTCCCGCCTGATGCCAATCGAGGAGCCGCTCGAACACCTCGACCGGCTGATCTGGATCGACCTGCACAATGCGCCGATGGCCGAGGTCGCAGCGCTGGAGGAGGCACTGGCGATCGACATCCCGACCCGCGATGAGATGGAGGAGATCGAGATCTCCAGCCGGCTCTATCACGAGGATCCGGCGTGGTTCATGACCGTCACGCTGCCGGCGCGCGCGGTCGAGGAGGATGCCGAGATGGCGCCGGTCAGCTTTGTGCTGACCGATCGACTGCTGATCACCGTGCGCACCACCGACCCGCGTGCATTCCGGACCTTCCCGAAGCGGGCCGCGCAGGCTGATCTTGAACTCAATGATCCGGCCACGCTGTTGCTGGCCTTGCTCGAGGCCGTCGTCGATCGCCTGGCCGACCTGCTGGAGCTGGCCGGGCGCGAGATCGAAGCCATTTCCGGCCGGATTTTCCTCGACGCCAACCTCGATGCGTCCGGCAAGAGTTCGTTCCAGGATGTGTTGCGGCGGCTGGGCCGCCAGGGCGATTTGCTTTCGGACCTGCGCGAATCGCTGATGACGCTGTCGCGGCTGTCGGGCTATCTGAACCTGATCTGGCCGCGCCTGGACAGCAGGCTCGAGCCGCCGCGCGAGCGCTTGAAGACGCTCGGTCGCGACATCCAGTCGATCAGCGAGCACGCCAGCTTCATGACCCAGAAAGTCACCTTCCTGCTCGACGCGACGCTGGGCATGATCAACATCGAGCAGAACGCGACCATCAAGATCTTCTCGGTGCTGGCGGTGGTGTTCCTGCCGCCGACGCTGATCGCGTCGATCTACGGCATGAACTTCGCAGTCATGCCGGAGTTGTCATGGCCGTTTGGCTACCCGTTGGCGATCGCGATGATGATCATCGCAGCCGTGCTTCCCTACGCCCTGTTCAAGCGCAAGGGCTGGCTGTAGCGCCCCGTTATCGCAGCCGCCGCTGATAGTCCTGCCGGCCCCAGTACAGGATCAGGGCCAGTCCGAACAGCATGCCGCCCAGGTGGGCGAAGTGGGCGATGCCGGCCATCGTGCCGGTCAGCCCGAAAAACAGCGTCAGCAGGCCGTACAGGATGACGAAATACTTGGCCCGGATCGGGATCGGCGGAATCAGCAGCAGGATGCGCTGGTTCGGGTACATCACACCGAAGGCCAGCAGCAGGCCGAACACCCCACCCGAGGCGCCGATGGTCGGGTAGATGCCGCCGGTGATCGCGGCGGTCAGCAGTTGCAGCAGGCCGGCGCCGACCACGCAGGTCACGTAGTAGATGACGAAGCGGCGCGAGCCCCAGGCGCGCTCGATCGGCAGCCCGAACATGTACAGCGCGAACATGTTGAAGAACAGGTGGCCGAAGCCGCCGTGCAGCAGCGCGTAACTGACCAGCTGCCAAACGCCGAATCCGGTTGCGACCTGCAGGCCGCCGGGCAGCGCCATCGCCTCGGGTGTGGCCAGCGGCCACAGTGCCAGCAGCCGGATCGCCTCGAGCGGGTTGAGTTGCTGGATCAGCCAGGCAACACAAGTGATGCCAAGGATCACCATGGCCCGCGGCGGTTGGCGCATGAGGCGGTCGAAGCTCATGATCCGGCAGGATCGGGCAGCGTTTCGAGCAAGGCCTCCAGAGCCGCGCGGCCTTGCAGCACGCCATGCCCGTCGACGGCTGCGCGCAGTTGTGCAACGCGTTCGGCATCCGGCGGCGCCGTCCAGTCGGCCCACTGGCCGACATGTTCGACGATTGCGGCGATCTCCGCGTCGGACAGGTGCGCCATTGGCGGCATGAATCCGCGGTAGCTGCGGCCGGCGACCTCGATCTCGCCGGTCAGGCCCAGCAGCGTGATCACGGTGACCGACTCCGGTCCCAGTGCCAGCCATTCCGAGCCGGCCAGCGGTGGAAAGGCCGGCTCCCGGCCCTGACCGTTCTGGCCGTGGCAGGTCGAGCACACGCGCAGGTAGAGCATGGCACCGGAAGCCGGTTCGGCCGGCTGCCGATCACAGCCCGCCAGCATCAGCAGCACGGCCGGCAGCACAGCCAGCAGGGCGCGCGGCCGTCTACAATATCGGTTTGTGTTTCGGGGTTGCATCGTGCTCCTTTCTCAAGGTATCTGATGTCGGGTCATCGTATAACAGTGTACGCTGCCTCCAGCCAGGCGCTGTCGCCGAGCTTTGTCAGCGCGGCCCGGCGGCTGGGCGAGGTGCTCGCCGATTCCGGCTGGCCGATCGTCTACGGCGGTGGCGGTTCGGGGCTGATGGGGGCGCTGGCCGATGGCGCACTGGCGCGCGGTGGTCAGGTGCACGGGGTGATTCCCGAGTTCCTGATGGCGCTGGAAAAGGGTCACTCCGGTCTGAGCGTTCTGGACGTGGTGCCGGACATGCGCGAACGCAAGCATCGCATGCTGGTTGACAGCCGCGCCGTGGTCGCGCTGCCCGGGGGCTGCGGCACCTTCGAGGAGGTGTTCGAGGCGATGACACTCAAGCGCCTCGGCCAGTACTTCGGGCCGATCATCCTGGTCAACGTCGACGGCTACTACGACTTGCTGCTGGAGTTCCTGCGCCACAGTGTGCGCGAGCGCTTCATGAACCAGGCCCACCTCGACCTGTGGCATACCGTCGAGCATCCCGAACAGGTGCCCGAAGCCATCGAGACCATAGAACCCTGGAGTCACGATGCGTTGAAGTTCGCCGGAGTCGAGTCGGGCTCGCGCACATGAGCGGCCAGCCGCACATTCGGCGCTTGCCGATGCAGGCTGCCTACGGTTGGTTGATGCGCGGTGGTGATTTGCTTGGCCGCGGCGGCGTGGCGCTGGTTCGCATTGCCGCGGTGCTGCTGCTGATTTCGATGGTGCAGCTGCTGCCGTTGATCGGCGTGCTGGTGCTGATCCTGATCACCCCGGCCCTGACCGCCGGGCTGCTGAACGTGTTTCGCGCGCTGGAGCAGCAACAGGGTGCGAGTGTTGATCAACTACTGGTCGGGCTGGGCCGGGCGGAGACGCGGCTGCGCTTGCTGGGGCTGGGTGGGCTGCTGCTGCTGGGTACGCTGGCGGCGTTGGCGGTGCTGTTCGGCTGGCTGGCGCCGCAGATGGATCTGGCCGCGCTGGCTGAGTGGAGCAGCGATCCGGCCGCCGTCAACCAGGATCCGGAGGCCTTTCTGGCACTGTTCGATGGCGTCAACGTCGTTGGCGGCCTGGTGCTGGGCATGCTGCTGATGCTGCTGGTGCTCGGTGCGTTGTTCTTCGCCGTGCCGCTGGTGTTCTTCTGGAACTGGCCGCTGTTGGTGGCCTTGCTGTGGGCGCTGCGAGCGCTGTGGGTCAACTGGCGTGCGATGCTCGCCTACGTGCTGCTGTTCGGTCTGTTCTCGGGGCTGGTCACGCTGGCCCTGGGCACGGCCGGCGGCCTGCTGGTCCAGGTGCTCACGCTGATGCTGTCGATGTTCGTGCAGCTGCTGCTGGCGGCCGCGCAATGGCGGGCGTTTGGCGAGGTGTTTCCGCCGCCCGATCAGCCAGCCGTCCACGACGACCATGACCGCGGTGCAGGCCTGTCGGCCTGAGTGAATCAGCCCGCCCGTACCCGCCGGGCCGATGGCAGTCTGCACACGTCAATCAGGCGTGCTCGACTGCGCGCGGCCAGAATCAGCGCCACCTCAGCGCACGAAACCGCATCATCATGGGCATTGTGCGCATCGCGGACGTCCAGCCCGTAGTGGTCGCGCACCGCGTCGAGTCGGGTCGAGGCAGCTGCGGCCTCGTTGTGGCGACTGAGCTGGCGACGACGGTACCAGTCCAGCGTATCGATCCACGGCCAGACCCAGCCGAAACCGAAATGCCGGCGCAGCAGCCGGTCGAGAAAGCCGATATCCAGTGGCGCGTGATGAAACACCGCGATCCGGCCAGTCAACGCCTGCATCAGTCGCGCGGCGGCCTCGGCCGGGTTCAGTCCGTCACCGAGATCGCAGTCGCGCAGCCCGTGGATGGTGGCGGACTGGCCGACCCGGCCCTCGCCCGGGTCCAGCCCGATTTCGTCACCGCTGGTCAGGCACAGGGCGCCGTCGTCGATGCCGACCCAGCCGATGCTGATAATGGTGTCGCGGTCGGGATCCAGCCCGGTCATTTCGAGGTCGATGGCCAGCAGGGCGGCGCCATCGACGCGTGCCGATGGCGCGCTCAGCTCGGCGTTCAGGGCGCGGTGCATGCGCGCATCCAGGCCGCCACGCTCGGCTAACTGACGGCGCAGACGCCCCAGTCGGACCCAGCGCCAGCGCCGCAGCAGGCTCATAGCAGGTAGCGCTGTGCCAGCGCGCTCTGCGCGTCGCCGATGATGGCGAAGGCTGAACGCAGGTAACGCCGGTGCAGGCCGGACAATTCGTCAGGGTCGACCAGATGGTCGGGCTTGAGACCGCGATCCAGCCGTCGCGCCTGGTGCTGCAGGCGGACGTCGGCGATGAATTTCAGCGCATGCACCAGGTCGCCGGCATCGCGCGAGTTGATGTGCCCGGCATCGGCCGCGGCGTGGATGCGCTCTTCGGTATGAATGACCTCGAATCCTTCTTCCAGCGCGCGCACACGCGCCAGATCGACGACCGGGATGACACCGCGCTTCTTCAGGTTCAGTCCCTGACTGTGCTCGCCGCCGTGTTCCTGCACGAAGCGCCGGAACAGGCCGATTGGCGGCCGGTGGTGCAGCGATTCCTGGGCCAGGAAGCGGCGGAAGATCTGGCTGTCGCGCGCCAGCGCCAGCACCTCGCGGTGCAGCCGGTGACCCAGTTCGAGGTCGCCGGCAACCGGTCGCATATCGAAAAAGATGCTTGATTGCATGACCGACTTCGGCTCCGGCTCACGAATCCAGCCCTCGAAACGCCGGCGCCAGGCGGCCTGTGACATGCGCCACTCGCCCTTGGCCATGACGCCGCCGGGACAGTGCACATAGCCGCATTCGTTCAGGTCGTCGCAGACCCTCGTGGCCAGTTGCAGGAAGTAGGCCGCGGTCGGCTCGTCGGGTTTCTCGGCCAGCAGCAGGCCGTTGTCCTGGTCGCTGATCAGGCCCTGTTCCATGCGTGCCTGCGAGCCGAACGCCAGCCAGCTCCACGCCATCGGCGCTTCGCCCAGCTCCTGAATCGCCAGCGTCAGCAGGCGGCGGGTGCAGGCGTCGGTGATGCGGCTGGCGATGCGGCCGACTTCGCTGGCACCGGAGCCGCTGCGTGCCATTGCCGCGAGCATGCCCGGTGCGCGCCGCGCCAGCTGGATCACCATCTCGCGATTTTCGGCACGGTGCAGATCGCGCACCAGGCGCAGCGGGTGCGGTGATTGCACCCGCATCAGGTCGCCGGCACTGACCACCGCGCGCAAGCCGCCATCGGCATCCAGCACCGGTAGGTGGTGGATGCCCAGTCGCATCATCTCGACCAGTGCGGCCTCGATGCGATCTTCGATGCCGGCGGTGGCCGGCTTCGAGGTCATGATGTCGGCGACCGGGCTTTCCGGATCGCGACCGACGGCGACGACGCGGTTGCGCAGGTCGCGGTCGGTGATGATGCCGGTCAGTCGGTCGTTTTCGACAATCGGCAGGCTGCTGACCTGGAATTCCCGCATGCGCCCGGCGCATTCGCGAATCGATGCGGCCGGCCCGATCGTGACGGGGCTGCGCAACGGCAGGTCGGACAGCCGCTCCTGGCGCGTGGTGGCCTCGATCTCGAAGCGCAGCCGTTCACCCGGGGCGTCGTGGAAGAAGCGGGCCAGCCGCTGGTGCTTGGTCAGCAGTTCGTCGAGCCTGTCCTGCGGCAGGTGCCAGACCAGGCAGTCTTCACTGGCACGCACGCGGTAGCCTTCGATGCCGTCGCGAAAGCGGATGCGGTGCCCGAACAATTCGCCCTCACCGCGCTGCTCGATGGCGACATCGCTCTGGCTGTCGGACAGCACCACCGCGCCCTTGCGCACGATGAACAGGCCGTCCCGGCCGGGCGGATCGAAGCATCCGATCGCGTGATCGCGGCTGTGATAGCGCATTTCCAGCAAGCCGGCAACGCGCTCGATGTCGAGTCCGTCGAGTTCCGAGAACGGCGCGACATGAACAAGAAAACCGGTGACGTCCGACGGTGGCCTGGCCATGCTGCGATCTCCCTTGTTAACGGTCTTGGCAAAAAAAACGGCGGTGCAGGGCACCGCCGGGGCAGTCCGGTCCCGGTTGGGACCGGAGGATCAAGCGGCCCTTGCGCTCAGTGAGCGTGGGCACCACCGGCACCGCGCGGCACACGGATATCCTGGATGAATTCCTGGATATGCTGCGGCGGTGCGGCGGTCACGCGGCTGATGGCGAACGCCACGGCAAAGTTCAGCAACATGCCGACCACGCCGATGCCTTCCGGCGAAATCCCGAACAGCCAGTTCTCGGGCACGTTTTCGGCCAGCGGCGTGATGAAGATGCCCTTGAAGTACAGGATGTAGCCGAACGTGAAGATCAGACCGGTAAGCATGCCGGCGATTGCGCCTTCGCGGTTGATGCGGGTCGAGAAGATGCCCATGATGATGACCGGGAACAGACTGGCCGCCGCCAGCCCGAACGCGAACGCCACCACCTGGGCCACGAAGCCCGGCGGGTTGTAGCCCAGGTAACCGGCCACGCAGATCGCAAATGCCGCAGCGATGCGCCCGGCCAGCAATTCGGCCTTGTCACTCATGTTGGGCACGAACACGCTCTTGAGCAGGTCATGCGAGACCGCCGAGGAGATCACCAGCAGCAGCCCGGCCGCGGTCGACAGCGCCGCGGCGATGCCGCCGGCAGCGACCAGCGCGATCACCCAGTTTGGTAATCGCGCAATTTCCGGGTTGGCCAGCACCATGATGTCGCGGTCGACGGTCAGCTCGTTGCCGGCCCAGCCGCGCGCCTCGGCGGTTCTCTGGAAGGCCGCGTTGCCGTCGTTGTAGTACTGCACCCGACCATCGTTGTTCTTGTCCTCGAACTTCAGCAGGCCGGTCTGTTCCCAGGTCCGGAACCACTGGGGCCGTTCGTCGTAGGCCAGAGCCTGGGCACTTGCACCCTCGGGCCAGATCGTTTCGGTCAGGTTCAGCCGGGCCATCGCGCCGACCGCCGGAGCAGTGGTGTAGAGCAGCGCGATGAACAGCAGTGCCCAGCCGGCCGACTTGCGCGCGTCGCTGACCTTGGGCACCGTGAAGAAGCGCACGATGACGTGCGGCAGGCCCGCCGTACCGACCATCAGCGCCAGCGTGATGGCGAGTACATCGATCATCGCCTTGGAGCCATCGGTGTAGGCGCCGAAGCCGAGATCCATGATCACCTGGTTGAGCTTGTCGAGCAGGTAGACCTGTTCACCGACCGTCTGGCTGCCCAGGCCCAGCTGCGGCAGGACGTTGCCGGTGAGCTGGAAGGAGATGAACACGGCCGGCACGGTGTAGGCACAGATCAGCACGCAGTACTGGGCGACCTGGGTGTAGGTGATGCCCTTCATGCCGCCGAGCACCGCGTAGACGAACACGATGCCCATGCCGACCAGCAGCCCGGTCACGATGTCGACCTCGAGGAAGCGAGAGAATACGATCCCGACGCCGCGCATCTGCCCGGCCACGTAGGTGAACGAGATGAAGATCAGGCAGATCACCGCGACGATGCGCGCCGACTTCGAGTAATAGCGGTCGGCGATGAACGACGGCACCGTGAACTTGCCGTACTTGCGCAGGTAGGGCGCCAGCAGCAGCGCCAGCAGCACGTAGCCGCCGGTCCAGCCCATCAGGTAGACCGAGCCGTCGTAGCCGAGGAAGGCGATCAGGCCGGCCATCGAGATGAACGAGGCGGCCGACATCCAGTCGGCGGCCGTGGCCATGCCGTTGGCGACCGGGTGCACGCCCTTGCCGGCGACGTAGAAATCGCCGGTATTACCGGCTCGCGACCAGATCGCGATGCCGATGTAGAGCGCGAACGTGGCGCCGACGACGATGTAGGTAAGCAGTTGCAGATCCATTTGGATGTCTCCGTTCAGTCTTCGTGGACGTCGTGTTCGCGGTCAAGCTGGTTCATGCGCCAGGCATAGAAAAAGATCAGCACCAGGAAGGTGTAGATCGAACCTTGCTGCGCAAACCAGAATCCGAGCGGATAGCCGAAGATTTGAATGTTGTCGAGTACATCGGCCAGCAGAATCCCGAACCCGAACGAAACGACGAACCAGATGACCAGGCAGATCGCCATGACGCGGAGATTGGCCTTCCAGTAAGCATCGCGGCTTTCTTGTTGTGACATGCTCCTACCCTCTTTCGCGAATGTTTCGCGAATGTAGCAGCGGGTCGGTCGGATTTCGCTTCGACTTTAGTCGAGCGGCGCGATCCTCTATGATGCGCGGGTCGCTTGCCGGAGACCTCGATGTTCTCGCCCACGCTGGTCGCGCTGCTGAGCCTGCTCTACGTTGGCGTGCTGTTTGCGATCGCCTGGTACGGCGACCGCATTCCCGATCGACGCATCCGGGGCCGCTTGCGGGCGGTGATCTACAGCCTGTCGCTGGCCGTGTACTGCACCTCATGGACGTTTTTCGGCGCGGTCGGCTCGGCGGTCACTGACGGCTGGCTGTTTGCCACCATCTACCTTGGCCCGATCCTGGTCGTGCTGCTGGGTCACGACCTGATGCAGCGCATCCTCAAGCTCAGCCACGAGCAGCGCCTGACCTCGATCGCCGATTTCCTGGCCTACCGCTTCGGCAAGTCGCGCCGGTTGGCAGTGCTGATCACGGTTGCCGCAGTGCTCGGTTCGATCCCCTACATCGCCTTGCAGCTCAAGGCCGTGACTGAGGGACTGATGGTGATCACCGACCGCCCGGTCGGCTTGCCCGAAAGCGGGCTGGCGCTGGTCCTGGCGCTGGCCCTGGGCGGGTTTTCGATCCTGTTCGGCGTGCGCCGGCTCGAGGCCAGCGAGCATCATCGCGGTATGGTGCTGGCAATCGCATTCGAGTCGCTGGTCAAGCTGGTGGCGTTCGCAGTGGTCGGGATCTGGGCGCTGTTCTGGCTGCTCGATGGGCCTGCCGGGCTGGTCGCGATCGTCTCCGAGCAGCCGCACTATCGGCGCCTGTTTTTGCCCGATGGCTTGCCACAGGCGTTCTGGACCCAGACCCTGCTGGCCGCCGCCGCGGTCGTCTGCCTGCCGCGCCAGTTCCAGGTCGCGTTCGTTGAAAACGAGCGTCGCGGCGATCTGGAGCTTGCGCGCTGGCTGTTTCCGGCCTACCTGCTGCTGTTCACCGTGCTGGTCGTGCCGATCGCGGTGGCCGGCATGCAGCGCTTCGGCATTGAGTCGCCGAAGGCCGACATGTTCGTGCTGGCGCTGCCGTTGGCCGACGGCCACGGCGTTATCGCCCTGCTGTCGTTCCTGGGCGGGTTCTCGGCCGCGACCGGTATGGTGATCGTCGCCTCGGTGGCGCTGGCCACGATGGTGTCGAACGAACTGATCGTGCCGCTGTTGATGCGCATGGGCGTGCAGCGCGGCCCGGATTTCGGCCGTGTGCTGCTCAACAGCCGGCGCATCACCATCATCGCGCTGTCGCTGGCCGGCTGGGCGTTCTATCTGGCGTTGCGCGACACCGAGGCGCTGGCGGCGATCGGTCTGATGGCGTTCGCAGCCGTGGTGCAGTTCGCGCCGGGGCTGGTCGGCGGGGTGTACTGGCAGCGTGCCAGCCGCGAGGGCGTGACGATCGGCCTGCTGCTGGGACTGATCGGCTGGCTGTTGCTGGTGTTCGCGCCGTCGATCATTTCGGCCTGGCCGCGCGTGCTCGATCCGGGCATCCACCATGCGACCGCGGTGACGCTGGCGCTCAACGTCACGGCCTTGGTCGTGATTTCGATCTGGGTGCGGCGTCATCGGCCGACGCTGCCGATGTTGCTGGGGCGGCGCAACGCGCTGCGGCCGGTCTCGATCGGCGAGCTGAGCCGGATCGCGGCCAGTTTCATCGGTGAGCAACGCGTCGAGCTGGCTTTTGCCGGCGTGCTCGGCGGTGACGGCAGTTTCGACCGCGCGGTGTACGAAGATCAGCCGGCCACCGCCGAGATGCTGGTGTTCACCGAGCGTCTTCTGGCTGGCTGCATCGGCTCGGCCTCGGCGCGCTCGGTGCTGACCGCGGGCCTGCGTCAGAGCGGCATGGAGACGCGCGATGCCTTGCTGCTTCTGGAGCACACCTCCAGTGCGATCCAGTTCAACCGTGAACTGCTCGAGGGCACGCTCGACCACATCAGCCAGGGCGTGAGCGTGGTCGACGGCAACCTGCGCCTGGTGAGCTGGAACCGGGCTTATCTGGAACTGCTCGATTACCCCACCGGACAGGTCTACCTCGGCCAGCCGATCGAGGATCTGATCCGCTTCAACCTGGAGCGGGAGTTCGGGCCGGGTGAGGAGGTCGAGGCCGCGATCGATCGGCGCATGCACCACATGCGCCGTGGCACGCCCTACGTGTTCGAGCGTCGTCATGGTGACGGTCGGGTCATCGAGATTCGCGGCAATTCCATGCCGCATGGCGGCTATGTCACCACATTCACCGACATTACCGGTTTCAAGCAGACCGAGGCCGAACTCAAGGCCGCCTACGCAACCATGGAACAGCAGGTCACGCGCCGCACCCGGGAATTGCATGCAACCATGCAGGCGCTGGAGCTGGCCAAGCAGGATGCCGAGCGCGCCAATCATTCCAAGAGCCGCTTCCTGGCCGCGGCCAGCCATGACCTGCTGCAGCCGCTCAACGCGGCGCGCTTGTTCTCGGCCAACCTGAGCGAACGGGCCAAGCGCTTTTCGCCCGATGACGCTCGCCTGGTGCATCGCCTGGACCACAGCCTGGGCGTGGCCGAAGAGTTGCTATCGGCACTGCTCGACATCAGCCGGCTGGACCAGGGCGCGCTGCAGCCACAGTGGCTGGATGTTCCGGTCAACCAGTTGCTCGAGAAGGTCGAGCGCCAGTTCTCGGCGCTGGCCGAGCGGCGCGGCCTGCGCTTGCGCGTTCGGCGCAACCCGGGCTACATCCGCACCGATCCGAAGCTGTTGCAGCGCATCCTGTTCAACCTGGTCAACAACGCCCTGCGCTACACCCGCCACGGCGGCGTGCTGGTGGGGTGCAGGGTGCGGGGTGAGCGGCTGATGCTGCAGGTCTGGGATACCGGTCAGGGCATCGCGGCCTCGGAACAGGAACGCATTTTCGAGGAGTTCGAGCGTCTGGAAACCGATCAGCATGACGGTGACAGCGAGTTCGACCAGGGCCTCGGGCTGGGTTTGTCGATCTGTCGTCGCATCTCGCAGATGCTCGACGCCGGACTGGCGCTGGATTCGCGTCCGGGTCGTGGCTCGGTGTTCTCGGTGAGCGTGCCGCGGCGGTCATCGAGTGACCCGGTCGCGCCGCTGCAGTCGCGGGGTGATGCCCGTGCGGCCAACGATCTGGTCGGCCTGTCGGTGCTGGTGATCGACGACGACCCCGAGATTCTCGATGGCATGCAGCTGCTGCTTCGGCGCTGGGGTTGCCGGGTGACGCTGGTCTCCGATGCGCAGCGCTGCGACACGGTGGCACTGCCCGACATCGTGCTGGCGGACTTCCATCTGGCCGGTGGTGAAACCGGGCTGGATGCCTGCCTTCGGCTGCAGCGGCGCGCCGATCGGCCGATTCCGGTTATCCTGCTGACCGCCGACCGCAGCGATGCGCTGGGCGCGCGCGTCGAGCAGTTGGGCTACCAGCGGCTGTTCAAGCCGGTCAAGCCGGCCGCGTTGCGCGCGCTGATGCTGCATCTGGCGGTCGCCGACGGCGATGGCCCCGTACCGGACTGAGGCACACGGACACTTCCATGTACGAACACGATCACCACAGTTCCGATCACGGCGGCGGGCGCGCGCTTCGGCGTGCGCTGCTGCTGACGCTGGCTTTTGCCGGGGTCGAGTTCGTGGTCGGCTGGTGGGGCGGATCACTGGCGCTGATGGCCGATGCCGGCCACATGCTGACCGACTCGACCGCGCTGGGTCTGGCTGCGATTGCGGCCTGGATCTCGACCCGGCCGGCCGACCACGAGCACAGTTGGGGTCATGGCCGGGCCGAGATCATCGCCGCGCTGATCAACGGTGCGGTGATGCTGGCGCTGGTCGCGGTGATCGTGATGAATGCCATCGACCGCTTCCACAACCCGGTCGAGGTGCGCGGGCTGGCGGTGATGGCGGTTGCAGCCATCGGCCTGGTGATCAACCTGGTGGTGCTGAAAGTGCTGCACGGCGGCGAATCCCACGGCAATATCAACGTGCGCGGCGCGATCCTGCATGTGATCGGTGACCTGCTGGGCTCGGTTGCCGCGCTGGCCTCCGGTGCGATCATTCTGTGGACCGGCTGGACGCCGATCGATCCGATCCTGTCGCTGCTGATCTGTGGTCTGATCATGATCGCTGCGCTGCGCCTGATCCGCACCGGTCTGGGCGTGGTCATGGAGCAGGTGCCGCAGCGGCTGGATCTGGAGCAGGTGCGCGAAGCGATGCACGGCGTCGACGGCGTGGTCGAGGTGCATGATCTTCACATCTGGCAGATCAGCAGTCAGCGCGTGGCGCTGTCGGCGCACGTGGTGCTCGACGACATGACGGGCTGGCCGGCGTTGCTGGCGCGCATCAATACCATGCTGCTGGAGCGCTTCGCGATCGATCACCCGACCCTGCAGCCCGAGCCGGTCGACGGCCCGGACTGCGGCCATTCAAACCACCAGTGCCACGGCTAAGCGGCCGCCAATTCCGAGTAACTCAGACAGCGGCCACCGCGCGCGATCCAGTCGGCCAGCGATGCGGCCAGCTTCAGCTCGAAGTCATGCGGGTGGATGCCCAGCCGCAGTGGCCGGTCGCTGGCGTGCGCCAGCCGGCGATTGAGCAGGTTGAAGGGCGCGACGAAGGCTGCACGCAACTGCGTATCGGCCTCGAATCCGGCCATCGGCAGCGCCCGGAAGCGCCCGGATGCGGCCTCGCGCACGCCCAGCAGTGTTTCATGGCGTGCAAACGGCAGCTCGCGCAATCCTGCTGGCGATACGTTGCCCATCGCCCAGGCCGGCGGTACGTACAGGCTCGGGTCCGGGAGGCCGTGCGCGCCAAACCAGGCGTGGTTGGCGCGCATCAGGGCCATGATCTCGTTGGTCGCCAGTGCCAGGTGCTCGGCGGCACGGCGCGAGATCAGTGCTGCGTGCAGCCGGTGTCGAAGACCGCGCACGTGGCGGACTGCATGAACCCAGCCATGTCCGGCCAGTTCCGCCCCGGCTGCGACCAGTGCGCGCAAGCGGTCCAGATCGTTCGCTGTCCAGCCGGTGCCGGGCACGACCAGCAGCGTGACCGGCTGTAATCCGGCATCGAGCAGACGATTGAAGATATCTTCCACGGCCGTCAGCGTCGTCGGCATTACATCGTGGATCGAGACCAAAAGGCGCAGCGGCATGTTCAAGGTTCGACGTGCCCGGCTGCGAGCAGCTCGATCCACTCGGCCAGGCTGGCTGCATTCAGCGCCACCGCGGCCTGGCGTGCTTGCTCTGCCTGCCGGCTCAGCGTCTGTGACGGCTGCCCACGGACCCGCTGCAGTACGCTGGTGAGCGCTTCGTCGCCGTCATGAACGACCAGGTGCCGGGCCAGCCGGCTCCAGTGCGCGATGCCGCAGCTGGCGGTCACGATCGCGATGCGCGCGCGTGCCATCGCCTCCAGCGCGACATTGCCGAACGACTCGAATTCCGATGGCAGCACCAGCGCATCGGCGGCGTCGAGGTGCTGCATCAGCGTCTCGCGGTTTACCCAGCCGGCATAGTCGAGGTTGTCCAGCGTTGCCGCGGCGCGGACGATTTCGGCCTTCAGCGGCCCGTCGCCGGCGATCACGAAGTCGAGATCCGGCATGGCTGCGGCAGCATCGAGTACCTGGCCCAGCCGTTTTTCCGGCGCGAGTCGACCGGCAAACAGCACGGTGTGGATCGTTCCGGAATGCGGTTGTGGCGGCGTGTCCAGCAGAATGCGCGGAACCAGCGTGCCGATGCGCCGCACCCGGCGCGCGCCGAGGCGCTCGGCCTGCTCGATCATCGCGGTGGTGTTGACCAGCACGTGCTCGGCGCGCCGGAACAGCAGTCGGTCGATGCGCCGAAAATAGCCGCGACTGAGCATGCGCAGGATCGAGGTCTGGTACAGGTCGGTGACGCCGGCGTAGTCGGTATGAAAACCGACGATCAGCGGAACGGAGAGCTTGCGCGCCCAGCGCATGCCGAGCAGGCCGAACGGGCCGGGGGTGGCGACCACGATCACGGCCGGCTTCAGGCTGCGCATCAGCCGGCTGAACTCACGCGGGGACGGCAGGTAGACCCGTTGCGTGGCGTCACCGGGCAGCGGAATGTTCACGCCGGCCCGCGCGGCACCACCGGGGCAGACGAAACAGGTCTCGAACCGCCGTGGCCCGTCCAGCGCTTCGAGCTGATCGATCAGATCGCGGTAGTAGGCACCGACTCCGTTGCGCTCTGGCATCGAATCGGAGACGAAAGCGACCGGGACGGAAGTTGGATGGGATTTCGTGCTCATCCATCCACCTGCGCCACGGTGCATGGCTGCCGTCGCCGGCGCAGTTCGATGACTGCGGCCAGTCGTTGGTTCAGTTCGGCCTTATCGAGGCCGAATTCGGCCAGGCCATAGTGGTGTGCCGAGCGATGGTCGCGTGATGCCCGGTCAGCCGTCGCGAGCGCGGCGTGAAAGGCTTTGTCGGACTCGCGTTTCAGGTGCGCGAAGGCGGCCCGCACGGTTTCGGCCAGCCGCTGTTTCAGGGCCGTGTTGTCGACGATCACCAGGTTCGCCGGATGCGCCTGCGCGACCCGATCGAGGTGCAGGTAGTAAAACGCCAGCAAGTCGATCAGCCGGCGCTGCAGTGCGGCGGGAATTTCGGCAAAACCGGATGCCTGCAGCGCCGGTCGCAGCGAGCTCAGCTGCGACGGAACGGTGGCGAGCGGGTCGCGGTCGCAGGCGATGATGTGCGCATCGGGGAAGGTTTCCAGCAGGCTCTCGGCCATGCCCGAAAACGAGGCGTTTTTCGACAGGAAGCGCTGATCGGGTCCGAAGGTATACAGGTGTTTCTGCACGCAGATCCGGTAGTAGCGCATCAGCCGGCGTCGGGTCGCGTTGTCCTGCCGGTCCAGTCTTGCGGTGTCCCACAGCCACTCGGCGCGCGGGAACAGTGTGACCAGGATGAAGCACTGCATGACCGGCATCAGCACCAGAAAATCCTCCTCCGGTGCATCCAGCGCGAACGGGTGAACATCGCTCATGCCCTGATTCACGCGTTGCGCCAGCCCGTCCAGCAGTCGCGCGCCGGGACGGCCCAGCCTGCGGTCAGCCGCGGTCAGCGCCAGTGCCAGCTTGCGGCCGGTCACCGACAGGCCGAACAGGCATTCCCACAGCCGAAACGTGGTGGTGGTTTCGTCCAGTGCCAGCACATGATGCAGGTGGGTGGTGCCCGAGCGCGGCGGACCGAGCACGAACAGCGGTTGCCGAACCGCAACGCGTCGCCAGCCGCGAAACAGCAGCTCGTCAAGCGCGAAGCCCGCCAGATGCAGCCACTGCAGCGCAACGAATGCCGGCCACAGCACGACGATGGATGCCGCACCGATGAACGACCTTCGCTCGCGCCACGGCGAAATCCAGGCCTGCAGCCACAGCCGCAGCGCATACCACTGGCCGGTCAGGAAGAGTCGGAGCATCGGGCGGGAGTATCCCACAGCCGCTTGCAATACCGGCAGCGGCCCGCGCCGACATGAAAAATTCATTCGAAAATGCTCGCAATCGCGCGCCAAAGCGCGTATAGTTCAAAGCGCTGCGTTTGCAGGGCGGTTGACAGCCCGGTTCGATCCCTCGCTTTTGAAGAATCTTCCCGAATCTCGACTGACCCTGATCGATCCCCGCCCGGCGCGGATCAGCAGCTTTTCTTTTATTTACATCTACAGGTAGTTACAGAAAATGGTTACAGGTACCGTGAAGTGGTTCAACGACGCCAAGGGCTTCGGTTTCATCTCCCAGGACAACGGGGGTTCGGACGTGTTCGTGCATTTCAGTGCGATTCAGGGTTCGGGCTTCAAGTCTCTGGCTGAAGGGCAGAAGGTCGAATTCGAACTTCAGGATGGCCCGAAGGGTCCGCAGGCCGCCAACGTTACGCCGGTCTGACAACAAACCGCTTCCGACGAAGCAGTTGCAACGCCCCGCCCCCGAGCGGGGCGTTTTGCATTCTGGCCGACGCTGCAACGGTCAGCGGCGGGTCCAGCCGAACGCGCGCTCGCCGATGCAGGTGCCATCGGGCGCGAAGCGGCGCTCGGCCATCTGCATGCGCGGTCCCAGAATGAGTGCGGTCGAGCAGCGCGTGCCGTAGTCATCACCGACGATGAACGGCGGCGACAGAAAACGCTCGGTATCGGTGCCAACGCCGGTGTCGGGCAGCCGATCGGGATCGGCCGGCCGGCGATCGTCGAGCAGGTCGAGCAGCCGTTCGAACTCCGGCTCGGTGGCCTCGAGCCAGCTTTGCAGGCCTTGCACGGCATGAATCGCCTTGGGCCAGGGCGTGTCCAGCAGGTGATTCGACAGTGCGTGCACCCCCGGTGCGACAGCCTCCGGCTCGGCATGCGTACCAACGATCATCAGCGTCTCGGGGTCGCCGATCAGCAGGTTGAACGGGCCATATTCGCCGCGCTCGACGTGGACACGGCGGGCAAACGCGCGCGCCGGTTCGGGCGACCGCAGCCAGTCCAGCGGCAGTTCACCGCGCGAGCGGGCGCCGGATGGCGCGTTTGGATCCCGGAAGTTGGTGATGGCCGCGAAGCGTCCGTCCCGGCGCACGGCCAGCCAGGTGCCGCCGGCCTGTTCGTCGCGCCCGGCCAGCCGGTCGCCCGGGTCCGGCCACCAGTGCAGTGGCGTTGTCGGTCGGGCATGAAATTCATCGCGATTGGCCGCCAGCACCAACGCTTGCGCGCGCCCCGGCTGCCAGTCAAAGGCGATCAGGCACATGTCGGCAGGTGGCGCAGGGCGAAGCGGTGTGGCATGGAATGAATGGGCCGGACTGTGGTCTGAGTGAGAGGCCTATCGTACCGGTTCGGCGAGATTTCCTGCACAGGGCGTCGAGATGTCGCAACTGGGAAAGCAGGTAGACTTGGATTCCGAGGACGTCGATAGCAGGACTGCATGCGATGAGTGACAAGCGAAGTTCCGATCCCATGGGTGCATTGGCTATCGCGCTGGTGGTCGCCGCAATCATCCTGAGCTACGGCCTGGGCAGCGCGATGGACCGCTTTGTCCAGCGCGACCGCGCGGTCGAGGTCAAGGGCCTGGCCGAGCGCGAGCTGGCCGCGGATCTTGCGGTCTGGCCGATCGGCCATAACGTGACGGCCGATACGCTGGCGAGCTTGCGCGAACGGCTGGAGCGCGCCGACGAGGCGATCGTGGCCTTTCTCAAGCTCAACGGCTTCACCGGTGCCGAGATCACCGCCAACCCGCCCAGCGTGACCGATCGCTGGATGCACGCCAGCCCCGGCAACCGGCCGGCCGAGCGCTACATGGCCGAACGCACGCTGACCCTGCGCAGTGGCAAGGTCGATGCCCTGCGCCAGGCCATGGCCGGGGCCGCCGAGCTGCTCGGCCAGGGTGTGGCGCTGACGCCGAACTGGGGCAATGCCGCCGACTTCCTGTTTACCGGGCTGGAAGGTATCAAGCCGGAAATGATCGCGGAGGCGACTGCCGACGCCCGGCGCGCCGCGGCCCAGTTCGCCGAGGATTCGGGCAGCGAAGTCGGCGCCATTCGACGCGCCCGCCAGGGCTATTTCACGATCGAGAACCTCGACCCCAGCTCGCCGCATGTCAAGCGCGTTCGGGTGGTGACGACGATCGAGTACGCGCTGGAAGATTGATGCGCTGGCCAATGCCGACATTGTCATTGCATCGACGCCGCATGCGCTTGACTGACGCGATGAACGCTCTTGCTCCGTCATCGATCCGATGGGCGACGGCCGTCGCGACCCTGATGCTGCTGCTGGGGTTCGCGCTGTCGTTTGCCCAGCCTGCCGGAGGTGCAGGTCGTGCCTACGTGCTCACCGTCGCCGACGCAATCGGGGCGGCGACCGGCGATTACATCGTGCGCGGGATCGAGCAGGCCGAAGCCGATGGCGCGGAGCTGGTTGTGCTCAGGCTCGACACCCCGGGCGGACTGGTGAGTACGACTCGCGACATCGTTGGCGCCATGCTCAATGCGCGCGTACCGGTAGTGGTGTGGGTCACGCCGGCCGGTGCGCGGGCTGCTTCGGCCGGCACGTACATGTTGTATGGCGCGCACGTCGCGGCGATGTCGCCGTCAACCACGCTGGGTGCAGCCACGCCGGTGCAACTCGGCGGCGGTGGCAGCGCACCGGCATCACCGGCCGAGCGGCTGCGCGACCTGGTCGATGATGGCTCGTCGGACGATGGCGCCGGCGACCCGGAAGCCGAAGCGGCACCCGCACAGGCCGAGGATCAGAACACGCCCGCGCCCAGTGGCGACGCAGCGGGTCGCAAGGCGATCAATGACGCTGTCGCCTGGATTCGCAGCCTGGCCGAACGCCACGGCCGCAACGCCGACTGGGCCGAGCAGGCCGTGCGCGAGGCGGTCAGCCTGACCGCGCGCGAGGCGCTGGAGCAGAACGTGATCGATGTCATCGCCGCCGACCTTGCGCAGCTGCTGGCCGCGATCGACGGCCGCGAGGTACGGATGAATGACGGCTTGCGGGTGTTGGCAACCGCCGAGCTCGAGCCGTTCGAGATCGAACCGGACTGGCGCACGCGGCTGTTGTCGATCGTCACCAACCCGACGCTGGCCTACATCCTGCTGATGGTCGGCATCTATGGGCTGATCCTCGAAGGCTACAACCCCGGCGCGCTGGTGCCGGGCGTGATCGGCGGCATCTGCCTGCTGGTCGCCTTGTATGCGCTGCAGGTGCTGCCGGTCAATTACGCCGGACTGGCGCTGATCGCACTGGGGCTGGCGCTGATTGCGGTTGAATTGTTCGTGCCGTCGTTCGGCATTCTCGGGATCGGCGGCATCGTCGCGGTGGTATTCGGTTCGGTGCTGCTGTTCGATACCGGTGTGCCCGGCCTTGGCGTCAACCGCGGCGTGATCGGCGGCATGGGCCTGATCGCGGCACTGACCTTCGGCATCGTGATGCGCGTGGCGATGCGCAGCCTTGGCAAGCCGCGCCCGGCGGTGGCCCATGAACTCGATGGCGACCTTGCAGAGGCGCTGGTCGATTTCCGCGACG
The DNA here is from genome assembly GCA_032251355.1 of Wenzhouxiangellaceae bacterium. Classification (GTDB taxonomy): domain Bacteria; phylum Pseudomonadota; class Gammaproteobacteria; order Xanthomonadales; family Wenzhouxiangellaceae. The sequence continues at coordinate 49,661 of JAVVDV010000013.1, forward strand.
GCCGCGGGCGCGTGCACCTGCACGGCGAAGATTGGCGCGCGCATTGCGAACGACCGGTGCGCGCCGGCGAGCGCGTGCGCGTGCTCCGGATGCATCCCGAAGGCTTTGTGCTCGAGGTTGAACCTGCATCCGAAAGCGGCGCCGAATCGGAATTGAATCCTTCAACCTCTTAAAACAAGCGAGCTGACCATGGCACTCGATACCCTGTACTTTGCCGCCACCATCATCGTGCTGGTGGTGCTGTTTCTGACCAACCTGATCAAGATCCTGCGCGAGTACGAGCGCGGCGTGATTTTTACCCTCGGCCGCTTCGACAAGGTCAAGGGCCCGGGCCTGATCATCGTCATCCCGTTCATCCAGCAGATGGTCAAGGTCGACCTGCGCACGATCGTGATGGATGTGCCGACCCAGGACGTGATTTCGTTCGACAACGTCTCGGTCAAGGTCAACGCGGTCATTTACTACCGCGTGGTCGACCCGGAAAAGTCGATTGTCAACGTCGAGCGCTTCATGGATGCGACCAGCCAGCTGGCGCAGACCACGCTGCGTTCGGTGCTCGGCAAGCACGAACTCGACGAGATGCTGTCGGAGCGCGACAAGCTCAACGAGGACATCCAGCTGATCCTCGATCGTCAGACCGACGGCTGGGGCGTGAAGGTGACCAACGTCGAGATCAAGCACATCGACCTCGATGAGTCGATGATCCGCGCGATTGCCAAGCAGGCCGAAGCCGAGCGCCAGCGTCGCGCCAAGGTCATCCACGCCGAGGGCGAGCAGCAGGCGGCGCAGAAACTGGTCGAGGCGGCCCAGAAGCTGGCCGAAAGCGAGAACGCCATCCAGCTGCGCTACCTGCAGACGCTGGGCGACATTGCCGGCGAGAAGAACTCGACCATTGTCTTCCCGGTGCCGATCGATACGCTGAAAACGCTGTTCGGCGGCGGCCGCTGAGCAGCCTTTGGCACGCCTTCAGCCGGGACGCGCGCTACGCACCCGCAGGCCGAGGTAGATCGCGACCAGCGCCAGCACCGCGCCGACCGTCTGCGGCAGCGACAGCGCGAGATTGAACAGCGCCACGTCCCAGGTCATCGACAGTACCGGCTGCAACAGCAGCAGCAGACCGATCAGCGAGGCCGGAAGCCCGGGCATGCCACGGCTGATTGCGAGCCAGCCCAATACCTGGCAGATCACGCCCAGCGCGACCAGCGCGGCCAGCGAGCCGCGGTCGGGGATCGCAAAGCCGTGGCCCTCGAACAGATTGAGGCCGGCCATCATCAGCGCCGACAGCAGCGAGACCTGCAGCAGACGCCCCTCGGGGCGCAGGCGTGTGCCCGGCATCTGCACGCCGCGCAGGCTGAGCAGGTAGCCGGAGTAGGCCAGCGCGGTGGCCAGCCCGAACGCGATGCCGAGCCGATAGTCGCCCGACAAGCTCGCCCACTCGCGTCCGAACAACAGCCAAAGCCCGAGCATGGCCAGCACGATTGCGCCGCCAAAGCGCAGCGAGAACGCCTCGCGCAACCACAACACGCCGATCGCGGCCAGCACGAAGACCTGGAAGTTGGCCAGCAGCGTCGACAGCCCGGGCCCGATAAACAGGATGGAACGGTGCCACAGCCACAGGTCGGCGGTGAAAAACAGCGCCACGATGGTCGAGCCGATCCAGCCGTGGCGCAGACCTTCGCCCAGCCGCGGCCGGATCAGGACAATAAGCGCCAGCGTCAGCGTACCGAATGCCAGCCGGTAGAACGCCGAGGTGGTGGCAGCGACATCGGCCAAGCGCACGAACACCGCGGCGAAGCTGATCATCACCGCCCCGGCGGTGACCAGCCAGGCCGAGTGCCGGATCGAGCGCATCGAGGCGTGTGCGTCGGCGCTGCCGCCGGTGCTTATTGCCACTCCTGCAGATCGAGGTTCTGGGGCGTGTCGGCGGCGCTGCGGCTGTGCGACATGCGGATGCCGAGGCTGACGTTGTTGCGCGAGTCGGCATGCGCCAGCGCCTGCTCCTCGGAGATCACGCCGTCGGCGTAGAACTTGAGCAGGCACTGGTCGAAGGTCTGCATGCCCGACTGGCTGCCTTCTTTCATCGCATCCTTGATGCCATCGAGGTCGCGCTTGAGAATCAGGTCGGCGACATAGGGCGTACGGATGAGGATTTCGACCGCCGGAATGCGGCCGCCGGCGATGGTCGGTACCAGCCGCTGGCTGACGATCGCCTGCAGGTGCTCGGACAGGTCGACGAACAGCTGGCGATGGGCCGAATCATTGAAGAAGTTGATGATTCGGTCGAGCGTCTGCGAGGCGTTGTTGGCGTGCAGCGTCGACAGGCACAGGTGGCCGGTGTCGGCGTACGAGATCGCGTGGCGCATGGTTTCGGCATCGCGGATTTCGCCGATCAGGATCACATCCGGCGCCTCGCGCATCGCGTTCTTGAGCGCGTTGTGGTAGTTGTGCGTGTCCAGACCCAGCTCGCGCTGGTTGACCACGGACTTCTTGTGCGCGTGCAGGAATTCGATCGGGTCCTCGATCGTCAGGATGTGGCCGGTGCGGTTGGCGTTGCGGTAGTCGATCATCGAGGCCAATGTGGTCGACTTGCCCGAGCCGGTCGCGCCCACCACCAGAATCAGCCCGCGCGGTTCCATGATCATCTGCTTGAGAATCTGCGGCAGGTTGAGTTCCTCGATCGACGGAATCTCGCCCTTGATGTGGCGCACGACCATCGATACCGCACCGCGCTGCTTGAACATGTTGATGCGAAAGCGCCCCAGCGCGCTGATCGACATGGCCAGATTCATTTCCATCTCGCCCTCGAACTCGGAGATCTGCTTGTCGTTGAGCATCGAGTAGGCCAGCTGGCGGGTCTGCTGGGGGTCCAGCCGCTGTTCGCCGAGTTGGCGGGTCTTGCCGTCGATCTTGATGCCGACCGGCGCGCCGGCCGAGAAGAACAGATCCGAGGCGCCGTGCTGGACCATGGCCTGGAGGAAGGTTTCGATTTCCATAGCGAGCGCGCGCCCCTTGCGAGTCGACCCGAAAGAATAGCACCGAATCGGCCCGCAAGCCTTCGGTTTGCGCGAATCGGCTACAGCACTTCGGAGGCGTAGTCGGCCAGGCGCGAGCGCTCGCCGCGCTTGAGCGTGATGTGACCGGCGTGCGGCCAGAGTTTGAAGCGATCGACCGCAAAGGTCAGGCCCGAGGTGGTTTCGGTCAGGTACGGCGTGTCGATCTGCTCGATGTTGCCGAGGCAGACGATCTTGGTGCCGGGCCCGGCGCGCGTGATCAGGGTTTTCATCTGCTTGGGCGTGATGTTCTGGGCTTCGTCGATAATCAGGTAGCGGTTGAGGAAAGTGCGCCCGCGCATGAAGTTCAGCGCGCGGATCTTGATCCGGCTGGTCAGCAGGTCGTTGGTCACCGCGCGACCCCAGTCGCCGCCGTGGCTGTCGGATTCGGTCAGCACCTCGAGGTTGTCGGTCAACGCCCCCATCCACGGCGTCATCTTCTCTTCCTCGGTGCCGGGCAGATAGCCGATTTCCTCGCCCACCGATACGGTCGCGCGGGTCATGATGATCTCGCGGTAGCGCTGCTCGTCGAGCGTCTGGGCCAGGCCCGCGGCCAGCGTCAGCAGGGTCTTGCCGGTGCCGGCGGTGCCCAGCAGGGTGACGAAATCGACCTCCGGGTCCATCAGCAGGTTGAGCGCGAAGTTCTGTTCCGGGTTGCGCGCGCGGATGCCCCAGACCGACTTCGGCCCGTGCCGGTAGTCGTCGACCAGCCGCAGCGTGAAGTCGTCGCGTCCGACCGATTCGACCAATGCCTCCATGCCATTGTCGCCGGTCAGCTGCAGGCACTGGTTCGGATACCAGTCGGCATGCTCAGCGCGGGCCATGCGGTAATAGGTGCGGCCGGCTTCGGTCCAGGAGTCCAGTACCGGGTGCCGGTCCCAGAAGCCGTTGTCGTGGCTGACCATGCCGGTGTAGAGCAGGCTGAGGTCATCGAGCGCGCGATCATTGTGGTAGTCCTCGGCCGGAATGCCGTGGATCGCCGCCTTGATGCGAAGGTTGATGTCCTTGGACACCACGACGATTTCGCGATCGGGGCGCTGATCGGTCAGTTGCCGCGCGGTGGCCAGAATCTGGTTGTCGGCGCCCGAGGCGCCGTTCGCGAGCACGCCGCGCGGCGGCGGCTCGGTCTGGAAATACAGCCGACCCGAGCCGATGCGGATGTCCAGGCCCTCGGGCATGCGCAGCGCCACGCCGTCGCTCAGGGTGTCGCCCTCGGCCATCATCTGGCCGAGAAAACGGCTGACCTGGCGCACATTGCGGGCCACCTCGGTCATGCCCTTCTTGGCCGCGTCCAGTTCCTCGAGCACGACCATCGGCAGCATGATGTCGTGTTCCTCGAACCGGAACAGCGCGGTCGGATCGTGCATCAGCACATTGGTATCGAGCACGTACAGCCGCGCGCGACCCGGCGCGGCGGCGTGTTCGATGGGTTCGGGGCGGGCGTTGATGGAGTCAGCCCAGCGCGCGCACGGCGTCGAGCACCTCGGCGGCGTGGCCGGGCACCTTGACCTTGCGCCATTCGCGCACGATCCGACCGTCGGCGTCGAGCAGGAAGGTCGAGCGCTCGATGCCCAGCACCTTCTTGCCGTACATGTTCTTTTCCTTGATGACGTCGAATTGCCGGCACAGCTGCTCGTCGACATCGGCAATCAGGTCGAACGGCAACTCGTGCTTGTCACGAAACCGGTCATGGCTCTTGAGGCTGTCGCGCGACACGCCGAGGATGGTGCAGCCGGCGGCATCGAAGTCTGCCTTGAGATCGCGGAAGTCCTGGCTTTCGCGGGTACAGCCCGGGGTGTTGTCGCGCGGGTAGAAGTACACGACCAGCGGCTTGCCGCGGAACTGCTGGAGGGTCAATTCCTGTTCGCCGGTGGCCGGCAGGGGTTCGGTCGAGACGGGGGAAGGGGATTCGCTCATGCAATGTCCTCGAACGGCGTGGACCAGTAAAATCCATCGTGATGAGGAAGCCTGGCCGATGCGGCCGATTTGCAGCAACCTGACACGACGAGCAGCACGGCTTTAGTATGCCTTGGTGATGACAAAAACGAATGACAATCTTGTTGCAGGCTCGATCTGCGCCCTGGTCACGCCGTTCACCGCAGAGGGTCGGGCGCTGGACGAGGCGGCCTGGGTCGCGCAGATCAGCCACCACGTCGATGCCGGCACCGCCGGCCTGGTGGTGGCCGGAACCACCGGCGAGTCGGCCACGCTGAGTGCCGGCGAGCGCGATCGAATGCTGGAGCTGGCGCTGGCAGCGGCCGCAGGGCGCTGCCGCATTCTGGTCGGCACCGGTGCGGCCGGCACCGATGCGACGATCGAGCAGACGCGGCGCGCGGCCGCGTGCGGCGCCGACGCGGTGCTGGTGGTAACCCCGTACTATAATCGGCCGCCGCAGCGTGGTCTGGCGGCCCACTTTCGGGCCGTGGCCGATGCCAGTGCGGTGCCGGTGGTGCTTTACAACGTACCGTCACGCACGGCCTGCGATCTGCTGCCGGAAACGGTGGCCGAGCTTGCCGCGCATCCGAATATTGCCGCGATCAAGGAGTCGGTCGCGGACATGCAGCGCGTTCGCAGTCACCGAGCGGCCGGGCTGGCGGTGGCCAGCGGCGATGATCCATCGGCGCTGGCGGCGCTGGCGGCCGGTGCGAGCGGTGTAATCTCGGTGGCGGCCAATATTGTGCCGCGCCAGTTTGCGCGCCTGTGCCGGGCCGCTGTCGAGCGGCGGATGGACGCGGCCGAAGTGCTGGATCGGCAGCTGCAGCCGCTGTACCGCTTCCTGGCGCTGGAGTCGAATCCGATCGGTGTGAAGTGGCTGCTGGCCGCGGCCGGCCGGATGCGACCGACGCTGCGTCTGCCGCTGGTGGAACTCGATGCGAAGCATCACGAAGAGGGCCGGGCCTTGCTGGCCCGAATCCTGGCCGACGAGGAGGCCGCCGAACACGATGTCTGATCTTTCGCTGATACAGAGGCTTGCAGAACGCTCGCGCATGCTGCCGCGCCTGATTGTCATGGCAGTATTGCTGATTCTGGCCGGTTGCGGAATGTTCCGGCGCGAAGAGCCGGCATATCTGGAAAGCGAGGAGCTGTCGCCGCTGCGCGTGCCGCCGGGCCTGACTCCGCCGAATACCGACTCCGTATTCGAGATCGCCGGTTACTCGCTGCCGACGCTGGCCGCGCAGGGCAACGAGGCATTGCCGCCGCGCGTGCCGACCTCGGAGGAAGCCGAGCGGGCGCGCTCACGCATCCGCTTCGGTCCGACCGGCTTGTATCTGGAAGTCGATGACGAGGCCGCCAGTGTCTGGCGTCGCCTCGGCTTTGCCGTCAACCGTGGCGGCATGAGCCTGGACCAGGTGCTGGCCGATGAGCGGCGATTCCGCGTGCGCTTCGAGCATGATCCGATCGTGGTCGACGAACGCGGCTGGTTCTCCAACCTGTTCCTGTTCTGGAAATCGCCGGAAATGATCAACTTCAGCGGCACCTACCTGCTCGAGGTGCAACGAGAAACCGGCGGCACGACGCGCGTGGCCATTCTTGACGACCAGGGGCGGGTGTTGCCGATGGAACGGGCCGAGTTCGTCCTCAATCGCCTGCAGCGACGGCTGGGTTGATCAGCGTTCCAGCAACTTGAGCTTGTCGGACTTGCCGTCCCAGTCCTCGGCGTCGGCCGGCGGATCCTTGCGCTCCGTGATGACCGGCCACTGCAGCGACAATTCGGCGTTGAGTGCCAGGAACTGTTGCTGATCGGCGGGCAGATCATCTTCGGGGTAAATCGCCTGGGCCGGGCATTCCGGCTCGCACAGCGTGCAGTCAATGCACTCTTCCGGGTCGATGACCAGGAAGTTGGGGCCCTCGTGGAAGCAGTCCACCGGACACACCTCGACACAATCGGTGTACTTGCACTTGATGCAGTTTTCGACAACAACGAAGGTCATGATTCGGCAGCGATCTTTGAACGAGTGAGGAAGATGTGCGGCATCGGCCCTTTGCTGGCCACCGCGGACAGAATGGTACACTATCGCGATCGAATTCCTGTGCAGGATCGGAGCGGCAACCACCGGCGTGAAGCGCTGGCGGGGCCGTTGCAGGTCCGGTGCGTCCCGCTGCAATCAACACTGTCGACTTCTTGAACACATCTTTCCGTGAAATCCGGCGTGCCGAGCACGGCATCGCCCGCGACCAGATCAGCCGCAATGCTCTGAAGGTCACCGACCGGCTGCAGCAGGCCGGCCACCTGGCCTACATCGTCGGCGGCGCGCCGCGTGATCTGCTGCTGGGGGTCGTGCCGAAAGACTTCGACATCGGCACCGATGCCTCGCCCGAGCAGGTCCGGGCCTTGTTTCGCAATGCTCGCCTGATCGGCCGCCGGTTTCGGCTGGCGCATGTGCGGTTCGGGCGCGAGATCATCGAGGTCGCGACCTTTCGCGGTTTCGGCGACGGCGATGACGGCGACCGCGATGTCGGTGACAGCGGCCGCGTGCTGCGCGACAACGTCTTCGGCAGCGAGGCCGAGGACGCGCTGCGCCGCGATTTCACCGTCAACGCGCTGATGTACGACCCGGCCACCGAAACGCTGCGCGACTATGCCGGTGGCTTCGATGATGTCGCCGCGCGCAGGCTGCGGCTGATCGGCGATGCGCAAGCGCGTTACCGCGAGGACCCGGTACGGATGCTGCGTGCGGTTCGTTTTCAGACCAAGCTCGACCTGACGGCCGAGGGTGAGACCGGTGCGCTGATCCCCGAAATGGCGTCGTTGCTGGCCGACATTCCACCGGCGCGACTGCTCGATGAATTATTGAAGCTGCTGCTGTCGGGTCACGCCGCAACCGGTTTTGCCGGTCTGGTGGCCACCGGTTTGTGGCAGCAGCTGTTTCCCGGACTGCTGGCCGATCCGCACGATCCGCCGCTATTGTTGAAACGTGCGCTGGCCAATACTGACCAGCGGGTTGCCGAGGACAAGCCGGTCACGCCCGGATTCCTGTTTGCGGCCTTGTTCTGGCCGCGTGTTTCGGCGCGCTCGCGCGCATTGGTCGATGCCGGCCAGCCGCCGATTGATGCGCTGGCCCAGGCCGGTGAGGAGGCGTTTTCCGACCCGGCATGGCGGGTGGCCGTGCACCGGCGCTTTTCGACCATGGCCAAGGAAATCTGGATGTTCCAGCCGCGCTTCGAGCGCCGTCGCGGCAAGCGGGCGCTCAAGCTGCTGGGCGAGCGTCGCTTCCGTGCTGCCTACGATTTCCTGCTGCTGCGCGCGCTGGAGGACCCATCGCTGACCGAACTGGCCGAGTGGTGGACCGAGATCCAGCAGCTCGATGCGCAGGGCCGCGAGCAGATGGTTGCCGGTGGCGCGCGACACCGTTCGCCGCGGACGCGGCCGGCACCGTGATCGACCCGGTTCGATCGACGGTCGCGCCGGCCTGGATCGGGTTGGGCAGCAACCTTGACGGGCCCGAGCGTCAGATCGAGCGCGCGCTCGACGCGCTTGCCGCGTTGCCGGATACCGAGTTGATTGCCGCCTCGCCGCGCTACCGCACCGCGCCGGTTGGTGATGCGGAGCAGCCGGATTTCGTCAACGCCGTGGCCGAATTGCGCACGCGTCTGGCACCGGAAGCGCTGCTCGATGCGCTGCTGCAGATCGAGAATCGACAGGGCCGCCGGCGCGACCCGGCCCGACCGAACGGGCCGCGCACGCTGGATCTCGACCTGCTGGTCTATGCGGATCTGCAACAGGCCGGCGAGCGCCTGGTCGTGCCGCACCCGCGACTGGCCCAGCGCGCCTTCGTGCTCAAGCCGCTGGCCGATCTGGCCCCGACCCTCGAAGTGCCGGGGCAGGGAAGGGTCGATCGCTTGCTGGCTGCGGTCGATGTCGCCGGTGTGGAATTGTTGCTGCCCGCCGACGGTCATGAATCTGCAACGCGAACTTCTGCAACTCAACGGAGCGTTCGATGAGCCAGCACCCGCAAGCTACCGATCGAACCGGTCCGGCGCCGGTCACGCTGGCGCAGCTTCGCCGGGCCAGGTCCGAAGGACGGCCGATCACGATGCTGACCGCCTACGATGCCAGCTTCGCGCGCGTGCTCGATCAGGCGGGTATCGACTGCATCCTGGTCGGGGATTCGCTCGGCAACGTCGTCCAGGGGCGCGACTCGACGCTGCCGGTGACGGTCGCCGACATGGCCTACCACGTCGCCTGCGTCCGGCGCGGGGTTTCGCGCGCGCTGGTGATTGCCGATCTGCCGTTCCTGAGCTATACCGATGTGCCGCAGGCGGTGGCGTCGACCCGCACGCTGATGCAGGCCGGCGCGGCCATGATCAAACTCGAGGGGGGGCAGGCGGTGCTGGATGTGGTCGCGCAGCTGTCGGCGCACGGCGTGCCGGTCTGCGGTCACCTCGGTCTGACACCGCAGTCGGTCCACCAGCTATCGGGCTATCGCGTGCAGGGCCGGGCGCCGGAGCAGCGCCGGCAGCTGCTCGATGAGGCCCGTGCGCTGGCCGAGGCGGGCATCGCAATGCTGGTGCTCGAATGCGTGCCGGCCGGACTGGCCGCCGAGATCACGCGCAGCGTCGATGTGCCGGTCATCGGCATCGGTGCCGGTGCGGCGGTCAACGGTCAGGTGCTGGTGCTGCACGACCTGCTCGGACTCGGTTCCGGTCGCAGGCCACGCTTCGTGCGCGATTTCCTGGCCGGTCGCGATTCGATCGAGGCGGCGGTGACCGCCTACATCCACGCGGTTCGGGAACGAAGCTTCCCCGCCGCCGAAGAAAGCTACCCGGACGACTGAACATGACCGGCCCGCGCGTGATCGAGTCGCCGAGCGAACTCGCGGCCTGGCGGGACAGCCTGAATCGGCCGCTGCACCTGGTCCCGACCATGGGCAATCTGCACGCCGGTCATCTGGCGCTGGTCGAGCACGCCCGCGCCGGCGGGGCTGCGGTTGCGGTCAGTATTTTCGTCAACCCGACCCAGTTCGGGCCGAATGAGGACTTCGAACGCTATCCGCGCACGCTGGATGCCGATTGCGCCGCGCTGGCCGAGAGCGGCGGCTGCGATATCGTCTGGCTGCCGTCGGTGGCGACCATGTATCCGCTGCCCGAGTCGCAGCGCTTTTCGATCACGCCACCGCCGGCACTGGCCGACACGCTGTGCGGCCGCGCCCGCCCCGGTCACTTCGACGGCGTATGCAGTGTTGTCATGCGCCTGTTCTGGCAGTTGCGGCCCCGCCGCGCGTTTTTCGGCGAAAAGGATTACCAGCAACTGCTGATCCTGCGGCGCATGGCCGAGGACTTTTCGCTGCCGCTGTCGCTTGAGGCGGTGGCCACCGTGCGCGAGCCGGACGGGCTGGCCATGAGCTCACGCAACGCGTATCTTGACGCCGAGCAGCGCCGCCGCGCGCCGGCGCTGTACCGGACATTGTGCCAATTGGCCGAGGAAGCCGTCGATGTCAGCGATGCGGGAACTTTCGCCGAGCTGGAGCGGTCTGGATGGATGACGCTGGAAGCGGCGGGATTTGTGCCGGACTACGTTGTGATTCGTGACGCCGGTTCGCTGGGTCCGCCCGGCGCTGGCCCGCTCCGCCTGCTGGCGGCCGCGCAACTCGGGCCGGCGCGATTGATCGATAATGTTGCGATTACGCGACAAAACCCGAAATGAAAGCGTTTTTGGGGTTGGAATTCGGCCAAAGTTGTGGTATCGTTACAACGAACCTTGGCCATCCAGAAGCGGCGATCAAGGTGTCAGGGCGCGATTTGAGGTACATCACTCCGACATGCTGCCTCTCCCCCGAAACGGGGAGAGGCTTTTTTTTGGGGCGCATTGAAACCGGACTGAACCCGCGACGAGCCGAGGTAACCTCCTGACCATGCAACTGAACCTGCTGAAAGCCAAGATCCACCGTGCCACGGTCACCCACGCCGAGCTCGACTATGAGGGTTCGTGCGCGATCGATGATGATCTGCTCGATGCGGCCGGCATCCGCGAATACGAGCAGGTGCACATTTACAACATCGCCAACGGCGAGCGCTTCGTGACCTACGCGATCCGCGCCGAGGCCGGCAGCGGCATCATCAGCGTCAACGGCGCGGCCGCGCACAAGGCTTCGCCCGGCGACCTGGTGATCATTTGCGCCTACTGCAGCCTGGATGCGGCCGAAGCGGCCCGCCACCGGCCGCGGCTGGTCTACCCGGATGCGGCCAACCGCATCGCGCGCATCGCCGGCGAAATCCCCGTCCAGGCCGCCTGAGGCCGAACCCGGCCACCGGAGGCCCCATGACCGACATCCGAGATCTGCTCGCGCGCGAGCCCGAGCGCGTGCACGCCATGCTGGCCCAGAGTGCGCACTGGCGCGCCGATTTCAGCCGCATCCCCCTGGACTTGAATCAATGGCAGGCGCTGATCGCGGCAGATGCGCTGGAACCAGTGCAGCGGGCCGTGCAGGCGCTGTTTGCCGGCGGCATCGTCAATCCGTCCGAGCGGCAACCGGCGCTGCACATGGCGCTGCGCGCTGACGATCCCGCGACACTGTGCAGGTCCGAGGATTCCGCGCAGGTGCGCGATGCGCGCGACCGGCTGCTCGATTACGCCGGTCGCCTGTACCGCGGCGAGACGCCGATCCAGACCATCCTGCACGCCGGCATCGGCGGTTCCGATCTCGGCCCGCGACTGGTGACCGAGGCGCTGGACCCCGGTGACAGCGCGGTCGAGATCGAATGGCTGACGACGCTGGATGCGCGCCGGATCCGGCGATTGCTCGATCGTCTCGACCCGGCCACGACCGGGCTGGTGATTGCGTCAAAAAGTTTCTCCACCGTCGAGACGCTGACCCAGGCGCGCGTGATTCGCGACTGGCTCGGTGATGAGGCAGGCGCACGCATCTGGGCGGCGACCGCCAATCCGGAGCGCGCGGTCGAATTCGGCGTTGTTCCCGAGCACGTGCTGGCTTTCCCGGGCTGGACCGGCGGGCGCTACTCGCTCTGGTCCAGTGTCGGCTTCTCGGCCGCCGCGCGGCTTGGGCCCGAGCGCTGGCAGGCGCTGCTGGCCGGGGCGCGTGCGGCCGACCGGCAACTGCTCGAGCAGCTGGCCGAAAGTCCGGCGTTTGCGCTGGCGCAAGCGCTCGATCGGTTGGTGCGCGAACACGGGTGCGCGACGCTGGGCGTGGTCAGCTACGCGCCCGAGCTGCGACTGCTGGCCGAATTCCTGCAGCAACTGGTGATGGAAAGCCTCGGCAAGGGCGTTGATCTGGCCAACCGGCCGGTGGCGGGTCCGACCTCGCCGCTGGTGTTCGGCGGCGCCGGCACCGACCTGCAGCACTCGTTGTTCCAGGCCCTGCACCAGGGCACCACGCGCCACCCGATGGTTCTGATCGGCAGCGTCGAGCCCGTCGCCGGGCTGGAAGACTGGCAACGCGAACAGTTGGCCCACCTGCTCGGCCAGGCCAGCGCACTGGTCCATGGTCGCCAGGCCGAACGTCCCGAACAAACCCTCCCGGGCAACAATCCGGTCATCACGCTGCTGACCCGGCGCGTCGATGCCGAGGCCGTTGGTGAGTTGATTGCCCAGTTCGAGCACGCGGTCTACCTGCTTTCGGTGTTGTGGCAGATCAATGCCTTCGATCAATGGGGGGTCGAGGAAGGCAAGCGCCTGGCCGGTGAATTCCGCGCTGCGCTGGCCGGCGAACGCGATTGCCCCGATGCATCGCTGACCGAACTGCTGCAGTGGCTGCGCGAGGCTCACTGAGCGCAGCATGAGCTGGATTTCCACCGTTGCGCCGGCCGATGCCGAGGGCGAACTGGCCATGCTCTACCAGCGCCTGGGTGCGAAGGGCTCGGTCGATCACATCCTGCAGGCCCACAGCCTGCGTCCGCACACGCTCGAGGGCCATCTGGCGCTGTACCGCAGCGTGCTGCACCATCCGCGCAATCGCCTGGACCGCGCCTTTGCCGAGGCGCTGGGCGTATACGTCAGCCGCATCAACGCGTGCGATTACTGCATTGCCCACCACGAAGCCGGGCTCAAGCGTGAATTGCAAGACGGAACCCGCTTCCAGGCCTGGCGGCAGGCACTGATCAGTGGTGCTTTCGACACGGTGTTCGATGCCCGCCAGCGGCGCGCGCTGGATTGGGCCGATTTGCTCACGCGAACTCCTGGCCGCGCTCGCAAGCACGATATCCAGGCACTGCGCGAGGCTGGCTGGGACGATGGCGAGATTCTCGAAATCAACCAGGTCGTGGCGTATTTCAATTACGCCAACCGCACCGTGCTCGGACTGGGTGTGAGCACCGAGGGCGAGGGCCGCCCGGGGCTGCCGACGACCTGAGCGCGCTCAGCCCTTGCCGCGCGTGCGCGTCTTGTCCTTTTTTGCGTTCTTTTCGAGAAAGCCGATGATCATGCCGGCGACATCCTTGCCGGTGGCCGTTTCGATGCCTTCCAGCCCCGGCGAGGAGTTCACCTCCATCACCAACGGCCCGTGATTGGAGCGCAACAGGTCAACGCCGGCCACATTCAGGCCCATGATGCGCGCGGCGCGGACCGCGGTGGAGCGTTCCTCGGGCGTGATCTTGATCAGGCTTGCGGTACCGCCGCGATGCAGGTTGGAGCGGAACTCGCCGGGCTTGGCCTGGCGCTTGATCGCCGCGACCACCTTGTCGCCGACCACGAAGCAGCGGATATCGGCACCGCCGGCTTCCTTGATGTATTCCTGCACCATGATCGACACGTTCAGGCCCATGAACGCCTCGAGCACGCTCTCGGCCGCCTTTTTCGTCTCGCACAACACCACGCCGATGCCCTGGGTGCCTTCCAGCAACTTGACTACCAGCGGCGCGCCGCCGACCATCTGGATCAGGTCGCCGATGTCATCGGGCGCGTTGGCGAAGCCTGTCACCGGCAGACCGATGCCCCGGCGTGACAACAACTGCAGCGAGCGCAGCTTGTCGCGCGAGCGCGTGACCGCGACCGACTCGTTGAGTGGAAAGGTGCCCATCATCTCGAACTGGCGCAGCACGGCGGTGCCGTAGAACGTGATCGAAGCGCCGATGCGCGGGATCACCGCGTCGAATTCCTGCAGCATCTCGCCGCGGAAGTGCATGGTTGGCCGGTGCGAGGCGATCGACATGTAGCAGCGCAGCGTGTCGACCACGCGCACCTCGTGACCGCGCTGCTCGGCCGCCTCGATCAGTCGGCGGGTGGAATAGATCGCGCGCGAGCGCGACAGAATGGCAATGCGCATCAGAGAATTCCGGAGTCGAGTCGGGGCTGCCCCTGCAGGAAGGTTCGGGCCGGGTAGACCAGCGCGTGGTCCTTCATCGCCGCACGACCAAGCAGCATGCGATAGCGCATTTTCGCACGGTTGGTCAGGGTGATGTCCACGCTCCAGCGGTTGTGGCCGATGATCAGGTCGGTGCGGATGGTATAGCGTTCCTGATGGTGGCCGGTGCTGGAGCGCACCAGTCGCACGCCCTTGAGATCGGCCGTGCACTCGGTCCAGTGCTCGGGCCGTGCATGCGAGGTGTGCACCCTGAAGCGGGCGCGTTCAACGCCATTCTCACAATAGCGCTCGATCCGGGTCGCGTGCAGCGCGCATGATTTGGCGCCGGTGTCGGTGCGCGCGCGCAAGCGCCTGATTCCCAGTTCGGGCAAGGCAACCCATTCGCAGGCGCCGATGATCATGTTGGGTCCGTGATGGGTCTGCATCGGCAAGCTCGGTTCCTTGTTGCGTGCATTGTAGGCTGCCATGCGTGCCGTCGACGACATGCCATCACGGTAGAATGGCGGGTCTTGCCAAGCGATGAATCCACCATGGAACAAACCGCCCTGAAAGCCCTCCAGACCGACCTTGCCAACCGAGCCGAGTCGCTCCGGAGGTATCTTTGACTACGATGGCAAGGTAGAACGGTTCGAGGAAGTCAACCGCGAACTGGAGCAGCCGGATATCTGGAACGACGCCGAGCGCGCGCAGTCCCTGAACAGGGAGCGCTCCGCGCTGGAAAAGTCGATTGCCGCCCAGCGGGAAGTGATCGAGGGCACCCGCGATGCCGGCGACCTGCTGGAAATGGCGATCGAGGAAGACGACGCCGATACCCTGTCCAGCGTCGAGGCCGACCTTCTGGCACTGGAAAAGAAGATCGGCGCGCTGGAGTTCCAGCGCATGTTCTCCGGCGAGATGGACGACCGGCCGTGCTTTATCGACATCCAGGCCGGTTCCGGCGGCACCGAGGCGCAGGACTGGGCCGAGATGCTGCTGCGCATGTATCTGCGCTGGGCCGAGTTGCGTGGCTGGGAATCCGAGGTGGTCGAGGTCTCGGCCGGCGAAGTGGCCGGGATCAAGAGCGCGACCCTCCGGATCGAGGGTGAATACGCCTACGGCTGGTGCCGCACCGAGACCGGCGTCCATCGACTGGTGCGCAAGTCGCCGTTCGACTCCGGCAATCGTCGCCACACCTCGTTTGCCAGTGTGTTCGTCGCCCCGGAGGTTGACGACAATATCGAGATCGAGATCGATCCGTCCGATCTGCGCATTGATGTCTACCGCGCTTCGGGTGCGGGTGGCCAGCATGTCAACCGAACCGAATCGGCCGTGCGCATCACGCACGAGCCGTCCGGCATCGTCGTGCAATGCCAGACCGACCGCTCGCAGCACAAGAACAAGGACCGCGCAATGAGCCAGCTGCGCGCCAAGCTCTACGAGATGGAACTGCACAAACAGCGCGAGCAGGCTCAGGCCGCCGAGGAAGAAAAGGCCGACATCGGCTGGGGCAGCCAGATCCGCAACTACGTGCTCGACCAGTCGCGCATCAAGGACTTGAGAACCGGAGTCGAACGCAGCGACACCCAGAAAGTCCTCGACGGCGACCTCGACGAATTCGTCGCTGCGTCGTTGAAACAGGGTTTGCAGTAACACCATTTTTATTTAACCGCAAATGAACGCGAATGAACGCAAATATAAAAGCCGTTTAAACCACGAAGGTCACGAAGAAAGTCTTTTGAACCGGCTTTACATCTTCAGTGTTCTTCGTGGTTAAAAGCTTTTCATGTTTTATTTGCGTTCATTCGCGTTCATTTGCGGTTTCACAAAGAGTCTGAATCGCTTATGACCGACCACAACACCACCGACCACCACGACGAGAACCGCCTGATTGCCGAGCGGCGCGGCAAGCTTTCTGCGCTGCGCGAGCAGGGGCAGGCATTTCCGAATACGTTCAAGCCCGAACACACGGCCGGCGGATTGCTGGACTCTTATGGCGATGCGGAAGTGTTTTCGCAGGAGAAACTTGAAACCGAGCCGGTGGCGGTTTCGGTGGCCGGGCGCATGCTGTCGCGCCGGATCATGGGCAAGGCGGCGTTCGTGCACATTCGTGATCGGTCCGGGTCGCAGATCCAGCTCTATCTCCGACGCGACGATCTGCCCGAGGGCGTCTATCAAGCGTTCAAGCACTGGGATGTCGGCGACATCGTTGGTGCTTCCGGTGTGCTGATGCGTACGAAGACCGGCGAGCTCAGCGTCCATGCCGAGCGGTTGGAACTGCTGGTCAAGTCCTTGCGTCCACTGCCGGAAAAATGGCACGGGCTGAGCGACCAGGAAACGCGCTATCGCCAGCGCTACGTCGACCTGATCGCCAACCCGGACGTGCGCGAGACTTTCGTGACGCGCGCGAAGATCGTGCGCATGATCCGCGAGTTCCTGGAGGCGCGCGAGTTTCTCGAGGTTGAGACGCCGATGATGCACCACATTCCCGGTGGTGCCGCGGCCCGGCCGTTCGTGACCCATCACAACGCACTCGATATCGATCTCTACCTGCGCGTCGCCCCCGAACTGCACCTGAAGCGACTGGTCGTCGGCGGGCTCGAGCGTGTGTTCGAGATCAACCGCAACTTCCGCAATGAGGGCGTGTCGACCCGGCACAACCCCGAGTTCACGATGCTGGAGTTCTACTGGGCCTACGCCGACTACAACGATCTGATGGACCTGACCGAGGTCATGCTGCGTGAGATCGCGCGCGAGCTGGGCGAGGGCGGCAAGGTCGAATACCAGGGCGAGACCATCGACTTCGGCCCGAGCTTCACGCGCCAGACCGTGGAAGAGGCGGTGCTGGCGCAGGTGCCGGAGCTGGATGAAGGCTCGTTGCGCGACACGCAAGTGCTGCGCTCGGTCTGCGAAAAGCTCGACATCCATACCGAAGCGTCCTGGGGCTGGGGCAAGCTGTTGCTCGAGATCTTCGAGCACACCGCCGAACATCAATTGATCCAGCCGACCTTCATCACCGGCTACCCGACCGAAGTCTCGCCGCTGTCACGCCGAAACGACGCCGACCCGGACATCACCGACCGCTTCGAGTTGTTCATCGCCGGACGCGAAATCGCCAATGGTTTCTCCGAGCTCAACGACCCGGAAGACCAGGCCGAACGCTTCCGCGCGCAGGTTGCGGCCAAGGATGCAGGCGATGCCGAAGCGATGCACTTCGACGCCGACTACATCCGCGCGCTGGAATACGGCCTGCCGCCGACCGGCGGCGAAGGCATCGGCATCGATCGGCTGGTCATGTTGTTCACCGATTCGGCCTCGATTCGCGACGTGCTGCTGTTCCCCTATCTGCGTCCCGAGGTGTGAATGGGGCCGGCAGGCCGCGCGGGGCATCGATGCGGTTTCGCGCGTAAACTATTGCCCTCGCTCGCAGCACTCGACTCCCGATGACCTCGAACACGACCCCTCGCCGTCGCGTACTGACCGGCATTACCACCACCGGCACGCCGCACCTGGGCAACTACGTCGGCGCGATCAAGCCGGCGATTACCGCCAGTCACGACCCGTCGTTCGACTCGTTCTACTTTCTGGCCGACTATCACGCGCTGGTCAAGTGCTTCGAGCCTGAGCGCGTGCAGCGCTCGACGCTGGAGATCGCCGCGACCTGGCTGGCGCTGGGGCTGGATACCTCGAAGTCGATCTTCTACCGCCAGTCCGACATCCCCGAGATTCCCGAGCTGACCTGGCTTTTGACCTGCGCGACGGCCAAGGGCCTGATGAACCGCTCGCATGCCTACAAGGCCGCGGTGCAGGCCAATATCGAAGCCGGCGAAGATGCCGATCATGGCATCACCATGGGCTTGTTCAATTATCCGGTGCTGATGAGCGCGGATATTCTGCTGTTCAATGCCCGGCACGTGCCGGTGG
>JAVVDV010000014.1:0-66932 GCA_032251355.1 Wenzhouxiangellaceae bacterium
CGGTATCCGGCGCGTTGCAGTTGAACACCTCCGGCGCGATCAGTGAACAGCCCATGACCTCAGCCAGCGGTGCGTATTCGAGCACCGACAAGCCGGCACCGAGCTCGGCGTCCGGCAGAAACAGGTTCCACAGCCCGTCGGCGCGCGCGGCGGCCTTGAGTGCGGCCATGCCCTCCGGCACCGCCCACGGGTCGGCACCGTCGCGAACGGCCTGCTGCATTTCACGCTCGAACGGCTCGACGCGCTCGGCGACGAAGGCTTCGAGGCGCTGCTGAAGCTGACGGGAGCGATCGGATTGGGTCAGGTTCATGACTCGTGCAACCGCCCTTCGACGTACTTGTGCAGGATGCTGGCAATCAGGGTCTGGTAGGGAATGCCCTCGTGCAATGCCTTCTTCTGAAGACCGCGCAGATCCTTGCTGGTCAGGCGAATGCTCACGCGTGCATCCTTGCGCAGCATCGCCTCGGCATAATCTCGATGGGCCTGCTGCAACGCCTGTGCGTTTTCTACCCGGCGAAGCTCGCCGCGCTCGAAAGCTTGCAGGATTTCCTGTTCCTCGCAGTCCAGCTTGCTCATGCCTTGCCACCTCGATGATTGCGTGTCGCCTTGCGACTCGGAATGATCGTTTTCAAAAAAACCTCATCATCAGTCTCGACGAAAGGGACCAGATAAACATACTCTTCGATGACGACCAGATGAATCCGTTGACCCGGATAGCGTTGCTGATTGGGGTGTTCCACGGTATCCAGCACGTCGCCCTGGAGGATATGAAACAACACGTCCTCAAACCCGACGCCGCCTTCCCGCCGGAGCTGCACGTTTTTCTCGGGACTCCAGTTAAACAGCTTCACGCTACGTAACTTATCACAATGTACATCATTTGACATACGCTAACGTTGTCGATGATCGAAAGCAATGCCGCTGGACACAAAAATCGTGAATCACTAAAATCTTGTCATGAAAAACATCACCGTCAGCATGGATGAAGACACCGCCCAGTGGGCGCGTATCGAGGCTGCGCGTCGCGGAATCAGCGTGTCACGCATGCTCGGTGAACTGCTGCGCGCGCAACGCCTTGAGAATTCGGAATACCGCGCCGCCCAGCAGCGTTATCAAGGTCGCACGGCCATTCCGCTGAAACCGGCGCGCCAGAACTACCCCGACCGAGCCGACGTGCATGACCGGTAGCGTCTTCGTCGACACCAATGTGCTCGTCTACGCTCGTGATGCCAGCGAACCGGAAAAACAACCCAGAGCGCAGGCGTGGATGGATTGGCTTTGGTCGCAACAATCGGGCCGCATCAGTACCCAGGTCTTTCAGGAGTACTACCAGATTGTCACGCGCAAGCTGCAGCCGGGATTGAAACCGGGAGCCGCTCGCGCTGACGTCCGCGACCTTGGCGCCTGGAAGCCCATCCCGATTGATGGCCCCTTGATCGAAAAAGCCTGGACAATCGAAGACCGCTATCGATATTCCTGGTGGGATTCGCTGATTCTCGCCGCAGCCTGTCAGGCTGGATGCGACATCCTTCTGACCGAAAACCTTGCCGGTGGCCAGCAGATCGAAAACATCCGGATCGTCAATCCTTTCGACGTGTCCCCGCCCGGTTCGGAATAGCAACAACCCGTCGCCCGGCCACGGCAAAGTACGCCCAACGGCGCCGATCCAGCCCGTCGAAGCCGCCGGTGAAGCGACCGAAAGCCGGCAGGATCAGGTGTTCTCTGCTGCAGGCGAAGGCCGGCAGACGCACGCGCTCGCGCCCGGCCGACAACCACGCCACGGGATGCAGATGGCCCGAAAGACCCGGCTCCGGATTTTCTGAATCCACCTCATGAACCATATTCAATTGATTGATTAATATCGAATCATAGCGCGCCTGAATACCCCACTCCGGCAGCCAGGGCTCGATCCTGCGATCATGGTTGCCAAGCACCAGATCGATGGCCAGCTCGGCATGGTGACGGCGCCAGGCAGCAATCTCCGCCGGCCAGCGCTCGCCGTCAGCCGGCGCGGCGTGGACCCAGTCGCCCAGCACCAGCAAACGATCCGGCCGACATCGTTCGATCAAACGGTCGAGCGCGGCCAGTTCCTCGGCCAGCACGGCGGCCGGAATGGCAATCCCGGCGCGGCGGAAGACCTGGTCCTTGCCGAGATGAACGTCGGCCACGATCACGGTCCGCTGCGCCGGCCACCACACCGCACGTTCGGCCAGAAGCTCCAGTTCATTGCCGGCCAGTGTCAGTTTCATGCCTCGCCCAGTTGCTTGAGCATGCGCTCGACGCGCGCCTGCCAGTCTTCGCTGGAAAGCTGCGCGCGCAATCGGTCGGCCCACAGCGGGAAGGCCAGCGGGGTCAGGCGCTCCGGTGCGGTCACGACGATCTGCTGGCCGGAGGCGCGCTGCAGTGCGGCGCCAATGCGTTTGAGTTCCAGTTGCGCTTCGAGCACCTCGCGGCGGGCCTGGGCCAGCAATCGGTTGTCCGGATCATGCCGACTCAGCACATCGAAGATCAGGCCGCTGGAGGCCTGGACCTGGCGGGTCGCCTTGCGCCTGCCGGGATACCCCTGCTGCACCAGCCCGGCGATGCGTGCGATATCGCGGAACCGGGTCCGCGCCAGGTTGGCCGCATTCAGGCTCTGCTCGATGTCGTGCAGCAGGTGCTCAGGGCTCAGCAGCGCATGCCAGTCGGCCGCACGCAGCACAACTTCATCGGCACTGAGCAGTTCGATGCCGTAGTCGTTGACGGTCATCGAAAAACTTGTCGGCCGGCGTTGCGCGATGCGCCAGGCAAGCAGCGCGGCCAGGCCTTCGTGTGCCAGCCGCCCGGCAAACGGGTAAATGAAAACATGATGGCCCTCGCGCGAGCCGGTCGTCTCGACCAAAAGCCGGCCCGGCCCCGGCAGTGCCGAGACCCGCGCCTGGGTTTCCAGCAACGGTCGCGCCGCCCGAGCCTCGGGTGTGTCGGGATCATTGCCGAGCCGGAAGGCCTCGATCAGCTCGAGCAGCCCGTCGGCCAGCAGGGTCGACAGCGGCAGGCGCCCGCCGGCCCAGGCCGGTACGGTGGCCTTGCCAGAGGCCGCGCGAACCTGCGCGGTCATGTCGCGAATGCGCACCAGTTCCAGCACCCGGCCGGCGAACACGAAACGCTCGCCGGGCCTGAGCCGGGCCAGAAAGCGCTCTTCGATCGAGCCCAGCGATCCGCCGCGCACGAACTTGACCTGCATCGCGCCGTCGGCGGTAATCGTGCCGATATTCAGCCGGTGCAGCATCGCGATTCGCCGGCTGGTGACGCGAAACACGCCATCGCGTTCGACCACGCGCTGGAAGTCCGGATACGCCTGCAGCGCCGGGCCGCCGCGGGTGATGAAATCCAGCACCCATTGCCACTGCTCGGGCCCCATTTCGGCAAAGGCATGGGTCGCGCGCACCTCGTCCAGGGTCGCGCGCGCGCGGAAGCCGCCACCCAGCGCGAGCGTGACCAGATGCTGGGCCAGCACATCCAGCGCCAGCCGCACCGGTTCGCGGCCCTCGACCCGGCCTTCGCGCAAGCGTTCGCGCACGGCGGCCAGTTCGAGAATCTCCAGCGCATGGGTCGGCACGCAGAATATGACAGCCTTGCCGCCGGGCTGATGACCGGAGCGGCCGGCGCGCTGAATCAGCCGCGCGATGCCCTTGGGACTGCCGATCTGGATGACCTGCTCGACGGTTGGAAAATCCACCCCCAGATCGAGGCTGGCGGTGGCGACGACGCATTTCAGCCGGCCGTCGACCAGCCCGTGCTCGGCGGCCGTGCGCAGTTCCCGGTCGATCGAGCCGTGGTGCAATGCCACCCGGTCCGGCCAGGCGCAAACCGACTGGATGGCGTGGAACCAGGTCTCGGCCTGTGAGCGCGTGTTGGTGAAGACCAGCGTCGATTCGGCCTGTGCAATGCGCTCGACCACGCGCTGCAACTGGTGGATGCCCATGCGCCCGGCCCACGGAAAGCGCTGCACCGAATCGGGCAGCAGCGAGACCAGTTCGACCGGCCGCTCGAGCTGCCCGGCGATGATCTCGGCCGGCTGATCCGGACCGAGCAACGTCTCGGCCGCCGTGTCGAGGTTGCCCAGCGTGGCCGACAGGCCCCAGACGCGCAGTCCTGGATTGAGCGCACGCAACCGCGCCAACGCCAACTGCAGCAGCACGCCACGCTTGGAATCCATCAACTCGTGCCATTCGTCGACGAACACCGCTCGCAGGCGCCCGAGCGCGCGACCGGCATCGGCATAGCTCAGCATCACCGACAGGCTTTCCGGGGTCGTGACCAGCACCGGCGGTGGCTTTTCCAGCAGCTTCTTCTTGCGATACGACGAGGTATCGCCGGTACGCAAGGCAACCGCATTTTCCAGGCCGTGAAACGCCAGCGGCCGGGCCAGCGCGCGTTCGGTATCGCCGGCCAGCGCGCGCAGCGGCGTGATCCACAGGTACTGCAGGCCACGCCCCGGGCGCAGCAGCAGCTCGTCGACCGCCCCGCCCCAGGCGGCCAGCGTCTTGCCGCTGCCGGTCGGCGCATGAATCAGCCCGCTCGCACCCTCGGCAAACGCCCGCCACGCCCGGCGCTGGAAATCCAGCACCGGCCAGCCGCAGTGGGCGAAATACGACTCGATCAGGGTCACTTCGGCGGATCGATGACAGGGCCCATCAATCGCTCCAGATCCTCCAGCCGATCGGCGTCGGCGATCGACAGGTCCCTGCGCCAGCGATGGATGCGCGGAAAGCGCAGCGCGATGCCGGACTTGTGGCGTTTCGAGCGCGCGATTCCCTCGAACGCCAGCTCGAAGACGTGCACCGGTTCGACCGAACGCACCGGGCCGAAGCGTTCGCGGGTGTGGGCGCGAATCCAGCGGTCGAGCTCGTCGATTTCGGCCTGGGTCAGGCCCGAGTAGGCCTTGGCCACCGGCACCAGCTCGTCGCCGGCGTGCACGGCGAAGGTGTAGTCGGTAAAAAGCCCCGAGCGCCGACCGTGGCCGGGCTGGGCGTAGATCAGTACGCCGTCGAAGGTATACGGCGCGACCTTCCATTTCCACCAGTCACCGCGCACCCGGCCGACGCGATAGGGCGAATCCAGCCGTTTGAGCATCAAGCCCTCGACACCCCGCTCGCGACTCGATGCGCGCAGTTCGGGCAGCGCGCCCCAATGCTCGAAGTCAACGCCAGGCGATGGTCGGATCGAGTCGATGCCTTGTCCCAGCAAGCCATCCAGTCGGGCCAGCCGTGTTGCCAACGGCGCATTGCGCAGATCACCGCCGTCGATCTCCAGCAGGTCGAAGGCCAGCAGCACGACCGGCGCACGGGCCAGCGTCTTCGGCCCCGGTTTCCTGCGCCCGATGCGGGTCTGCAGGACCGAAAACGGCAGCGGTCCACCGCCGTCGCCTGCGTCGCGCCAGGCCATGATCTCACCGTCAAGCACGGTGCCGTCGGGCAGGGATTCGGCGGCCTGTTCGATTTCCGGAAACCGCCCATCCAGGCGTTCCTCGCCGCGCGACCACAGGATCGTCTCGCCGCGGCGGCGGATCAATTGGGCCCGGATGCCATCCCACTTCCATTCGGCTCGCCAATCGCGCGCATCACCCAACGAAGACGGGTCGTGTTCCAGCGACGAGGCGAGAAAGAACGGATACGGCGTGGCGTGGTCATGGCCGCCCTCGCCTTCGGGCTTGAGCAGCGCCGCGAAGGCGGCCGCACTCGGCTGCCAGTCGCCCATCAATCGATGCGCGATGGTGCCCGGCTCGACCCCGGCAGTTTCAGCCAGTGCGCGTGTGACCAGGCGCTTCGATACGCCGACCCGCAGCGCGCCGGTAATCAACTTGTTGAACAGGAAACGCGCCGTGCCCGGCAGTCTTTGCCACTGCTCGAATACGACTGCCTTGCGGGCCGGGTCTTCGCGTCCGGCCAGCGGCCGAACGACCTCCTCGACCAGTCGCGCCAGTCGCGGCAGTTCGATATCGGTCTGCCCAGGCTCCGGCGCCAGCAGCGCCATGGTCTCGGCCAGATCGCCGACCTGCTCGTAGCTGTCCTCGACCAGCCACAGCGGCAATCCCGCAAATTCCGCCGTCCACGCGCGCAGCTCGCGCGTACCGACCAGACGCTTGAGCCTGCGGCCGGTGAGCACGTACACCGCCCAGGCCGCGTCCTCGGCCGGCGCATCAGCGAAATAGGCCCGCAACGCGGCCAGCCGGACGTTGGTGCTGGTGGTGCGATCCAGTTGCTCGAACAGCGCGACGAACCGCTTCATGCCGGCTCGCCCAGGCTGGCCCGCAGGTTCCAGCTTTCCGCATCGAGCCCTTGTTCGCGCAAGTAGCCGGCCAGCGCCTCGCCGTTGCCGTGGATGGTGATCACCCGCCGGGCCTGCAACTCGCGCGCAGTCTCGACCAGTGCCGGCCAGTCGGCGTGATCGGACAGCACGAACCCGCGGTCGTAGCCGCGCCGGCGACGATGGCCGCGAAGTCGCATCCAGCCGGAGACAAAGCCGGTCGAATGTTTCGGGAAGCGCCGCATCCAGCTCGAGCCGGCCGCCGACGGCGGCGCCAGGATCAGCGCACCGGCGAATTTCTCGCCCTGGGCCGCCTCGGAAATCAGCCGCGTCGGCAGCATCCTGACGCCGGCGGCGCGGTAGGCGTCGACCAGCGGTTTCATCGCGCCGTGCACCCAGACGGGATCGTCGACCCGCCGGGCAAGCTCGGCCAGCACGCGCTGCGCCTTGCCCAGTGCATAGCAGAACAGCACCGCCGGACGGTCCTGCGCGCGACAGTCGCGCCACCACTCGAGGACTTCGTCGATCACCCTGGCCGGCGGCGGAAAGCGATAGACCGGCAGGCCGAAGGTGCATTCGCTCAGCCAGACATCGACCGGCCGGGGTTCAAACGCGCGACAGGTCGGATCGGGCGCGCGCTTGAAATCGCCGGAAACGCCCCAGACGCCGAGGTCGGACTCGATCCGCACCCACGACGAGCCGAAGATATGGCCGGCCGGGAACAACGTGACCCGCACATCGCCAAGCTCGAACGGCTCACCCCATTCATGGCCGCGATGCGGCGCGGCGGCACCGATGCGCGCGGCCAGTACCGGCAGATTGGTGCTTGCCGTGTGATATTCGGCTGAGCCCGAGCGCGCATGGTCGGCATGGGCATGCGTGATGATCGCGCGCGGCACCGGTCGCAGCGGATCGATCCAGAAATCACCGGCCGCGCAGTACAGGCCGCCGGCCGAAGGTTCGAGAAGGTTGTTTGCGCACATCACAACGCAAAGTCTGCCCGATCGTGCGTGATGCCAACCGCGGTGGATGCCGGAGCGGGGAATTGATTGTGCGGCGCAAGTGCGGCACACTTCGGAATCAGGCGTGAAACAGGTTCACGCCATCCATTCTGTAATCAGGGAGGTTTCCATGGCAGGAAAGTTTGAGATCTACAAGGACAAAGCCGGTGAATTCCGGTTTCGGCTCAAGGCCGCAAACCACCAGACGGTGCTGAGCAGCGAGGGCTACAAAACGAAAAAGAGTTGCGAGAACGGCATCGATTCGGTCAAGAAGAACTGCAGCGATCCGAAGCGCTTTGCGATGAACAAGACGCCGACCGGCAAGTTCCGCTTCAATCTGACCTCGACCAACGGCCAGATCATTGGCACCAGCCAGAACTACGCCGGGGAATCGGGCTGCCGCAACGGCATCAAGGCGGTGGCTGCTGCCGCTGATGGCGCGAGCACGGTCGATCAGACCGGATAACGCTGCACAATCTCGACCGGCTTCCGAGCCCGGAAGCCGGTCGAGTCTTGAGGCGGATTACAACGGCTCGTACTCGAACTTCTGCCCACCGACGGTGGCCTCGGCCATCAATCCGCCCTTGGGCATGATAAACACGGCAACGCCGCGCTCGTAACTGGTGGTGGCCGCCGCCCCGGCGGTCGCAATAATCGCCGTAGCCTGTGCGGAAAACTCGAAGTTGCCGCGCTGGAAGGTCTTGAGTGCGGCATCGTCCTGGAAGAAGATCACCTGCGAGAAGTTCTGGACCCCGATCTGCAAGCCCACCGTGCCCTGGGTACTGCGGGTAATGCCGATCGGATCGCCACGCTCGAAGACGATACCCGAGCCGTACGATCCACCGACCCCGAAACCGGCCTTGCCGACGCTTGGGAACACCGCGTAACCGTGAGCGTGATCGACCCAGTCCTGCAGTCCGGGATCACGATCGACGAAACGCACCAGCGTCGCGCGCGAGTCGGCGATGCGCACACTGTTCGATGGCGCCGCGGCGCAGGCAGCCAGCAGCAGGGCGCTGAGCGCGAGGACGGCAATGGTTGCGAGTCGGTTCATGACAGATTCCTGGGCAGGGATACGATCTAGAGTGTAGCAACCGCCGAAGGTTCCGGCATCTCGTCCGGGAATTGCAGCCGGGCCAGGCGCTGATAACGCGCCGAGCTCTGCATCAGTTCCTCATGCGGACCCTCGGCCACGACCCGGCCGTGTTCGATCACCAGGATGCGATCGGCGCGGCGCACCGTCGCCAGCCGGTGGGCAATGACCAGCACCGTGCGGTCGCGGCTGGCCTGGTCGATTGCCTCCTGGACCAACTTCTCGCTTTCGGCATCGAGGCTGGCGGTGGCCTCGTCGAGCAGCAGCAACCGCGGCTGCTTGAGCAGCGCGCGCGCGATCGCCAGGCGTTGGCGCTGGCCGCCCGACAGCCGGATGCCGCGCTCGCCCAGAAACGCCCGGTACTGTTCGGGTAACTGGTCGATGAACTCGTGCGCGTGCGCCAGCCGTGCGGCCTCGACCACCGCATCGTCGGCGGCCTCGGGCACGCCGTAGCGAATGTTGTCGGCGGCCGAACCGGAAAACAGCACCGTATCCTGAGCCACCAGACCGAGCCCGGCGCGCAGTTGGCCGGGATCGAGCCGGCGCAGGTCGCGGCCGCCGATCCGCACGGCACCCGAATCGGGATCGTAAAAACGCAGGATAAGCTGGAAGATCGTGCTCTTGCCGGCCCCCGAAGGCCCGACCAGCGCCACCGTCTCACCCGGCCGCACTTCGAAATCCAACCCGGCAAGCACCTCGACATCCGGCCGTGACGGGTAGCAAAAGCGCACCTGCTCGAAGCGCAGCGCCAGCGGTCCGTCGGGCAGCGGCTGGGGCTGGTCGCTGCGTTCGAGCTGGCTGGTCGCCGACAGCAGCTCGGCCAGGCGCTCCATCGCCCCGGCCGCGCGCTGCACCCCACCCCAGACTTCACTGAGCGAAGCCGTCGAACCGGCCGCCAGCAGCGCGTAGAGCACGAACTGGCTGAGCTGACCGGGCGTCAGGCGATCGTCCAGCACCGCGTGCGCACCCAGCCAGAGGACAAAGGTGACCGCGCCGAACGTCAGCATAATGACCAGCACGATCAGCACCGTGGTGGCGAAGATGCGCCGTTTCTGCGACTGGAATGCATCCTCGACCTGGCCGGCGAACACTTCGCTCTCGCGCGCTTCCTGGGCAAAGGCCTGCACGGTGGAGGCTGCGTTGATGGTCTCGTCGCCGTGGGCCGAGAAGTCGGCGACCCGATCCTGGGCATCGCGCGACAGCCGCCGCACCCACCGCCCGAGTATCGCCACCGGCAGGAAGATCAGCACGATCATCAATCCGATCACGCCGGCCAGCGCCGGCGCGGTGATCACCAGCATGATCGAACTGGCGATCAGCATCAGCAGGTTGCGCACTGCGACCGAGGCGCTGGAACCGATCAGCGATTCGACCAGCGTGGTGTCGGTATTGAGCCTTGAGAGCACCTCACCGGTGCGCGTGGTGGCAAAGAATTCCGGCTCCATCCGGATGACGCGGTCGTAGACATCGCGCCTGAGGTCGGTGACGATGCGTTGGCCCAGCCACGAGACCCAGTAAAACCTCATGCCGCCGGCAACTGCCATCACGCTGGCGGCCGCGAACAGCAGCCAGAACCATCGGTTGATGGTAGCCGGGTCTTCGGCCATGAAACCGCGGTCGATCACCTGCCCAACTGCGGCCGGGATGGCAATCGTTCCGGCCGCGGCCAGCGTCAGGAACAGCGCAATCAGACCGATCTGGGCGCGGTAGCGGGTCAGGTAGGGGCGAAGCGCGCGCAGCGAGGTGACGTTGCGGCTGGCCGCGCGCTCGCGTTGTTCGGGGGTCGCTGCCATGCGCGCTATTGTAGGTGGATGACCGTCCGGGCGCGTCGTCAATGCGCGGCTTGTGCGCGTGCCAGTCGGCGCAGCTGACGGGTGCGCTGCCAGCCGGCCCACGAATACAGCGCCAGCGCCGTCCAGATGCAGACGAACGCGACGCCATGGTCGAAGGTGAAGGTCTCGCGGAACAGGAATACCGCCAGGCAGAACGAAATCGACGGCGCGATGTATTGCATCAGTCCGACCGTAACCAGCGGCAGTCCGCGCGCGGCGGTTGCAAACAGCACCAGCGGCACCACGGTCACCAGACCGCTGGCGGCCAGCAGCAGGCTGATCGAGACACTGTCACCGAAGGCCGAGTCGCCCGATTGGCCGGTCCAGACCAGCCAGGCCAGTGCGACCGGCATCATCATCAGCGTTTCCCAGAACAGCCCGACCATCGGCCCGACATCGGTCAGCTTGCGCACCAGTCCGTACAAGCCGAAGCTGAACGCCAGCGCCAGCGATAACCACGGTGGCTGACCGCTGGCGACGGTCAGCCACAGCGTACCGGCGGCCGCCAACAGCACCGCCAGTACCTGCGCGCCGATCATGCGCTCACCCAGCACGATGGTGCCCAGCAGCACACTGACCAACGGGTTGATGTAGTAACCGAGACTGGTCGAAAGCACACGATCGGTGTTGATCGCGTAGACAAACACCAGCCAGTTGAACGCCACCAGCGCGCCACTGACCAGCAGCGCAGCCGCCACCCGCGGCGTGATCCGGACGTGCCGGAAAAAACCGCGGCCATGGCGCAGCAGCAGCACCGCAAGCAGGAACAGCACCGACCAGACCACTCGGTGGGCGATGATTTCACCGGCGCCGACCGCGCCGAGCAGCTTGAAGAACAGCGGCACCAGACCCCACAGGCCGTAGGCGCCGAGACCTGCCAGCAAGGCCCGGCGCGTGCGTGCCGCCGCGTCGTCAATCATCAGCGTGCGCCCGAATCAGTTCTTGCCGTCACCGGACCCGCTGCGGTCCTTGAGAAAGTCCAATACCCGGCGCCCCGCCTCTTTCTTCAACGCCTCGCCGACATCAGGGGTGAGTTCAGGCTTGTACAGCGAGCCGCCCAGCGCGACCGGAACGCGCCCCAGACGGGCGTCGTCGAGCCGCAGTTCGCCGTCGAGTTTCAGGCCCGAAAGGGTCAGCACCACATCGCCCCGGATGCCGATGCGCTCGGTCACCAGGTTGATCTGCGGCAGCCGCACGCGGCCCTGCTCGATCGCCAGCGCGCCGGCGAAGGTCTTGAATGCCGTGGCACCGCCGACCCCGGACAAAAGAGCCTGCTGCACGTCGCGCTCGCGCAGGGCGCCGACCAGTCCATCGAAGTTGATGCCCTGGATGCTGCCGTCGCGCAACGCATAGCGACCCTGGCCATCGAGAGTGGCGAGGATGGAATCGAGGTCCAGCCCGCGCGCACTGACACCCAGCTCGAGGATACCGGCACCGGTCAGGAAGCTGCCGAAACCCCAGGGCGCGAGCGCCTGGCTGAGGCTTTCAAGCTCGAACACCGGGTCGAACTGGACCAGCGGCGGGCTCATGTTCAGATCAGCCATGGCCACGGCATCCAGCCGCCCGCCCTCCAGCCGGCCCGACAGCGGATCGATGCGCACCACGCCGGCATCGGACGACAGCCGTGCGCGCACCTCGCGCAGGTCCAGACCTGCCAGCACCAGGTTGGCCAGTTCCAGGCGCGCATCGACATCGAACTCGCGCAACAGCAGCATCGGCGAGGCCGTATCGACATCGGCCTCGGCGACCGGTGCTTCGGCCTCGGGCATCACCGCCAGCAGTGCATCGGCGTTGAGGTAGTCGCCAATCAGCGTCGCTTCGACCCTGGGCCGGTCGCCGACCTCGCGGTAATTGAGGGTGGCGCGGTAGGGCTTGCCATTCAGGTTCAGCTCGCCTTCTTCGAAGCGCGCCACCAGCGGCGGACCCGGATCGAGCACGGCACGACCGGTCAGGCCCAGCGGCAGGCCGGCCGCCACCGCGGTCAGTCCGAGCTCGGTGACCCGGATCGCTCCGCCGGCCAGCGGCACCGTCAGCGTACCCTTGACGATAATGTCGTCGATCATCGCCGGCTCGCCGATCGCGCCTTCGAATTCGAACGGCACCGGCTTGTCGAATGCGAAGCCATCGACCTGCAGCCGCTGGACCACGAACACCTCGCGGCTGTCGACCGCCGCATCGCTCATGGTCACGGTCGAGCCGGTCAGCCGGATGCGTCCGGTCGACAGCGCCGGAGCACCCGTCGAAGTGTCATCGGTGGCCGCCGAATCCGCGCCAGTGCCGGCCAGGCCATCGAGCGAACTGCGCCCGCTGGCGTCGGTATGCAGCACCAGGCGCGCGTTGTCCAGCGAAATGTCGCCGGTTTCGATCTCACCGCGCAGCAGCGGCCAGAGCTTCAGCGACATCCGGAACTCGTCGGCCTCGAACAGGTTGGGCCCAATGAAATCTTCCGGGCCCGACAACGACACGTCAAGCGCGCGCAGCGACAGATTGGGCAGGAATTTCAACTCCAGCGGGCCGTTGATCGCCAGCGTGCGCCCGGTCTGCGCGCGCACCTGCTCGATCGCGATCTGCTTGAGCTTCGCCTCGTCAAGATAAATGACCAGAGTGCCCCAGACCCCGATCAGGAGAACCAGAACAGCGGCGAAGAAAATCAGGAACTTGCGCATGGCAATCATCCGTGCGGGTGTAACGACGGATTGTACGCCCCGCGCACGGGCGATCTTAGCCTCAGGCCAGCATTTCGCGCGCGCGCGCCAGCGCGGCCAGGAACACGTCGATCTCGTCGGTGGTGTTGTAGCAGCCAAACGAGACGCGCGCGGTGGCCGGCACGCCGAAGAACTGCATCACCGGCATGGTGCAGTGGTGGCCGGTGCGCAGGGCGACGCCGAAGTGATCGACGATGGTGCCGATGTCGTTAGCGTGCGCGCCCTCGAGCGTGAACGACACCACCGGCCCCTTGTCGGCCGCGGTGCCAATGATGCGCAAGCCCGGAATCGCCTGCATGCGCTCGCTGGCATAGGCCAACAGGCGCTGCTCGTGCGCGGCAATGGCCGCAATGCCGACGCGTTCGAGAAAGCCGAAGGCCGCGCCCATGCCAATTGCACCGGCGATATTGGGCGTGCCGGCTTCGAACTTGTGCGGCAACTCGTTGAAGGTCGTGCCCTCGAAGCTCACGCGCAGGATCATCTCGCCGCCGCCCTGCCACGGCGGCATCGCCTCGAGCAGCGCCTCGCGTCCGTACAGCACGCCGATGCCGGTCGGGCCGTACATCTTGTGGGCCGAGAAGGCGTAGAAGTCGCAGCCGAGCTTGTGCACGTCGACATCGACATGCGGCAGCGCCTGGCAGCCGTCGATCAGGGTCACGATGCCGCGCTCGCGCGCCATCCGGCAGACCTGCTCGACCGGATTGACCGTGCCGAGCGCATTCGAGACATGGACCAGGCCGATCAGCCGGGTGCGCTCGGTAATCAGCGCTTCGAGTTCGTCGAGCAGCAACTGGCCGTGCTCATCGATCGGCGCCGGCTTGAGCACCGCTCCGGTCTGCTCGCACACCAGCTGCCAGGGCACGATGTTGGAGTGATGCTCCATCATCGAGACGATGATCTCGTCGCCCGGCTGCAGGCGCGGCCGTGCCCAGGCCTGGGCGACCAGGTTGATCGCCTCGGTCGCCCCGCGGGTAAAAATGATTTCGCGCTCGCTGGCGGCGTTGATCCAACCGCGCGCACTGCTGCGCGCCTGCTCGAAGCGCTCCGAAGCCTCGACGCTGAGCTGGTGCACACCACGATGCACGTTGGCGTTGTAATCGCGGTAGAAGCCGGTGACCGCGTCGATCACGCATTGCGGACGCTGGGCGCTGGCGGCCGAGTCGAGGTAGACCAGCGGCTTGCCGTGGACTTCGCGCTTGAGGATCGGAAACTCTTTGCGCAGCGCGCGCACGTCGAGTTCCGGCGCGCTTGCTTGCGAGGCCAGCGCACTCACGCGTCGTCCCCGAGATGCTGCTTGAGGCGTGCGATCAACCAATCGCCAAGCGGTCCGTCGGCAAACCCGTCGAAGGCCGCCGCGGCAAAGCCGTATTTCAGCAATGCAATCGCCTGGGTGTCACTCAGTCCGCGCGAGCGCAGGTAGAAGCGCGCCGTATCGTCGAGCTGGCCGATGGTCGCGCCGTGGCTGGCCGACACTTCCTCGGCGTGGATTTCCAGTTCGGGCTTGGTATTGATGCGCGCCGAGTCGCTGAGCAGCAGGTTGCCGGTATTCATGCGCGAATCCGAACCATCGGCACCGGGCACAATCAGGATGCGGCCATTGAACACGCCGGTGGCGGCGTCATCGGCGAGGATGCGGAAATCTTCCTCGCTGGTCGACGGGCCGACCCGGTGGTTGATCGCAGTGTGGTAATCAACCAGCGAGCGCGCGTGCAGCAACGCCGCACCGTGGATACCGCCGTGGGCATCGGCACCTTCAAGCTCGAGGATCAGTTCCTGCCGG
The DNA here is from genome assembly GCA_032251355.1 of Wenzhouxiangellaceae bacterium. Taxonomy (GTDB): domain Bacteria; phylum Pseudomonadota; class Gammaproteobacteria; order Xanthomonadales; family Wenzhouxiangellaceae. Next base: position 14,700 of record JAVVDV010000014.1, read on the forward strand.
GTCAGTGCGCCGCCGCCGTCGAGCACAAAGGCCCGATAGTCGGCCCGGCCGGCGATGCGGGCGCGCGTGCGCTGAATGCGTGCGGTCTCGCCGCTTGCCCGCTCGATCAGGTGGCGCAAGCGCGCACCCTCGGCCAACTCAATCTCGAGCACGCCGTTGACCAGCCCGGCGCCGTCGGCGGTCTGCGATTGCACCAGCGTTAACTCGACATTCGGCGCCAGTTCAACAACCAGATGCGGATGGACCGCGTCGGCAAACGCCGCACTGAAGGTTTCGACCAGCCAGATCGGATCGGCAATCGAGGCCTCGACCGTCAACCGCCAGGCTTGCCCCAGGCGCGCGATATTCAGCCAGGCGAAGGCATCGGCCGAGCTGGTTTGATCGAGCGCGTCGGTATCGACATCCGCCGGCGTCAATGGCTCCAGTCGCAGCCCGTCCGGCAGGCAGCAACGCGCCGGATCAAGTCGGCCATCGTGGAGATGAATCAAGCCACCGGCAAACGCCGGCACCTCGGCCGCCGGCCACGACGCTTGCGGCGCATCGGCCTGCGCAAAGGCGCGCTTTTCCAGCAGCGACAGCGGCGTGTACTTCCAGTTCTCGACCTTGCGGTGCGGAAAGCCGTGCTGCATCAGCACCTTCAATGCTTGCCGTCGCAGCGCATCGAAGCCGTCACCGGTTTCCACCGATGGTGCAAGCAGTTTTTCGTTCAACGATCCCATGGCAATCTCAGGCCTCGGCTTCATCGAGGAACGCATAGCCTTCGCGCTCCAGCCGCTCGGCCAGCGAGCGATCGCCGGACTCGACGATGCGCCCGTCCGACAGCACGTGCACGAAATCGGGCTTGATGTAATCGAGCAGGCGCTGGTAATGGGTGATGACGATGAACGAACGCTGCTCATCGCGCAAGCGGTTCACGCCCTCGGCGACCAGCTTGAGCGCGTCGATATCGAGCCCCGAGTCGGTCTCGTCGAGAATCGCGAGCTTGGGCTGCAATACGGCCAGCTGAACGATCTCGTTGCGCTTCTTCTCACCGCCCGAGAACCCTTCGTTGACCGCGCGCTTGAGCAATGCTTCGTCCATCTTCAAAAGCTTCAACTGCTCGCGCACGCTTTTCAGAAACGACATCGAATCAACTTCGTCCTCGCCACGCGCCTTGCGCTGGGCGTTGAGCGCGGCACGCAGGAAGTAGGCGTTGTTGACACCGGGAATCTCGACCGGGTATTGCAGTGCCAGAAACAGGCCCGCGGCCGCGCGCTGCTCGATTTCAAGCTCGAGCAGGTCAACACCGTCGAAAGTCACCGAGCCTTCGGTCACCTCGTAGCCTTCCCGACCCGACAGCGCATAGCCCAGCGTCGACTTGCCCGACCCGTTCGGCCCCATGATCGCGTGCATCTCACCCGCGCCAACCGAAAGGTCCAGCCCCTTGATAATTTCCTCGCCGCCGACGGCGACGTGCAGATTCTCGATCTTCAACATTTCAAAACCTTTTTTATTCAGTCCGAAAATGAACGCGAATGAACGCGAATGAAACCCTTGTGTTTCCGGTAACGCAGGTCGGCCAGACAAACCGAACCAATCGACAACGCCATTTCAGCCAAAATGGCTTGAAACATTTGCGTTCATTTGCGTTCATTTGCGGTTCCAAAAAACCAATTAACCCACCGCGCCTTCAAGCGAGATCTCCAGCAAGGCCTTGGCCTCGACGGCAAATTCCATCGGCAGTTCCTTGAACACTTCCTTGCAGAAGCCATCGACAATCAGGGCCACGGCTTCTTCTTCTTCCAGACCGCGGGCGCGGCAGTAGAACAACTGGTCTTCACCGATGCGTGAGGTGGTGGCCTCGTGTTCGATCTTGGCACTGCGGTTTGCCGACTCGATGTATGGAAAGGTGTGCGCGCCGCAGGTCTTGCCGATCAGCAAGGAATCACACTGGGTATAGTTACGCGCGCCTTCGGCCTTCTTCGCCACCCGCACCAGGCCGCGGTAGCTGTTCGAGCTTTTGCCGGCCGAGATGCCCTTGGAGATGATCTTGCTGGTGGTGTTCTTGCCCAGGTGGATCATCTTGGTGCCGGTGTCGGCCTGCTGATGGTTATGTGTCAGCGCAACCGAATAGAACTCACCGGACGAACGGTCACCGCGAAGAATGCACGATGGGTATTTCCAGGTAATCGCCGAGCCGGTCTCGACCTGGGTCCAGGAGATACGCGCGTCGTCTTCACGGCAGTCGCCGCGCTTGGTCACGAAGTTGTAGATGCCGCCGACGCCGTTCTCGTCGCCCGGATACCAGTTCTGCACCGTCGAATACTTGATCTTCGCCGACTTGCGCGCAACCAGCTCGACCACCGCGGCGTGCAACTGGTTTTCGTCGCGCATCGGCGCCGTGCAACCTTCAAGGTAGCTGACTTCGGCGCCCGGTTCGGCGATGATCAACGTGCGTTCGAACTGACCGGTATCGCGCGCATTGATGCGGAAATACGTCGACAACTCCATCGGGCAACGCGTGTTCTCGGGAATGTAGACGAACGAGCCGTCGGAGAACACCGCCGAGTTCAGGCAGGCGAAGTAGTTGTCGGTATACGGCACGACCGAACCCAGGTACTCGCGCACCAGCTCAGGATGCTCCTGCACCGCCTCGGAGAACGAGCAGAAGATCACGCCGGCCTCTTTGAGTTCCTTCTGGAACGTGGTGCCGACCGACACCGAATCGAACACCGCGTCGACCGCAACACCGGCCAGCCGGGCGCGCTCGTGCAGCGGCACGCCGAGCTTGTCGAAGGTCTCGAGCAGCTTCGGGTCGACCTCGTCGAGGCTCTTGGGCCGGTCCTTCTGTTTCGGCGCGGCGTAGTAATGAATGCCCTGGTAGTCGATCCCCGGCACCTTAAGCTTGGCCCAGTCGGGGGTGGCCATCTTCTGCCAGTGATGAAAGGCCTTCAGCCGCCATTCCAGCATCCAGGCCGGCTCGTTCTTCTTGGCCGAGATCATCGCGATGACCTCTTCATCCAGCCCGGCGTCGACCGTATCGGACTCGATATCGGTGTAGAAGCCGGCCTTGTAGCGACCCTGGATCAGTTGTTCGACCTGTTGCTGCGTCTGGCTCATCAATCGTTCCTCAAAACGTATTCTTGCTGCGGGTCCCGGTTGCTCCGCGCAGTCCGGGCTAGGGGTGCGGTGTATGCACCGGACGCTCGACCAGCCGGATCAACGGCGGACGCGGCGCGGTCAGATCGGCCAGCGACAGTTGTTCCAGTGCCTGTTCCACGGTCTCGCCGATGCGCTGCCAGTTGCCTCTGAGCTCGCAATCGTGCTCGCGCGCACACAGGCCAGGCTCCAGGCCGCATTCGGTCAGTGCAATCGGCCCTTCCATCGCACGAATGATCGCGGCGACCGAAAGCTGCTCGGGCCGCTCGATCAGCCGGTAGCCGCCATTGACGCCACGCACCGACTCGATCAGACCCGCGCGCGCCAGCATCTTGAGCACCTTGGCCACGGTCGGCGCCTCCAGCCGCGTATCCTCGGCGATCACCGAGGCCGGACAGCAGGCACCGTCGCGCCCGGCCATATCGGCCAGCACCACGGTGGCGTAATCGGTAAGCTTGGAAATTCGCAGCATTCTCGCATCCGGCCGGGCACGGCAGCACCCGGAAAACAAGACCAATTTTGTCTTATTTTAACCGATCGATGATGAGCATGGGGCGCGACTGCCGCAATCGGCACACGCAGCTTGCCCATCGCACTCGAAAAACCGCACACGTGACCATCATGAACCCAGCCATTCTGTCCGAGGATCTCGACGAACGCGCGCAAGCCGCGCTGGACTGGGCATGCTCATGCACTGGCTGGCGCCCGGAGACCTTCGAGCCCGCCTCGCAGGATGCCAGTTTCCGGCGGTATTTTCGTATCCGCCAGGGCGAGCAATGTCGCATCGTCATGGACGCGCCGCCCGAGCGCGAGTCGCTGGACGCCTTCATCGACATCGCCGAGCGACTGCGGCGCGCCGGACTGCACGTGCCCGAGATCGTGGCCGCCGAGCGCGCGCAGGGTTTCCTGCTGCTGAGCGATCTGGGGCAGCGACCCTGGCACCGCGTGCTTGACGCCGACAACGCCGACCGCCTGTTCGATGCCGCCATCGACGCGCTGATCCGGATGCAGCAGCGCACCGACACAACCGACCTGCCGGCCTTTGATGCCGCACTGCTCAAGCGCGAGCTCGACCTGTTCCCGGACTGGTTCCTCGCTCGCCACTGGCAGGTCGAGCCAACCGATGCCGAGCTCGATACCTGGGACCACATCTGCGCGCTGCTGATCCGCTGGGCGCTCGACCAGGCGCGTGTGTTTTGCCACCGCGACTTCATGCCGCGCAACCTGATGGACTGCGAACCGAACCCCGGCATTCTCGATTTCCAGGACGCGGTCATCGGCCCGATCAGCTACGACCCGGTCTGCCTGTTCCGCGACGCTTTCTTATCCTGGCCGGCCGAGCGCGTCGACGGCTGGCTGGAGATCTATCGGCAACGCGCACCGGCTGCCGGTCTGCCTGTCCCGACCGACGCTGACTTGTGGCGGCGCACCTGCGACCTGATCGGCGCACAGCGACACCTCAAGGTCCTCGGCATCTTCGCCCGCATCCGTTACCGCGACGGCAAGCCGCACTATCTGGAAGACGCACCGCGCTTTTTCGCCTATCTCGATCACGCCTGTTCCAGAAACCCTGAACTGGCGCCGCTGGCCGGGCTGCTGGCCGGCTGGAGGAAACGCGCCAGCGCGGGCTGACCACTTTTTCACTCCTTTTTCGTTTTTCATTTCCATGATCCAAGTCAATTCATCGCCGCCAGAAAGTCAATGCATCGCTGCCGATTTGCCCCATAATTCAATCCTAAATTAGAGCAATTGAAGCGGGCGTCTTTGGCAATGCAAGAACATGATCAGCAAGTAAAATTTACCGCAGAAAACGCGGCTGAAATCGAGGAAAACATCACAAATAAAAGCGAAATCCTCGACGCCGAAAATCCGGATCACGATAACGACCCGCCGGCAAGCGCCGAGCCAAGCACGGGCTTCGATGGCTTCATCGTCACGGTCGGCGCCTCGGCCGGTGGACTGGAGGCACTGGAGCGCTTCTTTGACAGTTGTCCGGCCGACAGCGGCGCGGCCTTCGTCGTCATCCAGCATCTGTCGCCGGACCACAAGAGCATGATGCACGACCTGCTCGGGCGACACACCCGGATGCCGGTCAAGATGGTCAGCGACGGCCTGGAGGTCGAAGCCAACCACGTGTTCCTGATCCCGGCCGGCACCATCATGCGCATCCACGAAAGCCGCTTCCTGCTCTCGCCCAAGAGCCCGCACCTGCTTACGCTGCCGATCGACATCTTCCTGAACTCGCTGGCCGACGAGCGCGGCAGCCGCTGCGTGGCCTGCATCCTGTCGGGCACCGGTTCCGACGGCACCCGCGGCGCCGCCGAGGTCAACGCTGCCGGCGGCTTTCTGCTCGCCCAGGACCCGCGTGACGCCAAATTCGACGGCATGCCGTCCAGCGTCATCGCCACTGGCCTGGTCGACGCCATCCTGCCTGCCGATCAGTTGGCCGCGCGCGTGATGTCGCACATCCACAACCTGCCGTTGCCGGAGGAGCAACAGCCTCAAACCTCCGAACAACGCCGTCCGCTGTCGCCGGAAGATGCGCGCGACGGCATTCTCGACCTGCTGCTCAACGCCAGCGGAATCAACTTTCGTGACTACAAGCCGGCAACGCTGAACCGACGTATCGAGCGCCGCATGCAGGTCCGCCACGCCGGCAGTTTCGATGGCTACCTGCACCTGCTGGAAAACGATCGCGACGAGCTGGCCACACTGCGGCGCGAACTGCTGATTCCGGTGACCAGCTTCTTTCGCGACTCCGACGCCTTCGAGGTCCTGGCCCGGGAGGTTGTGCGGCCGCTGGTGCGCGATGGCAGTGCCGGCAAGGACATCCGGGTCTGGGTGGCCGGCTGTTCCACCGGTGAGGAGGCCTATTCGATTGCGATGCTGTTTCTGGAGGAATTCGAGCGCGGTCGACGCTGGCCTAACCTGAAGATCTTCGCCACCGACGTCAACCAGCAGAATATCGACTTCGCCGCAGCCGGCCACTACCCCGAGTCGGCGGCCGCCGAACTTACACCCGAACGGATCGAGCGCTTCTTCACCCGCGCAGGTGGTCGCTACCAGGTCAAGTCGGAACTGCGCCAATGCATCGTGTTCGCCCGCCACAACTTGCTGGCCGACCCGCCGTTTACGCGCATGGGTCTGGTCAGCTGTCGCAACACCCTGATCTACTTTACGCCCGAAGCACAGAAGCGCGCGATCCAGCGCATGCAGTACGCGATCGAGCCGGAGGGCTTCCTGTTCCTGGGCAGCAGCGAGTCGCTATCCGGCCAGGCGCGCGGCTTCGCCACCATCGAGAGTCGACAGAAGATCTTCCGCCGCACCGGCATCGGCGATGCCCCCGATTTCAGCGCCTCGGGAATCGCGCTGCGCGCACGCAGCGAGCACTCGCGCACGGTTGCACGCAACCTGCCGGCGCGCCCGAGCGAAGACGGCCGGGTGATCGAAGAAGCGATGAGCCTGATGCTCAACGAGTACGTGCCGCCGTCGATGCTGGTCAACAGCGAGCATCACGTCGTGCACCTGTTCGGCAAGGTCCAGCCCTACTTCCGGGTGCGCGAGGGCTCGGCCACGCTGGATCTCGGGCGCATCCTGCCCGAGAGCATCGTGCCGGTCGCCTCGGCGCTGCTGTACAAGGCCGGCAAGGAACGCGAGCGCATGGTCTCGGACGTCAACACCGTCAAGCTCGAGGACGGTTCAAGCCGCCGGGTGCGACTGGACGTCCGGCCGCTGGCGCCGCGCGCCGATGAACAATTGCTGCTGCTGAGCTTCGAGGAAATGCCGGCAGACAGCATCGGGGGCGAGCCGATACCGGTGGATGTGGACGCTGAAACCCAGGCGCGCATCGAAATCCTGGAACGCGAACTCGGTGCGACCCGCGAAAGCCTGCAGGCCACCATCGAAGAGCTCGAGACCTCGAACGAGGAACTGCAGGCGACCAACGAGGAGCTGATGGCCTCGAACGAGGAACTGCAAAGTTCCAACGAGGAGTTGCAGTCGGTCAACGAAGAACTCAACACGGTCAATGCCGAGTACCAGGAAAAGGTCGCCATCCTCAACCGCCTCAACGCCGACCTCGACAGCATGGCCAAGGCGGTTGGCGTGGCCACGATCTTTGTCGACGAGGAACTCAACCTCACCCGCTTCAGCCCGGACGCGGTCAGCATCTTCAAGCTGCGTGACAGCGACCTCGGCCGGCCGCTGGACGAAATCGCACACGTACTCAAGTACCCGTCACTGATCGAAGACCTGCGCCTCACCATCGGCTCCGAACGCATGTCGGAGAAGCAGGCACTGGCGCCCGATGGTCAGCTCTACCTGGCCCGGCTGCTGCCCTACCGGATCGCCTCGACCAACCACCGCGGCGCGGTGGCGACCTTCGTCGACATCAGCGCGTTCCGTGATCGCCAGCGGCTGCAGGCCATTATCGATGCCCTGCCCGAACACATCGCGGTACTCGAACCCGACGGTCGCATCGCGCTGATCAACGCCGCCTGGAAGCGCTTTGCGCGCGCCAACGGCGATCCCGACATGCGCCACAGCGGAATCGGCAGCAACTACCTGGAGGCCTGCTACGCAGCCAACGGCGGAAATGACCTTTCGGCCGAGCGGGCACGCTTCGGCATCAAGGCAGTGCTGGAGGGCTCGACACCGGCCTTCAGCATGCAGTACCCCTGCCATTCGCCGCTCGAGAAGCGCTGGTTCGCAATGAATGTTGCAGCCGTGCAGGGCTTCGAGTTCGCCGCCGTGGTCAGCCACATCAACATCAGCAGTTGGTACCACGACCATGACGGCGACGGGAACGAGTCGTGAACCCGGACCACAACGACCCGCTGCGCGCACGTGCCCATCAGGCCCTGCGCGAGGGCATGCTGGACGTTCAAGCGCCGCCGGTATCGGACTACGAGCACGCCCTGGAGGAGCTGAAGCTGCACCAGGCCGAGCTGGAACTGCAGAACGAAGAACTCAAGAGCACCCAGCGCATCGCCGAGGCTGGCAAGCTGCGCTACCAGATGCTGTTCGATGCCTTGACCGCGCCGGCACTGGTGACCGACACCAACGGCCTGGTCCAGGATGCCAACCGCGCGGCCGTCGAAGCACTGGGCTTCGGCAACACCACCCGCATCCGCCAGCATTCGGTGCTGCGCCTGTTCAGCGGCGCGGCCTTCGAAGAATTCAGCAGGCTGGTACGGGCCCTCAATGAGGGCGAAAGCCGCGTGCTGGGGCACGCCTGGATGGCACGGCCGGACGCGGATCCGCTGCCGGTCGAGGTCCAGGTCACGGCATTGCGCTCCGGCTACCACCTCGACCGTCATTACCTGCTGCTGTGCCGCGACATCAGCGACACGCTCGAGCGCGAGCGGCAGAGCCAGCTACTCGATTCCATTCTGCATCACAGCGAATCGGCGATCTACGCCTTTGATACCGACGAGCGGCTGCTGCTGGCCAACCCGGTTACGCGCTCGCTGCTCAACATCGACGGCGATCCGATCGGCCGAAAGCGTACCGAGCTGGTCCCGGCAGCCAGCGAGGCGCAGTATCTGAAACACGATCTCAAAGTCATGCGCACGCGCAAGCCGCTGCTGCTCGAAGAGTCGCTGGTGGACAATGAAGGTAATTCGCGCCATTTCATCAGTCAGAAATTCCCGATGCTGGATCAGCATGGCAGCATCTTTGCCGTCGGCGGGGTCTCGACCGAGGTGACGGCCGTCAAGGCGATGAATGCACGTCTTGACCTGGCCGCGCATATCTTCGAGACGGGCAATGAGGCGATCATCGTCACCGATGCCCGGCAGCGGATCATCATGGTCAATCGCTGCTTCACCGAAACCACCGGCTACACCGAGGACGAGGTACTGGGCCAGACGCCGGCCCTGCTCCAGTCCGGCCGCCATGATGCGGACTTCTATCGCGAGATGTTCGAGACTCTGGCCAGTCGTGGCGTCTGGGAAGGGGAAGTCTGGAACCGCCGCAAACACGGCGAAATCTATCCGCAGTGGTTGCGGATCAGCCGCATCCTCGACAGCCGCGGCGAGCTCTGCAACTATGTCAGCATCTCGCGCGACATTACCGAACGCAAGCGCGACGAGGAGCATATCCACAATCTGGCCTTTTTCGACCCCCTGACCGGCCTGCCCAACCGCGAGCTGATTCGCGATCGCGCCCGCCAGTTGATCGCCCAGGCTGACCGCCACCCGGAACCGTTTGCGCTGTGCTTTCTCGATCTCGATGAATTCAAGCAGGTCAACGATGCCTTCGGACACCGGCAGGGTGATCGCCTGCTGGTCGAGATCGCCGCCCGCCTGCGCAAGGAGTTGCGCGACAACGACACCGTTGGCCGCATCGGCGGTGACGAATTCGTGCTGCTGTTACCGGGTATTCACGGTGAGAACGCACCAAAGCGCCTGCAAAGCCTGCTGAAACGATTGACCAGACCGGTCGATCTCGGTACCCGCAGGGTCAGCGTATCCGGATCGATCGGCATCGCGATGTTTCCCGAAGATGGGGGGCAGTTCGACGATCTGCTGCGCGCCGCCGACACTGCCATGTACCAGGCCAAACACGCCGGCCGCAATGCGCTGCGCTTTTTCAACCCGCAAATGGCTGAACGCTCGCGCCGCCGCATGGACATCGAGATCGGCCTCGACCGGGCGCTGGACAACGACGAATTCGAACTGCGCTATCTACCCTGCTACAACCTGGCCAATGGTCGGCTGCATGGCTGCGAGGCGCTGCTGCGCTGGCAGCATCCGGAACTCGGTCCGATCTCGCCAGGCGAATTCATTCCGATTGCCGAGCAGAGCGGTCGCATTGTGCAGATCGGTCAGTGGGTGCTGGAGCATGCGCTGGAGCAGCGGCGGCAGTGGCAGGATGCCGTGCCGGGCGACTACGTGATCGCAGTCAACATGTCGGCACGCGAATTCCATGAACCGGCAGTCGTTGAATCCATGGCCGCCGCGCTCGAGCGCCACCGGATCGCCGCGCCATGGCTGGAAATCGAGATTACCGAGCGCACCGCGATGCAGGACCCGGACTCCGCGATCCGGATCATGAATGAGCTCAAGCAACTGGGTGTGCGCCTGAGCATGGATGATTTTGGCACCGGCTATTCGTCGCTGGCCTACCTCAACGCCATGCCCGTGGACCGGCTGAAAATGGACCTGTCGTTTGTTGCCCAGATCGGTCACAACCCGCAGGGCGAATCGATCTGCCGGTTCGTTGTCGGTCTGGCCGACATGCTCGGCATCGACGTGGTCGCTGAAGGCATCGAGACCCGGGCCCAGAAGGACACGCTGTTGGCGATGGGCTGCGAATATGGCCAGGGCTACCTGCTCGACCGGCCGATCGACGCGGCCAACCTGCTCGCGCGCCTGCAGGCCCACTCGGGCTGATTCCGACTGCCATTCAAAGCACTCAGGCAAAGCGTTCGGCCGAAACTTTCAGGTCGTGCACGCGGTCTGTGTACACTGGAAATGAAAACCATTCAACCACTCGATTGAGGTGACCCATGCAAGATCTGCGTGCCACGACTGCCCATACGACCGCCACCGCGGCGATCGACGACGATGCCCGGCGCGTACTCCGGAATACGTGGAACCTGCTGGCGCTGACGCTGCTGTTCTCGGCCGGCACGGCGCTGCTGTCGATGGCCAACAACTGGCCGCATCCGGGCCTGATGATCACGCTGGTCGGCTACTTCGGCCTGCTGTTTCTGACCATGGCGCTGCGCAACTCGGCCTGGGGCCTGGTGAGCGTGTTTGCGCTGACCGGCTTCATGGGGCTGACCCTCGGGCCGATCATAAATATGTACCTGACGGTGTTCTCGAACGGTCACCAGCTGGTGGTCTCGGCAATGGGCGCGACCGGCGTGGCGTTTTTCGCGCTGTCGGCGTTCGCCGTCACGACCAAGCGCGACTTCAGCTTCCTCGGCTCGTTCCTGTTCGCCGGCATCCTGGTCGCCTTCCTGGCGGGTCTCGGCGCGATCTTCTTCAACATGCCGATGTTGGGCCTGGCCGTCTCGGCCATCTTCGCGGTGCTGATGTGCGGGCTGATCGTGTTCCAGACCCAGCAGATCGTGCGCGGTGGTGAGCGCAACTACATCATGGCCACAGTGACGCTGTTCGTGTCGATCTACAACCTGTTCACCAGCCTGCTGCACCTGCTGGGCTTCTTCGCCGGCGAAGATTAAGCTCATGACCGCGTGCGGGGCGGCCGTGGTCGCCCGGCGCTGCTAGAATCGGTTGCAGATGAAACCGACCGGCCCGCACCCGCGGGCCGGTTGCCGTGATCGAACAGGAGCAACGCGTCCATGGCAGCACTCGAAAAACTACAATCCCTGCGCACCGGCGGGCAGCCGGAAACGACCGGCCTGCCGGATGCGGTGGTCAAGCGCTTCGCCGCGCAGGACCCGCGTCTGGAACAGGCCGTAGACCGGGCGCTCGGAGCAGCCGAATGCTGGAAATCAGCCTGGCCGGACCTGTGGGCCGCCGACGAATCCGCGCAGCAGGCCCGACTGCAGGCCGATTTTGTCAATTTCTACGCCAGCGATGCAGTCAACCCCTATGTCGCGCTGGCCGCGGCCGGGCCATGGATCATCACCAGCAAGGGCGCGGTGCTGCACGATTCGGGCGGCTACGGCATGCTCGGACTGGGCCATGCGCCCGCTGCGGTGCTGGCGGCGATGAACCACAGCCACGTCATGGCCAACATCATGACGCCGAGTTTCAGCCATCTGCGCTTTATCGAAGCGCTCAAGGCCGAACTCGGCCGCAACCGCGCCGACGGCTGCCCGTTTGCGCGTTTTCTGTGCATGAACTCCGGTTCCGAGGCCGTTACCGTGGCCGGCCGCATCGCCGACATCAATGCCCGCCAGATGACCGATCCGGGCGGCCGTCACGCCGGGGCTACGATCCGGCGGCTTTCGCTGACCGGCGGTTTCCACGGCCGTACCGACCGCCCGGCGCGCTACTCGCATTCCACGCGTGATGCCTACCGCCGCCACCTGGCCTCGTTCCGCGACGACGACAGCCTCGTGACCGTCGCGCCCAACGACATCGGCGCGCTGGAACAAGCGTTTGCACAGGCCGAGGCCAATGGTGTGTTCTTCGAGGCCGTGTTCATGGAACCGGTGATGGGCGAAGGCAACCCGGGTGCTGCGCTGGAACCGGCCTTCTACGCGCGCGCGCTGGAAGTGGCACACGCTCACGGCACCTTGCTGCTGGTCGACTCCATTCAGGCCGGCTTGCGCGCCCAGGGCGTGCTGTCGCTGGCCGATTACCCCGGCTTTTCCGAGCTGCCGGCACCCGACCTGGAAACCTGGTCCAAGGCGCTCAATGCCGGTCAGTACCCGCTGTCGGTGCTGGGCATGAGCGAACGGGCCGCCGCGCTTTACCGCACCGGCGTGTACGGCAACACCATGACCGCCAATCCGCGCGCGCTCGATGTCGCCACCACCGTGCTGCAGCAGATCACTCCGGACCTGCGCCGCAACATCGTCGCGCGCGGCGAAGAGTTCGTCGAAAAATTCCATGCGCTGAAAAATGAACTGGATGGCCGCATCACCGCCGTGCAGGGCACCGGGCTGCTGTTCTCGGTCGAACTGGATGGCGCGCGCTACAAGGCCTACGGGGCCGACTCGATCGAGGAATACCTGCGCCGCAACGGCATCAACGTCATCCACGGCGGCATCAATTCGCTGCGCTACACGCCTCCGTTCGACATCACCTCGGCCGAGGTCGACCTGATCGTCGAGGCCACGCGCGAGGCGCTGCTCAACGGACCGATGCGCGAGGTCGAGCAGGCCGCCTGAAGCGCGGATTGCGTCTGTCCATGCGCGCGATGATCCTGGCCGCCGGCCGTGGCGCGCGCATGCGGCCGCTGACCGACAGCACGCCCAAGCCGCTGCTGGAAGCCGGCGGGCGGCCACTGATCGAGCACCTGATCGATCGACTGGCTGCGGCCGGCATCGACCAACTGATCATCAACCTCGGCTGGCTCGGTGACCAGATCGAGCAGGCTCTGGGCGACGGCGGCCGGCTCGGTGTCACGATCGAATATTCGCGCGAGCCGCCCGGCGCGCTGGAGACCGCCGGTGGCATCATTCACGCCCTGCCGCTGCTCGGCCAGGCGCCGTTCGTGGTGGCCAACAGTGACCTGTGGTGCGATTACCCGTTCACACAACTGGCCGCACCGAAACCGGGCATCGATGCCCATCTGGTGCTGGTCGACAATCCGGAACACCATCCCGAGGGCGACTTCGCGCTGACCGGCAAGCATGTCGAGTTGGCCGGTCCAAACCGGCTGACCTACAGCGGCATCGCGGTATTGCGCCCGACGCTGTTCGACGGCTATGCGCCGGGCGTGCGGCCGTTGCGGCCGGTGCTGGAAACGGCAATCGCGGACGGACGCGTCTCGGGCGAACACTACCGCGGTCACTGGGCCGACATCGGCAACCCCGAGCGCCTGGCCGCGCTCGACCAGGCCCTGCGCACGCCGCGCACCTGACACCGCCGGCATGTCCCCCGGCAATCACTGACTGCGGGATCTCATCCCCAGCCGGACGACAACGACAATCAGGACGCGGTACGGGAGCCCGACGCGTAGCGCGTTTGCCGCTACACTCAAGACCTGCGCAATGCGCGCGAGGGACGACAAGAACAACGCCAGGAGCAAGCAAATGAGGATAGGCGCACCGAAAGAGACCGCACCGGGCGAAGCGCGGGTTGCGATGACACCGGAGAGCGCGGGCCGACTGCAGAAGCTCGGCTACGAATGCATGGTCGAATCCGGGGCCGGCGAAGCCGCCTCGATCACCGACGAGGCGTACCGAGCCGCCGGTGTCGAGGTCGTGGCCTCAGCCCGTGAGCTGTGGAACAGCGCCGATGTCATCGTCAAGGTCCGAGAGCCTTCGAGCGAAGAGGTGGAGGCAGCCCCGGACGGCAAGATCCTGATCAGCTTCATCTGGCCGGCGTCCAGCGAGGCGCTGCTGGAACAGATGAAGGCCAAGAACATGACCGTGCTGGCGATGGACATGGTGCCGCGCATCAGCCGGGCGCAGAAGATGGACGCGCTGTCGTCGATGGCCAACATCGCCGGCTACCGCGCGGTGATCGAGGCCGGCAACAACTTCGGCCGCTTCTTCATGGGTCAGATGACCGCGGCCGGCAAGGTACCGCCGGCGAAGGTGCTGGTCGTCGGCGCGGGTGTGGCCGGTCTGGCGGCGATCGGCACCTCGGTCGCGCTCGGTGCCATCACGATGGCCTTTGATGTGCGCCCCGAGGTCGCCGAGCAGATCGAATCGATGGGCGCGGAGTTCGTATTTCTCGACTTCGAGGAGGCCCAGACCGACGGTGCCGAGACCGGCGGCTATGCCGCGCCATCGAGCCCGGAGTTTCGCGAAAAGCAGCTGGAAAAGTTCCGCGAGCTGGCACCGGAGGTCGATATCGTCATCACCACCGCGCTGATTCCGAACCGCCCAGCGCCGGAACTTTGGACCGAGGACATGGTGCAGGCGATGAAGCCCGGCTCGGTGATCGTCGATCTGGCCGCCGAGCGCGGCGGCAACTGCACGCTGACCCGGGCGGACGAGAAGATCGTCACCGACAACGATGTCACCATCATCGGCTACACCGATTTCCCCAGTCGCATGGCGACCCAGTCGTCGAACCTCTATGCGACCAACGTCCGACACATGCTCGACGACCTGACGCCGGACAAGGACGGCGCGCCGGTCGTCAACATGGACGACGACGTGATCCGCGGCGCGCTGGTCACGCATGAAGGCGAGATCACCTGGCCGCCGCCACCGCCCAAGGTCAAGGCGATTGCCGCCGCGGCACCAAAGAAGAAAGCGCCGGAAGAGACCTCGGAGCAGAAAGCGGCGCGCGAGGCGGCCGAACTGAAGAAATCGCTGAACCGCACCGGCCTGATGCTGGGCATCGGCAGCCTGCTGATCCTCGCGCTCGGCACCGTCGCGCCGCCGAGCTTCATGCAGCACTTCATCGTGTTCGTGCTGGCGGTGTTCGTCGGCTTCCACGTCATCTGGGGTGTTGCGCACTCGCTGCACACACCGCTGATGGCGATCACCAACGCGATCTCGTCGATCATCATCGTCGGCGCTCTGCTGCAGATCATTTCCGGGAGTTTCCTGGTGATGCTGCTGGCCGCGGCCTCGGTGCTGATGGCTTCGGTGAATATCTTCGGCGGCTTCCTGGTAACCCGTCGCATGCTCGCCATGTTCCAGCGTTCCTGAGGAGACAACGATGAACCCGAGTCTGATTTCCGAAGGACTGATCGGCGCCGCCTATGTGGTGGCGGCCGTGTTGTTCATCCTCGCCCTGGGCGGCTTGTCGAACCAGGAAAAGGCCAAGCGCGCGATCTGGTACGGCATCGTCGGCATGGCGCTGGCGGTGGCCGCCACCATCGCCGCGACCGGCAACTCGGCCGGGGTCGGCCAGTACATCCTGATCGGCCTGATGATCGTCGCCGGCGGCATCGGCGGCTGGATCGTCGCCAAGCGCGTACAGATGACGCAGATGCCCGAACTGGTGGCCGGCTTCCACAGCCTGGTCGGCCTGGCGGCGGTGCTCATCGGCATCAACGCCCATCTCGAGATGGTCCGCGCGCTGGCCGCCAAGTCTGCCGGCACCGCCGGCGAACTGGCCGGCTTCGCCGCAACCATCGCCAAGAAGACACCGGTCGAGCTGAGCATCCTCAAGGTCGAGCTGTTCCTGGGCATCCTGATCGGCGCGATCACCTTCACCGGCTCGATCATCGCCTACGGCAAGCTGGCCGGGAAACTCAGCTCAGCAGCCCTCACCCTGCCCGGCCGGCACGCGCTGAACCTGGTCGCGCTGGTGAGCTGTTTTGCGCTCGGGTACCTGTACCTGGGTGGCGCCGGGCTGTGGACCATGCTGCTGGTCGCCGTGATCGCCGGCGCCATCGGTTGCCACCTGATTCTCGCGATCGGCGGCGCCGACATGCCGGTGGTGGTGTCGATGCTGAACTCCTACTCGGGCTGGGCGGCCGCGGCGATTGGATTCACGCTGGGCAACGACCTGCTGATCGTGACCGGCGCGCTGGTGGGTTCTTCGGGTGCGATCCTGTCCTACATCATGTGCAAGGGCATGAACCGCTCGTTCATCTCGGTGATCCTCGGCGGCTGGGGCGGTGAAACCACCGCGAGCGAGGCGGTCGACGGCGAGATGATCGAGGCCGACGCAGCCGCCGTGGCTTCGGCAGTGCAGGATGCCGACAGCGTGATCATCGTGCCCGGCTACGGCATGGCCGTGGCCCAGGCCCAGGGTTCGGTGTCGGAACTGACGAAGAAGTTGCGCGGCCAGGGCAAGACGGTGCGCTTCGCGATCCACCCGGTCGCCGGCCGCCTGCCCGGCCACATGAACGTGCTGCTGGCCGAGGCCAAGGTGCCCTATGACATCGTGCTGGAGATGGAAGAGATCAACGACGACTTCCCGAGCACCGACGTGGTCATCATCATCGGCGCCAACGACATCGTCAACCCGGCCGCCCAGGACGACCCGGGCAGCCCGATCGCCGGCATGCCGGTGCTGGAAGTGTGGAAATCGCGCCAGGTATTCGTCTGCAAGCGCGGTCGCGGCACCGGCTATTCCGGCATCGAGAACCCGCTGTTCTTCAAGGACAACACGCGCATGTTCTACGGCGACGCCAAGGCGTCGATGGATGCGCTGTTGCGGGAGCTGGGACAATAAGGATTCCGCACAAGCAACCTTTTCGAACCATGGGAGTCTGCAATGACGGTTGAAAGCCTGCTCGGCGTTCTTCTCATCGGCGGCATCGCCGGCTGGATCGCCGGTCTGCTGGTCAAGGGCAAGGGCCACGGTATCGTCATGAACATCGTCGTCGGCATCGTCGGCGCGTTCATCGGCACCTGGGTATTCGACTTCTTTGGTCTGCATGCCGGCGGCATGCTCGGCAACCTGATGATCGCGATTGTCGGCGCCTCCATCCTGCTTGGGCTGTTGCAACTGATTCGCAGGGGATAACCCCGCAACCGCTTCGGATCTCGAGGGCCCTGGTCGACAATGGCACTGGCAGCGACTGCAAAAGCCCTGCTGCAACCACTGACCAACTCTGCACGTGACCTGCTGCCGATTGTTGCAGTAATCGCGTTCTTCCAGCTTGCCGTCCTGCGCCAGCCCCTGCCCGACTTCGGCGTGCTGGTTGTCGGCATGCTGTTCGTGCTGTTCGGTCTCACATTGTTCATCCGCGGACTGGAGATCGGCCTGTTTCCGATCGGCGAGTCGATGGCGCGCGACTTTGCGCGCAAGGGCGATCTGTTCTGGCTGCTGGCCTTCGCCTTCGCGCTGGGCTTCGGCACCACCGTGGCCGAGCCGGCACTGATCGCCGTGGCCGGCGAGGCCGCCATCGTTGCGGCCGAAGGCGGCGTGATCGGGAACACCGAGTCCGAACGCACACGCTACGCCAATGGATTGCGCCTGACGGTCGCGATCTCGGTCGGCATTGCCATCGTGATCGGTGTGATCCGCATCCTCAAGGGCTGGCCAATCCAGTACCTGATCATCGGCGGCTACCTGGGCGTGGTCGCAATGACGCTGTTCGCGCCCGACGAAATCATCGGCATCGCCTACGATTCCGGCGGTGTGACCACCTCGACCATCACCGTGCCGCTGGTGACCGCCCTGGGGGTCGGGCTGGCCTCGAGCATTCGCGGGCGCAACCCGATGATCGACGGCTTCGGCCTGATCGCATTTGCCTCGCTGACGCCGATCATCTTCGTGCTTGGCTACGGGATGCTCTACGGATGAACGCGATCGTCGAGGTGCTGCTGGCCACACTGCGCGACGTGCTGCCGATCGCCGCAATCATCTTCGGCTTCCAACTGTTCGTGCTGCGTCGGCGGCCACCGCATCTTGGGCGCATGCTGTTCGGCTTCGTGCTGGTTGTGATCGGTCTGGCGCTGTTCCTGCTCGGACTGGAACAGGCGCTGTTTCCACTCGGGCGCCTGATGGCCGAGCAACTGACTGACCCGGTTTTCCTGTTCGGCGACGGCGCAGCCGCGGCGCTGCGCGCGCACTGGACCGACTACCTCTGGGTGTACGCCTTCGCCGCCTGTATCGGTTTTGCCACCACCATCGCCGAGCCGTCGCTGATCGCCGTGGCGATCAAGGCCAATGATGTCTCCGGCGGTACCATCAGCGTGATCGGACTGCGCGTGGCCGTAGCGCTGGGCGTGGCCGTCGGCATTGCGCTGGGCACGTTTCGTATTGTCACCGGCACGCCGCTGCAGGCCTACATCATCGCCGGCTACGTGCTGGTCATGATCCAGACCGCGTTCGCACCCAAGTCAATCATTGCGCTGGCCTATGATTCCGGCGGCGTGACCACATCGACCGTGACCGTGCCGCTGGTCACCGCGTTGGGACTGGGGCTGGCGACCCGCGTGCCCGATCGCAGCGCGCTGCTCGACGGTTTCGGCCTGATTGCCTTTGCCAGCCTGTTTCCCATGCTGGCCGTGATGGGTTACGCTCAGCTCGGCCAGGCCATCCAACGTCGCCGCGCGAGGCGGCAAGGAGAATGAACCGATGCACTTCAAGCTGATCGTCGCGTTCGTCCAGGACGAAAGCACCGAGAAACTGCTCGACGCCGCGCGCGATGCCGGGGCCACCGGCGCGACCGTGGTCAACCAGGCGCGCGGCGAAGGCCTGAAAAAACACAAGACATTCTTCGGTCTGAATCTGGAGAGCCAGCGCGACATGGTGATGTTCCTGGTCGAGGAGCACCTCGCCCGCCAGGTCATGGAGGCAATCGAGGCCACCGCCGGAATGGAAAGCCGGTCCGGCGGTGGAATGGCCTTCCAGATCGATGTCGAGGATGCCGTCGGCGTTGCCCGGCAGGCCGAATATCTCAGCGACAAGGTGGAGGAAAACCTGTGAGCGATGCAGTGGCCCATCTGCGCGTACGTGACGTGATGCAGACCGATTTCGACACCATCGACGGCATGCAGAGCGTGGCCGATGCGCTGAAGTTGATGCGTGTACGCAGCCGCACGGCGGTGATCGTCGAGCGCAAGCACGGCGACGACGAGTACGGCATGCTGCTGGTCTCCGACATCGCCCGGCTGGTGATCGCGCGCGATCGCAACCCGGCGCGCGTGAACGTCTACGAAATCATGGCCAAGCCGGTGCTTTCGGTCCATCCGGACATGAAGATCAACTACTGCGCGCGCCTGCTGCAGCAGTTCAACATCACCCGCGCACCGGTGATCGACAACCGCCACGTCGTTGGCCTGGTGAGTTTCGACGACCTCGTGCTCAAGGGCCTGATCGAGGACCCGGAATGAATCCGGTGCTGGCCGAAGTGGTCGAACTGCTGACGCTGGAGCGTCTGGAAAACACCCTGTTTCGCGGCCAGAGCCGCGACATCGGATCGCCGCAGGTGTTCGGGGGCCAGATTCTCGGTCAGGCATTGTCGGCTGCGCACAAGACGGTGGACGACCGCGTGCCGCATTCGTTGCATGCCTACTTCCTGCGCCCCGGCGACTTCAACCAGCCGGTGGTCTACCAGGTCGAAAATTCGCGCGACGGCGGCAGCTACTCGAACCGGCGCGTGGTCGCGATCCAGCATGGTCGGCCGATCCTGAACCTTGCCGCATCGTTCAAGACACCCGAGGACGGGCCCGAACACCAGGCCGAAATGCCGCAGGTCGCTGGCCCCGAGGGCCTGACCAGTCTGGTCGATATCAACCAGTCGATTCTCGACCGCGTGCCGGAAAAAATGCGCCGCTTCCTCGCTCACAAGCCGCCGTTCGAGTTCCGCCCGGTCGAGGCGCCGAAATTCGTCGATCCGTCTGCGCGTGCGCCGATCAAGCACGTGTGGATGCGCGCCTGCTCCGGTCTGCCCGACGATATGCAGCTGCACCGCAACCTGCTGGCCTATGTGTCGGACTACGAATTGCTGGCAACCGCAACGCTGCCGCTTGCAATCACCTTCGGCCGCAAACCGCTGCAGATGGCCAGCATCGACCACGCGATGTGGTTCCACCGCGATGCGCGTGTCGACCAGTGGCTGCTGTACGCGCTGGACGCTCCGATCACCATCGACGGACGCGGCTTCGCGCGCGGCCAGGTGTTCACGCAGGACGGCCAGTTGATTGCCTCGACCGCGCAGGAGGGCGTGATCCGGCTGCTGGACCCGTCCGACTGACGCCGCCGGCAGCAACCGGCCGCTGACGCAGCGCTCACGCTGGCCCGGGTAGCTTTTGATGCTCGTTTCCCCGGAGCATTGCCATGAGCCCCACAAAGCTTGTTGTTTCCGCCCTGTTGCTGACCTTCGCCGGACTCGGCGCACTGATTGTCGCCGCGCCGAGCTCGGCCATGCCCGGCCACGGCGCTTCCGCCGCGGTCACGATGGATCTGCCACCGCAAAAGCTCGAACAGATTCGGCTTCTGAAGGAAGCCTATCGCAGCGCGATGGACGCGCTCGACTGGGGAGTGGATGAAAACGGCCATGCTGCCGAAACGCTGGCCCAGGCGAGGGATCTCAAACAGGCGCTGCACGCTGAAATGATGGCCATGCTGCACCGCGATCTCGAGCGCGCCCCGGCGGCACGCGGCGGCTGTCCTTACGGTGGCGGCAAGGCCCATCCGGTCATCGGCAGTTCGCGTACAGACACCCTGCATCTGTAGGCGATCGTTCGCGGTAATGCACTTGAGCCGGTTGGCCGGTCAACGACGAACACTGGCGTAGAAATGCGCCAGGGACAGGATTTCGTCCTCACTCAGGTCATCGGTCTGCCGGCTCATCATCCTGGGCTGCCAGCGGTCACCGGAGCGAAAGTTGATGAGCTGACGCTCCAGATAGCCGATCGACTGCCCGGCAAGAATGGCCGCATCGTCGAGCGGTTCGGTACCGTTCTCGGTGTGGCAACGCTCGCAGCGTGCCTGGTGCAGCGCCTCGCCGGCCGCAACCCGGGCCGGGTCGATGTCCTGCTCGAACGGCTCGTGCGGCAGGCTGGCGAAATAGGCGGCCAGTTGCATGCGCTGGTCTTCAGACATGGAACCGATCAGCACGCACTTGTCGACACCGTCGTGCTCGACCAGAAAATCGATCACACACGGCCGTTTCCGCTCTGTGAATCCATCATCTGGTTTTCCAGATAAAAGGCGCCCATCCCGGCAATCGTCGGGATGTGATCGCGATCGGTGATGCCGCGCTCGGTGTGACAGCCAATGCAGCGAGCGGCTTCGGGTGGAGCCTCCGATGCGGCGGCCGCACTTGCAAGCACCACCAGCATGCCACCGGCAACGAGCATTGATTTGACTGGAAACGAATTCATGCGCGGGTCCCTCCGTCACATACTGGATGGCGTCAACGCCACCGGTAACCCCCACCGTGCAGGTCAGAACCGGCGCGCCATCTTGCGCCGGATGAAGGCGATCTGGGTCTTGAGCGGCAGTTCCTTCGGGCACACATCGTGGCAGCCGAGCAGGCTCATGCAGCCGAACACACCCTCGTCGTTGCCGACCAGCTCGTAGAAATCCTCGTCGTCGCGCTGATCGCGCGGGTCCAGCCGGAAGCGCGCGATCTTGTTGATGCCGGCGGCACCGACGAAATCCTCGCGCATCCGCGCCGTGCCACAGGCGGCGATGCAACAGCCGCATTCGATGCAGCGATCGAGCTCGTAGATTTCCTCGGCCCGGTCCGGATCCATCCGTTCTTCAAGCCGGTCGACATCGGGTTCGTCCTGAGCGTGCACCCAGGTTTCGAGCCGCTCGCCCATCTGGCGCGCCCAGGCTCCGGTATCGACCGACAGGTCACCGATCAGCTTGAAGGTCGGTAACGGCGCCAGCGTGATCTCGGCCTCGAGCTTGCTGGTCAGCGTGCGGCAGGCCAGCCCCGGCCGGCCATTGATCAGCATCCCGCAGCTGCCGCAGATGCCGGCGCGGCAGACGAAATCGAACTGCAGCGACGGTGCCAGCTCGTCGCGAATCTGGTTGAGTGCAATGAACAACGTCATGCCCGGCGCCTCGTCGAGCTCGAAGGCCTCGATATGCGGCTCGGAGGTCGGATCCTGCGGGTTATGGCGCAGAATCTTGATCTTCAGCCGACGGGTGGCGTCACGATTGGTGTCACGATAGGCCATCGACGGGCTCCTCCAGGCGTTCGTTGCGACCGCGGTAGCGCTCCGGCAACAGGTGCTCGAACGGCATCAGCCGGTTCTGGAGCTTGAAGCGATCGGCATCGGCCAGCTGCTCGCGGATCGCGGTGACCTCGGTGCGACGTGCCTCGGTGTCGGGGTGCTCCCGGTGGTTGGCCTGGCCGTAGCCGCGGAATCCCGGCGGCAGTTCCATGCTCGCCACATCCAGCGGTTCATAGTCGATGCTCGGCAAGGTGTCGTCCTCGCCCGTCCAGCGCGTGAGCGTGCGCTTGAGCCAGTTGGCATCGTCGCGCTGCGGATAGTCCTCGCGCGAATGCGCGCCGCGACTTTCGGTGCGCTCGCGCGCGCCCAGGGCCACGCACAGCGCGATCTTGAGCATCTTCGGCAGGCGGTAGGCGGCAACCAGTTCGGGGTTCGCGCCGGGCACCCGGCTCTTCAGGCCGAGCGAGCGTGCGCGGACCAGCAGCTGCTGCAATTCCTCGACCGCGCCGTCGAGCTCATCGCCGGTGCGGAAGATGCCGACCTGGTCGATCATGATTTCTTCCATCCGGGTGCGAATCGCGGCCGCCGACTCGCTGCCGTTGCCGTGCATCAGCGCATCCAGCTTGCCCTGCTCGCGCTCGAGGAATTCGCGCGCCAGCGCGGTTGGAATATTGATGTCGCTGTCGCCGGACTGACAGAAATCGGCGACGAATTCCGAAACAATCATCCCGGCCACGACGGTCTCGGCCACCGAGTTGCCACCGAGGCGGTTGAAGCCGTGCAAGTCCCAGCAGGCCGCCTCGCCGCAGGCGTACAGGCCCTTGAGCCCGGTGCTCTGGCCGGTGTGATCGGTGCGGATGCCGCCCATCGAGTAATGCTGGGTCGGGCGCACCGGAATCCAGTCAGTGGCCGGATCGATGCCGAGGAAGTAATGGCAGATGTCCTTGACCTCGCGCAGGTTCTTTTCCACGTGCGCGCGCCCGAGCACGCTGATGTCCAGCCACAGGTGATCGCCGTAGGGCGATTTGACGCCCTTGCCGGCGCGCATGTGCTCGGTCATCCGGCGCGAGACCACGTCGCGTGAAGCCAGCTCCTTCTTCTCCGGCTCGTAGTCGGGCATGAAGCGGTGGCCATCGACGTCGCGCAACAGCCCGCCGTCGCCGCGGCAACCCTCGGTAGTCAGGATGCCGGCCGGCACGATTGCGGTCGGGTGGAACTGCACCGCTTCCATATTGCCCAGCGGCGCGGCACCCGTTTCCAGCGCCAGCGCCATGCCGGTGCCTTCGCAGATGATGCCGTTGGTCGAGACCTTGTAAATGCGCCCATAGCCGCCGGTGGCGATTACCGTCGCACGCGCCAGGAACGCGGTCAACTCGCCGGTCACCAGATTGCGCACGACCGCGCCGTAGCAGCGATCACCCTCGTGGATCAGCGCCAGCGCCTCCATGCGCTCGACTACCGGGATGCCCTCGGCGATCGAGCGATCACCGAGTGCGAACAGCATGGTATGACCGGTGCCGTCGGAGGTATAGCAGGTGCGCCATTTCTTGGTGCCGCCAAAATCGCGCGCGGTGATCAGGCCATGCGCCTCGGGCGCCTCGGTAATGGTCACGCGCTCGGCGTTGACCACCGCCTCGCGTTCGCCGGCGCGCACCCGGTTCCACGGCACACCCCAGCCGGCCAGCTCGCGTACGGCTTTCGGCGCGGTGTGGACGAACATGCGCGCGACCTGTTGATCGCAGCCCCAGTCCGAACCCTTGACCGTGTCTTCGAAATGCACGTCTTCGTTGTCGCCCTGACCCATCGCCGAGTTGGCCAGGCTGGCCTGCATGCCGCCTTGCGCGGCGGCCGAATGCGAACGCTTGGGCGGAACCAGGCTCAGCACCAGCGTATCCAGCCCGCGGCGCTTGACGCCAACCGCGGCTCGCAGCCCCGCCAGCCCGCCGCCGATCACCAGCACATCGGTATAGACCAGTTTCATCAATGCGCCTCCACCGGCCATTCGATGCCCGCAGGCGCGTACAGCTCGCCGACGTTGTCGCGGTGATCGATGCCGATCTTGATGTAGGCGGCCAGCGACAGCAGGCCGAGCGTCAGGAAGAACACCGTAACGGCCCACTTGGCGCGCTTGAGGTTGCGGCGCGTGGCGTTCGCATCCTTGCCTTCCAGCCAGCCCCATTTGACCGCCAGCCGGTACAGGCCGATCGTGCCGTGCAACTCAACCGCCAGCAGCAACAGCAGGTACAGCGGCCAGTACCAGCCGCTGACGATCCGATCGGCCGACCCGTAGGGGCCGATGGTTTCGGGCTGAGTCATCACGGCGAAGAGATGAATCGAGCCCAGGAAGAACATCGCGAACCCTGTGAACACCTGCACGAACCACAAGGTGGTGTCGCCGTGCTGCATGTCGCGCATGTGCCCACGGAAGCTGGTGTACTGCCTCCAGTCCGACGGGAACTTGCGCATCGCCAGTGCGGCATGGAGAATGAAAATGGCAAACACCAGCGCCGCGATCAGCGTCACCAGGATCGGATACGGCTTGCCGAAGATGTGGTAGCCCTCGAAGAACCTCGCGATGTGCCAGAACGCGTCCTTGCCGAGCAGGATCGAGGAGACGAAGAACATGTGCAGCCACATGAACAGCGCAAGAAACAATCCGCTGAGGCTCTGCAGCAGATCGAGACGCGCCGGCAGGCGGCTGGCGGTCACGGCGCTCCGACCTCGAAGCGCTTGACGCGGTAAAACCCGTCGAAGATCAGTGTGCGATCGGTGAGTGCGGCGGTCTTGCCGACCGACTCGGCACAACGAGAGACCAGCGCCGCCAGATCCTGCCGCCACAGGCTGTCCAGCCACGGTTCGGCCTGCCGAACCAGCCAGCGCGTAGGCGGGAAGCGGTGCAGGAAATGCTCGTGACCCAGTTCGCCGTACTCAGTGACGATCAACTGGCCGCCGGGACGAATCACGCGCAGCGCATGGCGCAGCGCCCGATCTCGCGCCTCGGGCGGCATTTCGTTGAGCAGCAGGAACATCATGCCGGTATCGAAGCTGTCGTCTTCGAATTCAAGCGCTTCGGCATCCATCAGATGCAGCTCGGCGCGTTCACGCAAACCCGCCTCGACCAACTTGCGCTCGGCCTTGTGCAACTGAATCGGGGCGACATCGATCACAGTCAGCGGGTTGTCGCCCAGCCGCTCGGCCAGCCGCGGCACCAGGTTGCCGTAGGCCGAAGCGATCAATACGGTTTCGCCGGTACGTTCGTCATCGGTGATGTAGGCCAGTGTTGCATCGACCATGTTGCGGTACTGGCCAAACACGATGCAGTTGATGACCGGCATATGGTCGAAAAACCACACGCCCGGTTTCCACAGGTAAGCCCAGCGGTAATGGCCGGAAATGTAGGCAGGAATGGATACGGCCCCGGAAGCGCCCGCAAGCGCGGCCTGGTTCGGTTGGAGTTCGCGGCGTTCAGCTTGGGTCATTCGACTCCCTTATCGGGCCCGCTATCTGCAAAGACCACGCCTGGCCGCGGTGGCCAGGCGTGGGAATTCCCTGGTTTCCAGAACAATCGGCTCAGAAGCGCGAGCCCTCGCGCGCATAGAACTCGGCCAGCGCCTGGATGTCCTCGTCGCTCAGGCCTTCGGCCGCCTCATTCATCTCGCTGGGCGGACGTTCGCCGGCACGGTAGTGCTTGAGCTGGGCGATCATGTAGGCCTTGGGCTGACCGGCCAGGATACCGGCCTCGTCTTCCATCACCGATCCGGCCTCGGTATGGCAGCGTTCGCAGCCGTCCATGTGCAGCGCCTCGCCCTTGGCGGCCAGGCCCGCGTCGACGTCCTGGGTGAAGGCCGCGTAGCTCAGGCCTTCGTAGTGCGCGCCGATCTCGGCGAACTGCTCTTCGCTCATTCCCTCAAGAGCAGCACAATGATTGGCAAGATCGACATCGGCCTTGCCGGCGAAGTAGTCATCCACACACGGGCGGTCGCCGGCCTGGAACAGGTAGAGCTGGTTTTCGATGAAGAATGCCGCGTTTCCGGCCAGCGTCGGTACCGCCGGATCCTTGCTCACACCGTTGTCGTTGTGGCAGGCCACACAGGCCTCGGGCGCTTCGGCTGCGACCATGCCGGACGCGAGCAGACCCGCAGCCAGAACGCTCAAACCCTTGGAAATACGCTTGTTGTACATGATGCCTCCTTTGGCAAAGCGGGTTAGAAGAAACACTAGAGAGGGTATCAGAAATTACTGAACCATGGCTTAACCAATCCTGTTCGACAACGCTCCGGCTCAGCGGAATTCGTAGCGCAGCGCCGCACTGATCACGTGCACCGTATCACCCGGCGTGCCCTCACCCAGGCTGAGCAGATTGGGCAAAGTCGCCGGTTCGACCCGATCGCGGAAGAAATCATCCTCGGTCAGACGACCGACCAGGTAGTTCAGGCGCAGGTTCAAACGCTCGGAGAGCTTGCGCTCGGCGGCCGCCTCGAAGGTATAGCGATCGGTCTGCAATTCCGGCAGGGTCGGTTCGGTGCCGCGCTTGCGCACCTCAATATCGCCGCGCGAGGATGCCCAGTTGAAGTCCAGCGTGGCCTTGACCCACTTGCCCGGCAGGCTGTTGAATTCGATCCCGGCACCGGCGCTGAAGAACTCGTCTTCCTGACGCGCTTCCCACGGCGAGCCGTTGACATTGTCGGCACCCAGGATGGTCGCATCCAGCAGTTCGTAACCAAAAAAGGCATGCGCATGCACGTGACGGTTGAACGCCGCACCCAGATCGACGCCATAGCGCTCGTCGCGCCCCCGGCTCAGACCGATCTGCGTATCGGTAAAGTCCTCGTCGGCAATCTCGGCGTACAGCCCGGCCGAATAGGTCTCGGAAATCGCAAAATCGACCGCCAGCCGCACTGCATCGCGCTCTTTCTCGGCAAAATGAAACCGCCGCAGACCGGGATTCTCAAGCTGCGGCAACAGCGACGGATCGAGGTCGTTGGTGCGCTCCTCGTAAAAATACTCCAGCGTCAGATTGACCCGCTGATGCGGGTTGACGCGGGCCTTGACACCGGCCTTGAAGGTGTCGGTATCGCGCACTTCCTGAAAATCGCGCTGGGTCTCGGTCAACTCCACGTCCCCGTTGAGCTTGAGGAAGCGAAACATCCGATAATCCAGACCGAAATCGACCTGTCGCCGCTCGAAGCTGTAGGGCTCGTTGACGCGCGCCGGCTGCACGAAGGTGTCGGATACGAACTGCGGAAGGCTGATTCGCGGCGTGTTGTTGTCGCGCTCGTCGTATTTGAACTGTACCGTCGCGCGCAACTTCCGCGTCAATACGCCAGTCGCACGCAGGTTCAGCGCGCGGGTGTCGACTTCGCCGTCGAGGTTGGCCTGCGGCAGCGCCGGCGCTGCAAGGCCCGGATTGAGCGTGAAGGCCAGGAAATCGGCATCCTGGTCGATCCGCCCGGCCGCGACATGGCCGGCCAGCGTCACCCGGCGGTTCGGACGCCACGAGCCCGACAGCATGATCTGGTGGAAGCGGTTGTCGGGCGGTTCGGCCAGTTCGCCGAGATCCGAGCCGAAAATCCCGAAGAACGGGTTTTCCCAACGCACCTGGCGGTTGCGGTTGTCAAAGATCGACAGGTTGTAGGCCGCCTGCATTTCCCAACTCTGACCGCCGTAGCCCAGTGTCGCGTCCAACTCGGTGGTTTCATGGTTCAGCGGCGATGCCAGTTCCATCGCCTGGAAAATGAAGCTCGCACCCTTGATCCGGCTGCCGGACTTGGTCGTGCGCTGTACGTCCAGACCATAGGTCCACGGCGACTTGCCGCCGAACTCGAAGCCGATGCCGAGAATCTCGCGATCCTGCTTGATGTCGAAAGGCCTAAGGCTGTCGGCCAGCAGCGGCAAATCGTCGCTGCGCCCACCCTTGATCCAACCGGCCGGTAAGGTCTGGAACGCGCTACCGGCACCATCGAAAATCGTGCGGGTGTCATCGGCGCGGAAGGTGGCGATCTCGTCCCAGTTCAACCAGGCCTTGTAGACGCCCTGCTTGCCGCCCGAAATGAACAGGTCGCGGCTGGCATGGCCCAGGTCTTCGCCCAGGATTTCCAGCCACATGCCGTCCTCGTCACGCCAGCTCAGGTCGATGCCGGCCTCGGCGAACAGGCCCCGCTCCTCGAGCCCGGAGTAGTTTCCGAACTCGAAGAAATCGTCCGACACCCAGCCGGGGCCGAACAGAATGCTTCCGTACCAGCCGTAGTCGAATTCGCAGTTGCGGCACTCCCACTTGCTCAGATCCGGCAATTCGGGGGCTTTGGCGTCCTGCGCCAGCGCCGGGCCAATGCCCAGTGCGGCGGCGACGAACAGGCCCAGTGCAGAGCGTTTCAGGTTGGCTTGTGCGTGCATGATGGAGACTCCCTGCCCGTTCATCGATTGAGAATCGCCCCGGAGGGGTGATTCGATCCGTGGACCTGCGAATGGCAGCTGGTGCAGCTGCCCGACAGCAGAAAGGCTGACTGCGGTCCGCTATCGAGGTCATCGCCGGTCAGGCCAACGCTCGGATGACCCAGCCGCGAATGGCAGGACTGGCACAGCAGCGGCGCTCGGCGGGTGAGCATCGAGGGATGGTTGGAGCCGTGCGGCTGGTGGCAGTTGCTGCAGTCTTCGACCACCGGCGCGTGCTCCCACAGCACCGGACCGCGGTACTCGGCATGGCACTCGTAGCAGTTCTCGTTGAGCGTGGTCTGGGTCAGCATGGCGGCATTGGCCGAGCCGTGTGGCTGGTGGCAGCTGCTGCATGACATTTCACCGAAACGCACCGGGTGTGCGCTGGCGCGCTGGAACTGTGATCGCTGCTCGGCGTGGCAGGCGTAGCAGACCTGTGACTCGGTGGCCGTGACCGTGACGGGGTCGCGCCGCACATGCGACTGGTGGCAATCGACGCAGCCGACATCGTTGCGCTGGTGGGTGTCGCCGTCCCAGAAACGGTGGTCGGGGCCATCATGGCAGTTGCGGCACTGCTGATCCTGACGTTCCTGCGACCACGGTGAATTGCTGGCGAACGCCGGCATCGCCGGGCGCTCCTGACCGGGACGGATGCGGCCGGTATGATCCCCGCCCGGGCCGTGACAGGCCTCGCACTGGGTCGAACCGAACGGCGTGCGCGAATCGGCCGCGACCCCGTGCGGACCGTGCAGCACATCCAGCAGCCAGGCATCTTCCTCGTCGGCGCCGTGGCACCGCAGACAGGTATCGGCGCCAGTGCGGCTGTACTCGGGCATGTAGTCGTCGCCTTCCTGGGCGGCAATCGCACCCGCGACAAGCAACAACACGATGAAAACTGGAACAAGACCACGCTGCATCAGCGTTCTCCGGGCGAGGTTGATAAAGGCACGATCCACAGGATAATGCGAAATAGAGCCGTTTTAATTGATGCGGATCAAACCACCGAAACTGCGGATGCATTCGACCAGCAAACTCGTGCTTCGGCCCTCGGATCAGAAAAAAAACCTGCCGGCTTGAAGCCGGCAGGTTTCTGGGAAAAAAGGTGGTCGGCCGATTCGGCCAACCACCTGGTTACACTCGATCAGTCTTCGAAATGGGTATTGACGAACCCACTCGAGCCGTGACAGAACGAGCAGTTGTCGCCACCGGCCATGTCGATCTTTTCCTGCGTGTCCGGATCACCCACGGGGTCCGGGTTCAGCAGGAAGGCATTGCCGAACGAGATCTGACTGGTGCCACGAGCCGCCATGTGCTCCAGCGCGAAGGCCGAGTCATGGCAGGACGCGCACACGGCACCGGTTGCACTGAAGTTGTTGTCGTCGGTCGGATCCCGCGCAACGTCTTCGCTGGGCAGGAAGTTACCACCACCCAGATTGGTCGCACCGGTGTGAACCGTAGTTGCAAGCACGCTGTCTGCAAGCGGCAGGTCATAACTACCGTCGACGTGGCAGGCCTGGCAGTTGGCCGGAGTACGCGGATACGTAATCTCACTGGCATCCAGACCGGCGGCGTAGTAGACGTTCGTGCGAATGTCCGCGCCATGAATCGCATGGATCATGTACTTCATATCCACGGTTTGCGATTCCAGACCATCGATTACGGCTTCATTGACCGCGTTGACCATGCCATCGGGATCGGCCGGACGCCGGCGAATATCGGTGGCATTCGGGTTGTGGCAAGTCACGCAGTGCTGCACGTTGTCGTTACGGTTGCCACCATGGAAGGACAATGCGTCAGCCACGCCGTGGCAGTCCTGACACAATGCGGTATCGACCACCATGCGGCGCGGAACCGGCTGTGCGTCGGTGATGGCGAAAGCCTGAGTGACGCTCCTGGTCGGCACGCGGTCATCGAAGGAACCGACTTCACCGCTGAAATCGCCGGCCGGATGGCCTTCCATCGATACCGTGCCGGAACCCAGTCCACCCGCAACCGTTGGAATCACGAACGGCGACGGTGCGTTGGCCACATCCAGCGTGTAGGTTCCGTCACCGTTGTCGGTCACGTAGGGCTGCAGACCGGAAGAGTTGGCGACCGAGATGCTGGCCCCGCGTCCGCCGGTACGACCGAGAATGTCGGTGCCTTCGTCGTTGGCTACGTTGGTGTAATCGCTGTTCGGCCACGAGAACACGACGGTGACGCTGTTGG
Source organism: Wenzhouxiangellaceae bacterium (assembly GCA_032251355.1). GTDB lineage: Bacteria > Pseudomonadota > Gammaproteobacteria > Xanthomonadales > Wenzhouxiangellaceae. The sequence goes on from JAVVDV010000014.1 coordinate 45,619, forward strand.
CGCTGCCGGTGAATTCCGGATCGCTGGTCAGGTCATACGGTGCATCGCCGTCGGTCGGATCGGTCACCGAGAAGGTCACCACCGGCGTTTCGCCTTCACCCGTATTGCTAATCGACAGGATGTTGAACTGAATGCGTTCTGCTGCATCGGCTGCCAGGTTGCGGTGCTCTTCCAATGCGGAAACCATCAGGCCGTTTTCGCTGTGGCAGGCCGCGCAGGTCGAGTTCGGCTGCGCCAGACCCAGATGCTGGCGGTTGGCGTTGGTCAGACCGTTTTCGTCGAAGGCCAGGTTTTCGTGGCACGAGGCACACATTTCGGCCGACGGCGCGTTGGCGATGTTGATCGCCTGCGGAGTGGCTTCATTGGCCGGGTCGTGGCACGCGACACAGTTGGAAACGCTCTGCGGATACGTCACCTCTTCAAAGGTGAATACCCCGCGATTCCCGCGGTCAATCGCATACGTCGGCGAGGCCGAATGGATCTTGTGCAGCATCACGCCGAACTCGATCGAGTTGCCCGTCGCACCGTCAAACGAACCCTGCTGGTGGCAGGCCACGCACTGATTGACGTCCTGACGCGGACCACCGTGGAAGTTGAACTCGCCCTTGGAGCCATGACAGGATGCACAGGATTCTTCCTGGTCCACGACCAGACGCGAGACGATCCCTTCGGTCGCGCCGGTCTCCGGAACGATGTCGAAGAAGTTATCGGACCCCGACGGAATCGATTGATTGTTGACCGTCAGACCACGCAATTCAATCCCGAAGCGGTGGGTCAGTTCCGGCTCGAACAGGATGCCGGAGAACGCTTCGAGTTCCTGCGAGAAGGTGAACTGGTAGCGACCGTCGCCCAACTCCTCGAACGTGCCGCTGGTGGTGGTGGTCGCCTGCGCATTCTCCACACCGTCATTGGCGGTGAGAACGTAACCCTGCCAACCCGGCGGCAAACCGTTGGCGCGCGGGATCAATTTGCTGACCGAAAACCGGAAGCTGTTGCTCGCGCCTTCGATACCGAAACCGAACTGGTCGAGGACTTCAAATTGAACCACGGGCGGACCGTCGAAGCTCACGCCAGTGATGATCGGAAAGGCAATTTCGGGTGCCGGGAACGGCTGGAACGTGACTTCCACGCCCTCCAGCGGTATACCCAACTCGGCCCCGGCAGAACCGCCGGATGCATTGACGCTCGCGCCATCTCCTTCTTTCAGGTAGTCCGGCGCAAACGTGTTGAAAGCCGTATCCGGCATCGTGGCGAGCATTTCGACCTCACGGTCGAGATCGCCATCGGCAAACGCGTTCGGCATCGCCATTCCTGCTACCAGGAAGCCGGCCGTCAGCATACCGAGTCGAAGCGCATTGCTGCGTTGACATGGCACGTGCATGGTAATTCTCCTCAAGTGATCCCGCTAAAAGTTATTTTTCGCATTCGGGTGTATCCGACACGATGCCGAACCCACCCAGGCCTTCGAACACGCCCGAACCGAATCGGGATCGCATTGCCTGCCGGTTTTCTCGTTTGATCAACCTCCTGCGCACTAACACCCGAAAAACAGTTCCGGGTTATCGCCAATCCTCGCACGGCGAGCAATCACCCCGTTTGATGCACATCAAATCTTCACGCCCCAATCGGAACGTTAGATACAGCTGATATGGAAAGACCTGCCGGCAAGGGCCGGCAGGTCTTTCTGGAGAGTAAGGGACCGACCGCGGTCGGTCGGTCCCGTCGAGCGTTCAGCTGCTCAGTTTCCAGCGTGTCCCTGAACAAAGCCGTTGGCACCATGGCAGAACGTGCAGTTCTGCGGATTGGCGTCGACGTCATCCTGGGTGTCCGGATCGCCGATCGGGTCCGGGTTCAGCAGGAAAGCATTGCCGAAACTGAAGCCCGCTGTTCCACGAGCCGCCATGTGCTGCTTGGCGCCGCTGGAGTCATGGCAGGCGACACAGGCAGAAGCTTCCGGGCTGACGTTGTTGTCATCGGTCGGATCCAGCGCAGCTTCGATGCCGGGCGCATAGGCCTGTGCACCAAAGAAGCCAGAGGCCGTGACCGTGGCACCCGACTCGGTGGTTGAGGCCAGCACACCCTCGGACAGCGGCAGAACATAGCTGTCATCGTCGGCATGGCAGGCTTCACAGTCGGCCACTGAACGCGGATAGGCAACGTCACTGTAGTCATGCACCGAACCACCGAAGCCATAGACCACGTAGGGCTCCTCACGCATGCCGGCGGCATGAATCGCATGGACCATGTACTTCATATCGATGACGCGATCCTCGCGACCGTCAAACGCGGCTTCGTTGACCGTGTTGGCCACTGCATCCGGGTCAGCCGGACGGCGGAACAGGTCGGTCGCGTTCGGCGTATGGCAGCTTGTGCACACTTCAACATTGTCGACACGGTTTCCACCGTGCAGCGCCAGACCGTCGTTCTTGCCGTGGCAATCCTGGCACAGTCCAACATCGACGACTTCACGACGGGCGTCGGCTTGTGCATCTGTAATTGCGAACGCACGGGAAACACTCGTTGCCGGTACTTCTTCGTCATACACGCCGTCGAAGTTAAGATCAGCGGCCGGATGGCCTTCGATCACGACCGTTCCGGAACCCAGCGACGGGGTCGTGGTCGGCACGACCACGGGTTCGGGCAACAACGCCGTATCCAGCGTGTAGGTGCCGTCACCGTTGTCCATCACGTAGTCAGGCAGGCCGGGGCCAACGGTGGCGATGGCGATGTTGTAAGCCTGACCGGCCGGACGGCCACTGGATGTGGTCCCGGCATCGTTGCCGACGTTGCTGAAGTCGGTGTTCGGCCACGAGAAGCCCATCGCATAGCGCACGCCGGAACCGGTGAAGGCCGGATCGGCCGCCAGGTCGTAGGGCGCGTTGTCGTTGGTCGGATCAACCACGGTGAAGGTAACCGCCGGCGACTGTCCTTCGCCGCTGTTGGTGACCGCCAGGATCGTGGCATTGAACTTCTGGGCTTCGAGCACCGACAGGTTGTCGTGCTCTTCCAGCGACGAGACCATCAGGCCGTTTTCGCTGTGGCAGGCCGCGCAGGTCGAGTTCGGCTGCGCCAGACCCAGATGCTTGCGGTTGGCGTTGGTCAAGCCGTTCTCGTCAAAGGCCAGATTGTCGTGGCACGAGGCGCACATTTCAGCCGTCGGCGCGTTGGCGATGTTGATCGCCTGCGGGGTGGCTTCATTGGCGGGATCGTGGCAGGCGACGCAATTCTGCGTGCTCTGTGGGAAATGCACTTCGCTGAAGTCATCCGGCGGCGCCCCGAAGTTCTCGCAACCAAATCCGCAATATTGCAGCGGCAGGTTATTCAGGTTCGCGCCCTGATGGATCTTGTGGATCATCACGCCGAATTCGATCGAGTTGCCGCTGCCGGCATCAAAGGAACCCTGCTGGTGACAGGCCACGCACTGGGTGACATCCTGGCGGGGGCCGCCGTGGAATGCGAAGTCTTCGGTACCGTGGCAGGCCGCACAGGCTTCCTGCGTGACGATATTGCGCGAGACGATGCCTTCGGTCTGGCCAGTGGCCGGAACGATGTCGAAGGCCGTATCCATGCCCTCGATTTCCTCACCATTGAGGACCGGGTCGCGGATTTCCATACCGACGCGGTGGGTCAGCTCAGGCTCGAACAGGATGCCGGAAAAGGCCTCAAGTTCCTGGCCAAAGGTGAACCGATAATTACCATCGCCCAATGCTTCGACCGTGCCATCGACCACGGCGCCGGCCTGCGCATCTTCCACGCCTTCATCATCGAACAGGAAATAGTTCTGCCACGCCGGCGGAAGACCGTCGCCGCGCGGAATCAGCTTGCTGACGGTGAATTCGAACTCGACGTTTTCTTCCTGCACGAAGCCGTCGACGCCGAAGCCGAAGTCGTTGAGAACCTCGAATTCAACCACGGGCGGGCCATCAAAGGTCACGCCAGTGATGCGCGGGACCACGAATTCCGGAGGCGGCAATGGCCGGAAGGTCACTTCGACACCTTCCAATGGCACACCCAGCTCGGCCCCGGCAAACCCGCCGGATGCGTTGACGCTCGCGCCATCGCCTTCCTTCAGGTACTCCGGCGCCAGTTGCTCGAACATCGGCGCCGGCAAGGTGGCATAGAAATCGACAACCTGATCGACATCGCTGTCCGCAACTGCGTGCGGAATGGCGATGGCGGCCATGGCCGACGCGACACACAACGCACCAAAAGTACGCGTGCAATTCCTGGTCCTGGTACTCAACATGCTGTTTTCTCCTTTGCTCCCGCGTGGAGCGATGGTGCTCTGCTTCTGGATCGCCGCGCAAGGCGCGGACAGCCCCTGGCTTTTACCGTGTCAACGGATAACTGTGCTCTCGGATACAAGTGGCAAAAGACAAGGATTCGGATGGCCCGCAAACCCGCACGGACCCGATGGCATTGCGCTTGCCGACCCGCGCGATCGAGTGATCACGAGCTCGGCAGGCGAATTCTGAACGACGTGCGGCACAGGCCTTGAGTCTCCGATTCGGCGCAGGCACCCGCCTCAACGGCACCCACTCCCGGTTCATTTGCGGGCAATGTTCCCACAGGCGCACCGAAATGCATTTGATCCGGATCAAATCCGGGCAAATTTTTTGGTGATTCGGGAACTTTCGAAGGCCGGCGCGCGGCAAATTGTGCTGATCGGGCCTGGGTCTACGGGTGCACGGCCGCGCGCACCAGCGGCATCGTCATGCAGCGACAACCGCCGCCGCCACGGCTGAGCTCGGCGCCCTCGATCGCGACCGCGACCCGGCCGGTGGCCGGCAATTCGCGGCTGCCGGCCAGCAACTCGCGCGCCGGCAGGATCTCGAAACCGGCGTCGGAAAGAGAATCCAGCGTGTGCTGATTGTGCTCGTAGCCGAGAATCCGGCCGGGTCCGAAGGCGAAGAAATTGGCGCCGCTGGCCCACTGCTCGCGCTCTTGATGGAAGCGATCCTCACCGCCGCAGGCAATCGGCTCGAGCTGCACGCCCTGCGCGGCCAGTGCGCCGAGCAGGTCGGGATATTCCTCGATGCGCGCGCCCTCGCCGGCACCGAAGCGGCAGTGAAACGCGCGGCAGCGGCGCGAACCGGTCATCAGCGGCGGGAACACTACGCAGCGGTCGACGTCGACCATGGTGAAAATCATGTCCAGATGGATGGTCGCGCGCGTTTTCGGAATCTCGACGACAATGAAGTCAGTCACCGGCCCCTGGCTGGCGATCGCTCGCATCAGCCGGTCGATGCCGGCCGCCGAGGTGCGCTCGCTGTAGCCGATCACGACCAGATCCTCGCGAATCACCAGCAGGTCGCCGCCCTCGATGGTGACCTCGGTTTCGCGATCGGCGGTGCCGTCGAAATAGAAGCCGCGGCTGTGAATGTCACCGTGGTACTTGAAGATCGCTTTCAGCAGCAACGCCTCGGCCACCCGTGCCTCGTAGGCCATCGAGCCGATGATGACGCGGTCGTTCAGGCACATGGTCGCGTCGCGGGTAAAGAAGGTATTGGGCAGCGGCGGAATCGCGTAGCGCGACGGATCAAGGTATTTTTCGAGACTGTCGGCACGCTTGGGCGTGCCGTGAATCAGCTGTCCCGCCAGCGCGGCCGAGGGTTTGTCGACCAGCTCGGCATACATGTCGGTGCAGCCGAACAGCACGGTCAACTCCTCGAGCAGGCCGCGCCGCACGCGCTCGCGCTCGAGCACCTGGGCCAGCAGGTCGCCCAGTTCGATCACCTCGGCGACCTGCGCCAGCACGCCGGTGAGCTGCTGGTGCTCGGCCAGCGCCAGCGGCAGATTGAGAATGTCGTTGTACAGCACCTGGGTGGCGCTGGCCGGCGTCATGTTCTCGATCTCCAGGCCCGGCGTGTGCACGACCACGGTCTTCAGCGTGCCGATTTCGGAATCGAGTCGAATACGGGTACTCATGCGGGGCCGGTCTCCGGTTCGGGGGGTAGGACAGCGTCGGACGGATGGTGATCCGCCACGCGCGCATGCAATTCGATCCGCGCGGACTCGCGCAGACCGCACGACAGGTAGGCACGACGGGCCGGGGCATTGCGCGCATCGAGCGCGACCAGCATACGGCAAGCACGCGCCTGCGCGCTGGCCAGCGCCGCCCGCACCAGCACGCGGCCCAGTCCGCGACCGCGAAAGTTCGGCCCAAGGCCCATGTAGACCAGCTCCAGGCAAGCGCTGCCGGGGTGATCGGCCAGGATCAGCAGGCCGGCATCCTCGCCGTCAACGCGCAGGAGCCGCCACAGCGCCGGATCGAGCCGACCCTGGGCCTTGAACCCGTCCAGCACCGCGCGCAGCGGGCGCGCACCGGCCAGTTCCGGGAAGTCCAGCGAACCGGTTTCGGCCGCCCGGAACAGGCGCGCAAAGCGCCCGAAGTCATTCGGATCGAGTGGCATCCAGTCACCGGCCGGGGACTCGTGAGGCTCAGCGACACCCGAACCTTCCAGGTACAGCATCGGCGCGATATGTGGAAATCCGCTGCGCGCCAGCAGCCCGGCATCGACGTCCCCCGGCTCGCCGGCGAGCAGCACCTGGCTGACGCAGTGGCCCTGCCGATCACAGCAGCGCGCGGCCGCCCGCAGCAACACCGCGGCGGTCGGGCAATCGGCGCGAGGCGGCCAGACCAGAGCGTAGCGGCCCGGCAACGGCTGCACCCACACCGACCCATCGATCCCGCCCTCAACATTGCGCGTAATCAACAAGCCAGGCCAGTCGTGCTCGCCGGCGCGCTCGATCGTCTGGGCCAGTGCAGACCCGCCGCGCGCTTGCGATGCCGCGGCCAGACGCCCGATCGCCTCGACTCGGGCCTCCGGCGGACACCGCGCCGGCCCACGTGCGCGGGATGAATTCACGCCGAATGCTGTGGAATTACGCACATCGCGATTTTCCCAGCGACCGGCATGTGCGGACCCGAGCCACGAGCAGCGGAATCAAATCAAGCCCATTGCATCCATGGCCCGGGCCACGCGCAGAAAGCCATTGATGTTGGCACCGACCACGTAATTTCCTTCCGAGCCGAACTCGGCGGCCGTTTCGTAACAGTTCCGGTGGATCTTGATCATGATTTCCTCCAGACGCTTCTGGGTGTATTCAGACGTCCAGGTATCGCGACAGGCGTTCTGCTGCATCTCCAGCGCCGAAGTCGCGACGCCACCGGCGTTGGCAGCCTTGCCGGGACCATAGGCAATTCCCGCTGCCTGGAGAATGCTGATGCCTTCGGGCGTGGTCGGCATGTTGGCGCCTTCGGCGACCGCAATACAACCGTTTTCGACCAGTGCCTTGGCGTCCTTGCCGTTGAGTTCGTTCTGCGTCGCGCATGGAAAAGCAACATCACAGGGCACGCTCCAGATATCACCGCCCTCGATGTACCGAGCCGACGAATGCACTTCGGTATACGCGCTGATGCGCCGGCGCTCGATTTCCTTGATGCGCTTGACCGAGCCCAGATCGATTCCATTCTCATCAACGATCATGCCCTTGGAATCGGAACAGGCAATCACCCTGGCCCCCAATTCCTGCGCTTTCTCGATCGCATAGATGGCGACATTCCCGGCACCGGAGACGATCACGGTCTTGCCGTCCAGCGAGTCGTTGCGGACCTTGAGCATTTCCTGGGCAAAGATCACCGTGCCATAGCCGGTGGCCTCGGTACGCGCGCGGCTGCCGCCCCACTCCAGCCCCTTGCCGGTCAACACGCCTGACTCGTAGCGGTTGGTGATGCGCTTGTACTGACCGAACAGGTAACCGATCTCGCGGCCGCCGACGCCGATATCACCGGCCGGCACGTCGGTGTACTCGCCCAGGTGCCGATACAGTTCGCTCATCAGGCTCTGGCAAAACCGCATGATTTCATCATCGCTGCGGCCCTTGGGATCAAAGTCGCTGCCGCCCTTGCCTCCGCCGATCGGCAGCCCCGTCAGTGCATTCTTGAAGATCTGCTCAAACCCGAGGAACTTGACGATGCCCAGATAGACCGACGGGTGAAATCGCATTCCGCCCTTGTACGGCCCCAGGGCACTGTTGAATTCAACCCGAAAACCACGGTTGATGTGAATCCCGCCGTCATCATCCTGCCATGGCACCCGGAAAATGATCTGACGCTCCGGTTCGCAGATGCGCTGGATGATTCGCTTTTCGGCAAATTCGGGATATTTCACCAGCACAGGCCCGAGCGTTTCGAGAACCTCGTGCACGGCCTGGTGGAACTCGCTTTCGCCAGGATTCCGGCGCAGCACATCGCGAAAGATGGGTTCGAGTTTTTCGTCAAGCTTTGCAGTCATTTCACTACCTTATTATTGTTTGGAACAAGCGAGACAGTGCGCCGCACAAAACGCCAGTGTACGCCGAAATGGCAGCCAGGCTGAATCGCCACGCTGAGCTGCGTCATCGCAGCGCTGGTCACCATGACCCGGGTCAACATCAAAGTACTGCTGGCCTGGTCCACGGTCGCCCAGATGAGCGTGAACCATTTCCGGAGATGCTGTATGCAGGTTGGAATTCGTAACGTTTGCCGACCGAAATTGACGACCGAAACTGACAATCGAAACTGACAATCGACGACGCAGGAAAAGTCGCGGTCAAGGAACCGGGGCGGTTGATACCCGCCATGCCCAAAGCTTCAGCTTGCCGGTTCCTCGCTTGGCGGGACGGGGGCCGGGCATTCCAGTCCTGCCGGAACGGTCAGACGACTGAGTTCGTGGCTGCCGCGACCGAATTGCGGCAGGGTCGAGTCGTACTCAATGTGCCCGGTTCTGCATTCCAGTCGAAGCAGAATCCTGCCCCAAGGCAGGATTTCCAGCGCGTTGGCATCGAATCCGGTGCCGAAACGCGGTCCACGCGTTGCAACTGCGTCCTCGAACCGGATTTCATCGCCCTGCAGTCGGCCCTGGGCCTGGATCCAGAACTGTTCGCCGCGCTCGTCGTAGGTAAACCACGTCATCAATGCGCGGGCGTCGTCCAGCCATTGCAGGGTGAAACCCTGGCCGCTGCGCTCCGGCGAGAACCAGGACCCGGTCTGCATGGCGCGCCGGTCGGAGATCGACTCGGCACGCGGCCGGCAGTCGATCAGCATGGAGCGGCTGAGCTTGATCAGTGGCAGCTCCATCTGTTCACCGAAGGCGTCGAAGCTGTAGCGACCGCGATCGCAAGCGGTGAATTCGAACGATGCACTGCCGGCGACTTCCATCACCAGGTCGTCGGGATCGAAGCCCGAGCCGAATGTCGGGCCGGAGGTCACCATCAGTTCGCGGAAATCGATTCGCAGCCCTTCGATGTCGCCCACGCCCAGTAACCAGCGCGGGTTGCCGGACTCATCGTAGGTAAACCAGTAGCCGAGCGCGCGGCGGGCGTCCAGGATCTCGATCTGCCAGCCCTCACCGTTACGGTCAGGGTCGAACCATGCTGCGGTCTGGCCCGGCTGCATCAGGCGATCATCGGAAAGCCGCAAAATGCCCAGCTGGGTACCCGACAGCCACATGCCACCGGCTGCAGCCGGGCGCAGACGCGCGCCCTGGATCAGTCCCGGCGCGGAAATCCGGTCGACCAGCACCGGCTCGGCCGGATTCCGGATGTCCAGCAGGGCCACGCCGCGGGTATCACCTACCCACAGCCGCGGGCCGTCCAGCCCGACCGTATTGATCAGAGCGCCTTCCGTACCCGGCCAGTGTCCCAGCAGTGCCGGCGTGGCACCTCTGGCCAACTTGTAGAGGAATACCCCATCGAACTGGCAAGCGACCGCAGCGATGCCGCTCTGTACGCTCAGATCGACCGGGTCGCCACATGGGCTTACCGCGGTCAGCAACTCGGGAACACCCTGTTCGTCGGGCCTGAACACCATCAGACCTTGTCCGTTCCCCGTCTGGCCTTGGTCGAGAACATACACAAATCCGTCGCGATACAGCACCCGCGTTCCCTTGGCCAGAGTGGTGGTACCGGTTACCCGCGGTGCTGCCGGATCGCTCAGGTCGATGCTGATCATTGCCGGCGGCGAGGCTCCCTCGGTCGAACTGACCGCCCAGGCGCGACGTCCGTCCACGGCCACCGAGGCGACGAATTCGAACGGTACGAACGAAACCGGTTCAGGCGGGCCGTCATCGGTGCGGCGCATGACATGCACACCTTGTGCCCAGTCGGCGATCAGCAACAAATCACCGTCGCCCGCCATGTCCTCGGCAACCGGAAAGTCGGTAAAGGCGTTGCCGGTCTGTCCAAGGCGGGTGAAGTCGCGCAGCGCCAGCGCCGGATTGACCCGGTGCACACCGGCATGAATATCCAGCACGTGCAGCACACCATCGACCTCGACCGTGGCGTGAGCGTCCACGCTGCCGGGGAGGAACAATCGGTCGCGCTCCAGTGCTGCGGCCGGATCGGACAGATCGATCAGGCGTGCGCTGCCGTCGACCGCCAGGTGCACGGCCCGGCGGCCACCGTCGATGATCTCGAGTTGGCCAAAGCGCAGACCGGTGCCGAACAGGTCGGATGGCGTTTCACCGAGCCGAACCGGCGCGGAAGGATCGGCCAGGCTCCAGACTTCGATCGCCGGGGGCTGACCGGTGAAACTGAATCGGGGCAGCAGCAATGTTTCGGCATCGCGCGCGGCGGTGAAGGCCATGGTCTCAGGCAATACCGCAAGCGGCTCCAGTTGCAGGCCATCGATGTTGAACAGCGTGACTTCGGCACCGACCAGCACCAGCGTTTCGTTATCCACGACGACATCGAAGGCACCCGATGCCTGCAACGCCGGGCCCGGCAGCGGGCTTGCAGGATCGCTGATATCGGCAATAAAAAAGACGAGATTGCCGAGTCCGTTCAAGCCCCAGATTGCGAGTCGCTGTTGATCAACGAGTTCGATACCGGCATCGAACAGCCCGCCCAGGCTGCCCTCGGCAGCGATCTGTTCCGGCTTACCCGACCCGGAAAGATCGAAACTCAGCAGGCCCAATTCCGAATCCAGCACGAACATCGTGGATTCATTGACCGCGATGGCTTCGGGTCGGCTGAATTCATCATCGCTGTAGGCGAACAGTGTTTCGATCTCCAGTTGCCCATCCGTGCCGATGCGCAGGATTGCAATGGCGTCAGGGTTGGAGCCATCGAAGCCCGACACAATCGCGTACAGGCGTTCGCCCTGAACTGCGATGTCCGTGACCATGCCCTCGAATGGATCAGTCAAGCCTGCCCGCCGAAGCCGACCATCGTCATCCAGAGCCAGGGTATGAATGCGCAAGCCCTGGGCGATGTGGAGATGGCCGTTGTGATCCTCGGCGATGCCACCGAGGCGTCCGCCGGCCTGCTGGTCCAGCCGGATGCCGGCACTGAGCGGCAGGGTGACCGAAAGCATCAACAGCCCAAGGGAAAATGCCATCCAACCGGGGCGAGAGACGCTCCGGGCAATCGCGTTGAAGCAGACAGTATTCATGGTGCAACGAACTCCTGCGGAGGAAAGGACAGACTTGCGGTTTTTTGTGGATTTCTGGCGCAAGTCGCAGACCGGGAAACAGCAGCTTCCGCTTTCATGTGAATCGCAGGAAACTTGATGGAGTGCGCGAACACGCCCCTGTGGGCCGCGGGAGCAGCGCGGCCCAGCGACGGTTTATGCTTGCGAATGTACCGCGCGCCAAGCTTCCTCCAACCGCTTGGCCGACACCTTCTCCTTCGTCCCCAGCTTCTGCGCAAACACCTGCACGCGGTATTCCTCGACCAGCCACCGAAAGGTGTCGAGTTCGACTGTATAGGAGTGACCGGCGTGCAGATGGTCGAGGTAGCGCTGCCACCACGGATCGATCTCGGCCTGGCGCTGTACATCGCGCCTTGGATCAAGTTCGAGCGCATCCAGACGCAGTTCGATGGCCCGGAGGTAGCGCGGATACTCGGCCAGGCGGGCGGCGGAAATGTCGGCGACGAAACCATCGTAGATCAGGTCGTCGAGCTGCGACTCGATATCGGCCTGAGCCGAGGGCTGGGCCGGGCCGATCTCGGCCAGACGGGCGCCGACCGCGTGCCAGACCAGCACGGTTCGTTCCAGACGTTCCATCGCCTGACCGCACTGTTCGATGATTGCGCCGCGCAGTTGTCGCGCCAGCGCGTCGAAAGCTGCGGCGTCGCGGATGGCCCAGGCATCATTGATGCCATCGAACACAACGCGCTCGGCCAGCCGCCGCGCCAGATCACCGACGTCACCCACGCGCGTCCAGGCAATCGCCGCGGCGCGCGACAGCCGCTGTGCCCGGGCGATGTACTTGAGCTTATCGGCAAGCTCAAGCAACAGCAGCCGATGGATGCCGTGATGATGGGCCTCCTGGGCGTCGGTTTCGTCATCGAACAGCCGCAGACCCGCCGCATCGCCCTGGTCGATCAGCGCCGGCCAGGCGCTGTGACCGGTGCGGGTGCGCACCGATTCCGGCAGCTTCAGATCGACAAAGTCGCGGATGCCGTCGCGCTGCCAGTCCTCGGCCTGCCGGGCCATGAATTCCTTTCGGGCGCGCTCGCCGAGGTCGGCCTGCAGGTGCTCAAGATCGCGTGACTCGGCGAGAAGCCTGCCGCCCTCACCCTTGACCCGGATATTGCATTGCAGATGTGGCTCGATGCGCTCGCGCTGGAAGTCGCCCGGCTCAATCACCAGCCCGCCGATACGCGTGAGTTCGGCGGCCAGCGTTTTCACCAGACTGCCGTGGCCGAATTTCATGGCTTCCAGCGCCGCGCGGGCAAAATCGGCCAGCGGCACGAATGCTCTGCGTTTGGACTTTGGCAACGAACCGATCAGCGCCTTGACCTTGTCGGCGGCAAGTCCCGGCACCAGCCATTCCAGCCGCTCAGGCGGCAGCCGGTTGAGCAGGTGCAGCGGGCAGATCACAGTCATGCCGTCGGCCGGGTGGCCCGGCTCGAATCGGTAGTCGAGTCGGAAGGATTCGTTGTCCAGCACCAGCCGGTCGGGGAACGCCTCGCCGGCCAGTTCGGCATCCTCGCGCAGCAATGTGGCGCGATCGTAGAGCAACCGGTCCTGTTGTTCGGCCGACAGCTTTTCATACCAGCGCGCGAACGCCTTGACGGTGTAGACGTTCTGCGGCAAGCGTTCGGCGAAGAACGCGACCAGGCGCTGCTCGTCGGCCAAAAGGTCGCGCGTGCGGCGCTTGTGTTCGTGGGTGGCCAGTTCGCGCTTGAGGGCGGCGTTGCGCTGCAGGAACTTCGCACGGTGGTTCATCTCGCCGCGCACCAGCGCGTGGCGAATGAACACCTCGCACGCGGTCTGCGGGTCATGCGGGCCAAAATGCGTACGACGCTTTTCGACCAGGGTCAGGCCGAACAGGGTCACGCGCTGGTAGCCCATTACCCGGCCGGAGCGCTTGTCCCAGTGCGGGTCGAACACGCTGGCGCGGATCAGGTGGGCGGCCTGTTGTTCCAGCCATTCGGGCTGGATGGCGGCCACCGTGCGCGCCCAGGTGCGCGAGGTCTCGACCAGCTCGGCGGCCATCAGCCAGCCTGGCCGCGATTTCGCCAGCGTCGAGCCGGGAAAGATCCGGAAGCGGTGACCGCGCGCGCCTTCGTATTCGCCGTCCTCCAGGTGCTGACCGACCTGGCTGAGCAGCCCGGCCAGCAGGCTCTGGTGGATGGCCGCGGCACGGGCATCGTCCGGTTCGCGGCTCATGCCCGGCTTCCAGCCGGCCTCGCGCGCCAGTTCCTTCAACTGCGCGACCAGTTGCCCCCACTCATGCAAGCGCAGCGCATTGAGGAACCGACCACGCGCCTGCTTGTCGGCCTGGTTGCGCGAGAGCTCGGCGCGGGTGGCCTGCCACCACTGCCAGAGCTTGAGCAGGCCGAGAAAATCCGAGCCGGCGACCTTGAACTCGGCATGCGCCTGGTCGGCGGCCTGTTGCTGGTCGGGTGGACGCTCGCGCGGGTCGGGCAATGACAAGGCTGCGATCAGCACGATGACCTCGCCGAGCACGCCGCGCTGTTCGGCCTCGATCAGCATGCGGCCGTGGCGCGCATCGACCGGCAGGCCGGCCAGCGTGCGGCCGATGGCGGTCAGTGCGCGCTTGTCGTCGATCGCCTGCAGTTCAGCCAGCGTGTTCCAGGCCTCGTTGATCAGCCGGTTCGGCGGCGGGTCGATGAATGGAAAGGCTTCCGGATCGCCCAACCCCAAGGCGAGCATTTCCAGCACCACGCCGACCAGTCCGGAGCGCTGGATTTCCGGTTCGGTATAGTCCGGCCGGGCGAGGAAATCGTCCGACTCGAACAGCCGGATGCAGGTGCCCGGCGCAACCCGGCCGCAGCGCCCGGCGCGCTGGTTGCTTGAGGCCTGCGAGACCGGCTCGACCGGCAGCCGCAGCACCTTCGAATGCGTGGCGTAGCGCGAAATCCGCGCCAGCCCCGAATCGATCACGAAGCGGATGCCGGGCACGGTCAGCGAGGTTTCGGCAACATTGGTCGCCAGCACGATGCGCCGGCCGGAATGCGATTCGAAGATGCGATCCTGGGCGCTGGATGGCAACCGGGCATACAGCGGCAGCACCTCGGTATGCGGCAATGCGGACTGCCGCAAGGTCTTCGCAACCTGGAAAATCTCGTGCTCGCCGGGCAGAAAGACGAGAATGTCGCCGTGCGCGTCGAGTTTTCCACAGCGCGCTACCGCGCGTCGGACCTGCTGGGCCAGCGCGTCGCCGTCGTTCGGCGGCTGGTATTCGACCGTAACCGGATAGCCGCGGCCCTCGACCTGGATCACCGGCGCGTCGTCGAAATGCTGCGCGAAGCTGGCCGTGTCGATCGTCGCCGAGGTGATGATGACCTTGAGGTCGGAACGTTTGTGCAGCAACTGCTTGATGTAACCGAGCAGGAAGTCGATATTCAGGCTGCGCTCGTGCGCCTCGTCGATGATCAGCGTGTCGTAGCGGTTGAGCCTGCGGTCGGAGTGAATCTCGGCCAGCAGGATGCCGTCGGTCATGAACTTGACGTAGCTGTTCTCCGAACTCCGGTCGGCAAAGCGAACCTGGAAACCGACCGCCTCACCCAGCGGGCTGCCCAGTTCCTCGGCCACGCGCCGGGCCACCGAGCGCGCGGCAATGCGCCGCGGCTGGGTGCAGCCGATCAGACCCCGCACACCCCGGCCGGCCTCCAGCGCCATCTTCGGCAGCTGGGTGGATTTGCCCGAGCCGGTCTCGCCGGCAATGATGACGACCTGATGCCTGGCGATCGCCTCGACGATGGCCGCGCGGTGGGCCGTGATCGGCAGCTCCGGATCATAGGCCGGCTGCGGCAGCCGGTCGCGCCGCGCCTTGGCACGCGCGCGCGAAGCCTCGATGGCAGCAGCCAGCGCCTCGATCGTGCGATCGCGCTTCGGATCCTCGGCCGACAGCCGCGCCAGGCGACGCCGCTGTCCGATCAGACGGCCGACATCGCGCTGCATCAGCGTATCGGGGTCGACGGTCGGAATCTCGCTGGGTGGAATCTCGCTGGGCAAAGCGCGTGTCAAATCAGTCGTCGCTGCGGACAAGACCCGCATTTTCGCACCCCTTGGCCGACCTTTCGCGCCCGCATTTGATACAGGTCAAGCCATTGTCCTCACAAATGTGTCAGGGTCCGTATGAGGGCATCCATGGGAGTGCGACACGATGGCCAGCAAACCGTCCTCTACCCGTTCCGGCGATGGCAGCAGCCCCGCCGTGCAACAGGTTCTGGAGGCCGAGCATACGGCGCGGGCACGCATCGAGGTAGCCGAGCAGCGTGCCCGTGAGCGCATCCAACAGGCTCGCGACGAGGCGCGTGCGATCGAAAAGCGCGCCACCGATCAGGCCGGGCGCATCCAGCAGCGCGCCCGCAGCCACGCCGAACAGGAAATGGCACGACTGGCCGGGCATGCCGAGCGACAGCTTGAACGTGTCGAACAACAGGCGCGCGAGCGCTGCCTCGACGAGGCCTGTGACGGCATGGTTGAAGCGTTGACCACTGTCCCGGCAACGCGTCGGCCGCCGCCATCGGACCCGGACAAACCGGGAGCCGATTCGTGAGCCCCGGGCACGCCTACGCGCTGACCCGCATGCAGGCCCGGCTGGCGTCCCGTCCGGGCCCGGACGGACTGGCACACCTGGCCAGCATCGGCGATTTCGGCCACTTCCTGCAGGCCGCAGGCAAGGCCGGCTACGGCGACTGGCTGCAGCACCTGGGCAGTGAGAGCGGTGCCCACCCAACCGAGCTTGCGGTGCGCCTGGCCTTTCGTGATCAGCTCGAACAGGTCGCCGACTGGCTGCCCCGGCGCTGGCAAAAACTGCTGGACTGGCTATCGCTGGCACCCGATCTGCCGATACTGGCCGATCTGCTGCGCGCCGCACCCGCCAAAGCCTGGGTGGCGCGCGACCCACGCCTGGGTCGGCTGCTCGATACCGACGGGTCACTCGACAAACACCGGCTGCAATCCGAATGGCCTGAACTGGCCCGCGTATCTGCCGAACAGCTCGATGTGGCCTGGATCGAAGCGGCACTGGCACGACTGCCCGGAAATGACCGCGACGCGCGCGCCGAGGCCCGTCAGCTGCTGGCCGAGCAACTGGCGCCGCGGCCCGAGCGCGTGCACGAGCGCCTGCTGGTTGCGTTCCGCCGTCGGCCCGATGTGGCCACCCGAATCACCTCGTTCGCCGGCCTGTTGCGGCTGGACTTCGAGTTCCTGCGCGGGCACCTTGCGCGCCGCCGCCTGCAATCGACTGCACGACCGGCGGCCGAAACCGCGGCAGGAGGCTGAACCATGCTGCGCTCGGTGCCCGCACGCTGGTTCGAACTGCTGGTGCCGCGCGAAACCGTGGCGCGCGCACTCGAAGCGCTGGCCGGCACCGGACTGACCGAGCTGGAGGCCAGCCCCGAAGGCCATGAGGAACTGATTCCGATTCCGGGCATGGACGAGGCACTGGCACGCTTCGGAGAGCTGGAGGGTCGCTACGGCCGCTACTGGCCGGCACCCGAAGATCCTGCCGAGCGCCGCGATCGCCTGCTGGAGCGCGAACTGAGCGAGGCGCTGACCACGATCGAGCAATGGTGCGAACAGGCCGCACCGCGCATCGCAGCGATCGAACGGATCCGCCGCGCCCAGGGTGAGCTGTTCGACTACCGGCGGCTGTGCCGGGATGCGCGCGCTGAACATGACCTGGACTTCTCGCACCTGGACCCGCGCGGCTCGCAATTGCAAGGCCGCGTGTTGATGCTGCCGCCGGAAAGCCAGACCCCGCGCATGGCCGCGCCGTTGCTGTACCAGCGCATCGAGGGTCCCGGCGCGACCTGGCTGGTGGTGTTCGGCCAGCCCGAACCCATGGCCCGGCTGATCGAGAACCTCGAAGGGCGGCGCGCGCGCGTGCTGCTGATCCCGCGCTGGCTGCAGGGTCGACCGGCCGCGGCCGAGCGGCGGATTCGTCGCCGTCAGAACGCCTCCGATCGGGCCCTGAAACACCAGTTCGCAATGTTGTCCAAGCACGCCGAGGCGCTGGGGCTGGCACGCGCGCTGGGGCATGTACGGCGCGTGGCCTGGCTGGCCGATCATCTCGACGGCATCAGCGCCAGCGAATACATGGCACGCATTCGCGGCTGGACCACGGCGCGCGATCTTGAACCCCTGGAACAAGCACTGAAGCAGGCCGGCATTTCGGCGGCGCTGCAGTTCCGCCCCGCGCCGGCCGGTCACATCGCACCGTCGATCTGCGCCAACCCGCCGTGGGCGCGGCCGTTCGAACTGTTCGCGCGCATGGTCGGCACGCCGGGGCCGAACGAGGCCGATCCCAGTCTGATCGTGGCGCTGGCCGCACCCGTGATGTTCGGATACATGTTCGGCGATGTCGGCCACGGGCTGGCCGTGCTGGTGATCGGCCTGGTGTTGAAATCACGCTTTCCCGGCACCGCGCTGATGGTCTGGGGCGGCGCATGGGCAATGCTGTTCGGACTGGCCTTCGGCAGCCTGTTCGGACGCGAGGACATCATTCCGGCACTATGGCTGCATCCGGTCAACGAGCCGCTACCGGTGCTCACCTTGCCGTTGGGACTGGGGGCACTGCTGATCCTGCTGGCCTTCCTGCTCAACGGGCTGGAACACGCCTGGGCCGGGCGGCTGACCGAATGGCTGCTGACCGAAGCCGGACTGGCGCTGGCAATCGTGCTCGGCGCCCTGGCAATCGCCGGCGTGGTCCCAGCCAGTGCGGTCGCCGCGATGCTCGCCGCGCAGTTCGTCGGCATGCTGTGGGCGTTCCGACATCAGCGCCTGGCCGGCGTTGCGCGCGCGCTCGGCGAACTGGTCGAAGCGCTGCTCAAACTGGTCGTCAACACCTTGTCGTTCATCCGCGTCGGCGCGTTCGCACTCGCGCATGCCGGTCTTTCACTGGCCGTGGTCAGCCTGGCCGACAGCAGCAGCAACCTGTTCGTCTACGGCCTGGTGATGCTGATCGGCAACCTGCTGATCATCGCTATCGAGGGCCTGGTCGCATCGATCCAGACCACCCGATTGCTGCTGTTCGAGTTTTTCAATCGCTTCCTGGCTGCTGTCGGACGGCCATTCCGGCCGCTGACACTGCCGACATCCATCCCGCTCGTACCCATCAAGGAGATCGAACCATGAGTGCTGTTTCCACCTCCCGCCGTTTCACCCCGATGCTGCTGTTACTGGGCTCGATCGCCGTGGCCGTGCTGGCCAGCATGCTGCTTTGGCTGCCGCAGGCCTTCGGCGCCGAACCCGGCGCGGCCGGCACGATCCCGGCCGATGCCTACAAGTGGGGCTTTGCCGCCGCGGCGGCCGCCACCGCGATTTCGGCGCTGGCCGCCGGCTACGCGGTGGCCACGGTTGGCAGCGCGGGTGTCGCGGCACTGACCGAGAAACCCGAGCTGCTGGGCCGGGTGCTGATCCTGGTCGGCCTGGCCGAAGGGATCGCGATCTACGGTCTGATCGTATCGATCCTGATCATCAACCGCCTCGGCTGATGGCCACCGTCGTCTATCTCGGCGACGAATGGACCGCGGCCGGCTACCGCCTGGCCGGGGCCGACGCGCGCGTGGTCGACGAAGCTCGGGCAAGCGCCGCATTCGAACGTGCACTGGCCGAGCAACCGACGCTGCTGTTGATCGATGCCGGGCTGGCCCGAGTGCTGGATGCCGATCGGCTCGAGCGCGCGCGCTCGGCACTGGCACCGCCGATCGCCGTGGTCGAGGATGCCGCCGGCCACCAACAGGCCGAATCGATGACCGCACGCGTACGCAGACGCATGGGAGTCGCGCAATGAGTACCCGCAGCACGCAGCACCAGGCGCTGCAGAACGAACACAACCACCGTTCACTGGGCGAATTGCTCGAACACGTCGAACGGCAATCCGAGTCCGAATGCCGGGCGCGGCTGGAGGCGGCCGAACGGGAGGCCAAACGCATTGTCGGCGAGGCGCGACGTTCAGCCGCCGATTTGCTGCGGCGTGTGCGCCGGCGGGAACGCGCGGCCGCCAGGCAACGCATCGAGGCCGAGAATGCACGCCAGCGCAGCCGCCTGCGTCAGGCCTGGCTGGCGCGTCGACGCGAACTGGCCGAACACGGGCTGGAGACGCTGCACGAACGCTTGCAGCAGCACTGGCAGTCTGGCGCCCAGGCCCGCCGTGGCTGGCTGCAACGCGCGCTGGCCGATGCCGCATCGGTGCTTCCGGGTACCGAATGGACGGTTTGCCATCCGCCGAGCTGGGAAACGGCCGAAGGCCAGGATGTCGCCGAGACCCCACTGACCTGGCAGGCCGACGAGGCACTGGTCGCCGGCTTTCGCATCGTCGCCGGATCGGCGGCACTCGACACCAGCCCGGCCGGCCTGCTGGCACGCCGCGACCGTATTGCCGGCCATCTGCTGGCCGGTATCGAAACCGCACCGCCGGAGCTTGAATCATGACCACCGACAGCAACCATCGCGGCCGTGCCGAGATCATCGAGGTTGGCGGACCGGTGCTGCGCGCACGCGTGACCGGCCGCTTCACGCTCAACGAGTCGGTGCGCGTCGGCCACCAGCGCCTGATGGGCGAAGTGCTGCGGCTGGCCGACGACGAAATCACTGTGCAGGTGTTCGAGGACACCACCGGGCTGCGGCCCGGCGACCCGGTCGAAGGCTCGGGCCAACCGCTGTCGGTACTGCTCGGCCCGGGCTTGCTGGGCGGCATCTTCGACGGCCTGCTGCGTCCCCTGACCGGCACCGACGCGGCCTTCATCGAACCCGGACTGGGCGACCGCAGGCCGGAAGGCTTCGACTTCGAGTCCGAGGTCAAGGTCGGCGACCGCCTCGATGGCGGCGCTTCACTGGGCCGCATCAAGAGCGACGGCGTGATTGCCGAACATTGTCTGCTGCCGATCAATGTCGCCGGCGAAGTCATCGAAATCGTGGATGCCGGCGAGTACGCCGCCGATGCGGTGATCGCCCGGCTGCGCGACGATGATGGCGCCGAACATGCGGTGAGCATGCAACAGCGCTGGCCGGTCCGCCAGCCGCGCCCGGTGCGCGAACGGCTGCCCGGCGACACCCCGCTGATCACCGGCCAGCGCATCATCGACAGCCTGTTCCCGGTCGCCCGCGGCGGCCGCGCCGCCCTGCCCGGCGGCTTCGGTACCGGCAAGACCATCCTGCAGCAATCGATCGCCAAATGGTGCGATGCCGATGTGATCATCTACGTCGGCTGCGGCGAGCGCGGCAACGAGATGGCCGAGGTGCTGCGCACCTTCCCGGAACTCAGCGATCCGCGCACCGGCCGGCATTTGAGCGAACGCTCGGTGATCATCGCCAACACCTCGAACATGCCGGTGGCCGCGCGCGAGGCCAGCATCTACACCGGCGTGACCGTGGCCGAATACTTCCGCGATCAGGGCCTGGACGTGGCCATGCTGGCCGACTCGACCAGCCGCTGGGCCGAGGCCTTGCGCGAGATTTCAGGCCGGCTCGGCGAACTGCCGGCCGAGGCCGGCTACCCGGCCTACCTCGGCAGCCGCAAGGCCGAGTTCTACGAACGCGCCGGACGGGTCGAGAACCTCGCCGGCAGCCAGGGCTCGGTGACGCTGATCGGCGCGGTCAGCCCGCCGGGTGGTGATTTTTCCGAGCCGGTCACGCTCTACACCCAGCGCAACGTGCGCTGCTTCTGGCCGCTGGACCGCGATCGTGCGCGCGCACGCTTCTACCCGGCCATCCACCCGCTCAATGCCTACTCCGAAGACGCCGAGGAACTGGGCCGCTGGTGGCGCGAACAGGGCGCACCGCGCTGGCACGAGCACCGCCGACGCTTGCTGGAACTGCTTGAAGCGCAGGTGCAACTCGAGCGCAT
>JAVVDV010000015.1:0-66498 GCA_032251355.1 Wenzhouxiangellaceae bacterium
GGCATTCTTTTGCGACCCATTTGCTCGAGAATGGGGCGGATATTCGCACGGTTCAGGAACTGCTCGGCCATTCCGACGTGCGCACCACGATGATCTACACGCACGTCATCAACCGCGGCGGTCTGCGTGCGCGAAGTCCGATGGATCGTTAAAAATCGCCCCCGGCCGGGGGAGGCAGGAAAAATGGAGGGCGATCAGAACAGACTTTGAAGTATTTGAGTCGCATTTACTTACGATTACCGATAGTCTATATATTCGCCATTATCAGCGATTTATCTATTTTCAGGAATTTTAATCGTCTATAATGACGAGTATGACTATTTCAGAATCGGAATCCGATCAAGCGATCCTTGCAAGACTGGGTGAACGCCTGGCCCAACGCCGGATCGCGATGCGCCTGAGCCAGGCCGAGCTGGCCGAAAAAGCCGGTATCGGAAAACGCACGGTCGAGCGCATTGAAGCTGGCGAATCTGCCCAGGCCATTACGCTGATTCGGTTGTTTCGGGTGCTGGAGTTGCTGCCGGCGCTGGACGCCATGATCCCGGCCGAATCCGCCCGGCCGATGGAGTTGCTGCGCCACGGCGGCAAGATGCCCAGGCGGGTGCGCAAGACCGAGAAACCGACGCCTGAGGCGGGCGACTGGCACTGGGATTCGAAGTGACCGCGCTGGCCGAGGTTCGGCTGTGGGGACGTACCATCGGCGCGGTCGCGCTGGCCGAAGACAGTCGCACGGCCGCGTTTGAATACAACCCGGCATTTGTGGGCAGCGGCATCCAGGTCGCACCGCTGACCATGCCCCTTTCCGAGCGGGTCTACCGCTTCCCGGAACTGGCCGATGAGACGTTCTACGGCCTGCCCGGCCTGCTGGCCGACTCGCTGCCCGACACGTTCGGCCATCGCCTGATCGACGCCTGGCTGGCGCGTCAGGGGCGTACACCTGACTCCATGAATGCGGTCGAACGCCTTTGCTATACCGGCCGACGTGGCATGGGCGCACTCGAATTCCGGCCGCGTCTGGGCCCGCGGGGCACGCGCTCGACCCGGCTGGAGGTGGACGCACTGGTGGAATTGGCCTCGGAAGTACTGCAAGACCGCGGTTCTCTCCGGCAGGCGTTCGGTGAGGACACCAGTGAAAAGGCCATGGCCGACATCCTGCGCGTCGGCACCTCGGCCGGCGGCGCGCGCGCCAAGGCGGTGATTGCCTGGAACCCCGAGACCAACGAGGTGCGCTCAGGCCAGGTCGACGCCGACCCGGGCTTCGAGCACTGGCTGATCAAGTTCGACGGCGTTTCCGGCAACCGCGACCGCGAGCTCGACGACCCGCAGGGCTACTGCGCGATCGAGTACGCGTATTACCGGATGGCGCTGGCCGCCGGCATCGAGATGAGCGAGTGCCGGCTGTTCGAGGAAAACGGCCGACGCCATTTCATGACGAGGCGCTTCGACCGCATCGAAGATGGCGGAAAACTGCACATGCAATCGCTGTGCGCCATCGCCCATTACGACTACAACAAGCCCGGCGCTTACGGCTACGAGCAGGCGTTTCGCGTGATGCGGCAACTGAAGCTGTCCATGGCCGAGATCGAGCAGCAGTACCGGCGCATGGTGTTCAACATCCTGGGCCGCAACCAGGACGACCATGTCAAGAACATCGCCTACCTGATGGACCAGGCCGGCCACTGGCGCCTGGCCCCGGCCTTCGACCTGGTCTACAGCTACAACCCCGACGGCGTCTGGACCGCGCGCCACCAAATGACCCTGAACGGCAAGCGCGATGGCTTCGAATTCGCCGACTTCCGCGCCTGTGCCCGTACCGCAGGCCTCAAGCGCGGGCTGGACCGGGAGATCTTCGAACAGGTCAGATCAGCCGTCGCCCGCTGGCCGGAATTCGGGCGAGAAGCCGACGTACCGAAGAGCACGATCGAGCGAATCTCGAATGGTCTGCGGCACCCGTCGATCAGCGCGGACTAAAACCGCACGAACGGTGCCACGATCACCGGGGATGCATGCGAACAACGACACGTCCAGACAGGCGCGGATGCTGTTGAGCCGGGTCGGGCCGTCGGCGAACGGGTCGCCCCGTCGCCGCTCGAACGACATCGGGCAACCCGAAGCGTCTGCCCCATCGCGCGCTGCGCGCTATGCTGCGCCGGAGTGCCCGACCGCGAGCGTTATGTCCGACCCATCCGCCGCCGAATCCCTGCCACCGATTGCCGCGCTCCCGGGCGTGGGTCCGGCGATCGCGGCCAAGTTGCGCAGCCTGGGCATCGCGCGCGAGACCGATCTGTTGTGGCATCGACCGTTGCGCTACGAGGACCGCACGCGCGTCACCGCAATCGCCGCGCTGCGGCCGCAGGGAACGTTTCAGATCGAAGGCCGCGTGATCCACCAGGAAGTGCGCCAGGCGCGCAAGCGCAGCCTGCTGGTGGTACTCGAGGACGACTCCGGCCAAGTCGTGCTGCGGTTTTTCAACTTCTATCCGAACCAGCGCCGGCTGTATGCGGTCGGCAACCGGCTGCGCTGCTTCGGCGAGGTGCGCTTCGGCCCCGAGGCGATCGAGATGGCGCACCCGCAATGCCAGGTTCTGGGCGACAAACCGCCAGCCCTGCCGGATCACCTGAGCCCGGTGTACCCCACGACCGCCGGGCTTGGCCAGGCGCGTCTGGCCACCGCCGTGGCCGACGCGCTTGAGCGGGCCCGGTCCGGTGCGCTGGAACTTCACGACGTGCTCGGCGCGCTGCACGGCCTGCCCGCGCTCATCCATGCACTCGAACAGATTCACCGTCCCGATGCCAGCGCCGACCTGTCAGCGCTGATCGAAGGCACGCACCCGGCAGTCAAACGCCTGGCGCTGGAGGAACTCACAGCCCACCACCTCGCGCTGGCGCGCCTGAATCGAGCGCGCGCACGCCGGCGCGCACCCGCACTGGATGACAGCCAGGGGCTGGTTGCGCAACTGCTGGCGGCGTTTCCGTTCACACCCACCGGTGCGCAGACGCGCGTGATGAACGAAATTGCCAAGGATCTGGCCGGCACCCGACCGATGCGCCGACTGCTGCAGGGCGATGTCGGTGCCGGCAAGACGCTGGTCGCGGCAGCCGCGGCGGCTCAGGCGATCGGTGCCGGCCGCCAGGTCGCGATCGTCGCACCAACCGAAATCCTGGCCGAACAGCACGGACGCAATTTCGCCGACTGGTTCACCGCATTGGGCATTGAACCGGTGTGGCTGAGCGGCAAGGTCACCGGCCGCAAGCGCGAACGCGCGCTCACAGCCCTGGCCGACGGCGCGCCGCTGGCGATCGGCACGCATGCGCTGTTTCAGGACGGCGTCGCGTTCGATGACCTGGCGCTGATCATCGTCGACGAGCAGCATCGCTTCGGCGTCGGCCAGCGTCTGGCGCTGGCGGCCAAGGGCACGCGCGGCGCGCGCGTGCCGCACCAGTTGATGATGACCGCCACGCCGATTCCGCGCACGCTGGCGATGACCGCCTACGCCGGGCTCGACGTGTCGGTGATCGACGAACTGCCGCCGGGCCGCACGCCGGTCACCACGGCGCTGATCGAACAGAGCCGTCGGCCCGAGGTGATCGAGCGCATCAACGTGGCGCTGGGCGAGGGCCGCCAGGCCTACTGGGTCTGCCCGCTGATCGAGGAATCCGAGCAGCTCGAAGCCGAGGCGGCCGAGACCACCGCGGCCGAACTCACCCGACAACTGCCGGCCTACGCGGTCGGGTTGATCCACGGTCGCATGAAGCCGGCCGACAAGCAGGCGGTGATGGATGCGTTCAAGGCCGGCGAAATCCGGCTGCTGGTCGCCACCACGGTGATCGAGGTCGGCGTCGATGTACCCAACGCCAGCCTGATGATTATCGAGAACGCCGAACGGCTGGGGCTATCGCAGCTGCACCAGCTCAGAGGGCGGGTCGGGCGCGGCAGTGACAAGTCCGCCTGCGTGCTGATGTTCAAGGCCCCGCTGGGCCAGCTCGCGCGCGCGCGCCTGACCACCCTGCGCGAGACTACCGACGGCTTTCGCATCGCCGAGCGCGACCTGGAACTGCGCGGGCCCGGTGAGGTTCTGGGCACGCGCCAGACCGGCCTGCTGCGCTTTCGCATCGCCGACCTGGCGCGCGACGGCGAGCTGGTGGCGAAAATTCCGGCGCTGGTCAAGCGCCTGAAGAAAGCCGACGCCGACTGCCTGATCGACCGCTGGATCGGCCCGGCCGAGCAGTTCGCCGATGCCTGAGGCCAGGAGGGACTAAAGCCGCGCCGGCGATACGTCGCGCCGCCCCAGCCAGTGGCGGGCCGCGGCGAGGATGTGGACAGCGACCAGGATCGGCAGCAGGTATTCACCGAGGAACCCGTGCACCTCCTCGATCGCTTCGTGCACATCATGGCCCAGCGGCATCGGAATGTAGAACGTGAACCAGCCGAACACGTCCATGCCCTCGCCTTCGGTAAACAGGTACAGCGGACCGGAAATCACCAGCACCACCAGCGCGACCAGCAGCAGGCGATGCATCCAGCCGGCCAGCCGAGCTTCGATGCGGGTACCGGCCTCGGGCTCCGGGAAGCCTTCGTACACGCGCAGGGCCACCCGCCACAGCACGAACAGCAGCACGAAAAAGCCCAGCGCGATGTGGATGGACATGATGTAGTCTTCGGCCGCGTCCGGCGCATCATGGGCGGCCAGCCCGAGTGCCCACATCACCGCGAACAGCAGGGCGGTGATCCAGTGGTTGAGCACCGAAAAACCGGAATAACGCGAAACTCGAGAGTGCATGATGAATGCTCCTTGATGGATGATCGCAGCCGGCAAGCCAATCGCCGCTCAGCAACCGTGTATCAAACCGGGATATCGGTCTGATGACACCCGAGAGTTCAAGCCGACATGAACAGTACTCACCGCCAATCCCGCTTCAATCCCCGTCTGCTGCTGGCACTGCAATTCGGCCTCATCGCCGGGCTGGTCGGCTGGGATCTGCTGGCCGACCACGCCGCCGGTGCCGACCCTTGGCACGTGATCTTCGAGATGCTGATCCTGATCATCGCGGCCGCCTCGATGCTGGTGCTGATCCGTCGCGATTGGGTCCGGCGGCGCCGCATGCGCGCGCTCGCCGCCGGGCTGGAACATGCGCGGGTGAGCTCGCAGCAGTGGCGCGCGCGTTACCAGGAGACCATCAACGGACTTGCGCAGGCCATCCAGGCCCAGTTCCATGAATGGCAGCTCAGCGAGGCCGAAGCCGAGATCGGGCTGCTGCTGCTCAAGGGCCTGGGCCTGAAGGAAATCGCCGCCGTGAGGGGTACCAGTGAGCGCACCGTGCGCGACCAGGCCCGGGCGGTGTACCGCAAGGCCGGCGTGGCCAACCGCGCCAGCCTGTCGGCATTCTTCCTCGAAGACCTGCTGCTGCCTACCGAGAAACGCTCGCTCGGCGACTGAGACGAGCCTGGCCATTACTGCAGCAGATCGCCCGGCGCGTTCGGCAGTCGAGGCAGCACGATTTCCGGGAACGGGCCGCTCAATGCCTGCAGGAAAGCGACGATGTCGGCGACCGCGGCGGCGTCGAGCTCACGATTGAGCTGGGTCGAGGCCATCACCCGCACCGCCTCGTCCAGCGAGGTGACCGAACCGTTGTGGAAATACGGCGCGGTGTGCTCGATGTTGCGCAGCGTCGGCACCCGCCAGCGGTGGGCATCGGCCTCGTCGCCGGTTGCCTCGGCGCGACCACGATCGGCAGCCAGATCGTATTTCTCGACGTACGGGCTGCTCGCAATGGTCGGGAATTTCTGGAAAAAGCCGGTGCCGGCCGGCAGCTCGGGGCCGGCGAAATTGGCGCCGGAATGACAGGCCGTGCAGCCGGTCTCGGCGAAGGTCTTCAGGCCACGCTGCTGCTGGGCCGTCAGCGCCTGCGCATCGCCGTCGGCGAAGCGGTCGTAGGCCGATCCGGGCGTGATCAGCGTGCGCTCGAAGGTCGCGATCGCCTGGGCGACCGTGTCTTCGTTGATCTCGGCATCTTCACCGAAGGCGCGATCGAACCACGGCCGGTAGCCGGGAATGCGCGCGATGCGCTCGGCAGCCTCGGCGGCCGATTTCATGCCCATTTCGATCGGATTGCCGGGCGGGCCCTTGGCCTGCTCTTCGAGGGTCGGCGCGCGCCCATCCCAGAACTGGGCCGACAGAAACGCCGCGTTCCAGACCGTTGGAGCGTTGCGGCCGCCGAGCTGACCCTCGACGCCGAACGAAGTCGGACGGCTGTCGTCGCCGCCTTCCATGATGTCGTGACAGCTGTTGCAGGAAACGGTGCCGGTCGACGACATGCGCGGGTCGAAGAACAGCATCTTGCCGAGTTCGACCTTGGCTGCGGTGACCGGATTATCGGCCGGGGCGGGCGCGGTGGTCGGAAGGGACGGCCAGTCTTGTGCGGTCGCCGCGCTGGATGCCAGCAGCATCAGCGATGCGATCGGAACAAGCCGGGTGGCACGGAAACAAAAGCTGCGGTTCATCGGGTTCTCGCTGTCGGTTACAGAACCGAGAGCCTGGACCCGAACGCCGCTCAAGTCACTTCGTCAAATGACGTACTGCTCCATTGCACTGATAAACAACAGGTTTTTCGACCCTTCCGGTTCAGCCGCGCACGTAACTGCCGGGCGCCGGCTCGATCACCGGATAGGGACCCTCGCCCGGGACGCGAGCAGGCACCTGGCCGCCGGCGCGCTGCGCCACCCAATCGTTCCAGTGTCCCCACCATGAACCATCGTGGTAGTCGGCGCCGGCGATCCAGTCCTCCGGGTCGGCCGGAAGCTGATCGTTGGTCCAGTAGCCATATTTGTTGGCCGACGGCGGATTGATCACGCCGGCAATGTGTCCGGAACCGGCCAGCATGAAGGTGGTGTCGCCCGAATAGATCTGGGTGGCCTTGTAGACCGACGGGTACGGCGCGATGTGGTCCTCGCGCGAGGACTGGATGTAGACCGGCACGTCGACCGTGGTCAGGTCGATCGGCACGCCACCCATCTCGACCCCACCGGGTTCGACCAGGCGGTTGTGCAGATACATTTCGCGCAAGTACCAGATATGCATGGTCTCGGGCAGTCGCGTGCAGTCGGAATTCCAGAACAGCAGGTCGAACTTGGCCGGCTTGCGCCCGAGCAGGTAGTTGTTGATCACGAAGGTCCAGATCAGGTCGTTGGCGCGCAGCATGTTGAAGGTCAGCGCCATCGACTCGCCATCGAGATAGCCCTGCTTGCGCAGGCGCTTTTCCAGCCCGTTGAGCTGTTTCTCGTCGATGAACAC
Organism: Wenzhouxiangellaceae bacterium; assembly: GCA_032251355.1. GTDB lineage: Bacteria > Pseudomonadota > Gammaproteobacteria > Xanthomonadales > Wenzhouxiangellaceae. Next base: position 7,292 of record JAVVDV010000015.1, read on the forward strand.
GCGCAGCTCGCCGGCGTCCTCGAAATCGACCTGGGCGGTGAAGAAGGTTGCCGAGGCGACGCGATCCTCACCCATGGCCTTCATCCACGCCAGCGTACCGGCCAGCAGCGTGCCACCGATGCAATAGCCGATCACGTTGGCCTGATACTCACCGGTGATTTCCTCGATTGCGACCAAGGCCTCGAGGATGCCCTCGTGCATGTAGTCCTCGAAGCGTTTGTAGCGCAGCTTCTCGTCCGGATTGACCCACGAGATCACGAACACCGTATGCCCTTGAGCCACTGCCCAGCGGATGAACGAGTTCTCCGGCTGCAGGTCGAGGATGTAGAACTTGTTGATCCACGGCGGCACGATCAGCAGCGGCGTCTTGTGCTGGGTCTCGGTCAGCGGCGCGTATTGGATCAGCTGCATCATCTCGTTCTGGTAGACCACCGAACCTTCGGTGGTCGCGACGTTCTCGCCGACCTTGAACAGCGACTTGTCGGTCATCGAGATCAGCAGGCTGCCGTTGCCGGCATTGAGATCCTGCAGCAGCATGCGGTAGCCTCGAAGCAGATTCAGGCCCTTCTCGCGGCGGGTGGCGGCCAGCACATCGGGGTTGGTCAGCACGAAATTCGACGGCGACAAGGCCTCGGCGTATTGCCGGGTATAGAAGGTAATGCGCATGCGGTCGTCGGCCGACAGCTCCTGCATGCGTGCGGCGTTGGCCAGCATCCAGTCGGCGGTGGTGAGGTAGACCTGCTTGAGCAGATCGAAGATCAGCTTTTCGTTCCAGGCCTCGGAGCGGAAGCGACGGTCGCCCTTGGGCGCTTCGGCCACCGGCTTGCCGGGTCGACCGATGGCCCGAAAGCCCAGGTACTTGAGCAGACCGTAGTAACGCTTGAGCAGGTCCCACTCGGCAATCAGAATGCGCTGTGGATGGCGGATGGTGTTCCAGGTCGCCTGCAGCAGTGGTCGCTTGAGGTTGAGCGTATCGACCTCGGGCAGATCGATGCTCGAAACCTGACGCAGGATCAGCGTGCCGGAGAGCTTCGAGATCTCGGTCAGTTCGCGGGTCAATTCCGCCAGACCGGCGGCAGTGCTGGATTCGGACATGGTCGCACCCTTGGATTGTGTTTCGCTACAGCCGCAGACCACCGTCGATGGCAAAGTCGCGGCCGGAGATGTAGTCGTTTTCGAAGATGAAGCGGATGGTCTGGGCCATCTCGCCGGGTTCGGCCAGCCGACCCAGCGGGATCTGTTGCTTGATGCGCTCGATCGCCTTTTCCGGCATCTGCATGACCATCTCGGTGGCGGTGAAGCCCGGCGAGATCGATGCCGTGCGGATGCCGTAGCGGGCCAGTTCCTTGGCCCAGGTCACCGCCATCGCGGCCACACCGGCCTTGGTCGCAGCGTAGTTGCTCTGGCCGAAGTTGCCGTGGCGCGAGATGCTCGAGACGTTGATGATCACGCCGCCGTTGCCGGCCTTGACCATGCGCGTGGCGGCCTCGCGCGTGCACAGGAACACGCCGGTCAGGTTGACGTCAATCACCTGCTGCCACTGAGCCAGCGACATGCGCTCGCTGACTTCACCGTCGCGCGCCTTGATCAGCAGGCCGTCACGGGTAATGCCGGCATTGTTGACCAGGCCGTCGATGCGGCCAAGCTGGCTTTCGAGCGCGTCGAAGGCCGCCTCGACCTGGGCCTCGTCGGCAACATTGGCGGCAGCAATTGCGTGGCCCTGGCCGGGCAACCCGGCGCGCGCCTGCTCGAGCGCTTCGGCATCGAGATCGATCAGACCGATACGCGCCCCGGCCTCGGCCAGGTCACGCGCCATTTGCAGGCCAAGCCCGCGTGCAGCACCGGTAATGACGATGCCGGAGGAATCAATATTCATGCTGTGCTCCCGGTGGGATTGTTGTTGTCGTCGGCCGACCGGGCTGGCAAGCGCGATCAGCGCGGGTCACGCTCGTCGTCGTCGGCCTCCGCGTCACGCGTTGCCAGCGGCGGCTTGATGGCATCCGACCACAACGCGAACATGCGTTGCTGCAGCTGACGATAGGGCTCGAGCGCGGCGCGGCTCAAACCCTCAAGCCCCGACTTTCCCAGCACACCCCCGATCGCCCGCTCGACGGTCTGCTGCTGGGTCTGCAGATGGTTCATGACGCGCTCGAGATAGTCGCGAGCCATGTCACGCATCGGGTTGGAATTGACCCGGATCATCGAGGCGAGAAATTCGTCTGAAAGCACCGGGCGACCGAGCATCTCCTGGTCGGCGACAATCTGCAGCAGCACCTGGCGGGTGACGTCGTTGCCGGTTCGGGCCTCGATGACCTGAACCGTCTCACCGGCACCGATCAGGTCGCGCACGTCGTGCAGCGTGATCGTCTGGCTGGTTTCGGTATCGTACAGACGCCGATTGGCGTACTTCTTGATGATGCGAATGTCTGGCGCCATGACTCCAGGGGACCGGGTCGAAAATGTCGGGCCATCGTAGCAGCAAGCGCCCCGGCCGGGGAGCCGGGGCGCTGCCGATTGAATGCCGATTGAGCTGACGATCGTGCTCAGGCAGCCTTGGCGGTCTTGGCCTTGGGCTTGGCAGCCGAAGCGGTCTGGCCGAAGTTGAACAGGCTGGCGAAGTCCAGGTTCTTGGCGAATTCCTGGCTGAGTTCGGTCAGCTGTTCGCGCGATTCGTTGCCGATCGAGGCCAGCTCTTCAAACTGGGCATTGACCTGCTCGGCGTATTCCTTGACGGCCGTGGTCTGACGGGCGAAGAAATCGGCCGGGTTGCTGAACTCGACGTTCGAGAACCGCTGCTTGTTGAGTTCGAGCATCTTTTCGACGGCCGCGAGGTTGACGCGCGCGGAGCGGTCAATGGCGTCGACAATGATTTCCTGGGCCTTCTTGATTTCGTCAAATGCGATCTGGTTGCTCATGCGGGCTGCCTCCGTTCAAATACTGTGGTGTTGAAATGCACATTGGCCGATTGCCTTTTGTGCAGTGCAAAAAGATCCTACCACAACTTTTTGTGCAGCGCAACAAGATCGCAGTTTTTTTGTCCAGCGACTGGATCGCGACGCATTGCGCCGCGACCCGACCCGGGCTCAGTACATGTGCTGGCCGCCGTTGATCGACAGCGTCGAGCCGGTAATAAAACCGGCATCCTCGGCAACCAGGAACAGCACCCCGCGCGCGATTTCCTCGGGCTGGCCAAGGCGGCCGACCGGAATGCGCGCGATGATCTTCTCGAGCACACGCTCGGGCACGGCGGCGACCATGCTGGTCTCGATGTAGCCCGGCGCGATCGCGTTGACGGTAATGCCGTGCGCGGCACCTTCCTGCGCCAGCGCCTTGGTGAAACCGTGGATGCCGGACTTGGCCGCGGCGTAGTTGACCTGGCCGTATTGACCGGCCTGGCCGTTGACCGAGCCGATGTTGACGATGCGCCCGTAGCCATGCTCGCGCATGCCCTCGATCACCGCGCGGCACATGTTGAAACAGGAGCTCAAATTGGTCTGGATGACTTCCTGCCAGCGCTCGGCGGTCATCTTGTGCAAGGTGCCGTCGCGGGTGATGCCGGCGTTGTTGACCAGCACCGAGACCGACCCGAGTTCGGACTCGACCTTCGTGACACCGGCCATGCAGGCCTCGAAATCACTGACATCCCATTGGTAGACGTGCGCGCCCGTTTCCTTGGCAAACGCCTCGGCCGCCTCGCGGTTGCCGCCGTAGTTGGCCGCGACCGTGTAGCCGGCATCGATCAGTGCGCTGGAGATGGCCGCGCCGATGCCGCGCGTGCCGCCGGTGACAATGGCTACCTTGCTCATGCTCTACCCCTGTTGTGCTGTTGAATGATGCTCGGGATTCTGCATCAGGCGATCCCGTTTGTAACCGTGCAGCGCACAAAAATCAGCTGCCGCCCGGGTCTTCGAATTGCCTGCGCTTGAGCCGGATCAGGGCCGAGATGTCCCGGCCCGGCTCGCCGGCTTCAACCAGTTTCCGGTAGTCGTCCAGCGCCGGCGCCAGGATTGAAGACCGGAACCCGCAAGCATCGAGCAGTTCGCGACAGATGCGCAGATCCTTGAGCAACAGCGCCGGCGCGAAGCCGGTCTCGAACGAATCGGCCAGCATGCTGGCGCCGCGCTTGTCGAGAAACCAGCTGCCGGCCGCACCGCCGCCGAGCAGTTCGAGCATCGCCTCGCGCGGCAGATCAAGCTTCTCGACAAGCGCCAGCGCCTCGCAAACCGACTCGGCAATGCCGGCGCAGATCAACTGGTTGAGCGCCTTGGCCGACTGACCGGAACCGGTCGGCCCGAGGTGATGCCAGACCCGTGCACAGGCATCGAACACGGGTGCCAGGCGCGCGACGGCCGGCTCATCGCCGCCGACCATGATCGCCAGCCGGCCCTGGATCGCGCCTTCGACCCCGCCGGTGACCGGTGCATCGACGAACGCCACGTCGCGCGCAGCCAGGCGCTCATGCAGCGCGCGCGCGGTCGCCGGCGCCACCGTGGAATGATCAATCACGATCGCGCCGGCGGCCAGGCCCGGCTCCAGTGCCTCGACCACGGCGCGCAGATCGTCATCGGCCGATACGCAGATCGCGACCACGTCGACACCAGCGGCCAGTTCGGCCAGATCGCGCGGCCGGTCAAGACCGGCGTGATCGGCAGCAAACGCATCGGCGCGTTCGGTCGTGCGGTTCCAGACCGCCGTCAGCAGGCCGGCGGCATGCAGATGACCGGCCATCGGCGCACCCATCGCGCCCAGGCCGACGAAAGCAACTCGCAGCATTGGTTTGTCCTTGGTTTCCCGTTCTTGATTTCTCGGTGAATCCCGATGGTACTCAGCGCTTACGCACCCGTCAGAAGGCTGACGAACTGGTAGGCCAGCACCGCGCCGATGTAGCCGGCCAGCCCGTAGGCAATGAACATCTTGATCGGCAAGCGCCACGAGCCGGATTCACGCGCCAGGATGACCAGCGTCGACACGCACATCAAGGCGATCGAGAAGAACACCAGCAACGCCACGCCCGAAGCCAGGCCCAGGCCGGAGGCATGAATGTTCTCGACCAGCGGCACCATGTTCTCTTCGGCGAATTGAATGCCGAAAATCGTTCCCAATGTGCCGACGAATACTTCGCGCGCCAGGAACGAAGTCAGGATCGCCACGCCGAAGCGCCAGTCCAGCCCGATCGGCGCAAACAGCGGCTCGATCACGCGGCCGATCGCGGCCAGCCACGAACTGCCCAGATCGGTGCCGCCGTTGGGAAAATAGCCCAGCACCCAGACCACGATGGTCACCGACAGGATCACGCCACCGGCCTTGGTCACAAAATGCTTGCAGCGCTGGAATGCGCGCTGCACCAGCGGCTTGAGTGCCGGCATTCGGTACGGCGGCATTTCCAGCACGAACGGCACGTCAGCCACCGTCTGGGCAGTGCGGCGCGCGGCCAGCCCGGCGACCACCAGGCCCAGCACCAGGCCAAAAAAGTAGATGGACACCATCGCCAGGCCCTGCGCGCCGACCAGGCCGCCGAGCAGCGTGGTCGAGGGAATGAACGCTGCGATCAGCAACGTGTAGACCGGCAGGCGCGCCGAGCACGGCATCAGCGGAATCGCCATGTAGGTCAGCCGCCGGCTTTTCGGCGACTCGATCGAACGCGCCGCGTAGACCCCCGGAATGGCGCAGGCAACCCCCGAGAGCATCGGGATGAAGCTGCGCCCGGTCAGCCCGAACAGCTTCAGCGGCCGGTGGCAGATCAGCGCCGCGCGCGCCATGTAACCGGTGTCCTCAAGCAGGCCCACGACCAGCGTCAGCACAAAGATCTGCGGCACGAACACCAGGAACGCGCCGACCCCGGAAAACAGCGCGTCGGAGGTGAAATCGGCCACCATGCCCGGCCCGAACAGCGGCACCAGCCAGCCGGCGATCGCGCCGAGGCTGGACTCGACCGCGTCCATCACCGGTGCCGACCCGGTAAAGATCGACTGGAACAGCAGGTACATGATCAAAAAGAACGCCAGACCACCGGTCCAGCTGTGCAGGAAAAATGCATCGAGCCGGTTCTGGGTGCGCACCAGCACGTCGCCGCGCGGGCCATAGCGGCGCGCCAGCCGGTGCGCGGCCTGTTGCATCAGCACATCAGGCACGATTTCCAGCGCCCCTCCCGCAGACTCCAGCGGGGCGACCGACGGATCGACGCGCAAGTGCTGGATCAGGTCCGCGATGCCATTACCGGTGCGCGCCGAGATCGGCACGATCGGCGCATCCAGCTCCGCGGCGAGCGCGGCCAGGTCGATCTCGATGCCGTGGCCGGCCAGCACGTCCATCATGTTGGCCGCGATCACCACATGCTTGCCGCGCATCCGCGCCAGCCGGATCACCTGCAGCGTCAGATACAGGCTTTTCTCCAGCCGGGTCACATCGACCACGCATACCACGTGGCTGACCGCCGGGTCATCGAGACCGCGCCGGAACTCGTCGACTGCAACCTGTTCGTCGCCCGACAGCGGGTGCAGCGAATAGGTGCCGGGGTAATCGACCAGCACGGTATCGGGCAGGTCGCTCATCCGACCGCTGGCCAGTTCGACGGTAATGCCGGGGAAGTTGGCGACTTTCTGGGCCAGACCGGTCAGGCGGTTGAACAGCAGCGTCTTGCCGCAGTTCGGCGAGCCGATCAGCATCACTCGCGTGCTCATTCCGGCCGCACCCGGATGGCGCCGGCGATGTCGCGGTCGAGCGAGAACACGGTGTTGCTGACCCGGTACATGCGCGGCGCACCCAGCGCGGGACGCAGCACACACGACACGGTCTCGCCGGGATGAAAACCCATCTCCGACATGCGCGTTCGATAGGCCGGACTCAGCGCCTCGGAAAATCCGGTCACGATCGCGCGGCAACCCAGCGCTAGCTGCCAAAGTGGCAGTTCTTGTTCGGAGGGCTGGGGTTCTACAGAACGCATTATCAAATGCTAACGGTTGTCATTCCCAGACAAATTGACGGGGCGCAAATTTTGCTGCCCCATCGTCGAAAAGTACCGGTTCAGGTGCTGCCGAGGTAGGTATAGGCCGACAGACCCTCGGCCAGCAGCCGCTCGATCGCCTCGGCCTCCTGCGTCGGCAGCCCGGCGGCGGCCACACGCGCACGGAATGCGGCCAGCAGCCGCTGCGGTTGATAGCCCACCAGCGCCAGCAGGCTGTCGGCGGTATCGCCCGGGCGGGCATTGGCCAGTTCAAAGCCATCGGTGCCGAGCACGACATCGACGCTGTCGGTATCGCCGAACAGGTTGTGGATATCGCCCAGCGTTTCCTGGTAGGCGCCGGCCAGGAAGATGCCGAGCAGATAGCGCTCACCGGGCCGGATCGTGTGCACCGGCAAGGTCGGCTCGAGCAGGCCGCGCTCGACGTACTGGTCGATGCGCCCGTCGGAATCGCAGGTCAGGTCCTCGAGCACCGCGCGCCGATCGGGTGGCTCGTCCAGCCGCGTCAGTGGCACGATCGGGAATACCTGGTCGATTGCCCAGATGTCGGGCAGCGACTGGAAGATCGAAAGGTTGATGAAGTACTTGTCGGACAACTGGTAACGAATCCGGTCGCGCAATTCGCGGTGGCGCCGATGCTCGGGGTCCAGACGCTCGGCGACCTGCTCGAGCAGCCGGAAGTACAGCGGCTCCAGCCGCGCCCGATCGGCCAGCCCGAGATCGCCGTACAAAAACAGGTTGCGTCCTTCCTCCAGCCAGTGTTCGGCTTCGAGAAACGCCTCCTCGGGTTCGAGCTGATCGGCGTCGCGGCACAGCTGGGCGAGCCGGGCGACCAGCGGGTGAGCGTCGGTCGCCTCGTCAAGAATCTCCGCGCGCGGCGCGCTCTCGGTTTCGGTGACATTGGTGATCAGCACGGCATGATGGGCGGTCAGCGCACGGCCGGACTCCGACAACAGCCGCGGCATCGCCAGCCCGCGTTCACGGCACAGCTCGGCCAGCCCGTTGACGATCGCCTGCGCGTACTGGGCCAGCGAATAGTTCATCGAGCAGAACGAACGCGAACGGCCGCCCTCGTAGTCCACCCCGAGGCCGCCGCCGATGTCGAGCATTTCGACCACCAGACCGGCGGCATGCAACTCGGTGTAATAGCGACCGGCCTCGCGCACGCCGGACTGGATATCGCGCAGGTTGGAAATCTGCGAGCCCATGTGGAAATGCAGCAACTTCAGCCAGTCGCTGCAACCGGCCTGCTTGAGTTGCGCCACCAGCGCCAGCAACTGGGCCGGCGCCAGGCCGAACTTGGCGCGCTCGCCGCCGGTGTTCTGCCAATTGCCCTTTCCGAGCGAGGCCAGGCGCAGCCGCACACCGAGCACCGGCTCGACCGCCAGCGCGCGCGCTTCCTGTTCGATCAGTCGCCATTCACCGGGCTTTTCGATCACCAGCACCACGTTCAGGCCCAGCCTGCGGCCGGACAGCGCCAGGCGCACGTATTGCCGGTCCTTGTAGCCGTTGCAGATGATCACCCCGCCGGGCTTGCTGACCGCCAGCGCGGTGATCAGCTCGGGCTTGCTGCCGACCTCCAGACCGAGACCGGGCACCGCGGCCAGCGCATGGACCACCGAAGCCTGCTGGTTGACCTTGATCGGATAGACCGGGGTGTAATCGGTATCGACCTCGGCCTGCGCGATCGCCTGGGTAAAAGCCTCGGCCAGCATCCCGGCGCGGCGACGCAGCATGTCGGGAAACCGCACCAGCAGCGGCAGCCGCAGCCCCTCGGCTTCGGCCCGCGCGAGCACCTCGGCCAGCGCCACGCGCACGGCCGGATCGGCCGTCGGTACGGCGCAAAGCCGACCGGTATCGTCGATTTCGTACAGACCCTCGCTCCACTGGGCCACGGCATATCGGCGCCGGGCCTGGTCGAGCACATCACGGGAACAAGCGGCTTGCATGCGCGATCATCCATCAAACAAAGCGTGATTGTAAGTCCGCCCCGCAGATAAACTTGGCATTCCCGCGGCAAGGAAACACAGCTGATGCAACCCGAGCGCGAACAGTGGTTCACCGAAACCTGCACCGAGGCCGGCAGCGCGCTGAGCTTCGAGATCGAGGCCCATGTCGAGCACGTCGTCAGTGCATTTCAGACCATCGATATCTATCGCACCCGGCACTGGGGCCATTTGATGGTGATCGACGGTTTCGTGATGCTGACCACACGCGACAATTTTCTCTACCACGAGATGCTGACCCACCCGGCCTTGTTCTCGCACGCCGACCCCAAACGCGTGGCGATCATCGGCGGCGGCGACTGCGGCACGCTGCAGCAGGTGCTGCGGCATCGCGGGATCGAATCGGTGGTGCAATGCGAGATCGACCAGCAGGTCACGCGGCTTGCCGAACGCTACTTTCCGGAACTGTGCGCGAACAACGACGACCCGCGCGCCGAGCTGGTGTTCGACGACGGCCTGGCCTGGATCCGTAACGCGCCGTCCGGTTCGCTGGACGTGATCATCGTCGACTCCACCGACCCGATCGGCCCGGCCGAGGGCCTGTTCGGCCCGCAGTTTGTCGCCGATTGCCATACCGCACTGGCCGACGGCGGCATTCTGGTGCAGCAAAGCGAAAGCCCGCTGCTGCACCCGCACCTGATCCGCGGCATTCGCGACAACATGCAGCAAGCCGGTTTCGAGACCCTTCGCACGCTGGGCTTCCCGCAGCCGTGCTACCCGTCGGGCTGGTGGTCGTGCACCCAGGCGCGCAAGCACGGCCTGCTGGCGCCGCCGGACGCGGAACGGTTTGGCGAAAGCGGCATCAGCACGCGCTACTACAACCCCGAAGTCCACCGCGGCGCGCTGGCCACGATGATCGAGTAAGGCACGTCACGGAAGGCAGATCGCACGCGGCAATGCCGGCAGCTTCGAGGTCGCGCGCGGCCGGGAAGAAAGGCTTCGGACTCAGGCCGGTTGTTCGCCGAGCATGCCCTGATTGAGCTGAATCAGCGGCATCCGTCGCTCAGCCAGCGCCTGCGCGAGCACTTCCTCGGCATGCTCCAGACACTGGCCGCAGGTGCCGCTGCAATTGGTCAGCGCACGCAACTCTTCAATCGAGTCAACGCCGCGTCGGGCCAGCGAGCGAATCTGACCATCGGTAACGGCGTTGCAGACGCAAACATACATGGCTGGAGATTATCGCGAATGATAACGATTGTCAATACCGCCCGGCCGTTTCCGCGATAAAGCCATTTTCCCCAGCGGAAGCGCACTTCAACCCCCCCCAAATACGAATGCTTATCATGTACACTACGATCTCCATTAACAAACATGGGCATCATGAGTCATGCGAACCACCGAACCCCGCCCCTCGATCCGTCGCGCGCCGCTGGGCATCGCCATCGCCGCGGCCCTGATCGCCTCGCCGCTGGCCGCCGAGAGCGATACCCGCGCAAGCAGCTCGGCCGACGCAGCAGTACAGATGAGCGCCGAACTGCCCCCGAACATCTCGCGCATGTTGATCATCGGCCGCGAGACCGAGCTGCGCCAGGTGCCGGGGGCGGCCACGTTTATCGGTCCCGAACAGCTCGAACAGTTCGAATACAGCGACATTCAGCGCATCCTGCGCCAGGTGCCGGGCGTGGCGGTGCAGGTCGAGGACGGTTTCGGCCTGCGGCCGAACATTTCGATCCGCGGCACGCCTTCGGACCGCTCGGCGCGCGTCACGCTGCTTGAAGACGGTGTTCCGATCGCGCCGGCACCGTATGCCGCGCCGGCCGCCTATTACTTTCCGACCCCGGGCCGGATGCAGGCCGTCGAGGTGCTGAAGGGGCCGGCCGCGATCCTGCAGGGTCCGTTTACGACCGGCGGTGCGATCAACATGGTTTCGACCCAGATCCCCGAGTCGGCGCGCGGCCAGGTGACGATGGAAGCCGGCAGCCATGGCCATCTGCGTGCTCACGCCTGGTACGGCGACCAGCAGGAGCAGTTCGGCTACGTGTTCGAGGGCCTGGAGTGGCGCTCCGACGGCTTTCAGGACATCGACCGCTCATCGCGCAATACCGGTCTGAACCAGAGCGACTACCTCGCCCGCTTCCGCGTCAACACGCCGCGCAACCAGCCCAATCAGCACGCGCTGGAGCTGAAACTTCAATACGCCGATGAATCCTCGCAGCAGACCTACTTCGGCCTGACCGATGCCGACTTCCAGGCCGACCCGAACCGTCGCTATGGCTTGAGCGAGCTCGACGAGATCAATACCGAGCACGAGCAGATCATCCTGTCCTATGACGGCCGGTACGGCGACTGGATGGAACTGCGCGCCAGCGCCTACTACAACAGCTTCGAGCGCGACTGGTTCAAGACCGAGGGCATCGACTTCGACGGCAGCCCGAATGCACAGCAATTCAGCAGCACCGACTGGCTGGATGTGATCCAGGCAATCAACCGCGGCCAATCGCTGGCCGGGCTAACGCCGGCCGAACTGCAGGCCATTCTCGACGGCAGCGCCGATACCGCACCGGGCTCGATCCAGTTGCGCAACAACGCGCGCGAATACGAATCCAAGGGCGTGCAGGTCGAAGGCCTGCTCAAGTTCGACACCGGCCCGATCGCCCACCGGCTGCGCATCGGCACGCGCGTGCACGAAGACGAGGAAGACCGGCTGCAACGCAACAGCACCTATTCGCAGGTCAACGGCTCGCTGGTGCTCGACGACTTCGGCATCCTCGGCAACGCCGGCAACCGGGTCGAGCGCGCCGACGCCTGGGCGAGCTGGATCTACAACGAAATGACCTGGGGCCGACTGCAGGTCAACCCGGGCGTTCGCGTCGAGGACATGGAACTGCGGCGCACGCGCTTCGAGGACCGACCCGGCCGCACCGATGACCCGGCACGCCGCGATCCGGACAACCTGCGCGATCGGCGTTCCAACGACCTGACCGTGGTGCTGCCCGGCGTCGGCGTGCGCTACACGGTGATCCCGGAAATGGACCTGATCTTCGGCGTGCACAAGGGCTTTTCCGCGCCTTCCTCGGACCCGAACGCCGACGAGGAAGAATCGACCAATTGGGAAGCCGGCGTGCGCTACGACGGCGAATGGCTGTCGCTGGAAGTGATCGGCTTCTGGAACGACTTCGACAACCTGGTCGGCATCTGCACCGAGTCATCCGGCGCCAACTGCGTGGTCGGCGAGCTGTTCCAGGGCGATGCGGCACGCGCGCGCGGCATCGAGAGCCGGCTGGCGCTGGACTGGTCGCCCAACGGCACCATCGGCCTGCCGTTCGAGGCCGCCTGGACCTGGACCGACGCCGAGTTCCGCAGCGATCTGGCCGACACCGAATTCTTCGGCGATGCCGAGAAAGGCGACCCGCTGCCCTACATTCCCGACCATCAGGTCTACGTGCAGCAGGGTGTGACCTGGGACCGCTGGCAGGCGTACCTGAGCCTCAACCACGTCGACGAGGTCTGCACCTTCGCCTCCTGCGGCCCGTTCGAGCGCACCGACAAGCTGACCACCATCGATGCCTCGGTGCACTTCGAGCTCACACCCAACGTGCAGCTGTTCGCGCTCGGGCAGAACCTCAACGAGGAAGAAGGCATCGCCGGCCGCCAGCCCAGAGGCGCCCGACCCAACCTCGACCGCACTTTTATCGGCGGACTGCGCATCAAGATCTGACGCCGTTGCCGCCAGACCCTCTCCTCCCGCACGGGGCGGTCGCCGGCTTCACAGCCGCGCCGCCCCTTTTTTTGCCTCGGCATCGAGTAAACAACGAGTAGTCCGAAAGCCGACGCCGAAAGGCAGTCATACCGGCCCCACCACTGCCGTCATGCCGGCCTTGAGCCGGCATCCAGTCAAATTACGAGTCGGACGGAGTCCGACGCTTTGTTTTGCTGGATCCCGGATCAAGTCCGGGATGACCAAAGGCGAGGTGATGTGCCAAAACCCCGCGTCATGCCGACCCCGACACCCCCATCATTCGGCCCCACCACTGCCGTCATGCCGGCCTTGAGCCGGCATCCAGTCCAATCAATCGTCGGCCGGTGGCCGACGCATTACTTCTGGTCATCCAGCAAGGCGGGGCCGGAGCCGAAAGGCACGGGCGATTGCGCGGCCAGCCAGGCCAACATCGCGTAGGCGGCGACGTTCTGGCGCATTTCGCTCGGGTCGATCTTGTCGAGCGTGTCGTTTTCGGTGTGGTGGTAGTCGAAGTAGCGGGTGCCGTCCTGGCGCAGGTCCACCGCGGCCGCGCCCAAGGCCGAAATCGGGATGAAATCCGGCCCGCCGCGCGCTTCGGTGCGCCCGCCCATCGCAATCCCCAGCGGCTCGAGTTCGCGTTGAATCGCCTCGATCACCGGCCAGGCCGCATCGTTCACGCGCGCCTCGAGGCTGTAGATCGGGCCGGCGCCGAAATCCGATTCGGCGAGCAGCTGGAAGTTCTCGATGTTCTCACCATGCGCCTCGGCGAATGCGCGACCGCCCCACAGGCCGATTTCCTCGGCCGCAAACAGGACCACCCAGACCGAGCGCGCCGGCCGACGTTCGGCCTCGAGGATGGCTCGCGCCGCGCCGGTGACGATGCCGACGCCGGCGCCATCGTCGATCGCGCCGGTGCCGACATCCCAGGAATCCAGGTGCGCGCCCAGCGCGACGATCTGTTCCGGCTGGCTGGCGCCGGTAATCTCGGCGATGACATTCTGACTGGTGTAGGCCTCGTTGATCTGGGCGCCGATGTCGATCACCAGCCGCACCGGCTCAGCAAGGCCGATCAGCCGCTCGAGCTGGTCGGCGTCGGGGTTGGAGATCGCCGCCGTCGGAATGCGGCGGGTGCCGAAATCGAAACGCATTGTGCCGGTGTGGGCAAAGCGGTTGGTCGAGGTTCCGATCGAACGGATGATCAGCCCGGCCGCGCCCTTTTCGGCCGCCACGCGTGAGCCCTGTGACCGCGCCGCGACCGCCGGTCCGTAGCCGGAGCCATCGCGCGCACGCACCATACGGTTGCGGATAAAGACGATGCGGCCTTCAACCGCGGACGGTTCGATCGCTTCCAGCGCAGCCAGGTCATCGACCATCACGACCTCGGCGCTGATGCCGCCTTCGGGGGTGGCCGGCGAGAAGCCGATCGCCAGTGCGACCAGTTCCTGCGCCACCGGCGCGACGATCGCAACCCGCTCATGCTCACGCCGCCAGGTCGGAAACGTCGCAGGCTCAGTCCAGACCCGATCGAAACCAAACCGCTCCAGCGTCTCGACCGCCCAGGCGACCGCGCGCGGGTCATTCTCGGAGCCGGCCAGGCGGTGGCCGACGCGGGTGGTCAGGTCGGCGGTGATCTCGAAGCCGAGATCGCGCGCCAGCGCCGCATCGCGTAATGCGCGCGCATGCGCCAGATCGGACTCGGCGAACTGGGCCGCGGCCGGGGCCGAAATCAGCAGCGCCAACGCCAGCAGGGGTAGAAGTCGGTTCATGCATATTCTCCGAGGAATTCAGTCACGCCTTCAAGAAACATCTGCACGGCGATTGCAACCAGCAGCATGCCCATCAGGCGCTCCATGGCGATCAGCGCGCGCTTGCCGAGAATGTGCTTGAGCAGCGGCGCGGTGGCGAGGATCGCAGCGGTTGCGACCCAGGCCAGGAACAGCGCCAGCGACCACACGCCGAGCTGATCCGGATGGCGCGTAGCCAGCAGCAGCAGGATCGCCATGGCGCTGGGTCCGGCCACCAGCGGCACCGCCAGCGGCACCAGGAACGGCTCGTCGTGCTCGTCAGGCTCGTCTTCGCGCATCTGGCGCGGCACCGGGAAGATCATCTTCAGCGCGATGAGGAACAGGATGATGCCGCCGGCGACACTGATCGAATACTGGCTCAGGTGCAGCGCGGCGAGCAGGTACTGGCCTCCGAACAGGAACGCAAACAGGATGACCAGCGCCAGCAGCAGCTCGCGCGCCAGCACCCGACCGCGCCGCTCGGGCGCAACTGTCTCGAGCACCGACAGAAAAATGGGGATGTTGCCGAGCGGGTCCATGACCACGAACAGCAGCACGAACGCACCGATCAGGTCCATTGTTGATTCCCGCTGGGCGGCATTTGCGTCATCGGCAGACTAGTTCGCATCGCAACCGTCCGGCAGCAGCGGCTCCAGGTGCTTGAGCGCGCGCTGGTAGACGCGGCGCTTGAACGGGATGACGTGGCGCGGCGGGTACCAGAAGTCGACCCAGCGATACAGATCGAATTCCGGATGTTCGGTCGCGGCGAGGTCGAACGCACTCTCATCGGCCAGGAAATGCAGCAGGAACCAGACCTGCTTCTGGCCGATGCAGGCCGGCTTCTGGTTGCGACGCCGGAACCGGCGCGGCAATCGATAGCGCAGCCAGCCGGGGGTCGAGCCCAGCACCTCGACGTGCTCGGGCAACAGCCCGGTCTCCTCGGTCAGTTCGCGGTACATGGCCTCGATCGGCGTTTCATCGGAATTCATGCCGCCCTGCGGAAACTGCCAGCCGTCCTGCCCGGCGCGGCGCGCCCAGAACACCCGACCGTCCGCACGCGCGAGCACGATGCCCACGTTCGGGCGAAAGCCATCGGCATCGATCATCAGTTTGTCCTTTCGGTCGGCCCGCGCAGGCCGCGCGACTGTGGTCGGTCCCGTAAGCTAGCGGGCAGGGCCGAAGCAAATTCAAATTGGTTGCATGGTAATCAAATCGCCTCAAGACTGCCGAAGGTCGAACGCGTGATCGGCACCCGCAGCGCAATCTCGCTGGCCGGGCTGGCACTGCTCGGTGCGCTCGCGCTGGCACTGTTCTATGGCACCGGCGAACTGGCGTGGCCGGCCGATGCGACCGGCTGGCGCATCGTCACCGAACTGCGTCTGCCGCGCGCGCTGGCCGCGATCACGGTCGGGGCGATGCTGGCGCTGGCCGGCGTACTGATGCAGGTGCTGCTGCGCAATCCGCTGGCCGACCCCTATGTGCTGGGCGTGTCCGGTGGCGCGGCGGCGGCCACGCTGGCGGCGATGCTGCTGGGTTTGACCGGCCTTGCGCGCGAGCTGCCGGCGCTGGCCGGGGCGCTGGTGTCGATGCTGCTGGTATTTGCACTGGCACGCGGCGCCGGGCCGTGGTCAACCACGCGGATGCTGCTGACCGGGGTGGTGGTCGCGGCCGGCTGGGGCGCACTGATCACCTTGATGCTGGCACTCGGCGATGACCAGAGCCTGCGCGGAATGCTGTACTGGCTGATGGGCGATCTCGGCTATGCGCGCGCCGGACCGGGCTGGCTGGCGGTGGCAGCGCTCGCCACGCTGCTGGTCAGCCTGCGCGCGCGCAGTCTCAACATTCTGGCCACCGGCAGCCCGGACGCGGCGCTGCTGGGCGAACCGGAGGCCCGGCGACGGATCGAGATCTACCTGGCCGGCTCGACCCTGGCCGCGCTGGCCGTGGCGCTGGCCGGGCCGGTCGGTTTCGTCGGCCTGATCGTGCCGCACCTGATGCGGATTGTCGTCGGCGCCGACCACCGCCGGCTGGTGCCGGCCGCAGCACTTGGCGGCGCGCTGTTCCTGCTGGTCGCCGATACGCTGGCACGCAACCTGTTCAGCCCACGCCAGCTGCCGGTGGGCGTGGTCACCGCACTGATCGGTGTGCCGGTCTTTCTGGTGCTGTTGCACCGCAGCGGACGGACGCGATGAGTGACGCTCAGCCCGCATTATTCGCCACCGTTCCGTCGCGAGGGAACGCCAGGTCCTGTGGCTGCGGCGTTGTTGCGACCGAGCGCGCCGGAGGCGTACTCACCAGTACGGTGAGGATGCGCGACCGAGCAAAACGCCCCAGACGCGGGGCCTGGCGGTGCCGCAGCAGGAAGGGTGGTGAATGAGGCGGGCTCAGGCCAATGCGGCGCGTACGGCTGTGCTGGAAGCGCGCGACCTGAAGGTTACGATTGGCGGAATCACCGTCGTCAACGAGCTGAACCTGGTGCTGACGGCTGGCCAGTCGATCGGCATTCTGGGCCCCAACGGGGTCGGCAAGACCACGCTGTTGTTGACGTTGGCGGGCGTGCGAGCGCCGTTCTCGGGCGAGGTTCGACTGGGCGGACACGACATCCGGCGGCAGCCGCGGCGACAGGTCGCACGCCAGCTCGGCATGCTGACCCAGAACACGCGCTTCGCGTTCGATGCCGGCTGCCTGGAGGTCGCGCTGGCCGGTCGCCATCCGCACCTCGGCGCGCTGCAGTCGGAAAGCACACGCGATCGCGACATCGCCGTACAGGCCTTGCAACGCGTTGGGCTGGCAGACAAGCTCGAGCGCTCCTGCCTGCAGCTTTCCGGTGGTGAGCAGCGTCGGCTGGCGCTCGCGCGCGTGCTCGCCCAGGACCCGGACGTGTTGCTGGCCGATGAACCGACCAACCACCTCGACCCGGCCCATCGGGTCGCGATTCTCGATCAACTCTGGCGACGGCTGCACGCTCGCCCCGGCGCCCAACTGCTCGCCCTGCACGACATCAACCTGGCGACCTGCTACTGCACCGATGTGCTGATGCTGTTCGGCAACGGCCAATATGAATACGGTCCGACCGATCAGATGCTGACCGAACACCGCCTCAGCCGTCTGTTCGGCTGCCCGATCCGCGCCGTGACCGACGGCCGTCAAACGGTGTTCGCGGTGGCCGGCAACGGCTGACGCCACGGCCGGTCGTCGAGCAGAAAAAAAGGCGGCACCCCGAAGGATGCCGCCCGATCTGCTTGACCCGAAGCGTGGCTTCAGGTCGATGAGGCGATCACGGTTCGTCGCGATCCAGGCCCACCGTCCAGCCGGCGGTCCAGTCCGGACCGTTCGGCGCAAACGCACCGGCGTAATCGACGTTGTCGAAGAACGCGTCGTTGAACGGCACGCTGCCGATCCCGACGGCCGGCGAACCCGCCTGCGGGACCAGATCGTTCTTGCCGCCAAGCTGCGGATCGGCTTCGACGTTGCCGGCCTGATCCAGGAACCAGGCCGAGACCAGGAACGGATCTTCGGCGGAATCTGCAAACACACCGCTCGGGCACGCGCCGATCACGCTGTTGCTGATCGTCAACTCACCGCGGTCGGCTGCGGCAAAGGTCGCATCCTGATCCAGATCGAGGCAGTTGTTACCGGCGTTGGTGACGATGAAATTGGCTAGATTGCCGGCCGTGCCACGTCGCAGCGTGATGCCACGACCGCCGCCTTCGGCACCGATAATCGTGAAGTTCGCCAGCTTCGGCATCGAGCGCGGCAGCGAATCATTGTTGCCGTTGTTGTTGTCGGCTTCGATGCCGCGGTCGGCCGCGTCTTTGTACTGCTTGACGACCACATACTGCGTGTTGCCGGAGAAACCCTCGGTCCAGTCGAAGCTGTCGTCGGATGCACCGGTCAGCACCAGGTAGCGCATGTTGACCGTGCCGCCAAACGGCTCGATCGCATCGTCGGCACCGAGATGCGACTGCACGTACTCAACCGTTGTGCCGGCACCCACGCCCTGCAGCGCGATGCCGTTCAGTTCGTTGGTGGGCGAGAACTCGAAGCCGGCATTGGCAACGACCAGGTAGCGCAGCACACCGCTGTTATCCTGCGGATCGTTGCCACCGTAGAGACCCGAATCGCCTTCGCCCTCGGAGGTGCAGACTTCAACATCATCGGCACAGCCGTTGATCGGGGCAAAGCCGTTGATCACCAGACCGCCCCATTCGCCGCGACCTGCCGACTCGAGACCACGCATCACGATCGGTGCAGCCGGGGTACCTTCGGCAATAATCCTTGCGCCTTGCGGAACAACGAGGAAATCGACCCCACCGGAGGTGCCGCCGACAACTTCGGTGCCAGGTTCAATGGTCAAGGTCGTACCTTCACCAACGATGACCTGGCCCTGCAGCAGCCAGAGCGTTTCGTTGGTCAGCGTGACGTCCTGCTCGATCGTGCCCTGAACGATACAGGCATTCTGGTTCGGAACGGCTGTGGCAAAGGACGGGCAGGAATCGAACTCACGCTGAACGGCGCACAGTTCGCTCGGCGTATTGTTCTGCAGGCTGAGCGTGCCGGCACCATCGATGCCGTCATAGTCCAGCGTCGCGCTGTTGCAGCTTTCGAAAGTCAGCGTGGCCGTTCCCCACGGAACAGGCGCGGGCGCACCGGCTTCGGGGCCGAATGCACCGCCGGCAAATTCAACCAATTCGATCTCGGCGGTGTTGGTGTTCTTGTCGATCGAGGCAATGTTGCCGCCGAACAACCAGACCGGCTCGCCGTCGCGATAGGTGAACCACTGCAACAACACATTGTTGGAGAAGTCGTTGGCCGGGTCGCCGGCCAAAGACGGCGGTACGACATCGATAATCAGACCGCGAGCCGCATCGACCCCCTGCTCACTCCAGTTGCCGCTGAACGAATCGTTGACCACGAATGCGTTGGCCGACGAGGCCAGCAGACCGCCCATGGCGAGCGCCAGCGCATTGCGTGAAAGCTTGCTAAGCATGATGCAATTTCCTCTTTTGACGAATGGATTTGAAACCGTTGAACCAGGAGCCGTAACTCGGCTCGTCAGTAAGGGGAGGCTATCGGTGCCGGATTTCAGCACCATGACTTCGAGGTTGCAGAAATATGACAAGCGCCGCTGATCGGACGGTCAAGATGCTTCAGAATTTCAAATCGACGCCAAGCCCGAAGGTGCGGCCACGCCGGTAGCGCTGGGTTGTTTCACCGCCCTGCAGAATCTCGAACGCCGAGTCGAGCAGATTGCCGGCCTTGAGCTTGAGCGTGAGGTTGTCGCGCGCCTGGTAACGCAGGTTGAAGTCCAGCACGGGCGCCGGCTGCACGAACTGATCGGGCGCACCAAGGACGCCGACCTGCGAGATACGCTTGCCGGTAATGTTATAGAGCAAGGTCACCTCGAGACTTTCGTCCGGATGATCGTAGGCAATCTGGAAGTTGGCGACGTACTCGGCCTGGCCCTGCAGGGCCCGCGATCGCGAGGTGACGATTCCCGAATCCTCAGGCGCGATGGTAATTTCCGAGTCGATCCATGAGTAGTTACCGGACACCGTGAAGCGCTCCAACCAGCCCTCGCTTTCACCGGGCAGCCAGCGGCCCAGAAACCCCATTTGCTTGCGCCATTCGACCTCGAACCCGAAATTCTCGGCTTCCTCGGCATTGACCAGACCGATCTGCCGGGCGGCGCCGGGTTGCTGGATCAATTCGATTGGTTTGTCGATCAGTTTGTAGAACCCGCCGATGGAAAAAATCTCCGACGGCGTAGGTGAAAAATCGTAGCGCAGATCGTAGTGCTGAATGCTGGTCGGAACCAGGTCGGGATTGCCGCGCACTTCTTCGTCAAGCACCGGATCGGTAAACGGCGCCGGCGACAACTCGCGCAGATCCGGGCGCACCAGCGTTTCGGCATAGCTCGCGCGCAGCTGTTGACGCGGCGAGACGAACCAGGTCGCGGCAACTGACGGCAGCAGATCACGTTCGCCCAACTCGGCGACGATCGGCGTTTGTTCCGGCGTAAACAGCTCGAAGGTTTCAGCCCGCTGTGTCCAGTCTTCGATGCGCACACCACCCGAAAGCCGAAGGGTGTCGAATAGCGTCACATCGAGATTGCTGAACCAGGCATCAATATCCAGCACCGCGGTGGAATTGTCGGTTGCCCGCGTCACCTCGCGCAGTTCCAGACCACGCGGACCAATGGTATCGGCATTGATGATCGCTTCGATCTCTTCCAGGCGCCGGGTTGCCAGCGGAATCCGCGAAATGCCCTCGAACTTGA
Organism: Wenzhouxiangellaceae bacterium; assembly: GCA_032251355.1. Taxonomy (GTDB): domain Bacteria; phylum Pseudomonadota; class Gammaproteobacteria; order Xanthomonadales; family Wenzhouxiangellaceae. The sequence continues at coordinate 28,002 of JAVVDV010000015.1, forward strand.
ACCGACGGATGCTGGAATCGCGATCACGCTCCAGGCGGCGCCAGCCGCCTTCAAGCCGACCCTCGGCAAAACCGAACAGGAACGGCAAGTCGCCATCGAAGCCGAAGTCGATGATGCGATCTCTCAAGTCGGAGAAATTACGGAAGTTATTATCGGCCCGCCTCGAAAACACAAAGCCACTGGGTGAGTTCGGATCCGGATCGAAGCGCGCAATGCGGTTATCCGGAGAGAGCCGGCGCGCACGTGATTCGGCGTAGTCGGCGCGCACACCGATATCGAGCAGGAACGGCAGGCGATGCTCGGTCTTGACCTGGTTGGAGATCAGCTCCTGCTCCTCGAATTCCAGCTCGAAGATGCGGATGATGCCGCCCTGGTCTTCATCGAAGCCTTCTAGCTGGCTGGCGTCGTCTTCGGTCAAACGCAGAATCATCGACGAAACTTCGAAGTGGTGGTTGTCGCGAAACGTGACACCACCGGTCAGCAGACCACTGAGGTTGGTCTCACGGCGGGTGCGATCCAGTTCCAGGTCGTTTCTCAATTGCAATTCGCCCTGACCGATGGTGAAGGTCTGGCGGGTTTCGGTGCGCGATTGCCAGCTATCGCCCCAGAGTACCGAGCCTGCAAAACCCAATTCCCAGTCCTCGCCCGGCTCGAATCGCATGCCGCCCTCGACCGAGACACTGCGATCCGGCATGACGGTCTTGAAGCGCTGGTCCCAGATGCCTGTAAACGACTCACCCAGGGTCTCGATTTGCTCCGGCGTCAGTCCATCCGGATTCGTGAACGGGTTGGCCGGCCGGATGATGTCATCACCCGCCGCTTCGGCCACCGGGCGCGGCAACTGGCGGATCCCGTCATCGAATCCGGCGAAATCCGTGTCGCCGCCGGTGTAGGTGCGACCGTCCTTGAACGTCGTACCCTCGCGCACGGTGGTCGAAATGCCAAGCTTGAAGAAACTTTCTTCCGGAATGCTGGTGGTTCGGATTTCAATCGCGCCGCCGCCGAAGTCGCCGGGCATCTTGGCGGTGTAACCCTTCTGCACGAGGATGGATTCGATCACACCGGTCGGGAAAAGATCCAATGGCACAACCTTGCGCGTCGGGTCGGGACTGGGAACGGTCGCGCCATTGAGCAGGGTCGATGAGTAGCGCTCGCCCAGACCGCGAATGAAGACAAAGCCGCCGCCGACCAGGTTCAGCCCGGTCACGCGTCGAAGTGCAGAAGCCGCGTCGCCGTCACCGGCACGCGACATCTGCTCGGCACCGAGCACCTCGGCGACGCTGGCGGTCTCGCGGCGCTCATCGAGCACTGCCGAGATACTGCCCTGGATAAACGGCTCGACCACCACGAACTCGGCCAGTTCCAGCCCGGCCGGCGGCAGTTCGAAGTTGCGCTCGGTGGTCTCGTCGGCCGCGATCGCGACGCCGTCGATGGTGCGGGTTGCAAATTCGGCGTGCAGCACCGAGACCGAGTAGTCACCGGCCGGGACTTCGGTTTCGAAGCGACCGTCGTCATCGGTGCGCACATCAACCGGCGTGCCGGAGACGAATACGCGCGCGCCGGCAATCGGCCGGCCGTCCTCGGTCGACACCACGCGCCCGCGCAACAGGCCGCTGCCGGCTTCGGCCGGCGCGATGGTTTCGGCCGGCTGGCCGTATTCAACCCGATCGACGCCCAGCGAGCTTTCAACGCTGACCATTGCGCGCCGCTCGTCGCCAAACAGCGTGATGATGACCTGGATCAGTTCACCCGCACGCAGCTCCAGCGGCAGCGCGGTCAAGGCCTGGGTGTTGTCGAACAGCAACAGGCGGTCACGCGCCGGCGGCAACTCGGCACGCCAGTGGCCGCCACCCTCGGTGCGACCGGTCAGCTCGCCGAAGCGCACGATCAGATCATCGACCGGCCGGCCGCCCTCGAACACGTAGACTTGCAGCCGGGCTGGCGGCACCTGATCGCCGGTCGGCTGCGCCTCGGCCAGCACGCTGAAGGCGAGCCCGAACAGGATCAGTGCAAGCCCGGCGAGCAGGCCGATGCGGGTCGCGAGCGTATCGCGTCGCATGACTCCGAATCCCTGAGTGCGCATCATCAGCCGCACAGCCACGGTTGCCCGGCGCATTGTTCCATCGCGCGTCGGAGTTCGATCGCGCGCCGGAACAGATCGCTGCGGGTCAGTTGTGCAAGGTGGATTTCGGCGGCATCGAATTCGCGCGCCTTGAAATGTGCGTAGGCCAGCGCATAGCGGATGTCCTCATCATTCAGCAGCCCGACCCGCTCGAGGTCAGCGGCCATCCCGGCGGCCTGGTCGAAGCGGTTCATTTCCAGGAAGATGGCCAGTCGCTGCTTGAGTTTCTTGGTCTGGTCGATGACCTGACCGTTGAGCGTCAGCGCCTGCACCAGCCAGCCGGCGCGTCGGTACAGCTCGGCCGCGTCGGCGATCAGCGTCGGGTCGTGCAAGGCGGTCGCGCGCATCACGTCGGCCGCGGCCAGCACCTGGTCCTGGCTCAGATAGACATGCGACAGCACCTTGCCCAGCAGCACGTGCCCGGGATGCTCCAGCCGCGCCTTTTCCAGGATCACCGCGGCCTGCTGGTATTGACCGGTCTCGCGCAGTGCATTGCCGATGGCAACCGCATCATCGACGCCGGCCTGCTCGGTCTCCAGAAAGGCCAGACCCTGTTCGGCGGCCTGCTGGTACAAGCCCTGGTCGATCAGCAGGAATACCTGGCGGCGGGCGAATTCGCCGGCGCGCTCGGGAAAGGCCTCGCGGCCCTGCCCCAGTGCGCGCCAGGCCTGCGGATACTGCTTGAGTTCCCAGTGCGCCTGCGCGCGCATCAGCAGCACCGACGGCAGGCGCGTGGCTTCGGGTCCGGCGCGATCGAGCGCGGCCAGCGCGCCTTGATAGTCCTGGCTGCCGAAACGGGCCTGGGCCAGGTACAGCCAGATCAATGGCTCGGTCTGACCGGATTCAATTGCAGCCTCGAATTCACGCGCCGCCAGCGGCAGTTCATCGAGGTTCAGCGCCACCAGTCCCGACAGGGTGTGGTAGCGCACCTGGTCGAGTTCCTCGTCGTCCGGGTTGACGCGTGCCAGCACACCACGCGCACGAGCATAGTTGCCGTCGCCGATCAGCACCGCAGCCAGCGACAGGGTTTCGGCCGCGCTCAGCGTCTCCGCCGCCGCGCTATCGGCAGTCTCGTTCTGCGCCGAGGCCAGCATCGGCACCAGCAGCGCGCAGATCATCAGGGCGATTCGCAACATGGTCATCAACTCAGGTCGAAGCGCACGCGCTGGCGTGCCCAGACCTTGACGGCACGGCCCTGGTACTGGGCCGGCTCGAAGCGCCACTGCTTGACGCCATCGAGCGCGGCCTGGTCGAACACCCCGGCCGGGCTGGCTTCGAGCACCTGCATCTTCTCGATTTCGCCGGTTGCGCTGATCAACAGCGACAACACCACATAGCCTTCGACGCCGCGCGCGCGCGCCGACTTCGGATAGGCCAGCGGTGCCTGGTAGGTCGGACGCGGCGGGCTGTCGACCGAGTCATCGGTCATCACGACGTTGCGGGTGTCGCCCAGCAGCTGGTCCTGCAGATCATTGAGATCACCGGCGCTGAATCCGGGCAGGCCGAAGTCGATGCCCGACAGCGACGAGTCGAGATTGACCATCGGAGGCGCCGGCTCGACCGACCGCTGGCGCGGCGGCGGCTGGCGCCGCTGCTGCGGCGGAGGCGGAGGCGGCGGCTTCTTTTCGACCGCAAACGAGGTTTCGGTGCGCGCTTCCTGCCGGTCGGGTGCCTCGGACAGCCGGTTGATCATCAGCAGGGTGCCGATCACCAGCAATGTACCAAACGCCATGGCCAGCAGGCCGCCGGCAACGCGCAGCGGCCGGGTGCCGTTCGGTTCGGGCGTAAACAGGGCGTGTTCGGCTGCGTTCATCGATGCCTCCGGATCAACCCGCACCGGCTTCGTCGACCGTGGCCACGCCGACATCCTGGGCACCGGCGCGACGCGCCTGGTCGACCACCTCGACCAGCCGCCCGGCCGGAACCTGGTCATCGGTTACCACCAGCACCGACTGCGAGCTCGAGGACGCCAGCAGGTCGCGCACGCGCGACTGGATCACCCATACCCGCACCGGCTGGCCGTCGAGGTAGACATCGCCGCTGTTGTCGATGTAGAGCCGAATGGCCTTGGTCGATGCGTTGGAGGCACTGGTCGCGCTCGGCCGGTTCAGATCCAGCTTCATGTCCTTGACGAAGGTCGTTGAGACCATGAAGAAGATCAGCAGGATGAACACCATGTCGATCAGCGGCGAGATGTCCACGCGCTGTTCGTTGTCGGTGCGTTCGCGAAATCTCATCGAATCTCCTCCGGAGCCGGGCCCGCGCACAGCAGGTCCTTGAGCTGGGCCAGGTCATGCCGGATCATCAGCGCGCGGCGGTCGAGCATGCCGCCGATGATCAGGCCGGGAATGGCCACGGCCAGCCCCATCTGGGTCGTGAACAGCGCCTGCGAGATGCCGCCGGCAATTCCGCCGGATTGCGCAAACAGCGACATATCGCCAAGCGAATCAAAGGTCTCGATCATGCCGACCACGGTGCCGAGCAGGCCCATCAGCGGCGCGATCGCGACGATCGTGAAAATCAGCGTGTGGTACCGCCGGGTGGTACGTTCGAGATCGGCAAAGGCATCGTCAAGCCGACGCCGCAGGTGCGGCGGATTGCTGCGCACGATGATCAGTCCACGCAGCACGGCCCGATCGAGCAGTCCCCTGGGCGTGCGCAATTCGGTTTCCTTGGAGATACGCCGGATCAGCCGGCGCACCGAGCGCACCGATCCGCGCCGCAGCGCCATGGCGCGGTAGCCGATCGCATACCAGAGCACGGCCGTGGCCACCATCAGCGGCGGCATCACGTAGCCTCCGACCTCGAAGAAATAGGCCAGGTCGCGCAGCAGCTCGCCGAGCATCTCAGGCGACTCCGTCGGCTCCGGCCCGCGCGTCTTCGCCGAACTGGTTGATCACCCGCAGCGCGGCCTTTTCCATGTCGTCCTTGATGCGCTCGGCCCAACCGGACAGCAGGTTGCCGAACAGCAGCAGCGGGATCGCCACGATCAGGCCCAGCTCGGTGGTCACCAGCGCGATCGAGATGCCGCCCGACAGCAGCTTGGGATCGCCGGTGCCGAACTCGGTGATCACATCAAAGGTCGCGATCATCCCGGTCACGGTGCCGAGCAGGCCCAGTAGCGGCGAGACCGCGGCGATCACCAGGATCAGCGCACCGAAGCGGTTCAGGTGCGAGGTCTCGTGCAGGATGGCCTCGGAGACGATGTCTTCAACATGCTCACGATCGCGCTTGAGGTTGCGGATGGTTGCGGTCAGCACGCGTGCAGTCGAACCCTTGCGCGCCTTGACGCGCTCCAGTGCTGCATCGCGATCACCCGCCTGAATCGGCTCGATGACCTGGTCGACCAGACTCTCGGTCGACGCTCCGGCGCGCTGCAGGAACACCACGCGTAACAGCACCAGCACGCCCCCGAACAGACCGAGGAAGAAGATGATCCAGCCGATCACGCCACCGGAGTCGATCGTCTCGATCATGCCCTTGGCGACTTTTTTCTGGACCTCGGCATTCAGGGACTCGAACAGGAAGATCGGCAGCGGATCCGGGGCCCGGCCTGTGGCCAGCGCCTCGGCAGCGGCGGCCGACTCGGTGCTCCAGATCTTGAGTTCACCCTCGCCGGCCGGCGCCAGCGCGCCGCTGCCGCGCTCGCTCAACCCGTAGGCGGCAACATTGCCGACCCGGATGATGTCACCGGCCACGCGGGTGCCGTCGGCAAGGAAGAATTCACCGCGATCTCGATGCACCTGGTGACCCTGGGCGAGGAACGCCAGGGCCGAAGAAAACATCGCGGCCACGTCTTCGGCGCCAGGCGCGCGATCGCCCGTGTCATTGTTCCAGGCCTCTTCCAGAGTGAAATCTGCCTGAATGAAGGTGGCGGCCAGCGCATCGGAGTTTTCGCGCGCGGCCTCGACCGAACGCTCGGACTCGAACACCAGATCTTCCAGACGGTCGGCCCGGGCGCGCACTTCGATGACACGATTTTCCAGCGTACGGATTTCGCCCTGTAATCGCGATTTTTCGGCCTCGATCTGTACGCTGGTGTTGGCCAGGCGCTGTTCGAGGTCGCGCTTTTGTCCCTGCAGGAACGCGAATTCGCGCTGGTAGGCCTGCTCCAGCGATGGCTGCTGCGGTTCGGGCAACGGCGTGCGGGTCTCGGCTGCGGCCGGATCGGTTGGCGCGGGCTCCTGGGCCGGCACGGTGGCCGACAGCGCAAGCATCAGCACAAGCATGAAGCGGGTCATGAGCCTGCCCCCTGGCCGCCGGTGGCAATCGTGCCGTTGGGCAACTCGAAGTAACCGGTGCGAATCTGCTTCTTGAGCGAGTCGAAGAGCGTGTCGATACGATCGCGCTCGGCGCTGGATTCGGCCACGGTGAAGGCCCAATCGCCCGGACCGCCAGTGACGTAGCCGCTGCGCCCGTCGCGGGTCTGGAAATACAGCGCCACTGCACCAACCTTGGCGATGTCGGCCAGCACCCGGTTGCCGCCCAGCGGGATGACCTGACTGTACAGCCCATTGTCGCGCGTCAAGCGCAGCTCGTCCTCGTACAGCCGCCACAGCCGATTGAGTGCCTGGGGCGGCGACAGCGCACCGGACTCGGCCTGGCTGCGAATCTCGGCCAGCGCGGTCAGCCGGTCGTCGCGCTTGAACGGGAAGCTGCGCTCGATCTGCGCCTGCAGGTCGGCAATCACCTGCAACGCTACCGGCAGCAAGGCTTCACCGGCCGCGCCGGCGGCGCGCGCACGTACCCGGTTTTCCTCAAGGTCCTGCTCGAGCTGGCGCACACGCAACTCGTCGCGCCGCACCGTCGCTTCGAGGTCGCCTTTCTGGGCCGCCAGCGAGTTCATTTCGGCGCGGTGTTGTTCCTGCACCCGGTTGAGCTCGGCGTTGAGCGACTCGACCTCGCCGCGCAACGCGACCAGCTCCTCGGCCAGCGCATCCAGCGACTGTTGCGCAAATGCCGGTGCGACCGACGCCAGTGCAAGCGCGAACGCTGCAATCACGATGTTGGGCATGGTGTCTCCACGAATTCGACCGCGCATCATTCAGACCGCACAGTGTCGGGAGCGCAGATTGCAACGGGATGAACCAAGTGTGACAGAACCATGACAGGCGCCACCGGCAACACCCCGCCCGGGCCATCGGGAGCTACTTGCAAATACGAATCATTTGTATTAGAATCGAATCACATCGTTAGCTGGAGGATCGCTCGAATGTATGAACTTCCCCAAGGTCGTATCGAACGCTTCTGGTTGATTGCGCTACGCCTTGCCTGGGTGGGCCGGCTGCCTGGCGCACGGGATCCATCCCGACTGATCGACAGATTGATGTATCAGTCCGGACTGCCGCCGCTGGCGCATCGCATGCAGGCACTGCTGGCTGCGCTCGAATCCGGCGGTGCCAACCATCTCTACATCGAGTCGTTCGACGCCCCCGGCGTGACGGGCGACGAGCGCGATATTCTGACCGCTCTGTGCGCGGTTTATCGCGATGATCTGCTGGGTGCCGAAGAAGCGATCAGCGCGCTGGTTCCGCCGGACGGCACGGCTGCAGTGATTGGCCCGCTACAGGCGATCTCAAGACCCCATCGCTGTCGGACGGGGCCGGCGGCGATTCGGTTGCCAAGCGGCCAGCTACCGGCCTTCAGCAACTCTTAACCCTGCAATCAAACAGATTGCCGGGTTAATGCCCGGGCGAACCGGGCGGAACCGCGAAGCGGATTAATAATCAGGCCAATTGCGGCTCAAGGATCTCTGTCAGTGCACGCAGCCGCTTGCGCTGCAGCTTGAGGCGGAACTCCAGTTCGCGCAGTGAGGTCGACAGGTCGATGCGCTGCCAGCGGTCGCGCAGCACCCCGGCACCGCTTTCCAGCCGCCGACGCTGAATGTCCTGCCATTGCGCAACGGTGTCGCGGAACTGCTGGTACTCGCGCTCGAACAACTCGCGCCAGCTTTCCTGAACGGCCGCCTGCTCGGCACGCCGCTGCAGACGCAGGAAATCCATCGTCAGGCGGGCACGCTGGATGCGGAAATTCGGCACCCGGCGACGGTCGTAGACCAGCCCGGTCCAGGCCAGCGCATTGATCAACCATTTCGAAGGATCGAACTGCCACCAGCGAATGCCGTTGCGGTAGTCGTTCTGGAACGCGTGGTGATAATTGTGGTAGCCCTCGCCCCAGGTCAGCAACGCAACCAGCGGGCTGTCGACGGCTGTGTTTTCCTCGCTGTAGGGCTGCTTGCCCCAGGTGTGGGCGAGCGAGTTGATGAAAAACGTCAGGTGATGGCTGAGCGTCAGGCGCGCCACGCCGGCCAGCAACAGCATGCCGATGACCTGCCCGGTGGCCAGCCCGAGCAATATCGGCAGACCCAGGTTGATGCCCCAGACCAGCGCCCAGTAGTGCTTGTGCTGCCAGCGCACGACCGGGTCACGCTCGAGATCGGGCACCTGGCTGAAATCAATTTCGCTGGTCGGCCAGTGCCGAAGCATCCATCCGATATGGGCATGCCAGAAGCCGGTACGGATCGAATGCGGATCGCGGGCCGGATCATCGACGTGGCGATGATGAACCCGGTGACGCGCGGCCCAGACCAGAATGCTGTTCTGCAACGCCATGGCGCCGAAGAAGGCCAGCACGACGCGCACCGGCCAGCGCGCCTTGAACGCGCGATGCGACCACATGCGGTGGTAGCCGACCGTGATGCTCAGGCCGCCGAGCAGCCACAGCACGCCGGCAGCGATCCAGGTCGCCGCCGTATATCCATAGATCAGGCCCCAAAGCGGTACCGCCGTCAGGGTCAGAACATTGACCAACGCAAAAAACACGGCGTTGGAGCGATGGATCGGGGGTTTCTGTTCGCGGTTCACTTGAATTCCATGGCTGGAGAAAACGGCTGCGTCAGGCGCGGCCGAAAAACTGGATCGTCAGCGGATACGGCCAGACGACCCCGTCGTTGGCCTTGATGGCCCCGACGATGGGAAAGATCAGCGACAGTGCCGCGACCACCCAGATCAGCACGAAGCCGATCAACACCAACATCAGCAGGAAGGCGATAGCTGAATAGATGACGGCGCTGAGCATCCAGTTCAACACCACGTACCAGTGGGCCTGCAGCCCCGGCAGTTCGTCTTTCTTGACCACGTAGATAACGACCGGCACGATCAGACCACCGAACGGAATGATCAGGCCGCCGAGCAGCGACAGGTGCAGCAGCGTGGCCCAAAGTCACAGTTCTTTCCCGTCACCGCCCGGAGCAGCAGTTTCTATCGGATCTGGCGTATTCATTCCACCATTCTCCCAAGAGCCCGTCGACCCGCAATCGATTCAGAGGCTCTCGACGCGCCGCACGGGTCTTCGGTCACGCCCTCGCCTGCGAGAATACCGCAGCCGGCGACGCAGTTCCAGCCCCGACGTTCACTTGCCGGACTTGCGCGGCGGTCGCTTCCAGCCGGGAATCGAGCGGGCGCGGGCACGGACGACGGTCAGCGCATCGCCGGGAACCCTGCCCGAGACCACGCTACCGGCACCGACGGTGGCCCAGTCGCCGATCGTCACCGGCGCGACCAGCGCTGAATTCGAGCCGATGAAGGCCTCCGCGCCGATCTCGGTCCGATGTTTATTGACACCGTCGTAGTTGCAGGTAATCGTGCCGGCACCGAGGTTGGCGTGTGCACCGACATGGGCATCGCCGACATAGCTCAGGTGGCTGGCCTTGGCACCGGACTCGAAGCGCGCGTTCTTGGTCTCGACAAAATTGCCGACCTTGACGCCGGCGGCCAGCACCGTGCCGGGGCGCAGACGCGCAAACGGGCCGATGGTGCAGGCACCGGTGGTCTCGACGCCATCGAGCACCGAGTACGGCTCGACCCGTGTCCCGGCGGCCAGGCGGGCATTGCGCAGTACGCAACCGGCGCCGATCATGACCCCATCGCCGAGCTCGATCTCACCTTCCAGGACCACACCGGCATCAATGACCACATCGCGCCCGGCTTGCACGGGCCCGCGCAGCTGCACCGAGCCCGGGTCCGGCAGGCGCACCCCGGCCGCCAGCAGCGCCGCGCGCCGACGTCCTTGCATGACCGCCTCCAGCGCGGCCAGCTGCGCCATGTCGTTGGCACCGGCCGGCTCGTCCGGATCGGGGCAGATGAGCGCGTCGACGGCAACCCCGTCGGCAACCGCCAGCGCCACGCAGTCGGTCAGGTAGAACTCGCCCTGCGCGTTGTCGTTGCCGACGCGCGCCAGCCAGCGTCGCAGATCGGCGGCCGCAGCGATCATCACGCCGCTGTTGACCTCGTCGATGGCCCGTTCCTCGGGCGCAGCATCGCGCTGCTCGCGAATCCCGGTCACGCGCCGGTCGCCATCGCGCAGGATGCGCCCGTAGCCGCTCGGGTCGGGCGCGATGAAGCTCATCACCGCCAGCCCGGCCGGATTGCCAACCAGCTCGGCCAATGTCGCCGAACGCACCAGCGGCATGTCGCCGTACAGCACCAGCACGCGCGCTTGATCATCAATGGCCGGCAGCGCCTGCATCACGGCATGGCCGGTGCCCAGTTGCTCGGATTGCTCGACATCGCGCAAGCGTCGATCGTTGCGTTCGGCCAGCAGCGCGCGCACCTGATCTGCAGCATGCCCCACCACCACGGTGACCGCCTCGGGTTCCAGCGCCAGGGCCGCATCCAGCACGTGCGCCAGCATCGGCTGACCGGCAACCGGTTGCAGCACCTTGGGCCGATCGGAGTTCATGCGCTTGCCCTGGCCGGCGGCCAGCACGATGACATGCAACGGATGCTGAACCATAGACACATCCCCTTCAAAGGCGGTGGATCACGGCTCCAAGGATAGCGACAGAAGTCGCCGCCCGGGCAGGTGGTGGGAAGGGAGCGGCGGCACGCTGGGTGCCGCCGCCCGACGGGTCAGGGCTGGCCGCCGGACACTTGTGGCCCGGCGCTGTCTTCCGAGGACTGGAACTGGCCCATGATCTCACCGAAATCCAGGCCATCCAGCGCATTGCCCTGCGCGATCAGCTTGCCGATCACGGCCGGTTCAATGTCGCCATAGACGTTGGCAAAAACCGCCGTGCCGCCGCCTTCACGGACCAGCACGGCCAGCCCCTTGACGAACTGACCCGACTCGATCAGGAACATATCGACCCTGGCGTCCGTATCGCGCACCTCCAGCGCCGGCGTCCAGCCATCCGCGGCCAGCCGCGCGGCGACTTCGGCCACCGACCCTTCGACCAGCGAGGTATCGACATCCTCGAACACCATCACGCGCAGCCCGCGGATGGTCGACAGCACCTCGGCCGCCTCCGTGTTCTGGCCGCGCACCGTCTCGGCGAAGCCAGCCATCATCGCCGGCCCGAAATTGAGATTGACCTTGGGCGTAACGGTAAACGACTCGGCCAGCGACGACAAATCGACCTGACCGACAGCGCGCTCCTGGGCCCAGGCCGAAGCGAACGGGATGCTCGCCACCAACGCAGCGACAAACAAAACGGGGAACAACAGCAGGATTTTCGTTTTCATGTGGATCTCCGGTGGGAAACGGTTTTAGGGGTTACGGTTGAGGGGCTCAGGTTTCAGTTTCGGATGGGCCGGACTGGATGACGGGGCGCAGGAAGTGCTCGAGTCGGTCCACGTAAGGCAGCGCGCGAGGATTCAGGTCGACGGCGGCGACGCTGGAGGAAATGTGTTCGCCGGCCAGTCGCAAGCCGCGCTCGCCGCTGTTGCCGAGCACCGCCAGCGCTAGCCTGAACTGGTCGAACTGGTCGGCCGAGACTGCTGCCGGCGACCGCGCCGGTGCCGGTTCGTGAACCGGCTGCAGCACCAAGGTCAGCGCCGTCACGCCGGCCAGCAGCGCGGCGGCGGCAAGCCAGCGTGCCGGTCGGCGCGCGCGCGTGGTTCGAGCGAGCACGCGCTCACGCAGCGCAGCGGGCAAGGCCGGAACCTGCTGCGCGGCCAGCTCGCGCTTGAGTCGCCAATCAGCCGCCAGTATCGGATCGGCGGGCACCGACCCGTGCTCCAGCCGCGTTTCGGCAGCCAGGTCGCGCTCGAATTCGCGCTGCTCGTCAGGCGACATGTTCGGATCGACGGGATTCATGCTGTTCCTCCTCGAGCCGGAGCTTCAATGCGCGCCGGGCCCGGAATGTGTAGACCTTGACTTGGTTTTCGGTGAGCGAAAGCAGCCCGGCGACGGTGGCGACGTCGAGCTCCTGGATGTCGCGCAGGATCAGTAGCGAGCGGCCGGGCTCGGGCAGATCGGCAATCGCGGCGTGCAGCGTCTGCGCCCTCTCGTCGCTGCTCAGGCGTTGCTCGGGCGACTCGGCCGATTCGGATTCGCGGCCGTAATCGGCCGCGGCAACCATATGCAGAATGGCGCGGCCGCGCTGGCGGCGCCGGAGCAGGTCCAGGCAGGCGTTGCGGGTGCAAGTCACCAGCCAGCCCAGTTCACGCTTCTGCTCCAGCTCCGGCAACGCATGCCAGAGCTTGACCAAGGTCTCCTGGACCACCTCCTCGGCCTCGTCATGGCGGCGAAGCAGGCCGCGCGCCAATTGCAGCAACCTCGAGCCGTGAGCGTCAACCAGAGTTTCGAATCTGCGCTTCATGCCCTGAAATACGCGTGGAATCGGATCAGGTTACAGTCTCGGATCGGAATTTCGAGAGCACTGCAGCCGATGACGCCCGATGAACTGTCCAACCTCGAAAGAACGGCCAGAGCACTGGAGCCCGGTCCCGCCGAGCGCGATCAGCACATCGCACGCGCAACGGACTATGCGCGCCGCTATCTCGACGGCATTGCCGACGCACCGGCCTACCGCGCCGAGCCGGATCGGTCGGCCATGCTTCTTGATCTGCCGATCGAGGAGCATGGCTTCGAGCTTGACGCTGCGCTGCAGCTAATCGAAACGCAGGTCGACCGGCCCGGCATTGCGCCGACCTCGGGCCGCTTTGCCGGTTACATTCCCGGCGGCGGCCTGCTGCACGCCGCGATCGCCGATTTCCTCGCCGCAATCAGCAACCGCTATGCCGGCGTGGCCTTTGCTTCGCCCGGCGCGGCCGCGCTGGAAAACCGCCTGGTGCGCTGGATGGCCGATCTGGCCGGACTCCCCCGAACCGCCGCCGGTTACCTCGCCGCCGGCGGCAGCGGTGCGACGCTGTCGGCGATCGTGACCGCGCGCGAGGCCGCCGGAATCGAGGGTGAGGCAATTGAACGCGCCGTGGTCTACGGCAGCGAACACACGCACCACTGCGTGCGCAAGGCGCTGAAGATCGCGGGACTCAAGCGCGTCCAGTGGCGAGCGATCGAAGTCGATGACAACTACCGGATGCGTCCCGACGCGTTGCGGGCAACGATTGCCGAGGACCGCGCGCGCGGACTGACGCCCTGGTTGCTGCTGGCCGCGGCCGGTGCGACCAACACCGGCGCGGTCGACCCGCTCGGGCCCTTGGCCAAAATCGCCCGAAGCGAGCGACTCTGGTTCCATGTTGATGCGGCCTACGGCGGCTTCTTCCTGCTGACCGACACCGGCCGCCGGCGGCTGGCCGGCATCGAGCATGCCGACTCGCTGGTCATGGACCCGCACAAGACGCTGTTTCTGCCCTACGGCACCGGCGCGCTGCTGGTGCGCGATGGAAACCTGCTGCACCAGGCCATGTCCGAGGGTGCCGATTACCTGCAGGACACGCTGGTCGCGGGCGACGACCTCTCGCCGGCCGACCTGTCGCCGGAACTGACCCGCCACTTCCGCGGCTTGCGCATGTGGCTACCGCTGAAAGTTCTGGGGCTGGCGCCGTTCCGCGCCGCACTGGACGAGAAGCTGCTGCTGGCGAGCTACTTCCACCAGCGCATGGCCGACGACAAGCGCTTCGAAGTCGGCCCGCCGCCCGATCTTTCGGTGGTCACCTTCCGGCTCAAGGCCAGTGACGAGGCCAACAAGCAGTTGCTGGAAGCCATCCACCGCGACGGTCGAATCTTCCTGAGCTCAACCCGCCTCGACGGCCGCTACACGCTGCGCATGGCCGCCGTCTGCCACCGCACCCACAAGGCTGAGATCGACACCATGATCACGGTATTAAACGAGCTGGCCGAGGAGACTCTTTGATCGTCCCGGTATGGGGCATGAAGACGCGCGAAAACGAACGACCCTCAATCCAATCGCATGCGTTCGACGATTCGCTCAACTTCGCCGGCCGCCCGCATTGCTTGAAGCTCTTTGTCCAGCGCCTGGGCCGCTTGCGCGTTGCGCGCGCCAACGATAAAACGCCTGGGCTGATCACGAAATTTCGCATCATCGGCAAGATCGAGCCGATTGACGCGAATCATGCCTTTCAGCGTATCGACGTATTCGCGACCGCGCTCGGAATAGCGCACCAGGCCATCGGCCAGCGCCAGCGACGTAACCGGCTTGCCGGCCGCTTTGAGTTCGGCCCGCAGGCGGCGAAAATCCTCATAGGCCGGATGGCTGCTTAGATTCAGGTAATACCCGCGTACGCTGTCGAACGGCCAGTCGAATGCGGCGATGCGGTGATCACCCAACTCGCTGCGCTGTTGGCCGGGCACCAGGCCTTGGCCACCATAGGTCCACTGCCCGAACAGCGCATTGCCCTCGACGGCAAATCGCGAGGTGCCGTACCCGCTTTCATACGCTGCCTGACCGAGCACCAGTCCGGGCGGAATCACGTCAAGTCGATACAGCGCCTGGTCGATGACCTCGATCAGTTCTTCGTTCGACGCACCCAGAGATTGCGCGGTCTCAGCGCTTCGAATGCGCAACAAGATTGCCGCATCGCGCAATGCTTCGAGCTGAGCTGGGGTCAAGCCCGAACCCTTGACGAGTTGCTCGCGCCGCTCGTTCAGCCAGTCGCGTCGCTTGATAACCAGTTCGTTGGCATGTACCACCAACGGCAGCATCAGGCGATAGAAAACTTCCTTTTTCTTGCCGACGGGAAGCGCCTTCGCAGTCTCGCGCCAGGCTGGATTGATGCCCGTGATCAGCGCGCGCGGAACCGCCATCTGCTCACCACGCCGTGCCTCACCCCACCAATCCTCCTGCTGCAACCACTCGATTGCGCCATTCAAACCCGGAAGGATGACGACTTCCTGAGGCATCGCAAAACCGGGCAACAACAACACCAGCACGCATAAATTGCGCCGCATCCGGGCGACTTTCGGAATCAACATTGCAGTACTCTCCAGCGGTGTGATCGTCTGTGCAGATCCGCTCTGTGAAATCCGAGAAGCCCTACACTATTTCTAAAGTAACGCATTGCCCTGCGCGATGACCACAAAACGCTGCCCATGAGACCTGTTCAAGACGTCATCGCCGGCTACCGGACGGCGCTGCGTTTTCTTGCGCCGTTCACGCTCATCCATGTGGCGGTCCGACTGCTGGTGGCAGCGGTGATCGTGCCGCTGAGCGGTATTGTTCTTGCACTTGCCCTTGCCGCGTCCGGCCACAGCGCAGTGACCGATCAGGACATCGCCCGCTTCGTGCTGACGCCGGCCGGAGCGATGGCTGCGCTGGTGCTGGTCGGCCTGTTCACCATCGCTGCGGTTCTCGATATCTCAGTGATGTCGAACGCGCTGCGGCGGGGCGACCGGCGCCCCGTCCCTGCGCTGTTCTCCGGGCTGTGGATGGTCGTGCGACGCTTCCCTCTGATGTTTTCCTTCGCCATCCGGCTGTTGTTGCGCGTGCTGTTGCTGGCAGCCCCGTTTCTCCTTGTTGGCGCGGCAGTGGCGGCGCTTGCGCTCGGGCGCTACGACATCAATTACTACCTGACCTATCGGCCGCCCGCCTTCCTGCTCGCCGCAGGCATCGGTGCACTGGTTCTGGTGGCGCTGGCCGGACTGCTGCTGGCCCGGTTCTCGGCGTGGGCAATCTCGCTGCACCTCGTGCTGCTGGACAATACGCGACCGGCTGAGAGCTTCGCCGACAGCGCCCGCCTGCTGCGCGGAAGCCGGCAGGGCGTGGTCAGCCGGATCGCGGTCTGGATCATGCTGCGCAGCCTGCTGGCGGCGGCGGTCGCGGCCGTGGGTGGTGTGGCGATCGGCTGGGCGCAGGAGCTGTCGGGCGCGAACCTGCGCGTCGCGGCGTTATCCACAGTGATTCTGCTGATCGTGGTCGGGGTGGCGAATGCCATCGCGGCGGCATTGTCGAACGGGGCACTCGCCACGCTGCTCGACCGGCTCTACCGCGAGGCGACAGGCAAGGTGGCGCCCGTTACCGAAGCGACTGTGGCGCCGGCCGGCCGTCGCCATCCGCTTGCCGTGCCGATCATGCTGGGGGTGGCGGCCGTCCTGGTAGTCGGCGGGCTTGCCTTCGTCGATGAGGTGATGGAACGCGTCGGCAGCGAACGGCAGGTCGAGATCATCGCCCATCGCGGTGCCGCCGGATCACGCCCCGAGAACACCATGGCCGCGATCGAAAAGGCGCTGGACGATGGCGCCGACTGGGTCGAGATCGATGTTCAGGAGACCGCCGACGGCGCAGTGGTAGTCGCCCATGACAGCGACTTCATGAAGCTCGCCGGAGTCGATCTCAAGGTCTGGAACGCGACACTGGCCGACCTCGCCGCGATCGACATCGGCAGCTGGTTCGACACCGCCTATGCCGACCAGCGCACGCCGACCCTGCGCGAGGTGCTGGAGGCGGCAAAGGGCCGAGGCAAGGTCCTGATCGAGCTGAAGTATTACGGACATGACGTCGCGCTGGAAGCGCGCGTGGCCGACATTGTCGAGCAGACCGGTATGGGGGCAGACGTCGGTGCGATGTCACTCAAAATACGGGGCGTGCGCAAGATGCAGGCCATCAAGCCCGAATGGCCCCACGGCATACTGGCCGCGACCGCCCTCGGCAATATCTCGGCGCTGGATGCGGACTTTCTGGCCGTGAACACCGGACAGGTCTCACTGAATCTGATCCGGCGGGTGCATGGCCAGGGCAAGAAGCTCTACGTCTGGACGGTCGACGATCCCCTGACGATGACGCGCATGATCTCGATGGGCGTGGACGGCCTGATTACCAACGAACCGGCCCTGGCCCGGCGGGTGATGGTCGCGCGCAACCAGCTCGCGGCGACCGAGCGACTGCTGCTCTGGCTGAGCGACCGCGTCCGCCTCGAAAGTTTCGATCTGGTGGCCGAGGAAGCCGATGCCTGAGCGGCTCGTGGGTCATGCGACTAATTATTAACCCGGCAATCAAATAGATTGCAGGGTTAATGCCCGGCCGGAACGGCCGGGGCCGCGAAGCGAAGGCATTTGCGGACATGCGCCGCAAATGCCGCGCAACGAACACCATAGGTGTTTCGTTGCCAGGTTAATAATAACACTCAGCCCCCGCCCAAGCGACATGGGCAAGCCGCGCTTAACTGAAGCGAAGCTGAGCCTCGGGCACGGAATCATTGCGCTCATCGCGTGCACGCGTGGTCACCGGCAACTCTCGGGCCTGTTCGCGCAGGAAGTCCATACCCGACAGGAACCCGGAGAACATCTTCAGCGCGATGAACTGGCCCTGGGTCGTAGTCGTGTAGTTTTCACCCTGCTTGGCGATGGCACCGTTGAGGTTCAGAAACGCCAGTTCCAGCGGGAACGCCTGCCACAGCGACTTGCCGAGTGCCGCCTTGCACTGTTGATTGTCAAGGAGACCATACCCCATCATCATCATGAAATGATGCTGTGCAAGTGCTTTCCTTTTCAACGGCTTGATATGGGTGATTCCGCTCTGCCCGGAACGGATACGACGAATGTAATCCGGGATATCGAACGTCGAGATGCGGAATTGTTCTCCGAAGCGCCCGAACGCACCCGAACCGACGCCGAAGCAGTCTTCACCATCCAGCACATACTTGTTTTCAACCGGCTGACCGAAGTTGCGGCTGAATGTCCATGGGAACTCCATGACATAGCGCTCTGCCATCGCTTCCTTTATCGCCAGGAACTGCGGCCACAGCGCCGCGGGCTTGCCTGCAAGGCGACTGGCGTTCTTGCGGTTCTTGCCAATGCCCAGTGTGAGCGGATAGGTGGTGATCTGGTCAGGACGCAAACGAATCGCCTGCTCCAGGTCATTGGCTATGGTCTCGGGCGTTTGCATACCGAAGCCGTACATCATGTCGATGTTGACCGTCGGGATGATCTCGATAGCGCGGCTGACGTACTCTGCCTGTTGCGAACCGCAGCCGAACTTCTTCAAGCGCGCGACTTCTTTCAGGATCCGGTCATCGAAGCTTTGGATCCCGATCGACATGCGGTCGACCAGGCCCTTGAGCCGATCCGGATGACCTTCCTTGAAATAGACAGGATCGCTTTCGCAGGTGACTTCACGCACGGATGTCGACGACTTGATCAGCTCGATCGTTCTGATCAGTTCATCTTCCAGGATGGTCGTGGTGCCGCCGCCGATGTAGACACGATGAAACCGAAACCCTCTGGCAATCGCCTGGGTAATTTCCTGCCGCAGCGCCTCGAAGTATTCTCTGGCCTGGGCCTCGTTGAAGATGATCTTGTGGAACGAGCAGTAGCGACACAGGGTATGACAGAAGGGGATATGGATATACAGTGTCTCGATCGGCTTTTCGGGCACAACCGTCTGCCGCACATCATCGAACGCAACTGCATCTTTCAGGGTCAATGAGCGCGCGATGGTCCGGTTCATGACCCGGTCGAGGCAACTCACGGCAAGGTTCAATCTCGAGGACGAAAACGATGCGTTCATGAACTGATCCTCCGGCGCTGTACTGCCGACGGGCAGGCGCTTTCCCCACCCAGTTCCATTGACTTTGTCACTCTTCCCGAGCCGATCACCCTGCATCGACATGGCTGCAACAGATCGGCGGATTGAATCTCCGGGAACCAGCCGACAATGATCATGCTACACGCTTTGCTGCCTCTCGGAATTGACTCAAATCAAAGCCCGGGCATTGATCAGTTGCGCGAATCCACAATCACGACGCCATCGCGGCCGGTCAGCGAGAACTCGATCCGACGGGCCGCCGAAGCCCCGTAGGTCGGAGACGACAGCACCGCGATTTCCACATCCTGCGCTTCGGCGATGCAGAAACCGGCGAAGCCGGTGTTTTCGCGCGTCGGGTCATGGTAGCCGCCAAAGACCACCCCGCCCTGGAAGCCGCCGCCGGCCCGGTCGGTGAAGCGGGTCAGCGCAGCGACGCTGTAGGTTACCGGCGCGGACTGGTCCGGCTCGAAGCCGACCACGTAGAACCCCGGCGGTACGGTCACCGAGATCTGAGTCTGACCGCTGCGAACTGCCTGATCAATGAAGGACGCCACCTCGCCACCGGCGCGCCGCTCCAGGGTCAGGCGACCGGCGGCTTCGGCCTCAAGCGTGATCTCGACGATCTGATCCTCGTCGGCCCGGTTGGCAATGGAAAACGCCGAAAATCCGCGAATCGCCGACGTTGCTCGTGCTCCGAAGTTCAGGCCGCCCTGCAGCGTGCGGCGAGCCGTCCCGGTCAGCAGGATTTCGGCGCCGAAGCGCCCGGGCTCCGATGCTTCACCGGCGTGGGTTCGCAGCACGAAAAAGCCCGGGCAGGACTCGGCCGCGTCGACATTCAGCGAGGCGCGGCCAGTCGGCTCATCCGCCGTTCCGGCGACGCTGCCGGTGCCGGCACTGTTGCGCACGCCAACCGGCAGGCGCTGCGGCACCAGGGGCGCCTGACCGGGTACCGGCGAACCCGGGTTGAGCGGCGTCAACACCACCGCACCATCCTGCAGCGCCGTGCCGACATTGCCGGCGGGCGTTACGCTGATCTGCAGGGTCTGTGACTCTCCCGCCTGCAGGCTGAAGCTGGACGGACGGACCGAGACACCAATCTGCCCCTCCCCGCTGACCGTCCAGCTACCCGTGCGCAGCGCGGTCACGGTGCGGCTGAAGGTACAGGAACTGCCGCAGTCTTCGTTGACCAGCCCCGGCAGGTTCAGGCGACGCGGATCGCCGCCGATGGCCGGATTGGCGGCCAGAAATCCGGCCCGGCTTTCACCGAGGTAGAGGCCGGCGCGCGCGGCCAGATCGACGCGAATGCGGCCGGCGCCACGGTCGAAAATATCGGCCGGGTCGCCGCCGACACTGACCGGCGCGGCCTCGGCGGTGGTTTCCAGCACCGAGCTCATCATGGCCGGCGTCCAGTCCGGATTAAGCTGGCGCAGCAGAGCGATGGCGCCAGCCACGTGCGGGCTGGCCATGGACGTTCCGGTCAAACCCGCCACAGCCTCAGGACCAGGAACGAAAGCCGCCTGGATCCCGGCGCCGGGCGCGATCACGTTGGGTTTCATCACGCCGGGCACGTTTTCCGAAGGCCCGCGCGAGGAGAAACCGGCCACCTGGTCGGCCAGCTTGTCGCGGACGAAAGTCACCCGCTCAGACGTGCCGGAGTTGACCAGGCCGTTGAGTTCGAGACCATCGCTGCGGCTGAGAAAGGCCGACGGGATCGTTGTGCTTTCCAGGCCAGCCATGCACAGGCGGCCATCCGACTGATTATTGAACACCAGCACCGCGCGCGCACCAGCGGCTGCGGCGTTGTTCACCTTGGTCTCGAAGGTGCACTCGCCACGCTCGAGGAGCGCGACAGCGTTATCGAAAACGCCCGCCGGGAAGGCCTGACAGCCCAGCATGTTGCCATCGAAAGCGCCGCCGCGGCGGACCGGCTCATTGGTCAGATCCGGACCCAAAGTGTTCGGACCCGTGCCGTAGGTAACCATACGACTACCGAGGTTCTGCACCTGGATCTGTCCTTCGGCGCAACTGTCCGTGGTGCTCGCGCCGACCGCGAGCACCCAGGGCGCTTCGGCCGGCCAGCCGACGGTGTTCGGCGCAGGGCCGCTGTTGCCGCCGGATGTGACGAAGGTGATGCCGGCAGCGCGCAAATTGAGGACCTGTCGGGCGATGCTGCTCGACCAGGGGTCACTCGGACCGGTGCCAATGGAAAAGTTGACGACATCGACCCGGTCGCGGATGGCCTGATCCAGGGCCTGAACAATGGCTGCACCCTGGCAAGT
Organism: Wenzhouxiangellaceae bacterium; assembly: GCA_032251355.1. Taxonomy (GTDB): domain Bacteria; phylum Pseudomonadota; class Gammaproteobacteria; order Xanthomonadales; family Wenzhouxiangellaceae. The sequence goes on from JAVVDV010000015.1 coordinate 49,126, forward strand.
GCCAGCATCCGGGTCATCCGGGTCCTGGTCCACGCAGACCCGGTACGAGATCAGGTTTGCCCGCGGCGCCACCCCAGCCTGACCGGGCGCCCACTCGTTGGCCACGGCAATGGCGGCGACATGCGTGCCGTGACCGTCGGTGTCCAATCCATCGCTTGAATCGTCGGTGAAATCGAATACGCCGATCAGTTTGTTGTTGCAGGGCACATCAACGCGCGAACACAGTCCGAGTTGCGCCCCGAGCGGATTCTGAAACACGAACCCGGCGGTATCGGCCGGGTTGGCAGAAAAGGCTCGGTGGTTCCAGTTGATGCCGCTGTCGATGACGCCGACCACGATTCCTTCACCGTTGACGCCGGGCAACTGGTTGCCACCGTCATTGAGTGCGCGCGCGCCGATCAGGCGCGGCCCGCTCGCCAGTTCGAGATGGTAGAGCCGCTCGCGCTGAACCGAATGCACGCCGGGCAGTTCTTGCAGACGCTCGGCCTCCGCCCGCGTCAGCGTCAGCACCACGCCATTGGCCACGTGCTGAAAGGCGCCCTCGAGCAGCAGATCACGCCCCAACTCGTGCCGCGCGGCAATCAGAAAGTCGGCCTGCCGGTCCTGCAGAAACGCATGGTAGGCGCGCACGTGCGGCGCTTCGACGTCGAAGCGACCGGGACCGGTGACAGCCGGTGCCGTCGCCTCGAAAAATGTCCGCTCCGGCGTGCCAACGGCCTGTACCGCCAAATTGGTCCCCGTAAACTCCAGCGTGGGCGGATCAACCAGCTCGACAATCCAGCGGTCGCTGAAACGGCGCGCCTGCGGATCGGCCTGGGCCGGCAGAGCCAGAACCATCGCCAGCACGGCGAGGCAGAAAACAGGGGTCAGGTATCGCATCAGTTCGGTTCAGTTCTGCTCAAGGTTCATGCCAGCGACGGGAGCACATGGCGACGATTTCCCCGTGTTTATCGCATAAATCCGTGTTCGGCGCATAATCGGTTCGCGTCCGTCTTTTGACATGACCATGACCCACTGGACCGCGATCGCGAATTTTCTTGGCGGCATCGGGCTGTTCCTGCTCGGCATGCGGCTGATGACCGACGGCCTCAAGGTCGCCGCCGGCGGTGCCTTGCGGGAGTTGCTCAAGGCGGCCACCGGCAACCGTTTTCGCGCCCTGCTGTTCGGCGCCGGCATCACCGCGCTGGTGCAGTCATCCAGCGCGGTGCTGTTTGCCACCATCGGCTTCGTCAATGCCGGGCTACTGACCCTGGGACCGGCGGTGGGGCTGATCTTCGGCGCCAATCTCGGCACCACGCTGACCTCCTGGATCGTCGCCCTGGTCGGCTTCAAGCTGAACCTGAAGCTGTTTGCCATGCCGATGATCGCTCTGGGCACCGGGCTATGGCTTTCCGGCAGCGCCAGACGCGCCGCGCTGGGCCAGGCCGCGATCGGTTTTGGCGTGTTCTTTCTCGGTCTGGATGTACTCAAGGACGCTTTTGCCGGTTCTGATCAGATGCTGGATCTGGCCACACTGGCCGGCGACGGCGTGCTGACCATGCTGGTGTTTGCCGCGCTTGGCATCGCCCTGACCCTGATCATGCAGTCTTCCAGCGCGGCATTGGCGGTGACACTGACCGCCGCGTCGCAGGATGTGATCCCGCTGGAAGCTGCCGCGGCCATGGTGGTCGGGGCCAATATCGGCACAACGTCCACGGCCGTGTTCGCAACGCTGGGCGCGACAGCCGCGGCAAAACGCACCGCCGCGGCGCACGTGATCTTCAACCTGATCGCCGGCACAGTCGCACTGCTGTTGCTGCCGTGGATCGTCGCAGTGGCGGTCGCGATCGGTCGGATGTTCGGTGCCGGAGATCTGCCGGCAACACTGCTGGCAATCGTGCATACCCAGGTCAACCTGCTCGGGATCCTGGTGGTCTGGCCGCTATTGCCGCGACTGGTCCGCTGGCTGGAAACGCTGTTTTCCGGGGCCGAACGCGAGGACCTTGCCCGGCCCCGGCACCTGGATGCCAATGTTCTGGCAACCCCGCGTCTGGCGCTGGACGCGGCCTGGATGGAAATCGACCGGCTGGGCGAAATGGCGCAGACAATGGCCCGAACGGCCATCAGCCGCGAGATCGCCGACATACGGTCCACCGAAGCGGAATTCGAACAGCTCGAAGCGCTGGGCGAGAAAATCATCGACTTCACCTCGCGCATCAGCAGCAGCGGCGATCCTGTCATCGACGAGGCCCTGCCGGAGGTGCTGCGCACGGCCCAGTATCTGCGCGCGGTTGGCGAAGCCGCGCTCGACCTGGCGCGCCAGCCCACCCCGGAACTCAGCCCCGAAGCGCAACAAACGATGGTCCGGATCGGACAGGCCGCCGACCAGGCATTGACGCAAATTTCAGACGTCGATCGCCTCGATGAATCGGCCGCGGCCGTGATCGAATCGGACTTCGAACGCGAATACAAGCAATGCAAAGCCGATCTGCTCAAGCGCGGCAGCCGGGCCGAAATCCGATCATCGGCGCTGGTGCGCGCGCTCGACCGCATCAGCAGCTTCAGGCGCATGATCGGCCAGGCCCTCAAGGCGACCACATTGGCCGCACGCCGCCCTGTATGAGTCCGACACAAGCTTAATCAATGCGCGCTGTCCCAGTCGCGACCAGACTGCGCCTCGACCAGCAGCTCGACATCCAGTTCGGCCGCGGCCGCCATGCGCTCGATGACACCTGCACGCACTTCGTCGACGGCGTCCTTGTGCACTTCCAGCACCAGTTCGTCGTGGACCTGCATCACCAGCCGGGCGTCGACACCCTGAGTTTCGATCCAGGCGTCGACGTCGATCATCGCGCGCTTGATGATGTCGGCGGCCGTGCCCTGCAGTGGGGCGTTGATGGCAGCCCGTTCGGCGGCCTGCTGGCGCTGGCGGTTGCGGGAATTGATTTCGGGCAGCCAGAGCCGTCGGCCGGCGATGGTTTCGACGAAGCCCTGGCTCCTGGCCAGCTTGCGCGTGTTGTCCATGAATTGGCGCACGCCGGGGTAGCGGGCGAAGTAGGTGTCGATGTATTCGCCGGCGGTGCCGCGGTCGGTTTCGAGTTGGCGCGCCAGGCCCCAGGCGCTCATGCCGTACATCAGGCCGAAGTTGATCGCCTTGGACGAGCGTCGCTGCTCGGAGGTGACCTCGTCCAGCGGCACGCCGAACACTTCCGCGGCGGTCGCCCGGTGGATGTCCTCACGGTCGGCAAAGGCCTGCAGCAGGCGTTCGTCGCCGGACAGGTGGGCCATGATGCGCAATTCGATCTGCGAGTAGTCTGCGGCCAGAATGCACCAGCCCTCGGGCGCGACGAAAGCCTTGCGGATGCGCCGGCCTTGCTCGGTGCGGATCGGGATGTTCTGCAGGTTGGGATCGGCCGACGACAGCCGGCCGGTGGCGGCAACCGCCTGGTGGTAGTGGGTGTGGACCCGGCCGGTGTCAGCGCGGATTTTTTCCGGCAGACGGTCGGTATAGGTGCTCTTGAGCTTGGCAAGCTGGCGGTGCTCGAGGATCAGCCGCGGCAGTTCGTGCTCGACAGCCAGCTCCTGCAGCACATCTTCGGCGGTTGACGGCTGACCCTTGGGCGTCTTGCGCACCACCGGAATTTCCAGCCGCTCGAACAGGATCTCCTGCAACTGCTTGGGCGAGCCGAGGTTGAATTCGCCGCCGGCAGCGGTCCAGGCTTTCTGCTCCAGTTTTTCCAGGCGCTCGGCCAACTCGGCGCTCTGCCGACCGAGCTGGTCGCGATCAACCAGCACACCGAGGGTCTCCATCCGCGCCAGCACCTCGATCAGCGGAATTTCGAGCGTTTCGTAGACATGCCGCGCGCCGTCGATCGCCTTGAGCTCCGGCCACAGCTTGCGGTGCAGCGCCAGGCAGACTTCTGCATCCTCGCCGGCGTACTCGGCCGCGGTCTCCACCGCCACCTGGTCGAAGGTGACCTGGTTCTTTCCCTTGCCGGCGACCTGCTCGTAGGGAATCGTCTGCCGACCCAGGTAGCGGGTGGCCAGCGAGTCCATGTCATGGCGAGTGGCGGTGGCGTTGTAGCAGTACGATTCCAGCATGCTGTCGTGGACAACACCCGCCAGCGCAACGCCGGCCCGCCGGAGCACGTTGAGGTCGTACTTGGCGTGCTGTGCCAGTTTGGGACGATCCGCGTCTTCCAGCACCGGTCGCAGCGCCTCGACGACTTCGTCGCGGTCGAATTCGGTCTGTTGATCGACATGCGCCAGCGGCACGTACCAGGCTTTGCCCGGTTCAACGGCGAACGAGAAACCGACCAGGTCGGCATCCAGCGGCTCCAGGCTTGTGGTTTCGGTATCGAAGGCGATCAGTTCAGCCGTCATCAATGCCTGGACCAGGCCGGCCAGACCGTTCCGGGTAGAGACGATTTCGATTTCGACCTCGACTTCAGCGTCGTCATCGGCCGCAGCGGAATCTTCGCCACTGTCACCGGCGCCGCCGCCAGCGTCGATCTGACGCAGCCAGGTCGAGAAGCCATGCTTTTTCAGCAGCTCGACCAACCGTGAATGATCGGGCGAACGGCGCGCCAGATCGTCGAGCGAGAAATCGAGTGCCAGATCGTCCTTCAAGCAGACCAGACTGCGCGACATCGGCAACTGATCCAGCGCATTTCGAAGATTTTCGCCGATCTTGCCGCCAATTTCGCCGGCGTTGGCGATCACCGCATCGAGGCTCCCGTACTGCTTGAGCCACTTGGCCGCGGTCTTCGGCCCGACCTTCTCGACCCCGGGAATGTTGTCGGAGCTATCGCCGGTCAGCGCCAGCAGGTCGCCGACCAGCGCCGGCGGTACGCCGAACTTGTCCTCGACCGCCTGCGGATCAAAACGCTTGTCCTGCATCGAATCCTCGACCACCACGCCGTCGGCGACCAGTTGCGCCAGGTCCTTGTCGCCCGACGAGATCAGCACCGCTTGACCGGCCGCGCGCGTGCGCATCGTCAGCGTGGCGATCACGTCATCGGCCTCGACCCCGGCCTCGCGCACGATCGTCACGCCCAGCGCGTCGAGCAGCTCGTCGAGCGGTTCGAGCTGGGCGCGCAGCTCGTCGGGCATGGGCGGGCGATTGGCCTTGTAGTCGGCGTATTGCTCGTGCCGGAAGTTGCGGCCGGGGGCATCGAAAATCACCGCGATGCGCTCGGGCTGGTAGCGCTCGATCAGCCGGCGCACCATGTTGGCGACACCAAACAGCGCGCCGGTCGGGCGGCCATCGCCGCTGGTCAGGCTGGGCAGCGCGTGAAACGCCCGGTAGAGATACGAGGAGCCGTCGATCAGGCAGACGGGAGGCCGGGACGGAGCATTCATGCAATCACACGAAGGACAAATAGGTCTTCTATGATACGAACTGTGTACTGACAGCACCGATCCCTCGGGGTGGCATCCGACGCGCCGCGAGCCCAAGAATTCAGACAGTCGACGACGGGAGGCGGCGATGCAAACAAAAACCTGGAAGCTGGCGGCCCTGGCCGCAACGCTGCTGACCGGCACTTTGGCCGCGCAGGATTCCGCGCCGCCGCCACCGCCGATCCGCGAACCGCTGCCGCCAAAAATATCCGACACCGCTGAACAGATCGCGCCGGAGGTTCGCATCCGCCGCCAGCAGGACCGCACGGTCGAGGAATACCTCAGCAATGGCCGGGTCTACATGGTGCGCATCCGACCAACCTCGGGGCCGGCGTATTACCTGGTCGATACCACCGGCGACGGCGTGATGAACCTGCGCCATGAACGCTTCGAGCCGGTCAAGCCGGTGTACTGGAAGCTGTTCGAGTGGTAACCGGAACTGCCGCCGGCACTGCTGAGCGCGCGGCTGGCGGCATTTCTTCACTCGGATAACGCTCCAAATCGATCGAAAGCCGTGCGCGAGCTACTGGCGTGCGCTGGATTCGGCTGCGAAAGCCTCGAGAACCGGGGCGATTTCGGGTTGGCTGCCGGTGAACCGTTCGAACGCCAGCGCGGCCTGCTCGATCAGCATGCCGAAGCCTCCGTGCACATCAACCTTGTTGGACTCGCACCAGCTTCGGAACGGCGCGAACGCCGGACCGTAGTTGAGGTCGTAGGCAATCGCCGCCGGCGCCAGCCACTCACGCTGCAAGGCCGGACAGGTCCCGGTATGGCCGAGACTGGTGGCCTGGATCACCCGATCGTAGCGACCGGCCGGACCGTGTTCCAGTGATGCGGCCGCCAGTTCGATGCGATGCTGCAACGCCATATCGGCGAAGCGCGCGCACAACTGGCGCGCACGCTCCACATCACGATTGACCACGCAGATCGCGCGCGGTTTCAAGCGCAGTAACGGCCCGAGAATACCGGCCGCCGCGCCGCCGGCACCGATGATGAGCAGGCCTCGATTGCCAATGTCGATCCCCAGCCGCTCCAGATCGCGCACCAGACCGGCGCCATCGGTATTGTCGGCATGCCAACCGCCACCGGGCTGCAGGGTGAGCGTGTTGCAGGCTGCCGCCTCGCGCGCGTCCTGCGTCCACGATGCGGCCAGATCCAGGCCCTCGGCCTTGAGCGGTACCGTCAGGTTACAGCCGCGCCCGTCCTCGTTCCGAAATGCGTGCAAGGCCGCCCCCAGGTTACCGGCCGGACAATCGATTGCACGGTAGTCGATCTCGATTCCGCATTGCTGCGCGAACAGACCATGAATCCGCGGCGACAGCGAGTGCGCGACCGGATGACCGAAGACGGCGAGTTTCAGCATGATCTGTGTTTTTGACCGCAGATGAACGCGGATGAACGCGGATAAGAAAAAACCGATCCAAATCGCAAATGATCGCGAATGATCGCAAATGAAAATCGAAACAACGATCCCCAATGGCTCTCCCGTTGCCAATTCGCTGCTGCGTTTTGCATTTATTTGCGTGTATTTGCGTTCATTTGCGGTTCACCATCATTTTTACCGTGCATCGGTCTCCTTCAGATCCTGAAGGCAACGGATTTTCATCTGCGTTCATCCGCGTTCATCTGCGGTTTCAATTTCAAGAGTCTTCCCGTAACCACTCGGCTGCTTCCAGTGCGTGGTAGGTGAGGATGCCGTCGGCACCGGCGCGCTTGATGGCGGTCAGGGCTTCGAGTACAACCTTGCGTTCGTCCAGCCAGCCGTTGGCGGCGGCGGCCTTGAGCATGGCGTACTCGCCCGAGACGTTGTAGGCAAAGGTCGGCACGCCGAATTCGGCCTTGACGTCGGAGACGATGTCGAGGTATGGCAGCGCCGGCTTGACCATGACCCAGTCGGCGCCTTCGTCGAGGTCCAGTTCAACCTCGCGCAAGGCTTCGTCGCGATTGCCGGGGTCCATCTGGTAGGTGCTCTTGTCGCCGGCCCCGAGATTGGCAGCCGAACCAACCGCATCGCGGAACGGACCGTAGAAGGCCGAGGCATATTTGGCCGCGTAGCTCAGGATCAGGGTGTGGATGTGCTCGCCGATCTCCAGCGCCTCGCGAATCGCACCGATGCGCCCGTCCATCATGTCCGACGGGGCAACCACGTCGGCACCGGCGCGGGCATGGCTAAGCGCCTGCTGCACCAGCGCCTCGACCGTGACATCGTTGAGCACGTAGCCGGCTTCATCGATGATGCCGTCCTGACCGTGCGAGGTGTATGGGTCCAGCGCCACATCGGTCATCACGCCCAGCTCGGGAAAGCGCTGCTTGATCGCGCGCACGGTTGTGGGGACCAGACCGTCGTCGTTCCAGGCCTCGGTGGCCTGCTCGGATTTGAGCGGTGCACCAATCACCGGAAACAACGCGACCATCGGAATGCCGAGCTCCAGCATGCGTTCGCAGGTTCTGAGCAGCACGTCGATGCCCTGGCGCTCGATGCCGGGCATGGACGGCACCGCCTCGGTCGCATCGGGCTGGTCGAGCACGAACACCGGATAGATGAAATCGGCCGGACCCAGCCGGGTTTCACGGGTCAGGCGACGGGAAAACTCATGCCGGCGCGTGCGCCGCATGCGGGTGATCGGGAAGGACATCGATGGGTGCTCCGTCGAGAATCGGACGGCATCGAGGTTAACCCAGTTGGCCGCTGGCCGGGCAGGCAAGCTCAGCTTTTTGCAGTGGACAGCGAAAGCGGCAGCGGCACTTCGAGCAGGCCGGCGATCAGGCGCAGGAAGGCATATTCACGCGCCTCGATCCGGCCATCGTGGGCGACAGCGACAAACAGCGCCTCGAGCAACTGTCCACGCTCATCCAAGCGAAGCTCGCGAAGCCGCATCAGGGCAGCATCGAACACCATCCACCACGGCTCGGACAACTCGGACACATCCGGCCCCGCATCGTCCAGGCCCAGCCGCTTGACCGCCACCGCGTACAGCGCCTTCGCAGTCGCCGCATCGTCGGGATGGGCGCGCGCAGCCAGCAGGCTCAGGAGCATGCGGATCTCATCGGCCAGGTCGGCAATACGCTTGCGCCCCCCGGGTGCACGCCGCACCGGCTGCAGAACCTGCTCGATCTCGTGGTTGAGCAGCCGCCCGAACACGTACTCGAACACACTGACGCGACCATCGACCTGGACCAACTCGTCGACCAGCCGCATCAAGCGCACCAGCTGGCTCTCCGGTCGCCGGCGCAGGGCCGGCATCGCCAGTTCCAGCAGCGGCAGGCGCTGCTCCGGCGGCAGCGCAGGATAGGCACCGTACAGCTCGCGCACGGCCGCTTCGCTGTCGCCACCGCATGCGGTTGCGATCGCCAGCAACTGGCGCTCGCGCAGTTCGGCATCGTCATCGAGCAACAGCAACAACAACACTTCACTGGCACTTTCATCACCATGGGCTCGGCGTGAAAGCGGCTCGGGTATTTGCTGCAGCAAGGCACCGGCCAGCAGCAGCTGCTCGACCCCGGGCACGCCGATCACGTCACCCAGCGATGGGCCCAGCGCTTCGCCGAGCGCGCCACCCATCACGCCGGGCAGGGCGGTGCCGGACGGACGCGAGTCGGCGGCCGCTGCAGCCTGCTCGCGCTCGGCGGCTTGACGCTGGGATGCTTGCGCCAGCTGCTGCGCGATGGTCTTGAAGTCGCCGGGCTGAAATCCGGGTTCGAGCTTGCGAATGCGATCGACCAACGGCGGATGGGTCGCCAGCAGGCGACCAGACAACGCGCTGGCAAACAGCATGTGACCGACCTCGTCGGTGTTGGCCACTACCTGCGAGCCGTTGGCCGTCGCGCCGATTTTCTTCAATGCCCCGGCGATGCCGTCGGGTGAGCGCGTGAACTGCACCGCCGAGGCATCGGCCAGAAACTCGCGCTGGCGCGAAACCGCGGCCTGGATCCAGCGCCCGAAGAACAGCCCGATGTAGCCGATGATCATCACCGCCAGTGCGATGACGATGATGAACCCGCCGTTATTGCGGCGGTTGCGCGAGACCGTGTAGCGCATCGAGGACAACATCTTGCGGCCGACCAGGGCAATGATCAGGATGCCGAACAGCACGCCCATCAAGCGAATGTTCAGCCGCATGTCACCGTTGAAAACGTGGCTGAACTCATGCGCGATGACGCCCTGCAGTTCCTCGCGGTTGAGCGTTTCCAATGCGCCGCGCGTGACCGCCACCACGGCATCGGTCGGTGACCAGCCGGCCGCAAACGCATTGATGCCCGGCTCGTGCTCAAGCACGAACACCTGCGGGACCGGAACACCCGAGGCAATCGCCATTTCCTCGACCACGTTGAGCAATCGGCGGCGCAGCGGATCGGTGGTATTGCCCTCCACCAGGGTACCGCCCAGTTCGGTCGCCACCACCGCGCCGCCGCCGCGCAACTGCGCCATGCGAAACAGGCTGGCCAGACCGATCACACCCAGGGTAATCGCCGAAGTCCAACCCATCACCGCAAGATTGGTCGAGCGGAACACACCCGCAACCCCGCCGCCGGACGAGCCGAATGCTTGCCCCAGAACCGTCAGAACCACGAGGTTCATGGCCAGCACGATCGCAAGCACGGCGAGCGCAAACGCTGCCACCAGCAGCCGCGTTTGCCTGCGCGCACGATCCTGATGCTGGAAGAAATTCACCGGCGAATCCCGGGATTCGGCGTCTGCCCAAGCCTCAGCCGAAGTCGACCTTGACCGCCTCGCGCTTGGCCGGGTCGTCGATTTCCAGCAACTTTGCCGGACCGAATCCGAACGGTCCGGCAATGAAGTTGTTCGGCACCGATTCGCGCAGGATGTTGTAGCTCATCACCGCATCGTTGTAGGCCTGGCGCGCGAACGCGACCTTGTTTTCGGTCGCGGTGATTTCCTCACTCAACTGCATCATGTTCTGGTTGGCCTTGAGGTCGGGGTAGTTCTCGGACAGCGCAAACAGCCGCCCCAGCGCGCCGGAGAGCCCCTGCTCGGCCTGATTGAGCTGGCCGACGGCAGCCGGATCGCCGGGCTTTTCCGAGGCGTTCTTCAAGCCCGTGACGGCCGCATTTCGAGCCTGGATCACGGCTTCGAGCGTGTCCTTCTCGTGGGCCATGTATTTCCTGGCGACTTCGACCAGGTTGGGGATCAGGTCGTAGCGCCGCGTCAGTTGCACATCGATCTGCGCGAACGCGTTCTTGTAGCGGTTACGGCCCGTAACCAGCCGGTTGTAGATGGATACAGCGAATACGACGACCAGCGCAATTGTGCCCAGTAAAAGCCACGCCATACTGAAATTCTCCCTGAAAACGACGCGCCAAGTCTACATCGGAAAATGAATGCCACCAAGTTCGCATGGACGGGCGCGGGAGTCCTTCAGCCGCGACCACCCGCGCAGAATTCCGACGCGCATCAGCCGGACCAACCGACACCGCACCGGAGGCGTTTGACATTCCCGACGGGGGGGGGATATAAGTGATTCGCCCCCAGGGGGCATGGCGACTGCGCAGTTAATTGTTCATGCAATTCGAAACAGGAGGACGCACATGAATTCCAGGATTCTTGTTGGAGTTATTGTTTTAGCCGGCCTCGCCGCGGGAGTTCGGGCAACCGAACCCGATGCATGGTGGGATGTCTGCAATTCGTGCATGACCGACGATGACTTTCGAAGCCGGGCACTGCGAATTCCGCTGCCCTACACGGAGGTCTTTGTCACCAACAGCGAGTTGAACGTTACCCAGCGATTCCGGCGCAGCTTCACTGCGGAAGAGGATCCCGGGGGCATCTACTTCATCACACTTTCGGCCCAGCGCGAAGCGATGTCAGCGCAGGAAAAACAGGTATTCCAGGACACCGTCCATAATGCGAGCGCGATTTTCATCAGCATCGACAGGGACGACTTGGACGGGTTTGCACCAAGCGGACGCGATTCTGTTGCGGGTGATCTCACGACCGGAAGGCTTGATCCGATGCTATTACATGGCCTGGAAACCTACCTGCGAATCGAAGGTTACGCCGGCTCCGCTTCCCGAGTCTCTTCGGAAACGTCTTTCAACTTCGGGGTAGTAAGCTACGAGTTGGTGATCAAGCCCGGCGGGGACATTCGAACCTCGCCTCTTACGATCAGAATCCGGTACGCGTCCGGTTCAACTCTTGAGCTGAAGATATCGGCTGATTTCTCCGACTGGTTAAGTGTCGGAGTCACGGATGATGCCGAGAGGCCGCTTCCGATATCAGACCCCGAGGACGGCGCGGTTCTGGACCCGATAGCAGATCAGGAGATGTTTTTTGTCACTGCCAACCAGTGGTTCATCGACAACCTGCGCCGCGCCCTGGACGATATGGCCGGGCTTACGTGCAGATCCGAAATGACCGAAGATACCGTCACCGTGATCTGCAGTAGATCTCTGTAACCTGCAACAAACAGGGTCCGCGCGCCATCTCACGGACCCGGCTACCGAGTATTTCGACAAATGAACGCTCATGCGCGGATCGTCGACGTGTATGGCGGCTATCTCATTCCGAAGTCCAGGCAATGCCGATTGAAGTTCGTCAGTATCCATTTGCCGCTCGAGTATTGTGCCGAATCGCACAATAATCCTTCAGATCCCGAAGTTCCGGCTCAGCATCCGCCAAACTTAAGGCTTCAACTTCGTCTTACAGGCGATGTCACCCCCCCTTGGCGCCATTGCTTCTCGAGACTGGCCCAGGTATCGCGCAGCGTGACGGCACGGTTGAAGACGGGCTTTTCGGTGCTTGAATCGGGATCGGCGACGAAGTAGCCGGTGCGCTCGAACTGGTAGTGCTCGCCGGCCCTGGCGTTCTCTAGACCCGGCTCCAGCCGCGCGCTGCCGATGACCTGCAGCGATTCGGGATTGATGTATTCAACGAAGTCTCGTTCCTTGTCGGCAACCGGATTGGGCACCGAGAACAAGCGATCGTAGAGCCGCACTTCGGCGGCCACGGCGTGCTCGGCCGAGACCCAGTGGATCGTGCCCTTGACCTTGCGGTTGGAGCCGGGCTGCCCGGAGCGCGAGTCCGTGTCCAGCGAGCAGTGCAACTCGACGACCTCGCCGGCCTCGTCGGCGACCACCTCGTCGCAGCGGATGATGAACGCACCGCGCAGCCGCACCTCGCCGCCGGGCTTGAGCCGGAAGAACTTTTTCGGCGCATCGATCATGAAATCGTCGCGCTCGACCCAGATCTCGCGCGTGATCGGCACCTGACGCGTGCCCATTTCAGAGTTCTGCGGGTGATTGGGCAAGTCCAGCCACTCGGTCTCGCCCTCCGGAAAGTTGGTCAGCACAACCTTGAGCGGGTCAAGCACGGCCAGCCGGCGAGGCGCGCGGATATTCAGGTCGTCTCTGAGGTTGCGCTCCAATACCGCAAATGGAATCACGCTTTCGGATTTGCTGATACCGATCTCGGTACAGAAGTTCCGGATTGCGGCGGGCGTAAAGCCCCGGCGACGAAACCCGGCCAGCGTCGGCATGCGCGGATCATCCCAGCCGGCAACGTGCCCTTCGTCGACCAATCGCACCAGACGGCGCTTGGAGACGACCGTGAAATCCAGGTTCAGGCGCGAGAACTCGATCTGCTGCGGCCGGGCCGGCACCGGCAGGTGTTCGATCAACCAGTCGTACAGCGGCCGATGGTCCTCGAATTCCAACGTGCACAACGAGTGGCTGATACCTTCGATCGCATCGGACTGGCCATGGGCGAAGTCATAGCTCGGGTAGATGCACCAGGCGTTACCGGTGCGGGCATGGTGCTGGTGTCGGATGCGGTAGAGCACCGGGTCGCGCAGGTTGATGTTGGGTGCGGCCATGTCGATCTTCGCCCGCAGCACGTGCGCGCCGTCTTCGAACGCGCCGGCGCGCATGCGCTCGAACAGATCGCGACTTTCCGCGACCGGCCGCTCGCGGTGCGGGCTAGGCTGGCCCGGCTCGGTCAGCGTGCCGCGCTGGGCGCGGATTGCTTCGGCGTCCTGGCTGTCGACATAGGCCAGGCCCTGATCGATCAGGTACAGCGCCCATTCATAGAGTTGCTCGAAGTAATCCGAGGCATAACACTCGCGCGCCCATTGGAAACCCAGCCAGGCAACGTCGGCGCGGATGGCATCGACGTAGCGCTGCTCTTCCTTGACGGGATTGGTGTCGTCGAAGCGCAGGTTGGTCTCGCCACCGAACTCGTCGGCCATGGCGAAGTTGAGCACGATGGATTTGGCGTGACCAATGTGCAGGTAACCGTTGGGTTCGGGCGGGAAACGCGTCACGACATGGCCCACCCGCTGCGCCTCGAGGTCCTTGGCGATGCGGGTGCGGATGAAATGCGCAGGTGGTGCGAGGGTGTCGTTCATGCAGGCAGCAAGCGGACAGAAGCCAAGATTGTAGCCCATCCACCCGCTCCCGGCCGTCGGTCACCCTGCCGAACGGCAGCCCCCTTGCGCCAGCGGGACGAGGGACAGACGCGGTTATACTCGGGCGCTAGTCTCGTTTCCGGGAGTCTCTGAGTGGCCGCCACGACCTTCGACCATCGCCGGATCTCCAACCACATTCTGCTCGGACTGGTCTCGGGTCTGATCGTGGGTCTGCTGCTGAACTTCACGATCGCCGAGGTGGAGTGGGTACGCTCGGTCGTCATCGACGGAGCGCTGACGGTTGTGGGTGAGATCTTCGTACGCTTCCTGAGCATGCTCGTGGTTCCGCTGGTTTTTGTATCGCTGATCAGCGGCGTCAGTTCGCTGTCGGACCCAAAAAAGCTGGGGCGGGTCGGCGGCAAGGCCGTGGCGCTGTACATGTTCACGACCGGGGTTGCGGTCTCGCTGGCGCTGGTGGCCGCGATTCTGGTCCAGCCCGGCACCGGCGCCAACCCTCAGCAGCTCGTCGAGCGCGAAATCGCCGAACAACCGTCGTTCGGACAGGTGCTGATCGACATGGTGCCGCGCAACCCGATCGAGGCCATGGCCAATGGCGATATGCTGCCGATCATCGTGTTCGCCATCCTGATCGGTCTTTCCATTGCGTTGGCCGGCGAGTCGGGCAAGCGGGTAGGCCGATTCTTCGAAGATTTCAACGCCGTGGTGATGCAGCTGGTGGGCTTCATCATGCTGTTGGCGCCCTACGGCGTGTTCGCACTGATCACCGTTCTGGCGGCGACGACCGGCTGGGACACGTTTATCGGTGTGGCCAAATACGTGGTGCTGGTGCTGATCGTGCTGGTGCTGCATGCGACGATCACCTACTCGGCGTTGCTGCGCGTGCTCGGTGGCCTGAGTCCGCGCCGGTTCTTCAGCAAGATGCGCGCGGTGCTGGCGTTTGCCTTCTCGACCGCCTCGAGCGGAGCCACGATTCCGGTGACACTGCGCACGGTCGAGCAGCGCTTGGGTGTCGACAATCGGGTAGCAAGCTTTACCGTGCCGCTGGGCGCGACCATCAACATGGACGGCACGGCCATCATGCAGGGCATCGCAGCCGGATTCATCGCCCAGTACTACGGCGTCGACCTGTCGCTGGCGCAATACGCGATGATTGTTCTGATGGTGATCATGGCATCGGTGGGCGCGGCTGGCGTTCCCGGCGTCGGACTGATTCTGCTGGCCGGGGTGCTCAAATCGGTCGGACTGCCGGCCGAGGGGATCGCGCTGATCCTCGGCGTCGATCGCCTGCTCGACATGACGCGAACCGCGGTCAACGTCTGCGGTGACGCCGCAATCACTTGCATCATTGCCCGGTCTGAAGGGGAGTTTGACCAGGAAGTCTTTGACAGCGACGACGAAGATCCAGTCGTCGTGCGTACCTGATTACGAGAGGGAATGGACCATGAAAGCTTTATTCGCAACGCTGCTCGCGCTGCTGTGTCTGAGTGACGCAGTCGTGGGACAAGAAGAACGCCCGCGCAACCGCTTCGACCACGACATTCTGGTCGAGACCTTCGGCTACAACCGCGACACACCGGCCAGCGTCGATTTCGATCATCTCTATCAGGGCTGTCCGGCGCGTGATTGCATCCCGGCGATCGATCAGCCGAGCTATGTTGATGCCGATGCGGCGGCGGCATTCCTGTCCGACGACAGCCTGGTCATGGCCATTGACCATAACGGCGACAAGCGCGCCTGGCCGATCTACGTGCTCGATTTCCACGAGATCGTCAACGATACGATTGGCGGCGATCCGATCGCGATCACCTGGTGCCCGCTGTGCGGCTCAGGACTGGCGTTCCTGCGCGTGGTCGAGGGCGAAGTCACCGAGTTCGGCGTCTCCGGGGTACTGCACGATTCGGACCTGGTCATGTACGACCGCAAGACCGACTCGCTCTGGCAGCAGATCACCGGCGAGGCAATCATGGGTCCGGCGCTGGGTCAGAAACTCACCGAAGTCCCGATTGCAATGACGGAGTGGGGGCGCTGGCGAGAACAGCATCCGGACACGCGTGTGCTGGCCCGAGACACCGGCTTCGACATGCCCTATTCCGAACAGCGCCGGTATGGCACCTACGAGGAAAGCGATCGGCTGATGTTCCCGGCTGCGAATCGCGACCTGTCAGTGCATCCGAAATCGGTCGTGCATGGATTCCGGATCGACGGCCATGCTTTGGCGGTCATGGACGACAGTCTGAACGATGGCCCGATCCAGACAACGCTGGGGGCTCGTGAACTGACCGTGCGCAGAAACGACGACGGCCATGTGACGGCGATTGAGGCCAATGGAACAGAACATGTCGGGACGCGCCTGTTCTGGTTTGCCTGGTTCAACTTCAACCCGGATACACAACGCTTGTAGCGCCATTGTTGACGGTTGGGCTTACTCGGCTCGTTCGGCCAGTACCTGGTCGAGCGTTTCGCGAATGCGGGCCGCCCAGAACGGTGCGCGCCGCTGGGCACGTTGGGTGTGGCTCAGATCCTCGAATCCGGGGGGCGATTCGGCCAATACCTGGTAGAGGTTGAAGCGAACCTGGCGGCTGCTGTCGATGATGAACAGACCGGGCGTACCGCGCACCCCCCAATCGGTGGCCACTGCATCGGCATCCGGGAACAGCACGAAGTCGAAGCCCTGCTCCTCCATGTAGGCGCGCGGATCGTTCTGGTCGCGAAAGTTCAGCGCGTAGATCTCAACCGCGTCGCCGTACTCATCGACGATGCTTTGCAGGTGCGGCATCAGGGCTCGGCAGTAGGGACACCAGCTGGCCCAGAACAGGTACACACCCAAGGCTTCCTGATCGGCTGGCAAGGTCCACGCGCGACCGTCTGCATCGTTCAACTCGAAAGCGCCGCCGGCCGCAGCTTCCTGCGCGATGGTGTTCGAAGTCAAGGCCAGAAGGCCCACAATCAAGATGGCTCGTCGAAGTACGTGCATGCAGTCTCCTTGGAACGGGGATTGGATTCAACCAGACCGGATTGTCGCGTAAATCTTCCGCGGCCGCCAGCGGAAATGAAAAAACCCCGAGTCCGGGGGGACTCGGGGTTTTGAATAAATGCCTGGCGGTGACCCGCTTGCGTGTGCGTGCACAAGCAAATCAGACCCCTCGGCCGCAGGCCGCACGCAATGGCCCGACAGGGCCTTCGAGCGCAGCGGAGGCGAAGCGCGAATGACAATACTCCGCCAGCATTTATAAAAAAACCCCGAGTCCGGGGGGACTCGGGGTTTTGAATAAATGCCTGGCGGTGACCTACTCTCACACGGCGAATGCCGCACTACCATCGGCGCTGCTGCGTTTCACTGCCGAGTTCGGGATGGGATCGGGTGGTTCCACAGCGCTATTGCCGCCAGGCAAGCCTGATCAAACACCAACGAAGGATCGCCGGTGCTGGAATTCTGTTCAAGAGCGCGTCGTGCAGCCGGATCAAACCGGCGACGAAGAATTGCGGTGTTGCCGCAACAAATTGGCTTGGGGTTATATGACCAAGCCTCACGGGCAATTAGTACTGGTTAGCTTCATGCGTTACCGCACTTCCACACCCAGCCTATCAACCTGGTCGTCTTCCAGGGCCCTAC
>JAVVDV010000016.1:0-63388 GCA_032251355.1 Wenzhouxiangellaceae bacterium
GGCCGACCGATGACCATCGGTAGATTGCCCGGCAACGCGTCAGATTCCCGGCCGGCGGGGCTCGGAATTTTCCGAGGGGGCTTGACGGTGCGTTGCGCTGTCGGGCATTGATGCCCGGCCTAGAGTAGGGGCGAGCGATCAACTACGGATTGAAAAACCGAGGCGCTGCCCACCGGGTCTCGAGCATCATCCACGACGAGGAATCCCGGAGCGATGCGGTATGGCACGGAAGAAGGGGCCGAAGCGGAGGTGTTGGTACATGCGTTGGTATCTTCAGCATGAAAGGCGCAGAAAGACCGTAGGTAATGAGTTTTCGACTCCGGGCCTAGCCTCCATTAACTCCCGCCTGCAGGGGCCGGCGGTTCGTGTCCGTCGAGTTGGAGGCGGCTACGGTAGAAGCGCCCGGTACAGCATGTCGGCGATTTCACCGGTCGAGGCGCTGTCACTGTTCGTCAGAACGACGATGCCGATGCCTTGCGTCGGCTCCAGCAGCAGGTGGGATCGGTAGGCGGCGAACCAGCCACCATGCCGGGCGACGCGACGTCCGTCAAGGGATTCGATTCGCAGTCCAAGCCCCCGGTTCGACACGACCGGTTCGTACATTCTCTCGCGCATTTCCTGCGACAGCACCTCATCGCCGCCGCAGCCCAGAACAAACCGGACAAATTTCCCCATGTCGTGGGCGGTTGAGTAGGCTCCAAACGCCGGGCTCATGGCGTCGGCATCGTGATACATGCGGATGTGGCGTCCGGCGACAGATGCACCGACCCCGGCAAACGGTCGGTCCCGATCCGGCAACAATTGCCCGGGCGGCGAATACGCGGTTGCGACAGCCGGAGCGGGTCCGCGGGCGCCGGAGTCATTCATCGCGAGCGGCTCCAGTACCCGGTCTCGCAACAACGCCTCGAAATCCTCACCGGCGCGCTGGGCGACAAAGTTGCCCAGCGCCGCATAGCCGATGTTCGAGTAGCGGATATCCGTACCGGGCTCAAAGCGCAGCGGCGCATCAGCGAGGTAGGCAGCGAGCGCCGCGACATCCGGAAATTTGCCCGTAAACCAATAATCAAACGCGCCCTCCATGTTCAATCCGGACTGATGCGTAATCAAGTGCTGCACCGTGATGGCGCGCTGTTGCTCCAGATGATCGCCCAGGGTCAGCCTGCCGCGCTCGACTTCCTGCAGTGCAAGCACGGCAGTCAGGACTTTGCTCAGCGAACCGATGTACATCACCGTGCGGTCGTCCATCGGACGTCCCGATGCAATATCAGCAAGCCCGCGCCCGCCGGAGAAAACGACCCGATGGTCGTGAATGACTACCGCGCTGACGCCCGGAATGGATTGTTTTTGCATGGCATGATCAAGCACGGCGTTGATGTCCGATGCAATGGCGCTGTGCGCCGAGATTGACAGAAGCAGTGCCAGCCAGAAGTCTGCAACTCGAAGCGTTCCGGGTGACGGGCTGTTGGCTGTTTGGGTAACCACGGGGCCTCCTGCGGGGATTCAGGTGAAGCGAGCACATGGAGCGCCGACGCCGGCAGGGTTCCAGAACCAGCACCAGGATGTGCCGAACCGGATGACCGGTATTGATGCAATCCGCATGCAGGCCGCGCCGTTGCGGCCGCGCGCGCGCGGCGGTATAGTCTGCGCGGTTCGATGCGGTCGAATGTTGCCCGCCCGGATGGCGAAATTGGTAGACGCAAGAGACTTAAAATCTCTCGGGGGTAACCCCGTGCCGGTTCGATTCCGGCTCCGGGCACCAAATAAAACATGGGCTTACGAGCGATCAGCGGCAACAGCGCCAAATCAGCAAAAATCCATGTAGGCACGATGCAGGCAAATTCGGCCGGGTTGATTTCTATTGAAGTTCGCCCGATAGCGCCCCGCGTTCTTTCCTGGTCACGCCGGCTCGCTTCGGGAATTTTGGCTTGGCAGGCCGGGTGAACGATGGTTGCCGCGATGGCTTGGGAGTGGTGATGGTGCAGGGGGTATCGAAAGCGGGCTCGGGTGCGTGGTTTGTGGTCTATTGCAAGCCGCGTGAGGAGTCGCGTGCGACCGCGCATCTGGAAAACCAGCGCTTTGATGTGTTGTTTCCCCAGGTCCGACTGCGTCGGCGGCTGCGCGGGCGCTATCGCCGTGTGATCGAGCCGATGTTTCCACGCTACCTGTTCGTGCGCCTGCGGCCGGAGGACAACCAGGCCGCGATTCGCTCCACCCGCGGCGTGATCGGCCTGGTGCGCTTCGGTGACCGGACGCCGACGGTTCCGCAGCCGGTGATCGATCACATTCTCGAGCGCTCCGATGTGCACGGCTGCGTGGATCTGGACGTGGAATCCACGTTCAATCCGGGCGAGGCCGTGCAGGTCGCCGAGGGCCCGTTCTCCGGATACCAGGCGGTGTTCGAGCAGCGCACCGGCGACGGCCGGGTTGCGGTGTTGATGGAAATCATGCAGCGCGAGCGCCGGGTCGAGTTGCCGGAACACGCGCTCGTTCGCCAGGCACGCTGACGACGGGTGTCTGTCCGGCACGCTGACCGGGGCACCACGCGCGGTGACTGGTTCGGGTCGTGCGTGCCGAATCAGTGATTGTGGCCGGCCAGTTCGGCCAGCAGCTCGGCCTGGTGGGCCTCGGTGAGCGGGCCGATGAGCGCGTCCAGCTCACCCTCGAGGATGCCGTCGAGATCGTACAGCGTCAGGCCGACGCGGTGATCGGTGACCCGGCCCTGCGGGAAATTGTAGGTGCGGATGCGTTCGGAGCGATCGCCGGAGCCGACCTGCAGTTTGCGGTCGGCGGCCCGTTCACGGGTGACTCGCCGCTGCTCGGCCTCGAGCAGCCGCGCCGATAAAAGGCTCAGCGCGCGTGCCTTGTTCTTGTGCTGCGAGCGTTCGTCCTGGCATTCGACCACGATGCCCGACGGCAGGTGAGTGATGCGGATGGCCGAGTCGGTGGTGTTGACGTGCTGGCCGCCGGCGCCGGAGGAACGGAACGTGTCGATGCGAAGATCATTTGGATCGATCGTGATTTCGTCGACGTCTTCGGCCTCGGGCAGGATCGCCACGGTGCAGGCCGAGGTATGGATGCGGCCCTGCGATTCGGTCGCCGGCACGCGCTGCACGCGGTGGGTACCGGACTCGAACTTCAGGCGCGAGTAGGCGCCGCGACCGTCGATGCGTGCGATCAGTTCGCGCCAGCCGCCGACCTCGCCGGCTGCCGTCGACAATACTTCCACCGGCCAGCCCTGGCGTTCGGCGTAGCGGCTGTACATGCGGAACAGGTCGCCGGCAAACAGGGCGGCTTCCTGGCCACCGGTGCCGGCGCGGATTTCCAGGTACAGGCTGCGGTCGTCGTTGGGATCGCGCGGCAGGATCAGCGCCTGCAGTTCGTGCTCGGCGTGTTCGAGTTGCGGCTCGAGCGCGGCAAGCTCCTCGCGTGCCATCGCGCGAAGGTCGTCGTCACGGTCCTCGGCCAGCTGCCGGGCCTCTTCGATCCGCTTGCGGGTTGATTCAAGCCTGGCCCATGCGCGCGTGATCGTTTCGAGCTCGGCGTACTCGCGCGACAGCGCAGCGAAACGCTTCGGGTCGCCGGCCAGTTCGGGTTCGGCCAGCAGCCGTTCCAGCTCCTCAAAGCGCTCGCGCGCCTCGGCCAGCCGGCCTGCCAGCGCGGGGTTCACTGTGCGTCGTCCAGCAACAGCCTGCGCGCGGCCTTCATGAGGTCTTCGTCGGTAACTTCTGCGGCGCGACGCAATTGCATGCTCGGCGAATGCAGCAGGCGGTTGGTCAGACGATGGCCGAAGCGCGACAGCACGTCCTCGGCCGAGCGGCCACCGGACAATTCCTTGATCGCCTGCTCGAGCAGCTTGTCGCGCTCGACAAAGGCGCGCTGGCGCATCGATTTCAGCGTTTCCCCGGCCGCATGCACGTTCAGCCAGCGATCGAACGCCTCGGCCTGGCCTTCGACGATCTTGTCGGCCTCGACCAGCGCTTCGTTGCGCTTGCGGTGGCCGCGCTCGGAAATCTCGCGCAGATCATCGATGGTGTAGAGATAAACGTCGTCGAATTCGGCGATCGCCGGATCGATGTTGCGCGGCACCGACAGGTCGAGCATGAACATCGGCTGGTTGCGGCGTGCCTTGAGCGCGGCCCGGGTCATGTCGTGACGCACCAGCGGCACCGCGCTGGCGGTGCAGGCCACCACCAGGTCGCTGCGTTCCAGCTCGGTTGCCAGTGCATCGAGGCCGACTGCGCGCGCGCCGAATTCTGCGGCCAGGCCCTCGGCGCGATCGAGCGAGCGGTTGCAGATGGTCAGCGAGCGCACAGCCTGACCGCTGAAATGGCGCGCGCAGTCCTCGATCATCTCGCCGGCGCCGATCATCAGCGCGTTGAGCGAACTGATGTCGCCGAAGATCTGGTGGGCAAGTTTCAGCGCCGCGAACGGCAGCGTGACCGGGTTGTGGCCGATGCCGGTGTCCGAGCGCACCAGCTTGGAGGTCTGGAAGGCGTGCTGGAACAGCCGGTCGAGGATGGTACCCAGAGTTTCATGCTGCTGGGCGCTGGACCAGGCGGTTTTGACCTGGCCGACGATCTGCGGTTCGCCCAGCACCATGGAATCCATGCCGGAGGTGACCTTGAGCAGATGTGTGACCGCCTCGCGGTGGCGCAGCGCAAACAGGTAGCGCGAGAATTCGTCACCCTCGGCGCCGTGCCACTCGTGCATCCAGCACTGCAATGCCGGTATGCTGTGTTCATCGCCGCTGATGTAGATTTCGGTCCGGTTGCAGGTCGACACGATCGCGCATTCGCGAATGCCGTCGACTGCACGCATGGACTGCAGCGCCTCGCCGATCCGGTCCGGGGTAAACGCGAGACGCTCGCGCACGGCGACCGGCGCGGTCTGATGACTCACTCCAAGGGCATATACGGACATGAAGGTTGATAAATCTCGCAAGCGCGGGGCAAGCCGCACTTCGGTCGCGGTGATCACATGTTGGGCTGCGCCTATGGTAGCCATGTTGCTGGCCGGATGTGCCGCCACAGTGCAGCAGGATGCGCCGGCCGAACCGAATCTGGAAATTCAGGCGCGGATCGCCGAGGCGCGCCTGGCGCACGAAACCGGCGAGCACGACGAGGCGTTGGCACTGTTGCGCGAGGCGATTGCGATCGACCCGCAGCCGGAGCTGTTGCAGCGCGCCGCGCGTCTGGCCGCAGCGCTGGATCAGTGGCCCGAGGCCCTGACGCTGGCCGATCAGTGGCTGCAGGCCGATCCCGACTCGGGCGAGGCCTTGCAGCTGCAGACCGTGGCCGCATTGCGCAGCGGAAAGACGGATGTCGCGCTGCTGGCATTGAATCGGGGTCTGGGCGATGCGCCTGCCGATCAGGACTGGATGCGCGCGGTTGCGCTGCTGGCGGCCGGTGCCGAGCCGGCCACGGCCGAGCGAGTGCTGACCCGGCTGGTCGATGCGCGGGACGGCTTGCCGGCCGGTTTCCAGCGCTATCTGCAGAGTCGGCTGGCCTGGCAGCTGGGCGAGCGCGTGGCGGCACGTGCGCGCATCGGTGAGGCGCTGCAGCAACGTCCGGATTTCGAGTACGCGCTGTGGTCGGCGCGCATGGCCCAGGCCGAGGGCGAGACCGAGCGCGCGCTGGCCGATATCCGCCTGGCGCGCGCGGCGCGTCCCGATGACGAGTCGGCCGCACGCGCCGAAGTCGAGCTGTTGCGCGAATTGGGCCGAACGGACGAGGCGCTGACCGTTCTGAATCAACTGCCGGCATCGGTCGATACGCTTTACACCGTCGCGCTGCTGCAGGTCGAGGAAGATCAGATCGCGCGCGCCGGAGCCACCTGGCAACGTCTTGTTGCAACGGTCGAGCGCGACGGCCAAGGCGCGTGGCAGGCCGGCATTCTGGCCGAAATGCTGGGGCTTGAGCCCGAAGCGCTGACCTGGTATGGGCAGGTCGACGGTGAATTCCAGTCGCGGGCGCAGCTCCGTCGCGCGATCGTGCTCGGCAATCTCGGGCGTGTCGCCGAAGCGCGCGCCTTGACTGCCGAACTGCGGGCAGGTCGTGACCCGGATCTGGCCGAGCAGGCCTGGATGGTCGAGGGTCAGCTGTTGCTCGAGGCCGGGCGCGGCGAGGAAGCGATCGGACTGTACAGCGAGGCGGTTGCGCAGGAACCATCCAATGTCGACCTGCTGTACGCGCGCGCCATGGCTGCGGTGCAGCTCGATGATCTGGAGCTGGCCGAGCAGGATCTGCGCACCATTATCCAGAACGATCCCGAAAACGCGGTGGCGCTGAACGCGCTGGGCTACACGCTTTCGGACCGCACCGATCGTCAGAACGAGGCGCTGCGGCTGATCGAGACAGCGCTGGCGCTGGATCCCGACAATGCCGCGATTATCGATTCGATGGGTTGGGTGCTGTTCCGGCTCGGACGCCCGGACGAAGCCCTGCCGTATCTGGAACGCGCGGTCGAGCTTGAGCCCCACCCCGAAATCGTCGCCCACCTGATCGAGGCGCGCCTTGCCACGGGCGATGAGGTCGGCGCACGTGTTCTGGCAGCGCGCTGGGCCGCTGAGCTGTCCGGCGACGAAACCTTCGATGCGACGCTGGAGCGGCTGGAACTTGAGCCTTGACGCACGGCCGGCCGTCGGTCGCGTTCAGCGTTCCAGGGTATTCGAGCGTTCGCTGACCGTCATCGCACTTGCCGTGCTGCTGAGCAGCTGCGCGGTGCGCGAGCCGCGACCGGGCGGGGCCTGGCTGGCCGAGCGCGAGGCCTGGTTTGCCGCCCATCCCGACTGGTCGGTACGCGGTCGGCTGGCGCTGTCGGATGGCGAGCGCGGCGGCAGCCTGTCACTGGCCTGGCAGGCGCGCGGGGATTGGCACCGGGTGGAATTGTCCAGCGGACTGGGCGGCAAGCGCTGGCAGCTGGAGATGAACGTTGACGGTGCGCGCTTGACCGGCAGCGAGATCGGTACCTTGACCGGCTCCGATCCCGATCAACTGATCGAGCGCGCCATCGGCTGGCCGGTTCCGGTGGCGGGGCTGGTGGACTGGCTGCGAGGATTGCCCGGTCCGGCGCTCGGTCAGGCACGCTATGCCGATGACGGCACGCTGGCCGCGCTGACGTGGGGCGGATGGGCAATCGAGTACCCGCGCTGGAACGCTGTCGCCGGTGGCGTACTGCTGCCGACACGGGTGTCGGCGCGACGCGGGACGCAATCGGTCAAAGCGGTGCTGAGCGGCTGGCGGTTCGAGACCGGGTCCGGCGCGGCCGGAACGCCGGGTTCAACCCCGGCGAGCGAGCCGTTATAATCCCTCGCTCGCGCGGGACACACCTTCGACTGGGACGTCGCCAAGCTGGTTAAGGCACGGGGTTTTGATCCCCGCATTCGCAGGTTCGAGTCCTGCCGTCCCAGCCATTCCCGCGCCCGGCCACTCGGGAGCCTGCCGTGAGTCAATCGTCGTTCATGATTTTTGCTGGCAACGCGCATCCGGCGCTGGCTGCAGCAATTGCCGGTCATCTGGGCGTGCCGATGGGCAAGGCCAACGTCGGCCGCTTCAGCGACGGCGAAGTGGCCGTCGAGATTGTCGAGAACGTGCGCGCGCGCGACATCTTCGTCATCCAGCCGACCTGCCAGCCGGTGGCCGAGAACTTCATGGAACTGCTGGTCATGGTCGATGCGCTCAAGCGCGCCTCGGCCGGACGGGTCACGGCGGTGGTCCCGTACTTCGGCTATGCACGCCAGGATCGCCGGCCACGCTCGACGCGCGTGCCGATTACGGCCAAGGTCGCCGCACGCATGATCGGCGCGATCGGCATCGACCGGCTCGTGACGGTCGATCTGCACGCCGACCAGATCCAGGGCTTTTTCGACATTCCGGTCGACAACGTCTACGCCTCGCCGCTGACGCTGGCCGACATCTGGAAGCACTACGGCGACGACGACATGATCGTGGTCGCGCCCGATGTCGGTGGCGTGGTGCGCGCGCGTGCGATCGCCAAGCGGCTCGACCAGGACCTGGCGATCATCGACAAGCGCCGCCCGCGCGCCAACGAGGCCACGGTAATGAACCTGATCGGTGATGTCGAGGACAAGACCTGCGTGCTGGTCGACGACATGATCGACACCGCCGGAACGCTCTGTGCCGGCGCTGCCGCGCTCAAGCAATACGGCGCCCGGCGCGTGGTCGCCTACTGCGTGCACCCGGTGCTGTCGGGCAAGGCGATCGAGAACATCACCAACTCGCAGCTCGACGAAATCGTCGTCACCGATACCATCCCGCTGAGTCCGGCGGCCAGCGAATGCGGCCGCATCCGGCAACTGTCGGTGGCCCAGATGCTGGCCGAAACCATCCGCCGTATGGCCGAAGGCGAATCGGTCAGTTCGCTTTACGTGGACTGAGCCTGCGCGCGAGCTTTATCGATAACCGATCCACACCGCCACCACCATGCACACTGCCGCCAGCGCCAGCAGCTTGGCCAGCAGCGGCAACACGAATTTCAGCCAGCGCAGGTAGGGAATGCCGGCAATCCCGAGGATGCCCATCAGGATCGGGTTGGTCGGCGCGATCAGGTTGACGAAGCCGTCGCCGAAATGATAAGCCATCACCGACACCTGGCGTTCCAGCCCGACCAAGTCGCCGATCGGCGCCATCAGCGGCATGGTGAGATACGCCTGGCCGGAGCCGGACGAGACGAACAGGTTGATCAGCGACTGGATGCCGAGCATGCCGACGGCCGACAGCTCGGCCGGCAGCCCGACCAGCGGTTCGGCCAGCGCGTGGACGATGGTGTGCAGCACCTGGCCGTCTTCGAGCAGCAGCCCGATCGAGCGCGCAAAGCCGATCAGCACCGCGGTGCCGGCGAGCTCGGCCGCACCGCGGCTGAACGAAACCGCAATCGAGTCGATCGACATGCGCGCGACCAGGCCGACCGCGATCGCCAGCACGATGAAGGTCGCGCCCAGTTCGGTCAGGTACCAGTCACGCTGGGTGATGCCCCAGATCAGCACCGCCAGCGCGGCCACGATCAGCGCGATCACGGCGATGCGTCGGCCGTCCATCGGCGGCACCTCACCGGCTTGCGGCGGTTGCGCTTCGGGAATGTCGACGACCAGGCTGGTGGCCGGGTCGTGCCGCACCTGCATCGCATAGCGCCACACATGATGAATGCCGATGGCGACAAACGGCACGAAGATGATCGCCCGATACGCCAGTCCCGAGCCCGGCGGCAACTCGGCGATGTCCTGGGCGATGAACAGCGTGAACGGGTTGATCATGGTTGCACCGAAGCCGACCCCGTAGCCGACCAGCATGATGCCGATGGCCGCGACCGTGTCCATGCGCATGGCCACGCACATCGCGATCAGGATGCCGGTCAGCGGAATGTATTCCTCGCCCATGCCCAGCGTGGCCGAAGTGACCGCAAACAGCGTCACCCCGGTGGTGATCAGCAGCAGCGGATGCTGGTCCAGCGCCTGGATCACCCGGCCGAGTGCGGCCTCGATCGCACCGGTCTGCCGAATCACAGACATTGCGCCGCCGACCAGCAGCACGAAGAAGATGATTGCCTGGGTGTCAGCCATGGCCCGCGGCACGGCCGTGAACAGCGACCACGGCGTCAGCGTCTCGGCATCCTCGATGTGCTGGTAGGTGCCGGGAACCACGACCTCGCGCCCGTGGTCGTTGATGACCTGTTCATAACTGCCGGCCGGCAGTACCCAGGTCATCACCAGTGCCGCGCACATCAGCAGGAACATCAGCGCCAGCGTGTCGGGCATGCGGAAGCCGGTCGGCGGAGTGGCAGCGGCGGTTTGATTGCCCATGGCAAACCCTCGGGTTGAAGTCGGGCCATTCTATGCGCAAGCGGATTCCCGGCCGGGATGCCCGTGCGCAATCGGTGCCGGCTGACGCGGTTTGGCAGCAAAGCTTTATAATTGATGGTTTATCCCGCCGGAGCCATTCATGCGCCTGCTCGAAGAAGCCCTGACGTTCGACGATGTCTCGCTGGTGCCGGCTCACTCCGATGTGCTGCCGCGCGATGTCGATCTGTCCAGCCGCATCACGCGCGATCTGGCGATCAACATCCCGCTGGTGTCCTCAGCCATGGATACGGTGACTGAAGCCAGACTGGCTATCGCCATGGCGCAGGCCGGTGGGGTCGGGGTCATCCACAAGAATATGGACATCGAGCAGCAGGCGCGCGAAGTTCGCATCGTCAAGAAGTACGAGGCCGGCGTGATCAAGGATCCGATCACCGTGGCGCCGGACACGACGATCCGCGAGGTGCAGGAAATCACCTGCCGCCACAACATTTCCGGCGTGCCCATCGTCGATGGCGACGAACTCGTTGGCATCGTCACCAGCCGGGACATGCGTTTCGAGCGCAAGCTCGACGATCCGGTGCGCAACATCATGACGCGCAAGGAAAAACTGGTCACGGTGCGCGAGGGTGCCAGTCAGGACGAGGTGCTGGACCTGCTGCACAAGTACCGCATCGAGAAGGTGCTGGTGGTCAACGATGCGTTCCAGCTCCGCGGCCTGGTCACGGTCAAGGACATCCAGAAATCGCGTGACTTTCCGAACGCAGCCAAGGATGCTTCCGAGCAACTGCTGGTCGCCGCCGCGGTCGGTGCCGGCGGCGATACCGAGGATCGGGTCAGCGCACTGGTCGAGGCCGGTGTCGACATCATCGTCTGCGACACCGCGCACGGCCATTCGCAAGGCGTGCTCGACCGCATTGCCTGGTGCAAGAAACACTACCCGGACGTGCAGGTGATCGGCGGCAATGTCTCGACCGGCGAGGGCGCGCTGGCGCTGGCCGAGGCCGGCGCCGACGCGGTCAAGATCGGCCAAGGGCCGGGTTCGATCTGCACCACGCGCATCGTCGCCGGTGTCGGCGTGCCGCAGGTTAGCGCCGTCGCCGCGGCAGCCAGGGCAATGGAGAAGCGCAATATTCCCGTGATTGCCGACGGCGGTATCCGCTTTTCCGGCGATCTCGCCAAGGCCATTGTGGCCGGTGCGTCCAGCGTCATGATCGGCAGCCTGTTCGCCGGCACCGAGGAGGCGCCCGGCGAGGTCGAACTGTTTCAGGGTCGTTCCTACAAGAGCTACCGCGGCATGGGCTCGCTCGGCGCCATGCAGCAAGGTTCGTCGGATCGCTATTTCCAGGGCGAGGTTTCGGCCGAGAAACTGGTGCCGGAGGGCATCGAGGGGCGTGTGCCGTACAAGGGCCCGCTGGCCAGCGTCATCCATCAATTGCTCGGCGGACTGCGCTCGGCGATGGGCTACACCGGCTGCGCCACGATCGAACAAATGCGCACCCGCCCGGCCTTCGTGCGCGTCACCAACGCCGGCGTCACCGAATCCCACGCCCACGACGTCTCGATTACCAAGGAAGCCCCGAACTACAAGCGCGGCTGACCCCGTGGGACTTTGGGTAGCGAAGAAGGAACAAATTGAACCGCAGATAAACGCAGATGAACGCAGATCAATCTGCAGGGCGTAGTACGCACAGTAAGCCGGCAGTGCGGAAGAACAAAGAAGATCAAAGAAGAACATCCGACCAGGTGATATAACTACCTCGTTTCCTTTTGGTGATTGCGTTTATTTTCCGCAGTTTGGCGCAAAATTCTCTCTGGTTTTTCGCTGTTATCTGCGTTCATCTGCGCTAAAAGTAAGCTTTTCCTGCTTCCCAAGCATCTGCGGTACGTGCCCACCGGATCCGAATCATGAACGAGTCCCGAATCGACGACATCCACGCCTCCCGCATTCTGATCCTCGATTTCGGCTCGCAGTACACGCAGTTGATCGCGCGGCGGGTGCGCGAGATCGGGGTGTATTCGGAGATTCTTCCGTTTGATGCCGGCGAT
Organism: Wenzhouxiangellaceae bacterium; assembly: GCA_032251355.1. Classification (GTDB taxonomy): domain Bacteria; phylum Pseudomonadota; class Gammaproteobacteria; order Xanthomonadales; family Wenzhouxiangellaceae. The sequence goes on from JAVVDV010000016.1 coordinate 11,864, forward strand.
GAGGCGATCCGCGCCTTTGCGCCCTCAGGCATCGTGCTGTCCGGTGGGCCGGAGTCGGTCGGAATTGACGACAGCCCGCGCATCCCGGAGTGCGTGTTTGCGCTCGGCGTGCCGCTGCTCGGCATCTGCTACGGCATGCAGGCCATGGCCGCGCATTTCGGCGGTGCGGTCGATCCGTCCGACGAGAAGGAATTCGGCTACGCCGAGGTGGCAATCGCCAATTGTTCGCGTCTGCTCGAAGGCATCGAGGACCGCGTCACAAGCAATGGCCGCGGCATGCTGGAAGTCTGGATGAGTCATGGCGACAAGGTGACCCGGCTGCCGGACGGTTTCGAGCTGATGTGTACCACGGATTCGGCGCCGATTGCCGGCATGGCCGACGACAAGCGCGGCTACTACGGCCTGCAGTTCCATCCTGAAGTGACCCACACCCAGCAGGGCCGGCGCATTCTCGAGCGCTTCGTGCTCGAAATCTGCGGCTGCAGCGCCGATTGGACGACCACGGCGATCATTGCCGACCAGATCGAGCGCGTGCGCGAAACCGTCGGCGACGACACCGTGCTGCTCGGTCTTTCCGGTGGCGTTGATTCATCGGTGGTCGCGGCCCTGCTGCACGAGGCGATCGGCGATCAACTGCTGTGCATCTTTGTCGACACCGGCCTTTTGCGCTTTCAGGAAGGTGATCAGGTCATGGCGACCTTCGCCGAGCATCTGGGTGTGCGCGTCGAGCGGGTGGACGCGCGCGATCCGTTTCTGGGCGCGCTCAAGGGTATTTCCGACCCCGAGCAAAAGCGCAAGATCATCGGTCGCGAGTTCATCCGCGTGTTCGATGCTGCGGCCAAGGATCACCGCGAGGCCGGCTGGCTGGCGCAGGGCACGATCTACCCGGACGTAATCGAATCGGCCGGGGCCGCGACCGGCAAGGCCAAGGTAATCAAGTCGCACCACAACGTCGGCGGTCTGCCCGACGACATGAACCTCAAGCTGATCGAGCCGCTGAAAGAGTTGTTCAAGGACGAGGTGCGCCGGATCGGCGTCGAACTGGGCCTGCCGGCCGAACTGGTCATGCGCCATCCGTTTCCCGGGCCGGGCCTGGGCGTGCGCATCCTCGGTGAAGTGCGGCCCGAATACATCGAGCCGCTGCAAAAGGCCGACCATATCTTCATCTCCGAACTTCGAGCGGCCGGCCTGTACGACCAGGTCAGCCAGGCGTTCGCGGTGTTCCTGCCGGTCAAGTCGGTCGGCGTGGTCGGTGATGCACGTCGCTATGAGTGGGTGATTGCGCTGCGTGCGGTCGAAACGGTGGATTTTATGACCGCGCGCTGGGCCTACCTCGAGCATGAATTCCTCGATCATGTCTCGCGCCGGATCATCAACGAATGCCACGGCATCTCGCGCGTGGTCTACGACATCTCCGGCAAGCCGCCGGCGACGATCGAGTGGGAGTAGTTCGGCGTGACCGCAGGAACATCTGCGAGAGCGCACGATGTTGCTTTGATGCAACGCGCGCTGGCCCGGGCGAGTGCGGCGGGTGAGGCCGGTGAAGTGCCGGTGGGTGCGCTGGTCGAGCGCGATGGCCAGGTGTTGGGCGAAGGCGGTAATCGGGTAATCCGGGACCAGGACCCCAGCGGCCATGCCGAGATCGTGGCCTTGCGCGCGGCCGCGCTGGCGGTCGGCAATTACCGCTTGCCGGGCGCAACGCTGTACGTGACGCTGGAGCCGTGCGCGATGTGTGCCGGCGCGATCGTCCATGCACGGGTCGAGCGGGTGGTGTTCGCCGCCTTCGATCCGCGTGTCGGGGCAGGCGGCTCGGTATTCAACCTGCTCGACAGTCCACACCTCAACCATCGCTGCCTGGTGTCCGGTGGGCTGCTGGCCGAGCCTGCCGGGGCATTGCTGGATGCCTTTTTCGCAGCTCGAAGGGCTTGATTCTTTCGTTTGCCGGGGCTGTTCACGATACAATGGCGGGTTAGCCCGTCGCCGTCCCGGAACTCCATACCATGAATCTTCGCAACGTCGCGATCATCGCGCATGTCGACCACGGCAAGACCACGCTGGTCGACCAGCTGCTGCGCCAGTCCGGCGAGTTCGCCGCGCATGAGAAGCTCACCGAGCGAGTGATGGACTCGAACGATCAGGAGCGCGAGCGCGGCATCACGATCCTGTCGAAGAACACCGCAATTACCTGGAACGACGCGCGTTCGGGCGAGAGTTATCGCATCAATATCGTCGATACGCCTGGACATGCAGATTTCGGCGGCGAGGTCGAGCGCGTGCTGTCGATGGTCGATTCGGTGCTGCTGCTGGTCGACGCGGTCGATGGGCCGATGCCGCAGACCCGATTCGTGACCCAGAAGGCCTTCGCGATGGGCTTCCGGCCGATCGTGGTGGTCAACAAGATCGACAGGCCGGGCGCACGCGCGGACTGGGTGATCGACCAGACCTTCGACCTGTTCGACAAGCTGGGCGCGACCGATGAGCAGCTGGATTTTCCGGTGGTCTATGCCTCGGCGCTGAATGGCTACGCCGGCCGCACGCCGGACACCAGCGGGGGCGATCTGACGCCGCTGTTCGAAACCTTGATCACGCATGTGCCGCCGCCGGACGTGGATGCAGACGGGCCGTTCCGGATGCAGGTCTCCAGCCTGGATTACTCCAGCTACGTCGGCCTGATCGGGATCGGTCGCATTCAGCGCGGCCAGGTGCGGCCGGGCCAGGCGCTTGCAATCGTCGACCGCGAGGGCAAGAAGCGTTCCGGAAAGGTGTTGCAGGTGCTGGGCTTCAAGGGCTTGCAGCGCCAGGAGGTGACGCGGGCCGAGGCCGGGGATATCGTCGCCATCTCCGGGGTCGAGAACATCGGCATTTCCGAGACGCTGTGCGATCCGGCTGCGGTCGAGGCCCTGCCGCCGCTGACCGTCGACGAGCCGACCATCCACATGACCTTCCAGGTCAACGATTCCCCATTTGCCGGCAAGGAAGGCAAGTACCTGACCAGTCGCCAGTTGCGCGCACGCCTGTATCAGGAGGCCAGTCACAACGTCGCTCTGCAGGTCTCCGATACCTCCGATCCCGACCAGTTCGATGTCGCCGGACGCGGCGAGCTGCACCTGTCGGTGCTGATCGAGACCATGCGCCGCGAGGGCTACGAGCTGGCCGTCTCGCGGCCGCGCGTGCGCAAGCGCGAGATCGACGGCGAGACCCGCGAGCCGTGGGAGCAGGTGGTGCTGGACCTCGACGAGCAATACCAGGGCGCCGTAATGCAGGCCATGGGCGAGCGCAAGGCGAAGCTCGAGAACATGCAGCCTGACGGCAAGGGCAGGGTGCGGCTGGATTACATCGCCCCGGCCCGTGGCCTGATCGGCTTCCAGAGTGCCTACCGCACGATGACTGCCGGCACCGGCCTGTTCTTTCGCGTGTTCGACCACTGGGGCCCGGCCACCGAACGCATCGCCGCGCGCATCAATGGCACGCTGATCAGCATGGACAACGGCACCACCAACGCCTACGCACTGTTCAGTCTGCAGGATCGCGGCAAGCTGTTCATCGGTTCCGGAGAGGAGGTCTACGAGGGCCAGATCGTGGGTCTGCACAGTCGCGAGAACGACCTTGTGGTCAACCCGCTCAAGACCAAGAAACTCACCAATATCCGTGCTGCCGGCAAGGACGATGCGCTGTTATTGACGCCGCCGGTGCGGATGAGCCTGGAACAGGCGCTGGAGTTTCTTGCCGACGACGAATTGCTGGAAGTGACACCCGGGTCGATCCGGCTGCGCAAGCGCTTCCTGAAGGAACACGAACGCAAGCGTGCCGCGCGCTGAGCCGAGCGAGCGCTACGGACACCCTCAGCCGTCGGCGTCCTCGTCCCAATCCTCGTCGTCGAGGAACGAATCATAGTCGGGTGTGGTCGATTCGCCCTTGATCTTGAAATCGCGGCGCTGCAGCCAGGCATCGCGGACAAACAGGTATTCGTCGAAGGCTTCTTCGAGCTGGGCCTCGCGCGGCAGGAAGTTCGCGCGGGTCTGGATGATATCGACCGCCAGCAGGTAGGGGCGGCCGCTGACGGCGCGGCGCCAGACAATGTTGGAATAGCTGTCCGGAAATTCGCCGAGGCCATCGCGCACGGTGCTGGGTCCGAGCAAGGGCAGCACGAAGTAGCGCGAATCTTCCCAGCCCCAGACCGCAAGCGTCTGGCCGAAATCCTCGTCGTACTCGGGCAGGCCGGTCTTGCTGGCGACATCGAAGAAGCCGGCCAGACCGAATATGGTGTTCATCGTGAACCGCGCGGCCATTTGTACAGTATCGGCAGGGCGGCCCTGCAGGGTCAGGTTGATCATCTTCTGCAGACCCAGCAGGTTCTCGAAGACGTTGGTCAGGCCGGTTTCGATCGGATCGGGCATGATCGCGGTGTAGCCGCGCGCGATCGGCCGGACGATGGCCTTGTCCAGTCCACGGTTGAACGCATACATGTTGCGGTTATACGGTTCCCACGGGTCGCGCGGGTCGCGTTCCTCCGGCGGCGGCGCGGTGGTCGCGCACGCGGTCAGTGCCAGCGCGGCGAGCAGAACAACAATCTTGCCCGGGTTCATTTACGATTCCTCCCAGCCCAGCAGGGGTTTCAGGTTGCTCAAGCCCGCGATGGTGCACAGCGCTTCCGGCGGGTTGCGGAACTCGATTGCTATTCCGGCACGGCAGGCCCATTCGGCCCATTCCAGCAGTAGCGCCACAGCCGATGAGTCGGTTCCTTCAAGACCGCTCAAATCGATGATCGCTGGCATAGTGCCATTTCGCCAGGCGAGACTTCCCCGGTAGACTGACGGAACTTCGTCAACCGTCAGCTGCCCGGCCAGTCGCACGCAGCCTTCGGCGTCGGGCCGGAGATCAGTCATCCTCGAGCCGTACTTCGATGTCGCCACGCTTGAGCTGCTCGAGCGTGGCATCGAACCCCTGCTGGCGGATCTGCTCGCCGATCTGGTTGCGGAAGGTGGCAACGTAGGAAATGCCCTCGACCATGACATCGAACATTTTCCACTGCCCGTCGGTCTTGCGGAACATGTAATCGACCGGCGCTTCCTGGCCGCTGTCGAGGCTGACCCGGGTCCGCACGCGGGTCATGCGTTCGGTGTTGTCGCCGGCCAGCGGCAGCACCTGCATCTGGTCGCGCGTCTGAAACTCCAGCAGGCCGTCGGCATACTGGCGGATCAGCAGTTCGGCCAGTGCGTCGGCAAACTCCTGCACTTTTTCCGTCTCCATCCCTCTGGAGCTGCGGCCCAGCACCAGCCGGCCGGAGTACAGCGTATCCACGTGCGGCAGCAACACCTTGCGCAGCTCGGCCCGCAACGGCTCGACGTCGACTTGGTAGTCGGCCCGATTCTGGTCGACCAGCTCGAACAGGGTGTCGGTGGTCGTGCGTACGATTTCGACCGGCCCATCCTGGGCAAGGGCCAGACCGCCCATCAGCAGAGCAAACAGGCTGGCAGTCATGTGGCGGGCGAGGTGATTCATTCGCTGCTCTCCTCGGAGTTGAACAGGTAGCGCCCGATCAGCTGTTCAAGCACTACCGCCGAATTGGTAATCAGGATGCGGTCGCCATCCCGCAGCGGCTCCAGCGAGCCGCCCGGTTCCAGCCCGATGTACTGGTCGCCGAGGATGCCGGCGGTCAGGATCGAGGCCGAGGAATCCTCGGGCAAGTCGTTGAATTGTTCGGAGATCTGCATCGTCACACGCGCTTCCAGCGTCTCGGGATCGAGCTCGATCGAATCCACCGTGCCGACTTTGACCCCGGCCATGCTGACCGTGGCGCGCCGTTTCAATCCGCCGATGTTGCCGAAATAGGCGACAACGCGATAGCTCTGGCCACTTTGCATGCCGCTGGAATCTGTGGCCTGCACGGCCAGGAAGATCAATGCGGCGATGCCCAGTAGCAGGAACAGTCCGGCGGCGAATTCGACTTGGTTGGAAGATTTCATCGTATTGATTCCATTCATCAAAGCATCAGCGCCGAGAGCACGAAGTCAAGCAGCAGCACGGTGATTGCCGTGCCGATGACGGTCTGGGTGGTGGCCAGCGCCACGCCTTCGCTGGTTGGGCGCGCCGTCCAGCCGTAATAGACCGCCAGCCAGCTGGCAACCATGCCGAACACGGCCGCCTTGAGCAGGCCGCTGGCAAAGTCTTCCCACAGCCCGACGCTGTTTTGCATGTTGCCCCAGAAGATATTGCTGTCGATACCCATCAGACCGATCCCGAACACCACGCCACCGGCGATCGCCATCAGGTTGAAGATCAGCGTAAGGATGGGGACCGCGATCAGCCCGGCCAGCATGCGCGGCTGCACGATCCTCTCCATCGGGTCGATCGCCATCAGGTCCAGAGCATCGAGCTGCTCGGTGGCCTTCATCAGGCCGATTTCGGCCGCGACCGCGGTGCCGGCGCGGCCGGCGAACAGGATGGCGGTCAGTACCGGGCCCAGTTCCTTGAACAGCGCCAGCGCCAGCACGGTCGAAACCGCATCGCCGGCACCGAAGCGATTGAGCGTGTCGTAGGTCTGCAGCGTTAATACCAGGCCGACGAAAAAGCCGCCGGTCATGATGATGACCAGCGAGCGCACGCCGATGTAGTAGACCTGCCGCAGGGTCTCGCCGACATGAAACACAGTGCATTTCATGCGCCGCAGCGAAGTGAACAGGAACAGCACGGCACGCCCGAGGCTGGCGATCTCCTCGCGCACCCCCGGCAGTCCGATCCGATTCCGAGCCGGCTTCATGTCGCGCAGCCTTCACCGAGGAAGTCGGCGGCCAGGTCCGGTGCGGGGTAATGAAAGGGAACCGGGCCATCCGGAAGGCCCTCGAGAAATTGCCGGATGACCTCGTTGTCCTGTCCGTGCAGTTGCTCGGGAATGCCACAGGCCACAACCTTGCCCTGGGCCATGATGCAGGCGTAGTCTGCGAATTTCGACACTTCGGCCACGTCGTGCGTGATCACCAGGCTGGTAATGCCCACCACGCGGTTGATCTGTTTGATCAGTCGGCCGCCGGCGGCCAGCGAGATCGGATCCAGGCCGGCAAAGGGCTCGTCATAGAGCATCAGATCCGGGTCCAGCGCGAGCGCGCGCGCCGTTGCGACACGCCGCGCCATTCCGCCGGACAGCTGTGAAGGGTAGAACGCGGCTGCTCCGCGCAGGCCCACGGCCTGCAGCTTGAGCAGCACCAGCTTGCGGATCACGGTTTCGGGCAGCGCGGTGTGTTCGCGCAGGGGCAGCGCGACGTTGTCGAAGCAGGTCAGATCGGTCAGCAGCGCGCCGTTTTGCAGCAACACACCGACATTGCGCCGCAGTCGGTTCAGTTCCGGACGGGTCAGGGAGGTGATCTCGGTATCGCCGATGAACACTCGACCCGCGTCCGGTAGCAGTTGGCCGGTGATCAGTTTCAGGACCGTGGTCTTGCCGGAACCGGACGGCCCCATGATCGCGGTGACCTTGCCGGCCGGAACTTCCAGGTTGAAGTCGTCGAGCACCAGCGTGCCGCTGCGCACCATCCGAACGTGCTCGAGACGGATGGCGGGGCGGTCCGGGTGGATCAGAGAGGCAATTTGCAAGTCAGGCTCGTCCGGTGGTCGATTCAGGCGCTCGCACCCGAGCACGGCGCGGGTTTGGCGGCTGGGCGATAGCGATGGCATAGTGTAACGTGCCGCACAATTTCCGGCAGGCCACGGCCATCAGACCGGCCCCCGGCGCCACAGCTTTCTCGCCGCTGAAGAGAGCGCGAAGGTTTGCGCGCGGCCTACAGGATGTAGCGGCTCAGGTCCTCGTTTTCGGCCAGTTCGCCGAGGTGCTCGTCGACGTAGGCGGCATCCACGGTTACGGATTCGCCGGAGCGGTCCGGCGCGGTGTAGGAGATCTCGTCGAGCAGCCGCTCCATCACCGTGTGCAGCCGCCGTGCGCCGATGTTCTCGGTCGATTCGTTGACCGCAAAGCTGATTTCGGCGAGCCTGCGAATGGCGTCTTCGGCAAACTGCAGCTCCACGCCTTCGGTGGCCATCAGGGCCTGGTACTGCTCGGTCAGCGACGCATCGGGCTCGGTCAGGATGCGCTCGAAATCCTCGGCCGACAATGCCCGCAGTTCGACCCGGATCGGCAGCCGACCCTGCAGCTCGGGCACCAGGTCCGACGGCTTGGCCAGGTGGAATGCGCCGGAGGCGATGAACAGGATGTGGTCGGTGTTGACCGGACCGTACTTGGTATTGACGGTCGAGCCTTCAACCAGCGGCAGCAGGTCGCGCTGCACGCCTTCGCGCGAGATCTCGGCACCCGAGCCATGTTCAGCACGGCGACAGACCTTGTCGATCTCGTCGATGAACACGATGCCGTTCTGCTGCGCGTTTTCCAGCGCCTGCTGCTTGATTTCCTCGTCGTTGATCAGTCCGGCGGCCTCCTGCTCGATCAGCAGCGGCAGCGCGTCCTTGACTTTCATCCGGCGCTTTTTCTTCTTCTCCCCGGCCAGATTCGAGAACATCTGCTGCAACTGGCTGGTCATTTCCTCCATGCCGGGCGGGGCCATGATGTCGACGCCGATGTTCAGGGTCACGTCGATCTCGACCTCGCGCTCGTTCAGCTCGCCGGCCAGCAGCTTTTCCATCAGCTTGCGGCGCGTGGCGGCGTCGGAATCGTCGGCCTCCTCCGGCGCGTTGGCAAAGCCGGAGCTCTGACGTCGCGGCAGCATCAGGTCGACCACGCGTTCGCACGCGGCTTCCTCGGCACGCGGCCGGACCCGACCCATCGCCTCGTCGCGCGCCATCTTGATGGCGACTTCGGTCAGATCGCGGATGATCGATTCGACATCCTTGCCGACGTAGCCGACCTCGGTGAACTTGGTCGCCTCGACCTTGATGAATGGCGCCCGCGCCAGTGCGGCCAGCCGGCGCGCAATCTCGGTCTTGCCGACCCCGGTCGGGCCGATCATCAGGATGTTCTTGGGCGTGATTTCCGGGCGCAGGGTCTCGTCGACCTGCATCCGGCGCCAGCGGTTTCTCAGTGCAATCGCGACAGCACGCTTGGCAGCCGACTGGCCGATGATGTGACGGTCCAGTTCCTGAACAATTTCGCGCGGGGTCATGTAGGACATCTAAGCGGTTTCCAGCGATTCGATGGTGTGATTGGCGTTGGTGTAGATGCAGATCTCGCCGGCGATGGTCAGTGCCTCGCGGCAGATCGCCTCGGCGTCCAGTTCGGTGTGACGCAGCAGTGCACGCGCGGCCGCCTGGGCGTAGGGGCCGCCCGAGCCGATCGCGATCAGGCCTTCCTCCGGCTCGATCACGTCGCCGTTGCCGGAGATGATCAGCGAGGCCTCATGATTGGCTACCGCCAGCAGGGCTTCCAGGCGTCGCAGCAGGCGGTCGGTGCGCCAGTCCTTGGCCAGCTCCACGGCGGCTCGGGTCAGTTGCCCCGAATGCTGCTCGAGCTTGGCCTCGAAGCGCTCGAACAGCGTAAACGCATCGGCCGTGGCGCCGGCGAAGCCGGCAATCACCTGGTTCTTGTAGAGTTTGCGCACCTTGCGCGCATTGGCCTTCATCACCGTATTTCCGAGCGTGACCTGCCCGTCGCCGCCGATGACGACGCGATCGCCGCGCCGCACCGAAACGATGGTGGTGCCGTGCAAGTCCTTCATGGGCAGATCTCCGAAAACAGGCAGCAAACTGCCGACATGGGGCCGCTGGAGGCCAGCATCAAGCATATCGACTACCTTGCGCGGGAACCGGGCCGAACGTGTCGATATGATATGCCTATGGAGAAAATAAAAACAATCAATTTGATTTATGGCCAGTTGCCCGTATTCTTGTCCCTGTCGCGGCGGCATGCCGCGTTTCCCCAAATCGGACACTCACCCCAAACGAAGGAGATTGATATGTTGACCATTGGCGAAAAGTTCCCCCAGTTCAAGCTCAAGGCTACCGTTGGCACCGACATTGCCTCGGCATTCACCGACATCGACAGCAACACCTACAGCGGCAAGTGGCTGTGCGTGTTCTTCTATCCGAAGGACTTCACCTTCGTGTGCCCGACCGAAATCAAGGCGTTCGGCGACTTGGCCGATGATTTCGCCGACCGCGATTGCCAGGTACTGGCGGCGAGCACCGACACCGAGTTCGTGCACCTGGCCTGGCGCCAGCACCACGACGACCTGCGCGATCTGCCGATCCCGATGCTGGCCGACGTCAAGCGCGAGCTCAGTGCCGAGCTGGGCATCCTGCACGCCGAAGAAGGCGTGGCCAACCGGGCGACGTTCCTGGTCGATCCGCAGGGCATCATCCGCCATGTTTCGGTCACCGACCTGAACGTCGGGCGTAACCCGAAGGAAGTGCTGCGCATTCTCGACGCGCTGCAGACCGACGAGCTGTGCCCGTGCAACTGGACGCCGGGCGAGGACGTGCTCAAGGCTGCCTGAGCCGGTTCCACAGCGCTCTTCCGGAATCGGCCGCCACCGGGCGGCCGATTTCGTCTGACGACCCGCTGGCGTGGCGCCGCAAAACCGTTCCGCGTCACGCGCAGTTGCAACATCAAACGAGGAATCCGCATGAATATCAACATCATCAAGCAAAGTCTTCCTGACTACGCGAAGGATCTCAAGATCAATCTTGCCAACGTGCTGGATGCCGACCAGCACCAGCATCTGAGCCCAGAGCAGGTCGCCGGTGTGGCGCTTGCCACGGCCATTGCCGGCCGCAATCGTGCGCTGATCGATGCCGTCGATGCAGTCGCAGGCGATGTGCTGTCGCCCGAATATCGCAGCGCCGCGCGGGCGGCTGCGGCGATCATGGGCATGAACAACATTTACTACCGCTTCGTGCATCTGGCCGACAACGACGAGTACGGCAAGCTGCCCGCGCGGCTGCGCATGACCGTGGTCGGTAACCCGGGAATCGACAAGGTCGACTTCGAATTGATGAGCCTGGCAGTGTCGGCCATCAATGGCTGCGGCCTGTGCATCAGCAGTCACGAAAAGGTGCTGAGCAAGGCTGGCGTGACCGCCCAGGCCATCCAGGATGCGGTGCGCATCGCTTCGGTCATGCACGCGGTGGCGGTCGTGCTTGATACCGACGCGGCGATCGCGCTACCGGCAGCCGCATGAGCTTGTTGCCCGGTCCGGTCCGGCCCACGCCGGGCCGGGCCGGGCGGCTGATCTGGGGCCGGGATGCTAGGATGGGGTCCGATTCGAAGGCTCGGGCCCGGGATGGAAGTCGAACAGATCGAAATCCGCAACCACCTCGAGCGGCACGCGCCGTTCAGTGAACTGCCGCGAGAGCGTCTCGACGCGATTGCATCCCAGGTCGAGATTGCCTATTTCCGCGCCGGCAGTCAGCTGATCAACATCGGAGACGCGATCACCGACCTGCATTACATCCGCAGCGGCGCGGTGGAAATTTCGCGGGCGCGCGGAGAAATCTACAACCGCCTCGGCGAGGGCGACCTGTTTGGTCAACTGGCCCTGATGACCGGTCGACCGACGCGCTTCGCGGTGCGCGCAATCGAAGACACGCTGATCTACTTTCTGCCCGAGGCGCTGTTTAGAGCGCTGTTCGACGAAGAGGAAGCCTTTGCCGAGTTTGTCGAGGTCGAGGACCGAACCCGCCTGCGCCAGGCGGCCTCGGTGCGCGCCGAGGCCAGCGAATTTGCCACCCTGAAGGTGCGCCGCCTGCTGCGTGCCGAGCCGGTCAAGGTCAGCGAGTCGACCTCGATTCGCGAGGCCGCGCGCACGATGGCGGAGCAGGCCGTGTCGTCGCTGATCGTGGTCGCCGACATCGACGGGGCCACTGCCGATCAAGCCCGTGCGGCAGAACCCATGTGCGGGATCGTGACCAATGAGGACCTCGTCGCGCGCGTCCTGGCCGAGGGCCTGGATCCCCAGAGGCCGGTCGCCGAGGTCATGACGCGAGAGCCGATCGCGATCGAGGCCGACGCCTTTCTGTTCGAGGCGCTCAACCGCATGCTGCGCCACAACATCCACTACCTGCCGGTGCTGTCCAGGGGTGAACTGGTCGGTGTCATCGACCATGCCGATGTGGTCGGTGTCGAAACCCAGAACAGCCTGTTCGTGGTGCGCAGCATCTTCCTGGCCCACAGCATCGAGGAACTGGAACAATTGCGTCCGTCGGTGCATGCCAGTTTCCAGCGCATGGTCAACGAGGACGCCACCTCGCACATGATCGGCAGCGCGATGTCGGCGATCGGTCGGGCCTTCAAGCAGCGCCTGGTGGAGCTGGCCATGGCCGAGCTGGGTGATCCACCGGTGCCGTTCTGCCTGCTGGCGCTGGGCTCGATGGCGCGTGACGAGCAGGTTCTGCACAGCGACCAGGACAACGCGCTGGTGTTATCCGATGACTTCGACCCACAGCGCCATGGTGAGTACTTCCGGGCTCTGTCTGCGGTGATCTGCGACGGACTTGCGCGCCTGGGATACCGCTACTGCAAGGGCGACTTCATGGCCAGCAATGCGCGCTGGCGTCGCAGCCTGAGGGACTGGAAAACCGAGTTCCAGCGTTGGATCGAGAACCCGCGCCCGGAGGCGCTGTTGCACGGTTCGGTGTTCTTCGATCTGGACGGTGCGGCCGGCGCGATTGGCCTGGCCGATGAACTCAAAGTCTTTGTTGCCGAGACCGCGAGCCGCAATCCGCACTTCCTCGGCTGCCTGGCCCGCAACGCGCAGAATCGCACGCCGCCGCTGGGTTTTTTCAAGGATTTCGTGCTCGAGAAGAGCGGCCGTCACCTGCGCACGGTCAATCTCAAGCGTCGCGGCACCGCGCCGCTGGTCGACGTGATCCGGGTGCACGCGCTTGCCAGCGCTTCGACCGCGCAGAATTCATTTCGGCGACTCGACGACGTCATCGCGGCCGGTTTTCTGACCAGTGGAATGGCCGCCGACCTGCGCGACGCGCTGGAGTTCATCGCCATGGAACGCATCCGTCATCAGGCCGCGTGCCTGGAATCGGGCAAGGATCCGGACAACAATGTCGATCCCGAGACTTTCTCCAGCCTTTCTCGGCGCAGCCTCAAGGATGCATTCACGGTACTGGGCCACGCGCAGAAATTCCTCAAGTTCCGCTATCGGCTTTGAGCATTCGTGGTCCGTCCAGAGCATGACTGCCCAACGTGAGCACATTGACATCGACTGGCCCGCGCGTTTCTCGCGGCTGGCCGAAACGGCGCGCTCGCCGCTGCTGCGCGCGTTCTATGGCCGTGGCACGCCGTCGGGCGAGACGCCGATCCGGGACGTCCCGCTGGTCGCGCTGGATCTCGAGACCACCGGCATGCAGGCCGACCGGCACGGCATCGTCAGCGTCGGGCTGGTGCCGTTCACTCTGACCCGTATCTACTGCGCGCAGGCCCGTTACCATGTGCTGCGGCCGCGAAGGGCGCTGTCGGAAGCATCGGTTGCCATTCACCGCATCACCCACGCAGAACTGCGCGATGCGCCCGACCTCGCCGAGATACTGCCCGAGTTGCTCAAGGCGCTGGCCGGGCGCGTGGTCGTGGTTCACTATCGCGGCATTGAGCGACCGTTCCTGGCACGCGCGGTGCGCGACCGGCTGGGCGAGCTGCTGTGCTTTCCGGTGATCGATACGATGGCGCTGGAAGCGCGCATCCATCGCCGCTGGACCACGATTCCGGCGGTGCGCGGGCTGATGGAATTGTTCGGTCGCCAGCCGGCCTCGCTGCGGCTGGCTCAGAGTCGCGCGCGTTACCACCTGCCGCTTTACGGTGCCCACCATGCGCTGACCGACGCCCTGGCCAGCGCCGAGCTTTTGCAGGCCCAGATTGCCAGGCACTACCGGCCGGAAACCCCGGTTGGTGATCTATGGTGTTGATGGTCAAGTGAAAAGACGGTCATAGTTGAATGTTCCGCCGATTGATTGAGATCAAATCTCATTCGTGGATTGCTGGTTACCATGCCTGTGCGGCAATCGGACAGCGATCCGGCCGCGGATCTCCCCCGCCGTCTCCAAGGAGCGAACATGAACGAAAACGGATTCTGGGCCAAACTCTGGAAACGCACCAATAGCAAGTGGTTACTCGGTATTCCGCTGGGCGGTTTCCTGGCGCTGGGCGTGGGCGCGGCCGGAATCGGCGGCGTCAACACCATGTTGCATGCAACCAGCACCACCGAGTTCTGTTTTGCCTGTCACTCGCACGAGCAGTTCATCCGGCCCGAGTATGAGGCTGCCAGCCACTTCAAGAATGCCGCCGGCGTGCGTGCCGAATGCGCCGACTGCCATCTGCCGCACGGCTTCTTCGAACTGGCCATCAAGAAGGTGATCGTGTCCAAGGACATCATTCCCGAACTGATGGGCAAGATCGACACGCAGGAGAAATACGACGCCAACCGCGCCCATATGGCCGAAAAGGTCTGGCGTGATTTCAAGGCCAACGACTCGAAGTACTGCAGGCACTGCCATTCGGTCGAAGCAATGGATCTCGAGGCTCAGGGCCGCTCCACCGGGCGCCGTCACTCGACCATGGCCGAGCGCGGCAAGACCTGTATCGACTGCCACTACGGCATCGTCCACAACTTGCCCGAAAATGCCGCCCAGATCATCGCCGAAATCGACAAGGAATTCAGCGGCGACGAGGGCTGATCCCGCGCTCTATTGTCGGCAAGGCAGGGAGTCACACCGCGTCTGATTATTCGGGCGCGGTGTTTTTCGTTGTTCCTTTTTTGCGAAAAGGAACCAAAAAAGCGGTTTCGCCGCCGGCTGCGCCGGCGGCGAAACGATCTTTTGGTTATTTTTTTCGCAACAAGAATATAAGAAACAAAATATTACCAGGCAATCCCATAATCATCCCCATAATCACTCGCGGCACCCTGCAGGGTGCCGCGCTCGTGGTCGAACCAGATGGCTGTGGTGGGGTTGTAGACGCGCTCTACGAGTTCCACGTCGTAGCCCATCTCGCGCAGTGCGGCCAGAGTGTGCGGGGTGACGTGATTGCGTGGCAACTGGATGCGGCCGGGTTCGGCCTGGTGGGCACCGAATGAGCTTTGCATCTGGTGGCCCTGCATGTGACCCTTGCCCTCGGCGGCCTGCTGAACATTCATGTCCCACTCGACCATGTTGAGGAAGAACTGCAGCAGGTTCTGGTCCTGGCTGTCGCCGCCCTGAACCGAAAACGCCATCAGCGGTTTGCCGTCCTTGAGCGCGATCGAAGGCGTCAGGGTGACCCGCGGGCGCTTGCCGGGTGCAACGACGTTGTAGGGGTTGAGGCGCTCGTCGAGCACGAAGCTCTGCATGCGCTGGCTCAGGCCGATGCCGCTGGAGCCGGCGATGAAGGCTGGAATCCAGCCGCCTGACGGCGTGACCGAGACGACCCAGCCGTCGGCATCGGCGGCCTGGATCGACGTGGTACCGGCCAAAAAGGCCTCGTCCGGCGACATCACGTTGGCCTGCTGGAAGCCGTCCACGCCCATCGCTTCGGCGGCCGGCGGAATCGGCGACCAAGCATCGCGCAGTGACTTGAACGGGTTGGCCTTGCCCTCAAAGGCGTAGGGGTTGCCCGGCTTGAGATCGTCAATCATCCGGTCCATCTGGATCAGCGCGCGGCGCGAAGCGGCATAGTCTTTCGACAACAGCCCGGCGATCGGCTCTTCGGGCGGGAAGTAGGGGTCGCCGTAGTAGAAATCACGATCGGCAAACGCCAGGCTCATGGCCTGGTACAGCGTGTGAATGTAGCGGGTGGAGTTGTAGCCCATCGCCTTGAGATCGAAGCCTTCGAGCAGGTTGAGCGTTTGCAGCAGCACTGGCCCCTGGGTCCAGGTGGTGAGCTTGTGGACTTCGATGCCACGGTAGGTGGTGGTGACCGGCTCTTCCAGAATCACCCGCCAGTTGGCCAGATCCTCGCGCGTGAACAGGCCGCCGTGCTGGCGGGTGGCGCGCACGATTTCGGCGGCAATGTCGCCGCTGTAGAAGCGCTTCTGGGCCGCGTAGATGGCCTCCTTGCGGGTTTTGCCCGCGGCCAGCGCCTCGGCTTCGGTGGCCACCAGTTTTTCCAGCGTGGCCTTGAGTTCGGGTTGGCGGAAGATTTCGCCGCCGACCGGCGCGGCGCGTTGCGCGGGATTGTCCGGGTCCAGGTGCGGCAGGAACACGCGGGTCGAGTCGGGCCATTGTTCGAGGATTTCGCGCCGGCGCTCGATTGAGTCGGCGGTCGACTTTTCAATGGCATAGCCTTCGGCCATCTCGATTGCAGGCGCCAGCACCTCGGCCAGACTGAGTCGGCCGAATTCGGCAACCATGGTCATCAGGCCGCCGGGTGTGCCCGGTGTGACCGCCGCCAGCGGCCCGAACTCGGGCGGATAGAGCATGCCCTGGTCGCGGAAGAATTCCGGCGTGGCGCCGCTGGGTGCCACGCCCAGTGCGTTGATGCCGATGACCTTGCCGGTATTCGGGTTGTAGATCAAAGCCTGGGTCTCGCCGCCCCAGCCGAGTACGTCCCACATCGTGGCCGTTGCCGCGAGCATTGCTGCTGCGGCATCGACCGCGTTGCCGCCTTTTTGAAACGCCATTGCACCGGCGGTCGCGCCCAGCGGCTTGCCGGTCACGGCGATCCAGTGCTGACCCATCAGGGTCGGGCGGGCCGTTTCCTGGGCGGTGGCTGCCGATGCCATCAGCAGCAGCGCGGTCAGCGCCAGTCGGATCGGTAGGCGACGAATCAGGGTTGCAGGCATCGGGTTTCCTTGGCAGTCGAAATTCGAGTCAAAGCCTAGCACAGGGGCGAGTGGCGACCGGGCGACCGGCTGCGGCCGTAGAATGGACGAAGCCTATTGTTCCGAGCCGTCATGTCACGACTCCTGATTCCACTATTGCTGCTGTTTTCGGCCGTCCCGCGCGCAAATGCCGACAGCGACCTGTTCCGAAGCTGCCTGGAAGCAATCGGACGGCAGGCGGTTGACACCGGGCTCGATCCGGGCCGGGTCGAAACCCTGCTTGGTCAGCTCGAGCCGCAGCCGCGCGTGCTTGAGCTCGATCGTGCCCAGCCCGAGTTCCGGCAGACCTTTGCCGGCTACATGCGCACGCGCGTCAACGAGCGACGCATCTGGCAAGGTCGCCTGATGCTGGCCCAGCATGCCGAACTGCTGCTTCGCCTGCAGCGCGAGTTCGGCGTGCCCGGACGCTATCTGGTGGCGTTCTGGGGCATGGAGACCAACTACGGCAGTTTCCTCGGCCGCATGCCGACGCTCGACTCGCTGGCCACGCTGGCCTGCGATGAGCGGCGTTCGGAATTCTTTACCGCCGAACTGATCCAGGCGCTCACTCTGGCCGAGCGTGAAGGGCTCGGCAGCGACCAGATGCGCGGCTCGTGGGCCGGTGCGATGGGGCATACCCAGTTCATGCCGTCGGCCTACCTCGCGCACGCCATCGACGGTGACGGTGATGGCCGGGTGGATCTGTGGAACAGCATCGAGGATGCGCTGAGCTCGGCGGCCAATTTTCTTGCCGAACTGGGCTGGCGGCCGGGCGCGCGCTGGGGGCGTGAAGTGCGTCTGCCCGAGGGCTTCGATTACAGGCTGGCGGCCGAGAACGGTTGGCGACCGCTGCGCGAATGGGCGCGGCTTGGAATCAGGAACATCGACGATGGGGCGCTGCCGATCGCCGACTTCGAGGCCTCGCTGCGCGTGCCGATGGGCCACAGCGGACCGGCATTCCTGATCTATCCGAACTTCGAGGTGATCCTGCGCTGGAACCGGTCGGAGAACTATGCGATTGCCGTCGGTCACCTCGCCGACCGCATCGTGGGCGGGCCGTCGATCTCGCATCTGCCGGCCGAGGATCGGCTGCCGTCCGGCACGGCATTGCTCGCGATGCAACGAGCGCTGGCCGAGCGCGGATTCGATCCCGGCGAGCTTGACGGTGTGCTTGGCCCGGCCACGCGCGCGGCGCTGCGAGAGTTTCAGTCCGCAGCGGACCTGGTCGCCGATGGCTATCCCGACCCGGAAACCCTGACGGCACTTGCGGTGTCTACCGACTGATTCACGATGGATGAACGATGATCGAGACACGTGACCACGATACCGGGAGACAGGGGATGCAGTCGCGCATTGCGCTGCTCGCGCTGGCCACCGCGATTGCGCTCGGAGCGTTGCTGTGGCACGGCGCGAAGCGCACGGAGCCGCTGCCGGACTTTAGCCGGATCGAGAATGTCGACCAACTCAAGCGAGAATTCTTCGTCTTTCTGGTGCCACATGTTCGGGCGGTCAACCGCGAAGTCGACGCCGATCGTGCCTGGTTGCTCGCGCTGGCCGAGCGCGCGACGCCGAACTTGGCCCGAAGCGAGCGGCGGCGCCTGGCGCGGTTGTCTGAACGCTACGAGGTCGAGTTCGATCCCGACAATCCGGCACCGGCCCTCGATACCCTGCTGCTGCGCGTCCAGCGCGTCCCGACTCCGCTGGCGCTGGCACAGGCGGCAGCCGAGTCGGGCTGGGGCCGCTCGCGCTTCGCGGTTGAGGCCAACAACCTGTTTGGTCACTGGTGCTACGAGCCGGGCTGTGGGGTGGTGCCCGGCAACCGACCCGAAGGCGCGCGCCATGAGGTGGCCGCGTTCGAATCGGTACGCCAATCGGTCGAGCGCTACGTGCACAACCTCAATACCCACCCGGCCTATCGCCCGTTTCGGCTGGCGCGCATCGAGTTGGAGGTCGATGATCCGCTGGCCGCCGCGCTGGCGCTGAGCGAATCGCTGGATCGCTACTCCGAGCGCGGCGAGGCCTACATCGAAGAACTCCAGCTGCTGATTCGTGCCAACCGTGACCTGATCGAAGATGCGCTCGGAACGGCGAGTTGATGCGAGCGCTGATCGCGGCTGTCGTGCTGTTGCTGCAGGTTGGCCTGGCGAGTGCTGTTGCGCGCGTCGATCACTTCGTCATCCTGCTCTACCACCACGTTGGCGAGGACACGCCGGCGTCTACCAGCGTCACACCGCAGCAATTCCAGGACCATCTGGATTGGCTGGCTGAGAACGACTACCAGGTCTGGCCGCTGGAGCGGGCGCTGGATGCGGTGATGAACGGGCAGGGCGTGCCCGACCGGGTGGTCGCGCTGACCTTCGATGATGCCTATGCGTCGGTCTACACCGAAGCCCGACCAAGATTGGCCGCGCGCGGCTGGACCGCCACGATCTTTGTCAACAGCGAGGCGATCGATGATGGCCATCGCCCCTACATGAACTGGGGGCAACTGCGCGAACTCATCCGCGCCGGCTTTGCGATTGGCAACCACTCGGCCAGTCACGGCCACGCCGGTCGGCTCGAATCCGGTGAAAGCGTGGCGGCCTGGCAAGAACGCGTGCTTGCCGATGTCGATCGCGCCCAGCAGCGCATTGTTGACGAACTCGGCTCAAGTCCAAGGCTGTTTGCCTGGCCCTATGGTGAAGATGTGCCGGAACTTTCCGATGCCATCGCCCAGCGTTTCGAACACGCGCTGGCGCAGCGCTCGGGGGCCGTCGGTCCGGATTCGGCACGCTGGGCCTTGCCGCGATTCCCGATGGCGCGCGCCCGCGCCGGTCTCGATCGGCTTGAGCTGGCGGTTCGAAGCCGTCCGCTGACGCTTCAGGATGCCGAAACCGTCCCACCCCGGCAGCATGGTCACGTGCCAGCCCCCGACGCCATTCGCTTTCAGCTCGCGACGGATGTGCCGACACCCGATCGAGTCGCTTGTTTCAGTGCTGCCGGTGAGCAACTCTCACTGAAAATGGAAGGCGATCGGCGCGTGCGTGTTGAACTGCCGACGATCTTGGCTCCCGGTCGTCACAAGGTCAACTGCACCGCCCCGGCGACCGATGGCAGCGGCGATTTCCACTGGGGATCGTTTCAGTGGGTCCAGCCAGTTGGGGTGGGGGAGCAATGGCCGGATTGAGTGGATTACTTTTTGGAGAAAAAAGTAGGCAAAAACTCTGTTTCGCCGCCGGTTTCGCTGGCTTGTGCGAGTTACTTTTTTCGCGAAAAAAGTAACTCGCACAAGCAACCGTCGATTTTTGCTAGTTTCCCATCACCCAAATCTCAAGGAACACAATCATGTCCACAATTCTGATTACCGGCGCCAACCGCGGCATCGGGCTGGCGATGACCCGGCAGTTCGTCGAGCGCGGCGAGAACGTTATTGCGGTCTGCCGCGAGGCGTCCGAGGAACTGCTGGCGACGGGGGCGCGGGTTGAGGGCGGGGTCGATGTGACCGATGGGGACTCGCTTTCCGCGCTGGCCGCGCGGCTCGACGGGGTGTTGATCGATGTGCTGATCAACAACGCCGGCGTGCTTCGTCGTGACGCATTTGAGTCGCTGGAGGACCAGCTTGATGATATTCGGGTCCAGTTCGAGGTCAATTCGCTGGCACCGCTGCGCTTTACGCGCGCGCTGGTCGGGCGGCTGGCCGAGGGCAGCAAGGTGGCGATCGTGACCAGTCGGATGGGGTCGATTGCCGACAATGATTCGGGCGGGTACTACGGCTATCGGATGTCCAAGGCCGCGGTGAATATGGCCGGGGTCAGTCTGGCGCATGAGTTGCGAGAGCAGGGCATTGCTGTGGCGCTGCTGCATCCGGGGTACGTGCGCACCGACATGACCGGTCATACCGGCCATATCGATGCCGATGAGTCCGCCGCGGGCCTGATCGCGCGGATCGATGAACTATCGCTGGCCACGACCGGCAGCTTCCGTCACGCCAACGGCGAGGCGCTGGACTGGTAGTCGAGTGCCTATTCCGGTCGACCTTCAGCCAGCCGGTGCTGCTCGGCCAGCAGCTTGCGCCAGGCGTCCAGCCGGCCAGGTGCCAGATCGCCGCTTGCGGTCGCGGCTTCGACCGCGCAGCCGGGCTCGCCGGCGTGACGGCAATCACGAAAGCGACAGCCGGGCAGGCCGCTGAACTCCGGGAAAGCACGCACAAGCTCGGTCTCGGGCATGCGCCACAGGCCGTATTCCCAGACCCCGGGCGTGTCGGCCAGCCAGCCACCGCCGGGGGTGCGGAACAGGCGCGCATGCGTGGTGGTGTGTCGGCCCTTGCCGGTCGCGCGCGACAGCGTTTCGGTCTGCTGGTCCAGGTCCGGCAGCAGACGGTTGGCCAGAGTGGACTTGCCGACCCCGGACTGACCGGCCAGCAGGTGCAGGCCGCGATCGATCCGTCGGGCCAGACCGTCGAGGCGGTCGTCGGACAAGGCCATGGTGCGGTGGATCGGGCAGTTCAGCGAGTCCAGCGCGTTGAACGGCGCAGTGCTCGGCAGCGGCAGGTCGCACTTGTTGATCACCAGCACCGGTTCGATCGCCGCGATTCGAGCCGCGGCCAGGTAGCGGTCGACCAGCACCGGGCTGGGTGCCGGTTCGGGCGCGATCACCACCAGCAAGGTGTCGAGGTTGGCCGCCATGGGCTGGAACAGTCCACGCACGCCGCGTCCGAATACATTGTGGCGCGGCAGGATTTCGGTGACCGTTCCGGCCTCATCCAGCACCACCCGGTCGCCGGGCAAGGGGCGCCCGATTCGGCGGCGGAAGCGGATCTCGCGCAATGGCTCCGGCGCGCCCTCGCCACCGTGGCGTTCCTGCGCGGCCAGGCCGTGGTTGCCCATCGCCAGCAGCACGCGCCACGAATCGTTCATCGATGCAGCTTCATCGGCTGGTATATTCGTTGTTGTCATGGCAGGAGGCGAAGTATGGATGAATCCAACCTGATCTGGATCGATCTGGAAATGACCGGGCTGGATGTCCGGCGCGATCGCATTCTCGAGATTGCCACCATCGTGACCGATGGCCAACTCAACGAGCTGGCGGTGGGGCCCAACATCGCAATCCGGGCCACCGACGACGAACTCAGCACGATGGATGACTGGTGCACGCGCACCCACACCGCCTCGGGTCTGGTGCAGCGCTGCCTGCAAAGCCACTCGGGTCTGCGTGCGGCCGAGCGCGAGACGCTGGATTTCCTGCGCCAGTACGTGCCGCAGGGTGTCTCACCGATGTGTGGCAACTCGATCTGCCAGGATCGTCGATTCCTGGCCCGCCAGATGCCCGAACTCGAAGCCTACTTCCACTATCGCAACCTCGATGTTTCGACGCTCAAGGAGCTGGCGAAGCGCTGGGCACCGGAGATCGCCGAAGCCCTGACCAAGGACTCCGGCCACGAGGCGCTGGCCGACATCCGTGAGTCGATCGAGGAGTTGAAGCACTACCGGCGCTACATGGGGCGGCTTGGCGGTCACTGACAACGGCGCATGCGGCACCGAATCGACGCAACGAGGCGTCAGTCCCCGCGAATTCGCTCCAGCGCTTCGCCCATCGCTTGCCTTGCCTTCTGCTCCAGTTCGACCCGGTCGGTCGGCTTGAGGAAGAACACGGTGTCGGCCTCGTGCCGAACGTACCGCGGCGGAAGTCGGTTGAGCGTGAGGCAGTAGAGATCCTCGAGTGTGTCTTCGTCCAGGTCCGCGGTTTCGGGCGTTTCCAACAAAAGTTCGCGTACGACCTTCTCGCAGAAATTGAATGCGTCTTCGAACGGCATGGCGTGTCTCCTGTTCGAAATTATTAACGCTAACCCTCGCTTCGCCTAGCGCGCAAGCCGGCGCCAGGTATCGACGATGGTATCGGGATTCAGCGACATGCTCTGAATCCCCTGCTCGAGCAGCCACTCGGCCAGATCGGGGTGATCCGATGGCCCCTGGCCGCAGATACCGATGTACTTGCCGGACGCGTTGCAGGCCTTGATTGCCATCGCCAGCAGCATCTTGACGGCCGCATCGCGTTCATCGAAGCGATGCGCGACCAGGCCGGAATCACGGTCCAGACCGAGTGTCAGCTGGGTCATGTCGTTCGATCCGATCGAGAACCCATCGAAGTACTCGAGAAAATCATCGGCTAGAAGTGCATTCGAAGGAAGTTCGCACATCATAATGATTTTCAAGCCATTCTCCCCGCGCTTGAGGCCAAAGCGCTGCATCACCTCGACCACCTCGCGGGCCTCGCCGACGGTGCGCACGAACGGCACCATCGCCCAGACATGGTCCAGGCCCAGCTCGTCACGCACCTTGCGCAGCGCCCGGCATTCGAGCTCGAAGGACGGCTGGAACTGGGCATCGACGTAGCGCGAAGCGCCGCGCCAGCCGATCATCGGGTTTTCCTCGTCGGGCTCGAACGCCTCGCCGCCGATCAGGTTGGCGTATTCGTTGGACTTGAAGTCCGACAGTCGCACGATGACCGGATTCGGGCCGAACGGTGCGGCAATGGTGGCAATGCCCTCGACCAGCCGGTCGACGTAGAAATCCACCGGCGATGCGTAGCCGGCGATGCGCTTTTCGATCTCGGCTTTCAGCTCCGGCGTCTGCTGGTCGTATTCGAGCAGCGCACGCGGGTGGATGCCGATCATGCGGTTGATGATGAACTCCAGCCGGGCCAGGCCAATGCCGTGGTTCGGAATCATCGCGAAGTCGAACGCGCGGTCCGGGTTGGCAACGTTCATCATCAGCTTGGTCGGGGCCTCGGGCATCTCGTCCATGCTGTCCTCGGCAACCGAGAATTCCAGCAGACCCTGGTAGATGCGGCCGGTGTCGCCCTCGGCACACGAAACCGTCACCTCGTCGCCGTGGCGCACGTTGTCGGTGGCGTTGCCGCAGCCGACCACGGCCGGAATGCCCAGCTCGCGCGCGATGATTGCGGCGTGGCAGGTGCGCCCGCCGCGGTTGGTGACGATCGCCGAGGCGCGTTTCATCACCGGTTCCCAGTCCGGGTCGGTCATGTCGGTGACCAGCACGTCGCCGGCTTCGACCTCGTGCATGTCGGCGATGTCGTCGACCACGCGCGCCTTGCCCTGGCCGATGCGCTGACCGATCGCGCGGCCTTCACTCAATACCGGGCCGGTCGATTCCAGCCGGAACCGCTCCATCACCTGGCCGGACTGGCTCTTGACCGTCTCGGGTCGAGCCTGAAGGATATAGATTTCGCCGGTCTGGCCGTCCTTGCCCCATTCGATATCCATCGGGCGGCCGTAGTGCTTCTCGATCGCCAGCGCCATGCGGCCAAGCGTCTCGGCGTCCTCGTCGCTGATCGAGAACTGCCGCTTGAGTTCATCGGGCGTGTCTTCGGTCTTCACGCCGCCAGCTTCGGCGTAGACCATGCGCGTGGCCTTGCTGCCCAGCCCGCGCCGCAGCACGGCCGGGCGTCCGGCTTCGAGGTTGGCCTTGAACAGGTAGAACTCGTCCGGGTTGACCGCACCCTGGACCACGCTTTCGCCCAGCCCGTAGCTGGCGGTCACGAACACCACACCGCGGTAGCCCGATTCGGTGTCGAGCGTGAACAGCACGCCCGAGCTGCCGGTGTCGGAGCGCACCATCAGCTGAATGCCGGCCGACAGCGCGACATCGGCGTGCACGAAGCCGTGATGAACGCGGTAGGCGATCGCGCGGTCGTTGTAGAGGCTGGCGAAGACCTCGTGGATCTTGCGGGCCACCGATTCCAGTCCGCGCACGTTCAGGAAGGTCTCCTGCTGGCCGGCGAACGAGGCGTCGGGCAGATCCTCGGCGGTGGCCGATGAGCGCACCGCGACCGCGATGTCGCTGCCGTAGCGCCGTTCCATCTCGCTCCAGGCCTCGGCGACGGCATTCGATAGTGCCTCGGGCAGTGGTGTGTCTACGATCCACTGGCGAATCTCGGCGCCTGCACTGGCCAGTGCGCGCACATCTTCCACGTCCAGTCCGTTCAAGCGTTCGGCGATGCGATCGTCAAGGCCGGTTTCGGCCAGGAAGTCGCGGAACGCGTCGGCCGTGGTGGCAAAGCCGCCGGGCACCTGGACGCCGGACGAGGCGAGGTTGGAGATCATCTCGCCCAGCGATGCATTCTTGCCTCCGACCTGGTCGAGGTCGGCCATGCCTGACTGGTCCAGCCAGCGGATATACTCGCTCACGACAGCTCCCGCAGTGTGTCAATTCATAGACTCTGGATTTTACCGCCGATATGCGTCGAACCGTCATGTTCATTTCCGATGGCACCGCCATCACCGCCCAGACCTTCGGGCAGAGCCTGCTGACCCAGTTTCCCGACCCGGAGCTGCGCAGCGTGCGACTGCCGTTTGTCGACAGTCCACAGAAAGCGGCCGAGGTTGTCGATCTGGTCAACCGAACTGGTCAGACCGACGGTGTGCGACCGCTGGTGTTCTCGACCATCGTCAACCCCGCGATCGGGGAGGTCATCAATCGTGCCGAGGCCGAGATCTTCGATATGTTCAGCACCTTTGTGCCGCGGCTGGAGCAGATCTTCGATCGTCGCGGCGAGTCGGTGGTCGGTCAGGCGCACGGCATGGCCGACACCCATCGTTACGAGGATCGGATGGAGGCGACCAATTACGCGCTCGCCCACGATGACGGCATTTCGCGCCGACTCGAGGCCGCCGACGTGATCCTGATCGGTGTGTCACGTTCCGGCAAGACGCCGACCTGCCTCTATCTGGCCTTGCATTTCGGGCTGAAAGCCGCCAATTATCCGTTGACGGAGGAAGACCTGGAAAAGCCCCGGCTTCCGGATTTCCTGCGCAAGCACCGGTCCAAGCTGTTCGGCCTGAGCATCGATGCCGAGCGCCTTTCGGCGATTCGGCAAACGCGCCGCCCGGACAGTCGATACGCGTCGATCAAGCAGTGCCGGTACGAGGTCGAGGCCGCCGAAGCGCTGTTGCGGGCCGAGGGCGTGCCGATGCTGAGTTCGACCAGGTCCTCGGTGGAGGAACTTGCCAGCCGAATTCTGCTCGAACTGGGTCTGAATCGAGAACATTTCTGAAATCGCAAGCATGAAATCGATCAATTGTCAAGAATCGGAATTTCCGGATTCCTGTGATACCCTGCAATGATGGCAACGCAACTACGAAATCCAGCAGCCCTGTCGCGCGTGATCGCGCGCCGGCTGCCAACACTGCACTCGGGGGTGTTTCACGCGCTCAGTTCGCTGATGCCCGATGATCTGGGTCGCAGCGACGTGCTGGTCTCGCGCGTCAAAGGCGCGCCGGAGCTGTATATGCGCGTGCTCGAGCGGCACAACTACACCACCTTTCTGCAGCTCACCTACCTGTTGGGTCCGGAACGCGAGCAGCATCCGAATGCGCATATCCGCGTCTACCACGATGCGCGCATGGCCGAGGCGACTTCGTTTTCGCCCGAGCAGGGGATCGAGCGCTTCGCTGGGCCCGATCTGCCGGTGCGCGGTCTGGTCGAACGTAGCTGGCGCATGAACCGCGCGCTGCTCAAGTGGCTGGAGTACCTGCTCGCCGAGGGCCATAGCGCGGCGACCATGCAGGTGGCCGAGGATCTTCCCGAGGCGATGCCGGATCCGGAATTGCCGCCGGCCGGAATGATGGACGAGGCGGTTCGCGCCGAGTAATTCCTGGTCGTCAGCCGTGGCTGATCCAGCTGTGCTGCTCAACGATGTGCAGACGCTGCAGGTTGTCCAGCGCGTGCAGGTCCATGCGGACGAGAAAGCCCGCGTCGATGGCCTCGATGCAGATACTGCGCGCGCAGGCTGCGCCCAATTCCCCGGCGGCCGATGCCGATGCGGTTCCGAATACGCTCGTGGTTCCGATCGATCCCGAATGGTTGCGGTGCAGGTGTCCGTGCAGTAGCAGTGCGGGTTCGTGTCGGCTCAGCAGTTCGCGCAAGGCTTCGGCGTCGCGCAGTTGCTTGCGCGGTTTGCACAGCGCAGTTTCGACCGGATGGTGGATCAGCAGCACGCGGCAACGACCGTGTTCCTGCCCGAGCACCTGGTCGAGCCGCTTGAGTTGGGCCGAACCGAGCTCGCCCTGGGCCGAGCCCAGCGTCGTGACGATTGCCGAGTTCAGCGCGATCAGCGACACCGGCCCGAGCCGTCGGACCACCGGCCATTGGCCGTCGATAGTGGCAAGGTGCAGGAATTGCTGCCAGCGCGCGCGCACGCCGGCCTCGGAGCGGCGGTCGAAGATGTCGTGGTTGCCGGGCACCAGCAGTACCTGTTCCGGCGGCGCGAGCCGCTCCAGCCAGATGCCACCGACCTCGATTTCTGCCGCGCGACCGGTCTGGCACAGGTCGCCGGTGATGGCCCAGGCATCGGGCTCGAGCCGCTCCAGCGCCCGCACCAGTCGATCCAGCCGCGGACGCAGATGGCGGTGCCGGCGCTTGAGGGTCCAGCTCAGCCAGCTCAGCGCGCCCTTGGCGCGGTCGGGCCAGAGGCCATCGAGCGGTGTCAAGTGCGGATCGGTCAGGTGAATCAGGCGCATTCGGCGAGGTCGGTGGGAATCGATGGCCAAGCGCATGGAACGCGGCCAAGCCACTAGAATAACCGTCTTGTTATGAGAGGTTTCGAGCATGTTTCTCGACCCCGACCGTCTGGCCGCCATGAGCGGCGAGGCATTCCGCGCCACGCAACCGTATCCGTGGGCCAATCCGGCCGGCCTTTTGACCGACGAGGGCTACACCGCGCTGATCGAGCAGCTGCCGGATGTCGATGTGTTCAAGCCGGTATTCGGCCGCACGCGCAAGCATGGTCAGCAAAGCCATGACCGCTATGCACTGGAATGGCAGGACGATCTGCCGGTCTCCCCGGTGTGGAAGGATTTTGTCAAGGAATTGCGCGGTCCGGTCTACAGCGAGTTCCTGACGCGCATGATCGGTCATCCCGACTACGCGCTGAAGTTCCACTTCCATTACACGCCCAACGGCTGCTCGGTATCGCCGCACTGTGACGCGGTCTGGAAGCTCGGCTCGCACATCTTTTATCTCAATACCGAGGATGACTGGAAGCCGGAGTGGGGCGGCGAGACCCAGGTGCTCGACGACAAGGGTCGCTTTTCTGCCGGATCGGCGCCTGCGTTCGAGGATTTCGACGAGGCCTTGAGCTCGGAGTCGATCGGCAACCGCAGTCTGCTGTTCATTCGCCAGGGCAATTCCTGGCACGGCGTGCGGCCGATCCAGTGTCCGGAAGGCCAACTGCGCAAGGTATTCATCGTTGTGATCAACAACAACAAGCCGTGGTATCGCCTGCGCAGCCGGTTGAAGATCTGATGTTGCGACGCAGCGCTTCGATGCTGCTTGCCGCCGTGCTGCTGGCGGGGCTGGCCGCCGCTGAGCCGGAACCAGGGAGTGTGTCGGCCGAAGATGCACGGGCGGCGCTGGAGACATTTGCCGAAGATCTGACCAGTCTGCAGGCGAAGTTTCGCCAGATCACCGTCAACGCCGGCGGTGAGGCAGTCGAGGAAAGCCATGGCCGGATGTGGTTCCAGGCGCCCGATCGCTTCCGCTGGGACTACCTCGAGCCGTTTCCGCAGCTGATCGTCGGTGACGGTGCGCAGCTGTGGCATTACGACGAGGCGTTGGAGCAGGTCACCGTGCGGCCGCAACCGGCGGCCGACGAATCGCCGATGTTCGTGCTGCTCAGGCCCGAGTTGCTCGATCGCTTTTATCGCATCGTGCCGTCCGGGGAGCCCGACCGGCTGCGCTTCGAGCCGCTCGCCGAGCAGGCCGAGATTCAACTGGCGCGGCTGAATTTCCGCGACGGTCAACCGACCTCGCTGGATATCTTTGATGCGTTCGGCCAGTCGACCCGGCTGGAGCTTGAGGATTTGATTCGCAACCCGGAGCTGGATCCGGCCTTGTTCGAGTTCACGCCGCCGCCGGGCGTTGACGTGCTCGAAGGCCTGTAGACCTCGAGCCGGCGTGGGGGCTTACGGCACCATCCTGCTTCTGATCGCGCTCGGACGCCTGTTCGCCGCCGGTCGAGTATTGCCCGACGGCGCAGCCGAGACGCTCAACCGGGTGGTGATTGTGCTGTGTCTGCCGGCGCTGATCTTCATCCATGTGCCGACGCTGGAGCCGTCGTGGTCGTTGCTGCCGCTGGTGGTTGTGCCATGGTTGTTGCTGGCGATTACGGTGATCGTCGTGCTGCTCGGTGCGCGCGTGTTCGGGTTCTCGCGGCCGATCACCGCGGTGCTGCTGGTGCTGATTCCGCTGGGTAATACCTCGTTTCTGGGCTTTCCGCTGATCGAGGCGCTGCTGGGTGCCGATGCGCTGCGCTTTGCCGTGGTCTACGACCAGTTCGGCTCGTTCCTGATTGTGTGCACGCATGTGCTGTTCGTGATTGCCTGGTACGGCGACGGTCCGAACCCGACGGCTGCAGTGATCGCGCGGCGCATTGCGACGTTCCCGCCGTTCGTCGCCCTGGTCGGCGCGCTGCTGCTGGGCAATGCCTGGTTTCCCGACTGGCTGATGGAGCTTGCGCAGGCTTTTGCCGCGATGCTGCTGCCGCTGGTGACGCTGGCGGTGGGGCTGCAATTGAAGCTGCGCCTGGTTCCCGAATACCGTGCGCCGCTGGCGTTCGGGTTGATCGGCAAACTCATCATGCTGCCTGCGCTGGCGCTGTTGGCCGCGCAGTTCATGGACGCGCCGTCGCCGATCGAGCAGGTACTGGTACTGGAATCGGCAATGCCGCCGATGATCACCGCGGCCGCGCTCGCCACCGGCGCCCGACTGGCGCCGCCGCTGGCCTCGGCCATGGTTGCCTGGGGCGTGCTGTTCTCGGCGGTTACCGTACCGCTGTGGCACGCGCTGGTCAGCGGCTAGAATTGACGCTGCCGTCGACAAACACCAATCCGATGTCTGTTCAAAGCCTGCGCCTGACCCGCCCCGACGATTGGCACCTGCATCTGCGGGATGGCGCGCTGATGGCTGGCGTGCTCGCCGATTCGGCCACCTGGTGTGCACGCGCGATCATCATGCCCAACCTCAAGCCGCCGGTGACCACGGTGGCGGCCGCAGCCGACTACCGCGCGCGCATTCTGGCCGCGTTGCCGCCCGGCACGGTGTTCGAGCCGCTGATGACGCTGTATCTGACCGACAACACGTCTGCCGATGAGATTCGGCGCGCGGCCGAATCGCCGTTTGTGCATGCAGTCAAGTATTACCCGGCCGGGGCGACCACCAATTCCGATTCCGGCGTCACGGATCTGGAGCGCGCGTACCCGGCGCTGGAGGCGATGCAGCAGGCTGACCTGCCACTGCTGCTGCACGGCGAAGTCACCGATCCGGAGATCGACATCTTCGATCGCGAGGCGGTGTTCATCGAGCGCCACCTTGACCGTATCCAGCGCAATTTTCCGGCATTGCGGCTGGTGCTCGAGCACATCACCACCGACGAGGCGGTGCAGTTTGTTCGGGATGCGCCAGAAACGCTTGCTGCGACCATCACCCCGCATCACCTCCGTCTCAATCGCAACGCGATGTTCGTCGGCGGGCTGCGGCCGCATCATTACTGCCTGCCGGTGATCAAGCGCGAACGTCATCGCGCAGCGCTGGTCGCGGCGGCCACCTCGGGCAATCCGAAGTTCTTTCTCGGTACCGACTCGGCGCCGCATCCGAAAGCGGCCAAGGAATCCGACTGCGGCTGCGCCGGCATCTATTCCGCGCCGGTCGCATTGGCGGTATACGCCGAGGTGTTCGAGGCCGCCGGGCAATTGGCGCGTCTGGAAGCCTTCGCCAGTTTTCACGGCCCGGATTTTTACCGGCTTGCGCGCAACAGCGGATCGATCGTGCTCGAACGCAGTGCCGAGCCGTTGCCCGACGCGCTGCAGCGGGGCGGTGAGACCCTTGTGCCGCTGGCTGCAGGCAGCGCGACGGGCTGGCGATTGGCGGCCGGACCCGACACATGAGCGGCATGCGCGATCGATTGCGGGAGTTGTATTTCGGCGACAGTGCAGGTGCGGTGCGCGGTCGGGTGGTGTTGCTTTACTTCGATCTTGCGCTGGTGGTGTTTTTTCTGGTCACCACATTCGTGGAAATGACGCCCACCATCATCCTGATTGACTACTGCCTCGGCGTCATTCTGCTGCTCGAGTGGCTCAGTCGGCTATGGGCTACCCACGACCGTATCAATTTCATTTCGCAGCCGCTCGCGATCATCGATCTGGCCATCATCCTGTCGCTGTTCGCGCCGGCACTGACGGATAATTTTATTTTCCTGCGCGTTCTGCGTTCGCTGCGGCTGTTTCGTTCCTACCACTTGTTGATGCAGTTGCGCAAACGCTGGCGGTTCTTTCGCGAGCACGAGCAGGTGATCTTCAGCGCCGCGAATCTGCTGATTTTCATCTTCATCATCTCCTCGGCCGTCTACGTCTTGCAGGAGCGCAGTAACGACCTGATCAATAATTATTCCGATGCGCTGTATTTCACCGTTACCACGCTGACCACCACCGGCTTCGGCGACATCACGCTGACCGGCCAGAGCGGTCGGCTGCTGGCGGTGTTGATCATGATCGTGGGTCTGAGTCTGTTTCTGCGCCTTCTGCAGTCGGTATTCCGGCCGGCGCGGGTGCAGTACGAGTGTCCGGACTGCGGGCTGACCCGGCACGATCGCGACGCGGTGCACTGCAAGCATTGCGGGCGACTGTTGCACATTCGTACCGAAGGCGATGCGGGCGACTGATGGACCCGATCATCCTGTTTTTCCTGTTCGGCCTGGCCGCCGGTCTGCTCAAGGCCGAGCTCAGGCTGCCGTCGGCGATCTACGAATTCGTCTCGATGCTGCTGCTGTTGTCGATCGGATTGAAGGGCGGGGTGGAACTGGCCAGCCAGCCCTTCCTCGGGCTGGTGCCCGACATCCTGGCCACGCTGGCGTTGGGTTTGGTGATGCCGCTGCTGGCGTTTCCGGTACTCATCAAACTCGGGCGTTTCAAGCGTGCCGATGCCGCATCGATAGCCGCCCATTACGGTTCGGTTTCGGTCGGCACCTATGCGGTCGCAGTTGCCTGGCTGACCACGCGTGGCATCGGTTTCGATGCCCACCTGCCGTTGCTGCTGGTGATTCTCGAGGTGCCGGCGATTCTGGTCGGTGTGCTGCTGGCGCGTGGAATTTCGGGTGATACCGATTGGGGACGGGTTGCGCACGAGGTGCTGTTGGGACGTGGCATCGTCCTGCTGCTGGGCGGGCTGCTGGTCGGCTGGTTGTCCGATCCGGATGCGCTGGGCGCGATCGAACCGCTGTTTTTCGACCTGTTCAAGGGCATTCTGGCGATCTTTCTGCTGGAAATGGGGCTGATCGCCGCGGCGCGCTTCGGCAGCCTTCGCCAGTACGGGCTGTTTCTGGTCGGCTTCGGCGTCGTAATGCCGCTGATCGGTGCCGTGCTCGGTACGCTGCTCGGACACGCCCTTGGATTGATGCCGGGGGGCGTGTTGCTGATGGCGGTGCTGGCCGCCAGTGCCTCGTACATCGCGGTGCCGGCGGCGATGCGCATTTCGGTACCCGAGGCCAACCCGACGCTGTCGCTGACCGCCTCGCTCGGCATTACATTTCCGTTCAACGTGTTGCTCGGCATCCCGCTGTACTGGCGGCTGGTCGAGGCTTTGGGCTAGACTCGAGCCAGAACTCATGAATGCACAGTCTTCCCATACCCGCAAGCTGCTGACCGTCGTCACCGAGGCGGCGCTGGAGGCCGTTCTGACGCGTGATCTCGAGCGACTGGGCGCGAGTGGCTACACGATCATCAACGCACGCGGCAAGGGCAGCCGCGGTGTGCGCGATGCCGGCTGGGAAACCGACGCCAACATCCGCATCGAGGTGGTGTGCGACGAGCCGATCGCGCGCCGCATCGCCGCGCATCTGCAACAGCGCTACTACGACGACTACGCGATGATCCTGTTGCTGTCGGATGTTGAAGTGCTGCGTCCGGGGAAATTCTGACCGTTATGCGGCGGCTCACCCCCGATGCGGCCGGCCTGGACGAGGCCGCGCGTTTGCTGGCGGCCGGCGAACTGGTCGCGTTTCCGACCGAAACCGTCTATGGACTGGGTGCCGATGCCGCCAATCCGGAGGCCATCGCGAAAGTGTTCCTGGCCAAGGGCCGGCCGAGCGATCATCCGCTGATCGTTCATCTGCCCGACGAGCAGGCACTTTCGGCCTGGGTCGAGCAGGTGCCGGAAAACGCACGCCGGCTGATCGCGCAGTTCTGGCCGGGGCCGCTGACGCTGGTGCTGCCGCGCGCGGCGACGGTCTCCGATCGCATCACCGGCGGCCAGGATACGGTCGCGGTGCGCGTACCCAATCATCCGGTGGCGCGGGCCTTGCT
This sequence comes from Wenzhouxiangellaceae bacterium, assembly GCA_032251355.1. Lineage (GTDB taxonomy): Bacteria > Pseudomonadota > Gammaproteobacteria > Xanthomonadales > Wenzhouxiangellaceae. The sequence continues at coordinate 44,936 of JAVVDV010000016.1, forward strand.
GCGGCGATTCGGCGGCGCGCTGGTGGCACCGTCGGCCAACCGCTTCGGACGCATCAGCCCGACACGGGCCGAGCACGTCGAGAGTGAATTCGGTGATGAAGTTGCCGCGGTGATCGACGGCGGTGCCTGCCCGGTCGGGGTGGAATCGACGATCGTGGATCTGAGTGGCGACAAGCCGCGCATCCTGCGCCCGGGGATGGTGCGCAGCGATGCGATCGCCGCCGAACTGGAGCAGCCCTTGTGCCAACCCGGGGACAATGAGGGGCCGCGCGCACCCGGCCGGCTGGCGTCGCACTATGCGCCCGAGGTGCCGCTGGAGGCGGTTGCCGCCGATCGCCTGCATCAGCGCCTGGCCGAGTTGCTTGCAGCCGGGCAGCGGGTGGTGGTACTGGCGCGTTTCGAACGTGATCGGAGCGCTGCAGACACCGCCCTGTCGTGGATTCGCATGCCTCGCCAGCCGGTGCAGCACGCCCGCGCACTGTACGCGCAATTGCGCCACGCCGACGCGCTCCATCCCGATCGCATTCTGGTCGAACAGGTTCCCGCAGGGGAGGGCTGGGATGCGGTGCGCGATCGGCTGGCACGGGCCTGCGCCTGAACGCTCCGATCCCTGCTCCGAAGCAAGTGCAACGCTGCAGGTTCTAAGCGCGCACCATTCCTATCACTTCGTTCATATTCAGCGTTCCAGCCTTCTGCTGCATCTGCGGCAGGTAGTCCTGCTGCATGCGCTTGGCCGGTTCCAGCGACTGCTGGAAGGTCTGGCGCAGCAGATCGGTGCTCATCTGCCGGCCGCCGCCGTAGTAGCGTTTTGCGACCTGGCCGAGCGCATAGGTGGTGGCGAACGAAAATGCCATGCCGGTGGCACTGCGACCGATGCGTCCCATGCCTTTACCCGCGGCCGTCCGAAACAAGCCGCCGATGAGCTTGCGCCCGAACTGCTCGATGTACTGCGAGGTCATGCCCACGCCCAGCGTGGCCAGAAATTCCCTGATGTGGCCGCGATCGAGTGCTACGCCGTGGCGCTGACCGATCTCATAGACCATCTTGATCTGCAGCGGGATGATGGCCATGGATGCCCACGACTGCGGCAGCAACTCCAGCGCGCCGTTTAGGATGGAATAGTTCAGGATCGAACGGTCGAGTTCGGCCTCGTCCACGACCGGGGCGCTTTTCGGTGCTGGCGCGGAGGTTGCCGCCGCAGCCACCGGAACTGTCGCCGGTGCAGCCGCTTCGGACAGTTCAACCATCGCCTCGGCCTCGCGTTCGACCGTGTCGGCGCTGGCGGTGTCCAGCTCGAGCAGGCCGCGCAGCCGGTCGAGGAATGCGCGCTCACCGGCCATTGTGCGGCCGTCGGCCTCGCAAACGCCCACCGCCATCTCGAAGGCCAGGTGTTTTTCACCCGGATCGTTCAAAGCCGCAACAACGACCTCGAGCGGCATGCGTCCCAGGAGTACGTCCTGCACGATGCGCCGCGGGTCCGGTCCGTCACCGTTGCCGGCGAGCATCTCGGCGATGCGCTGGAATTCGGCGCGTTCGTCTTCGTGCTTGGCGCCGTCAGCGAATGCGGCATGCAGGGCGACGGCGAGAATGGCGGAATCACGGTCGAGTGCAGTCATGGCGGGTCTCCGGCCAGGTGCTTGCTCACAAGCTGGTCTGTGGGCCTGCGCAAATCTCGGGCGCAGCGTTGCGTGAATGGGTCGGGTTCAGTCCAGCTCGTTGCTGACCGCTTCCAGGCCGGCCTCGAGGTGGTCGGCCAGCATCGGGTGGGCGATCAGGTAGTCGGCGGTTTCGGGTGTCCAGGCGTCCGCTGCATAATCCAGCGCCTCGCTCCACTCATCGACTTCATAGTCGCCACGACCGATCCACAGCAACACCACCACTTGCTGCTGCTCATCCGGATTGAGTTCCTCGACTGCAGAGCGGAACTCCGCCAGAACCGGGTTTTCGGCATGTGCTTCGAGGTTTTCAGCTTGCCACTCGTCGCCCAGAACGGGCGGATCATCACTGATCTGCACGGACTGATCGGCGTGAAATTCGCGCGCCAGATCGATCAGGCGGAGAATGGATCCATGGTTGACTTCCAGCATGCAGGGTCTCTTGATCGTGTCGGTATGACAGTATCGCCCGAATCGGTGAAAATCGGGAAGATGTCGATGGATCTGGCAAGCTGTCGCTCGTCATCGGGCACCGCGCGAGCGTCACGCCGCGATGCTGGCCTCGCGGGGCCTGTATGAGCGCGCGCGAAGCCTGGACGCTTTTCTGGCAGAGTGGTGAAGTGGATGCCTGTGTGCCGCGCGATGCCGGCTTGCGTGCCGGTCTGGAAAAGGTCTGGACCGACTGGTTCGCCGGCTTGCCCGACGAGGCGCGGCTGCTGGATATTGGTTGCGGCAACGGTGCGCTGACGCTTCGTGCCGTGCAGGCGGCGGATCGGGTCGATCACAGGCTTCAGATCGATGCGGTGGATGCTGCAGCGATCGATCCAAAGCTCCCTTGCAGGTCGGGCGGACGCGACGAACGGGTTCGGGTGCGTTTCCGGGGCGGTGTGGTCATGGAGCAGTTGCCGTTCGCGGCATCCTGCTTCGATGCGGTCTGCAGTCAATTTGCGTTCGAGTATGCCGAGCCGGAAGCCGCCGCAGCTGAGCTGGCGCGTGTACTCAAGCCCGGTGGCATGCTGCGTATGCTGGTGCATGCGGCCGATACGGCGGTGACCGGCGAGGTCCGTGCCCAGCACCAGGCGCTGGCCGGCATCGCCAGCAGCGACCTGTTCGCGCGCGCTGACGATCTTCTGCACGCCCTGATTGCAGCGCGTCGAGCCGGGCAGGGCGCCTCGCCGGCGATACAGGCCGCGATCCGTGCCTTTCGCGACGCGCTCGAGGTGCAGCGTTCCGGCCTTGATGCGACCCGGCTCGAAGGCGCGGCCGGACGCTTGCTGACCGCAGTGGCGGCCCTGCCGTCGCAGGCCTTGGCCGAGCCGGAGTGCGATCCCGGGGACTGGGCGTCGGCCTTGATGCAGCGCCTTGAGGCGCAACTCACACGCTTTTCCGACATGTTGCACGCCAGTCGCGATGAGGCGGGTCTGGCGGAGCTGCTGGCTATGGTTCGTGCCGCCGGTTTTGCCGATGCGACGCTTACGCGTGCGGAGATTGTTCCCCCGGGCGTGTGCATCGGTCGCTGGCTGGAGGCCCATCGCGACGCTTAGTCCATCTGAACGCCCGAGGGTACTTCCATGCCGCGCTGAACGGCAGGGCGCTGGCTGACGCGCATGAACCACGCGGTCAGGTTGGGCAGCTCGTCCAGCGCCAGACCGGTCCAGGTATGGCGCTCGATCCACGGCCAGGCGGCAATATCGGCGATCGAGTAGTCGTCGCCGGCCAGGTAAGGGTGCGCGCGCAGCCGCGCGTCCAGTGCCGACCAGACTCGGCTCACCTGCTGTTGTGCATGCTCCAGCGCGATTTGCGATTTCTCGGGCGACCGCTTCAGCCAGTGATGGGCCTGACCGGATGCAGGCGCAAGGCCGGAGGTGGCCAGCATCAGCCAGGACAGGGTCGCGTCCCGCTGCGGGCCATCGGCAGGCAGCAAACGCGCGTCTTGCCCCCCGAAGTGCACGAGAATGGCCGCAGTCTCGAACAGCACTCGCCGGTGCGCCTCTGGCGTCCAGGTAACGATCGGAATCTTGCCGAACGGATTCATCGCCAGAATTTCGGGAGCGAACTGCTCTCCTGCACGGATATCGACGGGAATCACCCGGTAGTCAAGTCCCAGTTCCTCGAACAGGATGCTGACCCGCCGGCTGTTGGGCGTCGCCCACAGCCAGGCGGTCAGCCCGGTACATGCTTCACTTCGTTGCGTCAGCCCGTTCGCCATCATCACTCCTGCATCGCGTCGAAAGTATCGTTCCAGAAATGAAACCGCCCTGTGACCGATTGTGAACATTTCGTTCTGATACTCTTACCAATCATTCTGATTGATGTCGGGCAACGGTGGCATCATTCGGCGAGTTCAATCGCGCGTTGATCAATCGACCCCAACGGAGTTTTTGAAGATGGAACCATTGCTCAGGAAATCACGACTTGCCCTTGCCGTTTCCGCCGCCATCGCGATTGCGCCGCTTTCGTTGCTGGCTCAGGATCGTGTCAGTGACGCCGAGGGCGAGTCGCCGACTGTCGAGCAACCCGATACCATCGTCGTGACCGGCTCGCGCCTGGCGCGCTCTGAGCGTTCGGCCGCGGTGCCGGTGCAGGCGGTGTCGGCCGACTCGATCCAGTTCTCCGGCGAGACCAACCTCGAGCAGGTGTTGAATGAACTGCCGCAGTTCGTGCCGGGTACCACCGCGGCCTCGAACTCGCTGGCCAGCGCAACCGGTACCGGGGCCGCGACGCTGGACCTGCGCGGCCTGGGGTCGGCCCGCAACCTGGTGCTGGTCAATGGCAGGCGCTACGTATTCTTCGATTCCACCCAGGTGACCAACATCAACACCATTCCGGCCGCGCTGGTCGAGCGGGTCGAGGTGGTGACCGGTGGCGCGTCGGCCGTGTACGGGTCGGATGCCGTGGCCGGGGTGGTCAACTTCATCCTGAAAGACGACTACGAGGGCGTCGAGGCGCGTGCGCAGGTGCATCGCGACTCGCGCGGCGATGGCTGGATCCAGGACTACACCGTCACCATGGGCGGCAATTTCGATGGCGGCCGCGGCAATGCGGTCATTTCGATCAACTACCTGGATCGCGACAAGATCGACAGCGATGATCGCGGTTTCTCCACGGTGGTGCTGGGCGACGGGCGCGTCGATGGTGTGCCGACGCTGTTGCCGGTTGGCAGCAACGCCGCGGTCGGCAGCAGTTTCGTGCCGTTCGGTCGATTTTCGGGGCTGCCGTTTGGTGCCAACGCTGCAGCCGTTCCGGGGCTGGAAGACGCCTTGGCCGCGGCCGGTCTGGGCGGGCTCGGTGCGCTGGGCTTCATTCCCGACGAGTCGGGCCGCAACGTTCGCCCGTTCTCCAATCCCGACCGGTTCAACTATGCCGAGGACAACTTTCTGCGCGTGCCGCAGGAGCGCTGGACGATCACGGCGATGGGCCGCTACGACCTGAGCAACGATATCGAGGCCTACACCGAGGCTTCGTACAGTTACAACGAAACCACGGTCGGGTTTGCCTCGAGCTTCATCAATTCCACTCTGCCGATCGAAGTCGACAACCCGTTCATCGGCGAGCCGCTGCGTGAGGTGTTCCGGATCATCGATGCCAATCAGGCGGGCGCCGCGGCCAACGACGGTATTGTGCCGCTGGGCATCCAGCGACGCCTGAGCGAGGTCGGTCCGCGTCTGAACCGCGACGAGCGCGATGCCTGGCGCGTGCTGGGCGGCATTCGTGGCGAGCTCGGTGATGCCGGTGGTGACTGGTTCACCAACAACAGTTTCGATCTGTACTACTCGTTCGCGCGCTCGGACAACACCCAGATACAGATCGGTAACGTGTCGCTGTCACGCTTCTCCGAGGGATTGCTTTCAGGCAGCGGCCCCGGCGGACAGCCGGCGGTCAACCCGTTCGGGCCGAACATCTCCGAGGCCGGGGTCGATTTCATCGCGGTGACATCGAGCAACTCGGATGTGACGGAGTTGCAGGTCGCGGCCGGCACGCTGACGACGCAGGTGACCGATCTGCCTGCGGGTCCGCTGGGCGCGTCACTGGGCTTTGAGTGGCGCTCCAGTTCGGTTGACTTCCGCCCGGATGACTTGCTGGCCCGCGGCGACGTGGCCGGCTTCAACCCGATCAATGCGACCGATGGCGAAATCGATGTCTGGGAAGTGTTCGCCGAGGTGTCGGTGCCGGTATTGGCCGACCTTCCGGGTGTCGAGCTGCTGTCGCTGCGCGGTGCCGGGCGCTATTCCGACTACGATCTCGATCGGGTCGGCGGGGTGTGGACCTACTTCGGTGGTGTCGACTGGGAAATCACTCCCGAGCTGTCGCTGGGTGGCCAGTTCCAGCGCGCGATTCGCGCGCCCAACGTCGGCGAGGCCTTCGGTGGCCAGCGCCAGTTCCCGATCCAGGCCACCGACCCCTGTGCCCGGCCCGGTGCCGAGAGCGATCCGACCCTGAACCAGCTGTGCATCGCTTCGGGCGTGCCGGCCGGGCTGGTCGGCAACGCAGCCGTTCAGCCCAACCAGGAAGTGCCGGGCCTGTTCGGCGGCAACCCGGATCTCGGCGAGGAAACCTCGGACACCTTCACGCTGAGCGCGATCTGGCAGCCGGCGTTCGTTGAAGGATTGCGGGTGACCATCGATTACTTCGATATCGAAGTCGAGGACGCCATCGCGCCACTGGCCGGCGGCGTCGGCAGCATCCTCAACCTGTGCTTCAACCAGCTGCAGGACATCAACAGCACGGCCTGCCAGGCGGTGTCGCGCAACCCCGAGACCGGCGTGATCCAGAGTCCGTTCCTGGTCGAGGCGCTGAACGAGAACATCGGCAAGCTCGAGACCAGCGGTATCGATTTCCAGGTCAACTACGGATTTGAAGCCGGTTTCGGATTGCTGAGTGATTTCAGTCGCTTCGACCTGCAGTTCGTCGGCACCTGGGTGGACGAGTTCACGCTGACGCCATTGCAGGACCTGCCCGAGATCACCAACAAATGCGTGGGTGCATTCGGCAGCGGCATCTGTGGCGAGCCGCGGCCGGAGTTCAAGACCTTCACCAGCCTGACCTGGACGACCGGAGCGCTGAGCCTGAACCTGCGTCACCGCTGGCTCGACAGCGTCAAACTCGACCGCATCGTCATCCCGGCGCGTCGCGGTGAATCCGGGCCGAGCGCGGCCGACTTCCCGGTGCCGAAGTTCGACAGCGAGCAGTACGTTGACCTGTCGTTCAACTACGATCTGTCCGAACGCTTCTCGTTCTGGGGCGGGATCAACAATGTGTTCGACAACAAGCCGCCGTTGATCGGTGCCAACCAGCGCCGCGCCAATACCTTCCCGGACACCTTCGATCCGATCGGTACCGAGTTTTACGTCGGTGCGGCGGTGCGACTGTAAGCGCTTGGTCGACCGCGAACCGGTAGCCTTGATGCAAGACAGCGGCCGCCCCCGGGGCGGCCGTTTCGTGTCGATGGTTGCGATGGTGCTGAGCGGCCTGCTGCTGGCCGGCTGCGAGGTCGAGGATGACAGCGACACGATTCGTGCCGTGATGCATGCCGACCTGCAGTCGCTGGATCCGATCGTCACCACCATGGGCATTGTCCAGCGCCATGCCTTGCTGGTCTACGACACGCTGTTCGCGCGCGATGCCGAACAGCGGCCGCAGCCGCAGATGGTCGAGACCTGGACCGTGTCCGAAGATGGCACGGAATGGACATTCACGCTGCGCCCGGGGCTGCTGTTTCACGACGGAACGCCGGTAACCGCGATCGACGTGGTGGCATCCCTGGAACGCTGGGGTGCACGCGACGCCTATGGTCGGCAGATGCTCGCCATCACCGAGAACCTGGGCATACTGGATGATCGGACGGTGCGCTGGAAGCTGTCACGGCCCTTTGGTCTGATGCTGCAGGCGCTGTCGAAGACCGGTGGGCCGATTCCGGTGATCATGCCCGAGCGGTTGGCGCGCACCGATCCGTCCACACCGGTGCGCGAGGTGATCGGCTCCGGCCCGTTCGAGTTTGTGGCCGAGCAGTGGGTGCCGGGCGGGCAGGTCGTGTACCGGCGCTTTGCCGACTACCGGCCGCGCCCGGAGCCGGCCAGCGGCACCGCCGGGGGCAAGCACGCCCGAGTCGAGCGGGTCGAATGGTTGAACATCCGTGATCCGCAATCGGCGGTGCTGGCGCTGGCCGCCGGCGAGATCGACCTGGTCGAAAACCCAGCGGTGGAATTCCTGCCGCTGTTGCGGCGCGAGGGACTGCAGATCACCCGCACCGATCCGCTGGGCACGCAGGGCATGCTGCGCATGAACCACCTGCACCCGCCGTTCGACGATCCGCGCGCCCGGCAAGCCCTGCTGTATGCGATCGACCAGGCTGAAATCCTGCAGGCCATGTTTGGCGATCCGGCAATCACCCAGGTCTGTCATGCCTTTTTCGTCTGCGGTTCGCCATTGGCGAGTTCGGCCGGCGTGCCCGCGGGAATCGGGAACGACCCGGAGCGTGCGCGCGCGCTGCTGGCAGAATCGGGGTACGACGGTCGGCCCATCATCACCCTGCATCCGACCGACATCCTGTTCATGAACATCGCAACCCTGGTGCTGGCCGAGCAGTTGCGTGACGTCGGTTTCAATATCGAGCTGGTGGCGATGGACTTCGGCACCCTGGCCGCGCGCCGGTCCAACCGTGCCGCGCCGGAGGCGGGTGGCTGGCATCTTGGGCTGACCTACTGGCCCGGCATCAACATCGCCGACCCGGTCGGCAACATCATGCTTCACGCCAGTTGCGAGCGCGCCTGGCCGGGCTGGCCCTGCGATGCCGACCACCAGGCCTTGATCGGGCAATTCGCCGCGGTGACCTCGGATGAACAGCGCCTGAAGCTGGCCGAAGCAATCCAGCAAAGCGCCTACGAACTGGTGCCGTACGTGTTGATCGGCCAGTGGACGCTGCCGATCGCGACCAGTCCACGGATTGAAGGCCTGCTCGAAACGCCCGGCACGACGGTGTTCTGGAACCTGGACAAGCAGCCGCGTTCCTGATCGATTTTCACGATTTCTGCGGCCCGTCGCCGGTCACGCCGTGGCGCTGCATGCCTTTTCCTGATTACGTACTTGGTACAGCAGAGGTCTGGTGATCGTCGGCCGTCGAATTGAAAAGGCGTTTGAACCGCAAATACACGCAAATGAACGCGAATTACGACTTCAAGCCACCGAGCTGAGTGAAGGTTTCAGCCGAAAACGTCGCGCAACGGTTGGATTTGGCATTGGATGGACGTATTTTTGCGCTCATGTCCTTTGCGTTCATTCGCGTTCATTTGCGGTTTCAATCAAAAACAGCAGCTTGATCGAGAGCGCGACCACTGGCTGAGATGATTACGTAATCAGGTGCCTTTTAGGCTATCCGGCAACCAGCAGGCCGGCCCAGGCGGCGTTGAGCAGGCTGACGATGGTGCCGCCGAGAATCGCGCGCAGGCCGAGCTGGGCCAGTTCCGAGCGGCGTTCGGGAGCCAGGCTGCCGATGCCGCCGAGCTGGATCGCCATTGACGAGAAGTTGGCAAAGCCGCACAGCGCGTAGGTTGAGATCAGCACCGCGCGATCGGACAGTTGACTCTGCATGTCGGTCAGCGCGACATAAGCGACGAATTCGTTGGCGACGATTTTCTGGCCGATCAGGCCGCCGACCGTGACCACCTCGTCGGCCGGCACACCGACGATGAATGCCAGTGGCGCGCAGATCCAGCCCAGGATCAGCGCCAGGCTCAGCGGCTGGCCGATCAGCGCCTCGATGCCGGTCACCGAACCCATCCAGCCCAGCGGCCAGTTGATCAGCGCGATCAGGGCGAGGAAGGCCAGCAGCATCGCACCGACGTTCAGGGCCAGCTTCAGACCTTCGCCGGCACCGGCTGCGGCCGCCTCGATCAGGTTGGTATGCTCGCGTTTGATCGTGGTCTTGACCAGGCCCATGGTTTCGGAGGCTTCGCGCTCGGGCAGGATGATCTTGGCGACCACCAGCGCGGCCGGCGCGGCCATGATCGAGGCCGAGATCAGATGCTTTGCGAAAAATGCCTGCTGCGCCGGATCGCTGCCGCCGAGCAGCATCACGTAGGCGGCCAGCACGCCGCCGGCAATCGTTGCCATGCCGCCGGTCATCAGCGCGAACAGTTCCGAGCGCGTCATGCCGTTGATGAACGGCCGCACCACCAGCGGCGCTTCGGTCTGGCCGACAAAGGAATTGGCCGCCGTGGCCAATGATTCCGAGCCGGAGACCTTCATGAAGCGCACCATCACCCAGGCCATCGCCTCGACAATCCGCTGCATGAGGCCAAGATGGTAGAGGCAGGCCATCAGCGCGGCGAAGAAGATGATGGTCGGCAGCACCTGGAAGGCAATGATGAAGCCCGAAGCATCGGCGTTGGCCAGATCACCGAAGATGAACTCGGAACCGACTTGCGTGAAGCTGACCAGCTTGACAAAGCCCGAGCCCAGGGTCTCGAACACGGTCTTGCCGAACGGCACCCAGAGCACGAAGATCGCCAGCCCCAGCTGCAGCCCCAGCCCGACCGCAATCGTCTGCCACTGCAATTGGCGGCGATGCTCCGAGAACGCCCACGCCAGCAGCAGCAACAGCACGATGCCCGGCAATCCGATCAGTTGGCTCATCAGCAGCCCTTGCGAGACGACTCGACCGAGTGTAGCGGCAGAACCGTCGCGCAACTACACTTTTATGTCGACCCAGCGTCCCTGTTTCCAGGCCGCAGCAAACCAGACGGTCTGGCCGATCCGGTACAGCGCGTACAGCAGCCAGACGCCAATCAGCCCGTAACCGAGCACCGGTCCGACCAGGACCGCCAGCGGCAGGAATACCAGCCACTGCGCGACCACGGTGATCTTCATGACCTTGTGGGTGTCACCGGCGCCGAGCAGGGCGTGCATTACCGCCAGCCCCGCGGTGTCGATGCCGATGATGGTGCCGGTGATCAGCATCGGCACGTAGCCGACCGCCAGCGTGTCCGGATCGGTCAGGAAGAAGCCGAGGATCGGTTTGCCGAATACGATCACGCCCAGGCCCAGCAGCGCGCCGAGGGTGCCGACGTAGATCATCGCGTTCCAGCCCCACAGCCGCGCATTCTCGATCTCTTCGCGGCCCAGCGCGTTGCCGACCAGTGTTGCGGTGGCCATGCCGAAGGCAATTGCCGGCAGCACGATCAACAGGCCCAGGGTCAGCAGCACATGGACCGCGGCCAGCTCGCGCGTGCCGATATAGCCGACGATGGAAATCAGCGCGACCATGCCGGCGGCGAAGAACAACTGCTGCAGGCTCGACGGCAGCGACAACTTGAGCTGTGCCAGCAGCACCGAGCGCGACGGCAGCCGATGCAGGAAGCCCTCGTGCCAGGCATGGCGGATGCCGAAGATGAAGTAGATCAGCGTGCCGAGGAAGATCGACAGCGTGGTCGCAAGGCCCGCACCGTAAACCCCCAGCGCCGGCGCGCCGAGGTTGCCGAAGATCAGCACCCAGTTCAGGAAGATATTGACCGCGTGCATGATCAGCAGCGTGGTCAGATACAGCCCGGTGCGGTGGACCGCAGCCCAGTAGCCGCGAAACGAGAAATTCATGCCGACCGCGACCAGCGCGACCAGTCGAATCTGCAGGTAGGGCGTGGCCGCCTCGACCACGGCCGGGTCGGGGTTGAGCAGGCTTAAATATGCCGGTGAAAGCACGATCACCACGGCCGCCAGCGGCACGCCGAGAATCAGCGCCAGCAGCAGACCGCCGTTCAGCGGAACGGCGATTTCACCGTGCGCGGCCTGACCGACCCGGCGCGCGCAGATGGCCTGCACGCCGGTGGCCAGTCCGAGAATGAAGGCCATCGCCAGCCAGTTGGCAAACGAACCCAGCCCGGCCGCGGCCAGCTCGCGCGTGCCCAGCCGCCCGACCATCGCGATATCGACCAGGTTGAGGATGTTCTGCGACATCATCCCGCCGATGATCGGCAGCGCCAGCGCGTGCAGCGCGCGCCGGCGGTCGGCATCGGGAAAATAATGGCGCGAGACGGCCAGCGCGTTCATCGGAAAGCCAGAGCGAATTCAGATCGCGCATTGTGCCGGTCGGCAGGCAAGCGCGCGTGATGTCGCCGCATCTTCAGCTCAGGCGGCCTTGTCGGTTGCGACGTAGACACTGACCTCGCGGGTGGCGCGGAAGGTGATTTCGGGGTGACGTTCCTGGGCCAGCTGCAGGTTGACCCGGGTGGGGGCCAGGTAGACCAGCCGGCCGCCGCCGTCTTCGGCCAGATGCTGAATGTTCTTGTCGCGAAACTTCTCCAGGTCGCGCTCGTTGTCGGTCGAGACCCAGCGGCAGGTCGCGACGTTGACGTTCTCGAAGATTGCCTCGCAGTTGTATTCGTCGGCCAGACGGTAGGCAACCACATCGAACTGCAGCAGACCGACCGCGCCGAGCACCAGGTCGTTGCCCATCAGCGGCTTGAAGAATTGCGTCGCGCCTTCCTCGGACAGCTGGGTCAGGCCCTTCGTCAGGCTTTTCAATTTGAGTGGATCCTTCAGCCGCACGCGCCGGAACAGCTCCGGCGCGAAGCTCGGGATACCGGCGAACTGAAGGTTCTCACCTTCGGTGAAGGTATCGCCGATGCCGATCGTGCCGTGGTTGTGCAGGCCGACGATGTCGCCGGGGAAGGCTTCCTCGGCTGCGGCGCGCTCATCGGCCATGAAGGTCAGCGCGCCGTGGGTACGCTGTTCCTTGCCGAGCCGGACGTGGTGCAGTTTCATGCCCTTGGTGAACACGCCCGAACACACGCGCATGAAGGCCATGCGGTCGCGGTGGGCCGGGTCCATGTTGGCCTGGACCTTGAACACAAAGCCGGTCAGCTTGTTCTCACCGGGCTCGACCATCCGCCCCAGCGTCGCACGCGGCTGCGGCGACGGCGCGTGCTCGACGAATTCATCGAGCAGCGGAATGACGCCGAAGTTGTTCAGCGCCGAGCCGAAAAACACCGGCGTCTGCTCGCCTTTCAGGTACCGCGCCGCGTCGAATTCATGACTGGCGCCCTTGACCAGCTCGATCTCCTCGCGAAGTTCTTCGGCCATATCGCCCAGTGCTTCATCGGCCTGAGAACTGTTCAGCCCGGCAATGATCTTCGGTTCCTGGCGCAGGTAGTTGCGGCCCGACTCGTAGAGATGGATTTCATCCCGGAGCATGTGGTAAATGCCCTTGAGCCGCCGGCCCATGCCGATCGGCCAGGTGATCGGCGCACATTCGATGCCGAGCACGGTCTCGACCTCGTCGAGCAGCTCGATCGGCTCGCGGCCCTCGCGGTCGAGCTTGTTGATGAAGGTGAAGATCGGCGTGTCGCGCAGCCGGCAGACCTCCATCAGCTTGATCGTGCGTTCCTCCACGCCCTTGGCGCAGTCGATCACCATCAGCGCCGAGTCGACCGCGGTCAGCACGCGGTAGGTGTCCTCGGAAAAATCGGCGTGGCCGGGTGTGTCGAGCAGATTGACGATGGCGTCGTGATACGGGAACTGCATCACCGACGAGGTAATCGAAATGCCGCGTTCCTTCTCCATCTCCATCCAGTCGGAGGTCGCATGGCGCGAGGCCTTTCGGGCCTTGACCGACCCGGCCAGCTGGATCGCGCCGCCGAACAGCAGGAATTTTTCCGTCAGCGTGGTCTTGCCGGCATCCGGGTGCGAGATGATCGCAAAGGTTCGGCGGCGGGCGATTTCTTCGGGTAGCTGGGTCACGGCCTGGATTCTGTTGGCGGGGATCAACCCATCATTGTAATGCCCTGTTCAGTCCGGGGTTGTGGCGACCGATAGCGGAATTCGAGCAGGGCCATAAACCGCGCGAGTGGCCAATGCTCGACAAGTGCGCTACCCTCGTGCTTGGTTTCGATGGGCTGCCATGGAGGCGAATCATGGAATGTTCGATCCGTAGCGAAGGAATCGTGGGCCCCCATCGGATTGGCCTCGGGCCGGCGTCAGTCGTGCTGCTCATTGCCTTCCTGTTGCCGCTTCCGGGTGCGGCGCTGACGCCCCCGCCGCCGTTGCCCGAAGGACTGTTGGTCGAGTTTTACCAGGCCATGGGCGGCGATGAGTGGTTCAACAAGGATGGCTGGCTGGATCCGGATGTGTCGATTTGCGACTGGTACGGCATCACGTGCCGGGCAAACCCGGTCTGGGGCTTTACCGAAGTCGCCGAAATCGCGCTGCCCGACAACAACCTGACCGGCTCCATCGGCAACGGCGATCCTTTCGACACCGACATCTTCCAGATTCCGGCAGTTGCCATCGATCTCAGCGGTAATCGCATCGAGGGTCCGCTGGACCGGGTTCCGTTCTGGCTGGGGCGCGTCGACCTGTCGCGCAACCTGCTTTCCGGGCCGTTGCCGGCCGCGCACGACGGCGTGAACTTCGACACATCCCGGCCGGATTTCTTTTCGACACTCGGGCGGCTGAGCCTGGCAGAGAATGCCTTCGAGGGCCATGTTCCGGATGACTGGGAGCGCTTTGAGATTCAGGAACTGGATCTTTCCGGCAACTTCCTCGATGCCGGGCTGGCCAACGCGTTCGCGGCCATCGGCGATCCGCCCGGGGCCCGGATCGACGTTGCCGATAACGCATTCAGCGGCATGGTGCCGCCCGAAATCACCGAGCTGTCGTTGGAGGAGGCCGTTGGTCTGAACCTGTGCTGGAATGCGCTGAACGCCGATGAGGAAATCGACGAATGGATTTCCGCGCATCACGTCGGCGGCGCGAACTGGCGTGATTGCCAGAACCGTTCCCGTCTTGCGGTGGATACGGCGGTGAGCGGTTCCTGGTTTGCACCCGGGCGTTCCGGCGAGGGTGTGTCGTTTCACTTCCTGCCGGGCAATCAGGCCTTGCTGTACTCGTTCGGATTCGATCTCGACGGCAACCAGATGTGGATTTTCGAGCTCGGGCGCGTGTTCGATAACCACATCGAGTGGCCCGGATTGATGGAAACCCGCGGCGATTTCGGCGCCGGCCTGCGGCAGAACGAGGAAAACATCGCGCTGCGCGTAACTGGTGCGTTGCGCGCCGATCGGCTGGGTCCGGACACGATGCAGTTCGAGCGCGAATTCACCGATTTTCGCGGCTGCCCGCCGCTGGAGGTCTCCACTCAACCCGACGCGCCGGTGTCCCCCTGCGTGATTTCGTTTCTTTCCGACCGGTTCGAATACCGGCAGTTGACCCGGCTGGCGGGTTCAACGTGCGAAAACCGGCGTTCGCAGCAGTGGCTGTCCGGCGCCTGGTTCGACCCGGAGCGCTCCGGCGAAGGGTTCCTGATCGAGTTCATTCCGGATGGAAACGCCCTGGTCTACTGGTTTACGTACCGGCCGGATGGAAGCGGCCTGCAGGCATGGATGATGGGTGTCGGTACCGTCGAAGTGCCCGTCAACATGCCGATCGGCCCAAGCGATCCGGAATTGCGGCTTGCGGTCATCGAAGTCGAAGAGATGGTGCAGCCCACCGGAGGCGTGTTCGGTCCAGCGTTCGATCCTGACGCGATCGAGCGTGAATCCTGGGGCCGGGTTCGCCTGGAATTCTCCGACGAAGACTCCGGCAAGGTGACCTGGGAGAGCAATTCCGAGGCCTTCGGCAACGGTGGTCATTCTCTGGTGCGTCTGACCCGCCCGCGGCTGGCTGACTGCGCCTCGCAGTGATATGTGGCCCTCTCGGAGCGACTCAGTCGGGCGCTTCCATGCGGATGAACCGTCCTTCCTCGTCGTTCATCCGAAACGGAATCGAGACCAGCTGCATATCGCGGTTGATCTGCACCGCGAAATGCAGGTGCGGGCCGGTGGAGTAGCCGGTGTTGCCCGAGCGGCCGATTTCCTCGCCGCCGCGCACGCGCTGGCCCGGGCGCACCGACACGCCGCTGTAATCGAGGTGGGCGTAGACGGCCATGCTGCCGTCGTCGTGCAGGATTCGAACATGATTGGCGCGCGGACCGTCGCGCTCGAGGTCTTGGCCATTGCCGGAAAACCAGCGCTCGGCGTCCATCACCGTGCCGGCGCGCGCGGCCAGGACCGGTGTGCCGACCGGCAGTGAGAAATCGACGGCATAGCGACTCTGCGGACCGGCATGACTGAACCGGCCGCCGAAACCCTGTCCGATCGATACGGCGGCTTCGCGGAACGGGAGCCGGTAGCGCGCATCCGAATCCACGGCGGGATTCAGCGGACCGGGCACGGCCTGCATCTCGATGCCGTAGCGCCAGCCGCGCCGTTCGTTCAGCGCGCCGATCAGCACATCGCGATGGCCGTGGGCCGGCAGTTCCAGTCGTGCCGGCAGCGCCGGCTCGGTGACGATGTTTTCGGCTTCTGTCAGGCGAACCTCGACCGTCACCGTGCCGGCCAGCCGATTACTGAAGCGCCACTGCGGTTCGGTGCGCGTGCCGATATTGGTCATCGTTACCGCTTCGCGCGGCTCGGCGATGGCGCGCTGGACTTCAATCTCGTACTCACCGTCCGGCCGCCGGTCGCTGAAGTGCTTGATGCCGTGCTCGTCTTCCCAGATGTAGATTTCCTGGGCCGACGTTCCGAACGCGGCCAGCAGCAGAAAACTGGCAAGCGCGGCAGGGCAGGGAAGGCGGAAGCGGGTGACCATGACGCGAATCCTACCGCGACGCTTGGCTGCGAGTTGCCGCATCCATCGGGTATACTTCTCGACTTGCCTCAACCGGGCCGTTAGCTCAAGTGGTAGAGCACCGGGCTTTTAACCCGTTGGTTGAAGGTTCGAGTCCTTCACGGCCCACCAAATTCCCGCGCGAGAACACTGCTTTCCCTTCAAAGGGTTGAAGGCACCATCCTGCCCCTTCGAGTCTGGCGCGCAATTCCGGATTCCGAACAAATCCCTGTAGGAGCCGGCCTGCCGGCGATGGATCGAAGCCAATAATTGATCGGTATTTCCGATCATACTTGCGGACCGAAGTGGAAAGCCGAGCCGAAACCGCGGCATCCGACTAATCACCGCAGCGGGCCGCGAGCGCCTCGCCGCGGGTGTCATGCGGCACCTTGAAGACAATAACACCCAGCCGCTATTTTCCGCGGCTTACATACCGGGCTCGGTCTCACGGGCTTCAACTCCGACCCGTCGTGACCCGGCTCCGGCCGCGATTCACACCGAAACAGGCGTACAATAGACCAACCAACCGACCAGTCTATAGAGATCGTCATCATGTACCCCGAAATCGGCTCCTACGACGCCAAGACCAAATTGCCGGAGCTTTTGCGTGAGGTTCGGGAAGGACGCCGCTACACCATCACGCTTCGCGGCAAGCCGGTCGCGGACCTGGTGCCCGTGGGGCGTCCCGGCGAGGACGACATTCGACGGGCGGTCGCGGCAATGCGCGCCTTGCCCAGAATCAAGGGCGTGGATGCCGCCGAGTTGGAACGCTGGATCGACGAAGGCCGTCGATGAGCCTGGTGCTCGACGCATCCGCCGCCCTGGCCTGGATTTTCGAGCGCGCTGATCCCGCTGAGGTCGCCCTGGCCGATCGGCTGCTCGATGCCATCGCCGAACAGCCCGCTCTGGTCCCCAGCCTTTGGCATATCGAGGTGGCCAATGCTTTGCTGGTTGCCGAACGGCGCGGCGTGGCAAAAGAAGCGCAAGTGGTCGACTTTTTGCAGCGCCTTTCGCAACTGCCCATCATTACCGACGATGCCGAAATCTCGCGCCGTCAGGAAATCATCATGGCCCTGGGCCGGCAGTTCCAGCTTACCGCCTACGACGCAACCTACCTCGAGTTGGCAATGCGCACGGGATCAACCCTGGCGACGTTCGACGCCAAACTCGCCAGTGCCATGCAACACGCCGGTGGAGAAATCTGCAAACAATCCTAGCCCGGATCACCCGGAGTATCGGACTGACGGCAATCAATGCTGATGCCGACCGGATGGAAAACGTCATGCGCAGAGCTGGCGAAGCGCTTTACGGTGCCAAACGCGCGCGACGCAACCGCGTCGTCGAGAATTGGACGGCCGTGCTGGCGGAGAAGTCACGAGGACTGATCGGTCAACCGGCGATAGTCGGCCCTGAGAGAATCCAGTTCTTCGCCGCCTTGCTCCAGCTGTTTTTCGATGACTTCCAGAACAGTCGTGGCGTCTTCTCCGGAATCGGGCGAACCCAGCAGCGTGAGCAGACGCAGGCTCGATTCGACGTTCTCGCGAGCGGCGAATTCGTCGCTGGCGTCCAACTCGTCAAGCAAGCGCCGGCGCCAGGCGATTTCCTCTCCATGTTCGCCCGCCTGCCGGTGGATGTCGGCGATCAGCCGGATGCTCGACAGCAGGTCGGCATCACCGGTTGGCAGTGTGGCGCGCTGCGCCTCGTACGCGCGTTTCGCCGTTTCCAGCGCCTGGGTCGGCTGGCCCAGGGCAAGATGCGCCCGGGCGACGTTGTCCAGCGCGGCCCGCGTATCCGGGTGTTCAGGCCCCAGCAGGCGTTCGCGCCACTGCAGGGTTGATTCGTACTCAGCATGACCACCCAATTTGATGCTTTCAGGGCCGTTTCTGGTCAGATTCTTTGATGGAAAGCAGGTAATCCCCCTCGGAGAGCTTGACTAGAAGCCCCCCGAGAGGGTCTCTTTGTTGTTACCACACACCAAAGAGACCTCCAATGTCCCACAAATTTCTCTGCAATGCCAGTCTTCACGAGGCGCTTTTTGTCCTGGATGTTGCGCTGGCGGATGACTGCCGGCAGTCGGGTTGCTGGTTTTGCGGGGCCCGCCTGCATGCCAGCAACTACCCGCGCAAGCCGCGCGGGGTGCCGCCGCCGTTTCAGGATCACTACG
>JAVVDV010000017.1:0-62458 GCA_032251355.1 Wenzhouxiangellaceae bacterium
TTCCCTGCGAAACGCGCCTTGATTCGCACCGGCACAGCGGCTCTGAGCGTTACCTAATTAACCGCATGGCCCACTAGACATGCACACCATGGGCTGGACCGCGCCCCTCCTGCTGATCATGTCCTGCGCAATGCCTGCGCTTGTGCACGCGCAGGAGCGTGAGGAGCCGTCGCTGCCGGCCGGGCTTGGCGGGCCGCCGCCATTGCCGGCCGGGCTGGATGAGAAGACCGAACAGGGCGATTCGGAAAACGATGTTAACGACGCAAAAAGCGGATCGATCCTGGATCGGCTGCTGTCGCCGTTCACCGGCTTCTGGGAAGCGCGCGCCGGGGTTCGATTGCAGAGTGATCCCAATCAACGTGCCTTGTCGCTGGGCGAGACACGGCTCCAGCTTTCGCGGGACCAGTACTTCGGCGAGGCACTGCTGCGTCTGACTGCTGATTTCGTCTACGACGAGGTTGCCGATTCGCAGGCGATCGGGTTGGAGCGCGGCAGCGGGTGGCTGGATCTGCGCGAGGCGTTTGTTGCCACGCCGCTGGGCGAGAAGCTTGATCTTCGACTGGGTCGCCAGGTGCTGACCTGGGGCGTGGGCGATCTGCTGTTTCTCAATGACCTGTTTCCCAAGGACTGGAACTCCTTTTTCGCCGGCCGCGACGTCGAATACCTCAAGGCGCCGTCCGATGCGGTGCGGGCCTCGATCTTTTTACCGGTGTTCAATGTCGACCTTGTCTACACACCGCGCTTCGACCCCGACCGCTACCTGGACCCGGACCGTCTGAGCTTGTTTGATCCGCGCGCCGGTGAAGTCGTTGGCCGCAATGCTGATTTCGATCCAATGGTTCCCGAAGACACTTTCGGTGATGCCGAATGGGCGCTGCGCGTGCATCGAATGGTTGCGGGCTGGGAGATGGCAGCCTACGGCTACAGAGGCTTCTGGAAAAGTCCCGGCGGTTTCGACTCCGTCACCGGAAGGCCTTCGTTCCCGGCACTTTCAGCCTGGGGCGGCAGCGCGCGTGGCCCGCTGCACACCGGGATTCTCTCGGCGGAGACCGCCTGGTATCGCTCGCGTGACGATCTGGGCGGCAGCGACCCGTTCGTGCCCAACAGCCAGCTGCGATTGCTGGTCGGTTACGAGCAGGAACTCATGCCCGATCTGATGCTCGGGGGGCAATACTATCTCGAACGCACGCTGGACTTCGAAGCCTTGCAACGCAAGCAGCCGCCGGAGCTTGCTGGCCCGGATGAGAACCGCCACCTGTTCACGCTGCGCCTGAGCTGGTTGACACACTCGCAGAACGTGACCTGGTCGCTGTTCACGTTCGCATCGCCATCGGATGAGGATGCGTATCTGCGCGGTTCATGGAGCTGGAAGGCGACCGATGCCTGGATGCTTGCGGCCGGCTTCAACCTGTTCGAGGGACGGGACCAGTCCAGCTTCTTCGGCCAGTTCGAGTCCAACAGCAATGCCTGGGCCTCGCTGCGGTTCGGGTTCTGAGCACGACGCCGATGCTATGCTTGAACGCGTCATGGTTCAGAGCGAACGCGCAACCCAATCCGATGACCGGTATCCGCGAATCTGGGACGTGGTCGCCGGCATTCCGGCCGGCTGCGTGCTCAATTACGGCGAAGTCGCGCGGCTGGCCGGTCTGCCCGGTCGGGCACGGCTGGTGGGCCGAGCGCTCGGGCTGGCGCCGAAGTCGATGAAGCTGCCGTGGCACCGGGTCGTCAACGCCCAGGGCCGGATCAGTTTCAAGCCCGGCGGCGCGAAGCACCGCCGTCAGCGCGAGTTGCTCGAGGCCGAGGGAGTGGTGTTTGTCGGCGACGCCATTGATCTCGAGCGTCACGCGCCTTCGGCAGCGCTGGATCGAATGCTCTGGGGACCGTGACGCCAACTTTGGGCAAATCCGGCGCCGCATCAGGCGCAGCGCCGGAGATTGACCTTCCAGGTCTCGCCTCGATCTAGTCCACGACCTGGTGCAGGTGCACGTCCCGTTGGGGGAAAGGGATCGAACAGCCGGCTCCTTCCAGCGCGACCTTGATCTGCTCCAGCAGTTCGCTGCGCACCACCCAGTAATCAGGCGCATTAACCCACGGACGGACGGCGAAGTTGATGCTGGAATCGGCCAGGTCCATCACCAGAATGGTCGGCTCGGGATCGGTGAGCACCTTTTCGTGCCCGGTCAGGACGTTCTCGATGGTCGCGCGCGCCAGCTTGAGGTCGTCGCCGTAGTCGACGCCGATGGTCAAGTCGATTCGACGGGTTGCGTAGGCCGAAAAGTTGGTGATCGTCGAGCCGGTAATCTGACCGTTGGGGACGATGATGCGACGGTTGTCGGTCGTGTTCAGAATGGTATTGAAGATACCGACCTCGTCGACCGTACCGGCGATGCCGCCGGCATCAACAAAATCACCCTTGGTGAACGGCCGGAACAGCACCAGCATGACGCCGGATGCGAAATTGGCCAGCGAGCCCTGCAGGGCCAGACCGACGGCCAGGCCCGCGGCACCGAGCACGGCGACCAGCGGCGTGGTCTGGACGCCCAACTGGCCGACCGCGGCAATGATGATGGCGACCAGCAGAATGGCGTTGAGAATGGAACCAAGGAAACTGGTCAGCATCGGATCGAGACCGCGCTTTTCCATCACTCGCTTGAGCGTACCGACCAGCATCCGTGCCAGCCAACGACCGATCACAAAGATCAGCAATGCGGCCAGTACCTTCCAGCCCCAGCTCAGCAGGGTGGCGGTATCGAGCGTGTTGATTACATCGTTGATTGCATCCATCTGCGAGTCCTTCACAAGGGTTGATTGAAACGTTCAGAACCAGTCGCCACCATCGACCAGCATCTGTTCGAGCTTGTCGCCAAGCCGACCGATACGATGTACATCGCTGGTCACCATGTCTTCGGTCAGGAAACGGTAAGGGCTGTTGCGACAAAGCTTGATGAACGGTACGCCGTCCAGGTCCCCGACCGCCAGGTACCCGGCACGCAGCATCAGGTTGATGCGCAGCAGCTTGGTCGGGTCGTGCTCGGCCAGCGGGGCGACCGTGGTCTCGACGCGCAGATGGCGGTGGTCGTCCTGGTCCTTCAGTTCGGCCAGGAAAACGCTCTGGTGACGCCCGTTTTCGGTCTCGATCTCGACGCCCAGCACGAATTTCTCGTCATAGACCACCTTGAACTCCTGCTCGACGAATTCGCGGATGCGGGCAAAGGTTTCCATCATTTTGGCTCCAGCCGGATGGCGCCATCGAGCCGGATCGTGGCGCCGTTGAAGTAGGCGTTTTCCACCAGTTGGCGGCACAACGCGGCGAATTCCCCGGGCTTGCCCAAGCGCCTCGGAAAGGGCACCGAGTCGGCCAGCGCCTGCTGGATGTCCTCGGGCATGGTGTCCACCATCGGGGTATGGAATACGCCCGGAGCGATGGTGTTGACACGAATACCGAAGCGAGTCAGTTCGCGCGCCAGTGGCAGCGTCATACCGACCACACCGCCCTTGGAAGCGGAATAGGCGGCCTGACCGATCTGGCCTTCGAATGCCGCGACCGAAGCCGTGTTGATGATCACGCCGCGCTCGCCGTCGTCGTTCGGCGAATTGTGCTGCATGCGATCGGCCACTGCCTTGGCGACGTTGAAGCTGCCGACCAGGTTGACCATGACCGTCGAGCTGAAGCGGCCCAGTGGCATCGGGCCGTTCTTGCCGAGCACGCGTCCGGCACCGAGGATGCCCGCGCAGTTGACCGCCACGTCGATGCGCCCGAGAAAGGACTCGGCCTCGGCGATGGCCTGGCTGACCGCGTCCTCGTCGGTCACATCAACGTTCCAGAAGCGCGCGCGCTGCTCACCCAGGGATTGCAGCGCAGCCGCTGCCGCGGCCTCGTTGACATCGAGCAGCGCCAGGCGACCGCCGTGCGCGGCAAATTCGCGCGCCACCGCCAGGCCCAGCCCGGAAACGCCGCCGGTGATGATTGCA
Source organism: Wenzhouxiangellaceae bacterium (assembly GCA_032251355.1). Lineage (GTDB taxonomy): Bacteria > Pseudomonadota > Gammaproteobacteria > Xanthomonadales > Wenzhouxiangellaceae. The sequence continues at coordinate 3,973 of JAVVDV010000017.1, forward strand.
CCGAGATCGTCGAATTTCATTCCTGCGTCGTCCTAGTCGCCAAAGGTCTTGTTGTAGATCGCGGTCCCGGCGCGGCTGCCGGGCCGACCGAGCGTGCCGGCAATCCAGTGCCCGATGCGCGCCAGCGTCTCGAGATCGACACCGGTGTCGATGCCTAAGCCATGCAGCATGTAGACGACATCTTCGGTCGCTACATTCCCGGTCGCACCGCGCGCATACGGGCAACCGCCCAAGCCGGCTACCGAGCAGTCGACGATGCGCACGCCCTTGTCCAGCGCCACCAGGATATTGGCCAGCGCCTGTCCGTAGGTGTCGTGCAGGTGAACGGCCAGCTTTTCCGGCGGGATCGAGCCGATAATCGCGTCGATCAGATTGCCGATCCGTTTCGGCGTCCCCACGCCAATGGTATCACCGAGCGAGATCTCGTCGCAGCCCGAGTCCACCAGTGCCTCGGCCACGCGCACCACGTCGGCAGTCGCGACCTCGCCCTGGTACGGGCAGCCCATTACACAGGAAATATAGCCGCGCACCGGAACGTTGTCGGCTCCGGCGCGCTCCAGAACCGGGCGAAAGCGCCGAAACGATTCGTCGATCGAGCAGTTGATGTTGCGCTGGTTGAAGGCTTCGGAGGCTGCCGAGAACACCGCGATCGTCTCGGCGCCGGCTGCGCGCGCGCGTTCATAGCCACGCTCGTTGGGCACCAGTACCGGGTAGCGCACATCGGGGCGTCGTTTCAGACCGGCCATGACTTCTTCGGCGTCGGCCAGTTGCGGCACCCAGCGCGGGGAGACAAAACTGGTGACCTCGACATCCCCCAGACCGCTCTCGGCCAGCCAGTGAATCAGCCGCAGCTTGGTCTGCACCGGCACGTAGCGCGACTCGTCCTGCAGCCCGTCGCGCGGGCCGACTTCGACGATCTTGACCTGCGGGGCGTCCTGGGCCGGGTCGCTCATCGGGATGGGGCTGCAAGGCTCGGAGAGCGCTGAGCATAGCATCAATATCGGCCACAGCCCGGCAGTACCGGTCGGGCTTGATGCGGTATCGTTCGCCTGTTGGAACTCGCTTTTTGGAACTCGTCGGTCGGAGCCACTGCCATGCCCAAGCACCCATCATTCTCATCGGCCGCGCACTCGATTCGTGGCGCCGTGTATTCAGGTCTTCAGCGCATGCCGCGCTCCGGCCGGCCGCCGGTGCCGCTGCACGTCGGCGATACCTGGATGGAGCCGGCCGTGGGCTGCCGGATGCAGGATCTCAGCGTGGCCGAGTTTCCCGGACTGCACCGCTACTCGCCGGTGGCGGGTTACCCGGAGTTGCGGGCTCGCATCGCCCAACTGCATGCCGCGCGCACGGGGGTTGATACGAACCCGTCGCAGGTGCTGGTGACCGCGGGTGCAACCGCCGGGCTGGCTGCGGCGGTGGCCGCACTGGTCGGGCCGGACGAGGAGGTGCTGCTGGCGGCACCTTACTGGCCGTTGATTGCCGGTAGCGTGCGCGCGTTTCACGCCCGTCCGGTCGACGTGCCGCTGATGGCGCCGGCCGACGGCGTAAGCACGGCCGAGCAGGCCGTGGCCGCCTTCGAGCAGCATCGTTCCGGGCGCAGCGTCGCGGTCTACTGGAATACGCCGCACAATCCCACCGGCCGCTTGCTGGAACGCGACTGGCTGGAGGCGTTGGTGGACTGGGCGCGTGAGCACGAGTTGTGGATTTTTTCCGATGATGTCTATGAGGATCACGTGTTCGATGGCGCGCATGTCTACACCCGCGCGCTGGCACCGGAACGCACGATTTCGGTGCACTCGTTTTCCAAGGCCTACGGCATGGCCGGTAATCGCTGCGGCTACCTGGTCGGGCCGGTGGCGGCGATTGAGGCGATCCAGCGCATCATGACCAACATCAACTACTCGGCCTGCTCGGCCTCGCAGCGGGCCGCATTCAACGCGCTCGGTGGCCCGGGTCTGGATTGGGCCGATGCCGCGCGCGCACAGTATGCCGAGCTCGGGCGCGAAGCGGCCGCGATGCTCGGTTTACCCGCGCCGCGGGGCAGCACGTTCCTGTTTCCGGATGTTGCCGAGGTGCTTGACGAGCGCGGCCTGGATGGTTTCCTCGGCGATCTGGCCGAAGCCGGCGTGCTGGTCGCGCCCGGCCCCAGCTTCGGACCGTACCCGACCCATGTTCGCCTGTGCTTTACCGCCGCCGAGCCGGGCGAGATTCGGCGCGGTGTGGAAATCCTCGCGCGTCAGCTGGGTCGCTGAATCAAGATCCGCGCCGCAGAGCGACGCTGATCAGCATGCCCAGCGCCAGGACGAGCAGGGCAAACGGATGCAGAGTCGGCACCGGGCGTGTCGGCGACAGGCGCTCGACGCTGCCGATGGTGCATACCCCGTCGGCCGCACGCGCACGGCCGCGCTGGTCGCGGGTCACGAGATCCCCGCAACCGGCCTGACCGCGCGCGATCCGAGCGATCAGCGGACTGTCGTCGTTCGGCAAATGCAGTTCGGTCAATGAATCGCTGCGCTGGAGCGCCGACAGCCCGGCCGGCAGTCCGGCCAGACGCGCGCTGGCGGCGTCGAGGTCCAGGCCTTCGGGGTCGCTGACCGAACCGAGCAGGCTGAAGCCGACGGTCAACGGCACGGCGCCCGGGCGGATCGATGCCGGTCCGTCGGTCTGGGCGGCATCGCCGACCACCGAGGCGATGATCTCGATTGCGCCGCTTCCGGTGATCGCCAGTTGCTGGCCATCCTGGGTGGAACGATTTTCGTAGACGGTTGCGAACCGCAGGGTCAGGGCGCGCGCATTGAGCAGATGGATGCCGCCACCCCGAAACGTGTCGGCACTGTTGCCCGAAACGGTCACGTTGGTCAGTTCGGCTTCGGCCCCGTTGAGCAAGCCCAGACCGCCGCCGAGCGCACCGCTTTGATTGCGGTTGATCGAGCTTGCATCGATGCGCAGGCTGGAGCCGACGATCCACAGACCGGCACCGTCAAAGCCGGCCTGGTTGGCCGAGATTTCGCTGTGCTCAATGTCGATTTCGGCTCCGTCTTCTGCCGCGATTCCGCCGCCGAAGGTCGCGCGGTTCTCGACGATCTGCGTGTCGGCCATCACCAGTCGGCCGTCGAGGGTCGTCGCGATTGCACCGCCGGCCAGCGCGCGATTGCCGCTGAGTTCTGAATCCAGCAGCGTGATTCCGGCCGATTCGACACTGATCGCGCCGCCCCGGTTGATGGCCTCATTGTCGATCAGGCGCAGGCTGAACAGCTCGGCGCTGCCACCAACGACCCGAATCGCGCCGCCGCTCAGGGCCTGGTTTTCGCGTATTTCGCTGCCGACCACGCGCAGGCGTGCGGGCATGGGCAGCGCTGGATCGTCGACTTCGAACAGAATCGCGCCGCCGTCGTGCGCGGCCTCTGTGTTGCGCGCCTGGCCGTCGCAGCCCCGGATCGTCAGTTCGCGTACGCCAAAGCTGATGTTGCGGGTATGGAAGCAGCCATGGCCGTTGCCGTCCAGACCTGCTGTGGGCGAGCCGGTGACGATCACGTCGCCGGCCGCGCGCACGGGCAGCGAGTCGGTCAGTGCGATATCGGCTGTAAAGCGGATCACCTGGATGTTGGCGTCGTTCCAGGCCGCGCGCAGGCCGGATTCGTCGGAAACCTCGGCGACCTCGACGATCTGCGCGGCGGCGAACGCAGACAGCAGCAAAAGCAGCGCGCATGCACCCGAACGACGCGCCATCACCGTTGTGATGTCGGTTAGTGCGACCATGATCTCTCTCCGCAAACGTGTATCCAGACCCTGACCATAGTACGCGCGGCAGGACCTCCGGGGACTGGTCGAGCCGATAGGAACGCGGGCCTGACCGGCCGGTCAAGTCCGACCGCTTCAGTCGGTCGACGGTGCGTGTGCTTGAATCTCCAGCAGCAGGGCCTCGGCTTCGATCAGGTCGCCGGGCGCAACCGCCAGCGTGGTGACGGTGCCGGCGATTTCGGCTTTGATCGACAATTCCATCTTCATCGCCTCCATCAGCGCGACGGTCTGACCTTCCCGCACCGGATCGCCTTCGGCGACCTCGACGGCAATGATCTTGCCGGGCATCGGCGCGACAACGCGGCCGCCGCCTTGCGGGATCGTGGTGAGTGCTTCGAAGCGGCGGTGGCGGGTGACGGTCCAGCGGCGATGGGCGTGGATCACGTCCAATCGATCGCCGTGGCCGTGCAGCATAACCCGGCAGCTGCCGTCATCGAGCTGCAGCGTGCAGGCCCCGTCGCGGTCGGGCAGCAGGCGCGCTTGGTAATCGCGCCCTGCGAACGCAAATTGGTACCCGGACCGCGAATCGCCCCGACATTCCAGCGGATGGCGCTGGCCGGCGATTTCGAGCTCGATCCAGCGCGCCTCGCGCCCGCCGATGCGCCAGCCGTCGGGGACAGCCCAGGGCGAAGACGATCCGGAAACCGCTTCCTCTTCGCCCAGCCAGGCGGCCAGTGCCGTAGCCACGACTTCGACCGGTACTTCGGCATCCGCAGCGAGAATCGTGTCCAGCGCACGGTCCAGCAGGCCGGTATCGACACTGGCCTCGGCCATTTCGGATCGCTCGGCCAGTTGCAGCAGAAAGCCGAGATTGGTGGTCAGGCCGGCGATGTGGCTGGCCGCCAGCGCCTGCTTGAGACGCGCCAGCGCGACCGTGCGATTCTCGCCGGAGACGATCAGCTTGGCGATCATCGGGTCGTAGTGCACGCCGATCCGGTCGCCAATATCGACACCGCTGTCGAAGCGCAGCCACGGTTCGGTCGGCACGGTCAGCGCCTCGATACGACCGGAGTCCGGCAGAAATCCGCGCTCGGCGTCCTCGGCATAGACGCGCGCCTCGATCGCATGGCCGCGGCAGTGGATCGCATCCTGCTGCAGCGGCAGCGGCTCACCGGCGGCGACGCGCAGCTGCCACTCGACCAGGTCCAGGCCGGTGATCCGCTCGGTCACCGGGTGTTCGACCTGCAAGCGGGTGTTCATTTCGAGGAAATAGAACCCGTCGGCGTCGACCAGAAACTCGACCGTGCCGGCGCCGCGATAGTCAACCGCGCGCGCGGCCTGCACGGCGGCCTCCAGCAGTTGTTCACGCAGCCCGGCGTCCAGTCTGGTGGCCGGTGCTTCCTCGATGACTTTCTGGTGGCGGCGCTGGCTGGAGCAGTCGCGCTCGAACAGGTGGACCACGTTGCCGTGGTTGTCGCCGAAGATCTGCGCCTCGATGTGGCGCGGTCGCTCGATGTAGCGCTCCAGGATCATGCGCTCGTCACCGAACGCCGCCCGCGCCTCGCGTCGGGCCGCGGCCAGGGCGGCGACGAAATCTGCGGCCGCAGTCACGATCCGCATTCCTTTTCCGCCACCGCCGGCGGCGGCCTTGAGCATCAATGGAAAGCCGACCTTTTCGGCCTCTTCGGCCAGTGTCGGGTCGTCCTGGTCATCGCCGTGGTAGCCGGGTACCAGCGGCACGCCGGCCTTGCTCATGATTGCCTTGGCGCGGGCCTTGGAGCCCATCATCTCGATGGTCTCGGGTTTCGGGCCGATCAGCACGCAACCGGACTGTTCGAGGCGGCGTGCGAACTCGGCGTTTTCGGACAGGAACCCGTAACCGGGATGCACGGCCTGCGAACCGCTTTGCTGCGCGGCCTCGATGATCCGGTCGGCTACCAGATAGGATTTCGCGGCTTCGGCCGGGCCGATCGACAGCGCGCGGTCGGCCAGCCGCACGTGTCGCGCACCGGCGTCGGCTGCCGAGTACACCGCCACCGTCTCCACCCCCAGCCGGCGACAGGTCTCAATGATCCGGCAGGCAATCTCGCCGCGGTTGGCAATCAGGATTCGGTCAAACATCAGGGCTCCAAAGTCAAAAGCGGTCAGCGATTCCCGGCAGTCCAGTCCGGCGAGCGTTTTTCGAGGAACGCACGCAGACCTTCCTGGCCTTCATCGCTGACGCGAAGCCGGGCGATCCAGGCGGCGGTGATGGCATCCATTTCGTCGCAGCCACCATCGAAGGTCGCGACCCTGCGGATCAGTTGCTTGCACTCGGTCGCGGCCTGAGGTCCGGCGGCCAGCAACGCCGCGGTAATTCCCTCGACACGCTCGTCAAGACTGTCGGCCGGACAGGTTTCGTGCACCAGGCCGATGCGTTCGGCGGTCGCGGCATCGAAGCGCTCGCCGGTAAGCATGTAGCGCCGCGCGTTGCTGGCACCGATGCGTGCGAGCACGAACGGCGCGATGGTCGCCGGAATCAGGCCCAGGCGCACTTCGGTCAGGCCGAACCTTGCCTGCTCGGTCGCGATGGCGATATCGCAGCACGACACCAGCCCGACGCCGCCGCCAAAAGCTGCACCATTGATGCGCGCAACGGTCGGGCAGGGCAGGTCGTCGAGCTTGCGGAACATCGCGGCCAGGCGCTCGGAATCGGCCCGGTTCTCGGCCTCGTCGGCCTCGGCCATGGCCTGCATCCAGCCCAGATCGGCCCCGGCCGAAAACGACTTCCCGGCCCCGGTCAGCACCAGCGCCCGCGGCGGCGATTCGAGCAGCCGGCCGAAAGTCTCCGAAAGCCCGGCGATCAGCTCGGCATTGAACGCGTTATGCACCTCCGGCCGGTTGAGCGTGACGGTGGTGATGTTGCGGTTGTCGGTTTCGATTTGGAGCATGGGTTGCGGCCAGGATTTTGGATTCGGGATTCGGGATTTGGGATTTAGTGGTTTTGCTATCTCCTGTCTGCTGAATCCTACATCCTGCGTTCTCCCCCTACATCCGGAACACACCGAAGCGTTCGGGCTCGATCGGTGCGTTCAATGAGGCGGCGAGGGCGAGTCCGAGGACGCGGCGGGTGTCGACCGGGTCGATCACGCCGTCGTCCCACAGGCGGGCGGTGGCGTAGTAGGGGTGGCCCTGGGTTTCGTACTGATCACGGACCGGGGCCTTGAATTTTTCTTCCTCCTGCTCGCTCCAGGATTTGCCGGCCGCTTCCAGTCCGTCGCGCCGGACCGTGGCCAGCACGCTCGCGGCCTGTTCACCGCCCATCACCGAGATGCGCGCATTGGGCCAGGTCCACAGGAAACGCGCGCCGTAGGCGCGGCCACACATCGCGTAGTTGCCGGCGCCGAACGAGCCGCCAATGATGACGGTGAATTTCGGCACGTGCGAGCAGGCCACGGCCGTGACCATCTTGGCGCCGTCCTTGGCGATGCCGGCCTGTTCGTACTTGCGACCGACCATGAAGCCGGTGATGTTTTGAAGGAATATCAACGGGATATTGCGCTGATTGCATAACTCGATGAAGTGCGCGCCCTTCAGTGCCGATTCGGAAAACAGGATGCCGTTGTTGGCCACGATGCCGACCGGAAAGCCGTGGAGGTGGGCAAACCCGGTGACCAGCGTGCTGCCGTAGCGGGCCTTGAATTCCTGGAATTCCGAGCCATCGACCAGGCGCGCGATGATTTCGCGGACTTCGAACGGGTAGCGCGTGTCGTCGGGCAGGATGCCGTAGATGTCCTCGGCCGGAAACGCCGGGTCTGCCGGCTCGCGCATGGCCAGGGGATTTTGCGGTCTGCGGTTGAGGCTGGCGACAATCTCGCGCGCCATCGCCAGCGCATGGGTGTCGTTCTCGGCCAGGTGGTCGGCGACGCCGGATAGTCGAGTGTGCACATCGCCGCCGCCGAGTGTTTCGGCGTCGACTTCCTCGCCGGTCGCGGCCTTGACCAATGGTGGGCCGCCGAGAAAGATCGTGCCCTGTTCCTTGACAATAATGGCCTCATCGCACATCGCCGGCACGTAGGCGCCGCCGGCCGTGCACGAACCCATCACGACCGCGATCTGCGGGATGTTCTTCGCCGACAGCCGGGCCTGGTTGTAGAAGATCCGGCCGAAATGCTCCTTGTCGGGAAATACCTCGTCCTGCATCGGCAGGAAGGCGCCGCCCGAATCGACCAGGTAGACGCACGGCAGGTGGTTTTCCAGCGCGATTTCCTGGGCCCGCAGGTGCTTCCTGACCGTCATGGGGTAATAGGTGCCGCCCTTGACGGTCGCGTCGTTGGCCACGACCACGCACTCGATGCCATTGATGCGCCCGATGCCAGCGATCACGCCGGCGGCTGGTGCTGCGTCGTCATACAGACCGTGCGCAGCCATCGGCGCGATTTCCAGAAACGGGCTGCCCGGATCCAGCAAGGTGCGCACACGCTCGCGCGGCAGCAGCTTGCCGCGCGCCAGGTGTTTCTCGCGGGCACGTTCCGGGCCGCCCAGCGCGGTTTCGCGCAGCCGATCGCGCAGGTCCCGGGCCAGAGCCCGATGGTGGTCATCGCGCGCTCTGAATTCCGGGTCGTTGCGATTGATGTGTGTGGTCAGCGTCGGCATGGCGATTGCGCAGCGTGTGAAATGATGCGTGTATCGGTGCCAGCTGGATACAAAGTCCGGACTGCTTTTAGCGTGATCATCGCAGCGCCACCTGCACCCGCCGGTTCTGGCGACCTTTCTTTTCGATCTTGACGATTTCCACCGGGCCGATTTCGGCGGTGGACTTGACATGGGTGCCGCCGCAGGGCTGGAGGTCGACGCCCGGAATATCCAGCAGCCGGATGCGGCCGACGCCGCTCGGCGGCTTGACCGACATGGTTCGGATCAGCGCCGGGTCAAGCTCGGCCTCGTCGATCCAGCGCGATGTGACCGGATGGTCGGCCTCGATCAGTGCGTTGAGCGCGCGCTCGACCTCGTCTCGTTCCGGCGGCTCGGGCATGTCGAAATCCAGCCGGCTCTTGTCGGCGCCGATCTGACCGCCGGTGACCGGATACTTCAGCACCGCACCGAGCAGGTGCAGGCAGGTGTGCATGCGCATGTGACAGTGACGGAGATCCCAATCAATGTGCGCCTCGACATTGGTCCCGGGTTGTGGCAACGCTGCGCCTTCGGCCGGGATGTGCAGGATCTCGCCGTCCTCGCGCCGGTAGCGCGTGGCAATGATCTCAACCGCGCCGTCGCTGAACCGAAGTCGACCGATATCACCGGGCTGACCGCCACCGGTCGCGTAAAATACGGTCTGGTCGAGGACGATGCCCTCCGGCTCGGCCTCAAGAACGCGGGCGTTACAGTGGGTCAGATACGCGTCGGACTTGAACAGAAGTTCGGCCATGCGGGTCTCAGGCGGTACGGATTCGCCTGCCATTGTAGCGACCGGAACCGCGCGGGCGCCGCCCGGATACCTCGATTCGTTTCCTGCACTCAACCTGGAGCATTGCATGATCAGCCGATTCCTTCTCGTTCTTGTTTCCGGCCTGATGCTGGTCGCCTGCGGACCATCCGAGCAGGGCACCGAGGCAGCTGTCGTTGTTCCGTCCGAGACCGTCGCGCCCGAGGCCGCAGCGGGAGAGGCAGATTTCCAGACCTACACCATCGAGCAGTTCATGGACACCGAGAACCTGCTCGGCGCGAGTTTTTCGGCCGATGGCAAGCGCGTAGCGTATTCAAGCAATCGCAGTGGCGTGTTCAATGTCTATGTGCAGCGCACGGTGGGCGGACGGCCGGAGCAGTGGACGTTCTCGACTACTTCGCCACGCTACGTCCAGAGCTTTTTCCCGCGTGACGATCGCTTGCTGTTTTCCGGCGACGAGGGCGGCAACGAACTCGATCATGTCTACCTGAGAGAGCGCGATGGAGAAATTGTTGATCTCACGCCGGGCGAGGGCCTGAAGGCCTCGTTCGTCGGTTTCTCCGGCGATGGGTCGAAATTCTGGATTTCGACCAACGAGCGCGACAAGGCTGTGTTCGACCTGTACGAATACAGCGCCGGCACGCTGAATCGCGAACTGCTGCTGGAAAACCGCTTCGATGCGTTTCTCGGCCCGGTTTCGCCCGATGGCCGCTACGTGGCCTTGTCCAAAGTGCATTTGCGCAGCAATACCGACATCCTGCTGTGGGATCGTACGACCGGCGAGGTGACCACGCTGGTCGCTGACCAGGGCGAGGTGGCCAATTCGGCCCAGACCTTCAGTGCCGACTCGAGTGCGCTGTACTACACCACCGACCGCGACGCGCAGTTCAGCTACCTGGTCCGGCGCGAACTGGCGAGTGGCGAGGAAACCGTGATCTTCCAGCCCGACTGGGATGTCACCTCGGCGCAGCGCTCGCGCGGCAATTCCTACCTGACCGTCACCGTCAACGAGGACGCCCAGACCGTGCTGCGGATTTTCAACGCCAAAACGCACGACGAGATCGAGACTGTGCCGCCGCCGGGTGGCACCATCTCCTCGGCAGTATTCTCCGGCAACGATGAGCGCATGGCGTTCTACCACGGTGGCAGTCGACAGCCGCGCGATCTTTACTATGTTTCGTTGCTTGCCGGCGCGCCACCGCCCAAGCCACTGACGCGTTCATTGAACGCGGAGATCGATCCCGAGCACCTGGCCGATGGCGAGGTGGTTCGCTTTGATTCCTACGACGGTCTGGAGATCCCGGGCATCCTGTATCGGCCGCACGGCGCGAGCGCCGAGTCTCCCGTGCCCGCGCTGGTGATGGTGCACGGCGGCCCGGGTGGACAGGCGCGCATCGGCTATTCGGCGCTGAAGCAGTACCTGGTCAACCACGGCTACGCGATCTTCGACATCAACAACCGCGGCTCGTCGGGCTACGGCAAGACGTTTTATGCTGCCGATGATCGCTGTCACGGCGAATGCGATCTGGGTGATGTCGTAGCCGGCAAGGACATGCTGGCCGAGCTGGACTGGATCGACGGCGATCGCATCGGCATCATCGGCGGCAGTTACGGCGGCTACATGGTCGCCGCAGCGCTGGCCTTCCAGCCCGATGCATTCGCTGTCGGGGTGAATATCTTCGGGGTGACCAACTGGCTGCGCACCCTCGAAAGCATCCCGGCCTGGTGGGGTCCGCAGCGCGACGCGCTGTTCGCGGAGCTGGGCGATCCGGCCGTTGATGGCGAGCGTCTGCGCCGCATTTCGCCGCTGTTCCATGCCGCCAATATCACCAGGCCGATGATCGTGCTGCAGGGCGCCAACGACCCGCGCGTGCTGCAGGTCGAGTCGGATGAAATCGTCCAGGCGCTGCGCGACAACGGTGTGCCGGTCGAATACGTGCTGTTCGACGACGAGGGGCATGGTTTCCGGAAACGCGCGAACGAAATTGTCGGCTACCAGGCCATCCGCGAATTTCTTGCCCAGCACCTGTAACGCGGCGGGGCGGGATTCGGATACAATGGCGGGCTTGACGTTGCCGACATGCCCGCCCAAACCGGAGAGGTGGCAGAGTGGTTGAACCGAGCCGATGGCGAGCTCGATGCGAAGCAACCCGTAGCGAAGCGTAGGGCAAGCGCCGCAGGCGCGCAGTCAATGCGGCGGTCTCGAAAACCGTTAACGGGTTATTCGCCCGTTCGGGGGTTCGAGCCGAGCGAAGCGAGACGACGAAGACAGGCACCAAAGGGGCCTGGCTTCGCCCGAAGGGCAAGCGCCACGTGTGGCGCGCAGTCAATCCGAAGCTCTCGCGGCCCGCACAGGTCCGCTCATCGTTCGGCGGTTGTTGGAAGTGATTGGATAGTAAATTCGGAGAGGTGGCAGAGTGGTTGAATGCGGCGGTCTCGAAAACCGTTAACGGGTTATTCGCCCGTTCGGGGGTTCGAATCCCCCCCTCTCCGCCATTTTCGCTTTAAATTCAATAATTTATAAGTATTTTTTATATCAGTTCGCGCATAACCCCCTCCAAATAGCCCCCCATGTTTTTTAAGTTTGACCGGCTCCAGCTATGGTCGAGTGTGGAGTTGTCTTCGCTCCGATGCCCGCGAGAATGAGGGTTCGCCATGCCGGTCAGGCCGATGGCGCGAGTCACTTTTCGGGACTTGGGTGAGGATAGCCGTCGAACAGCGTCAGTTCGCCGACGTCGGTGGCTGGTCCTAGACCGTTGATCACATGGTTGATACCGCCGTTCAAGCCGGCGAAATTGATGATGTGGCTGATCTCGATGCCTGGGTTGTCGGGCACTTCGATGGAATTTTCCAGGCGCACACCGTTGGCTGCGGCTTCGCCCTGGAAGAAGCTGTAGATTCCCAGGCCCCAGGCCCGGTGGGTCTGCACCGAATCGGCCACCTTGTATGAAGCGAAACCCGGCCGGCCGTTGTCGTTCCACTGCTCGACGCTGGGCGGATCGTACGGGATCTCCGACTGGTAGAAATACGTCCGGCCCCGCTCGCCGGTCCAAAGGGTCTGGTAGCCCTGGAAGTGTTCGTTGAACAGGCCGTACATCGTCACATCGTCGCCATTGACCACCAGCCCGTGGCGGGCGGGATTGACGTCCCAGGCCACGCCGTCACCGTGGTCGGCGCGCCAGAGCCAGAGGTGGTCGCCGATCACATGATTGCTGTGGATGACCACGCAGGCTTCAATCCGACCGGCGTGGGGCCCGCCGACCCGACAGTACACGTCGTGCAAGGAGCTCGGGTTTTCGGCGTGATCCGCGCCTGCGCCCTCGACGCCCACCCGCAACAGCGACGATGAGCGCTCGGGCCCGGCATCCAGCATGATGCCGGCAATTTTGATCCCGCCCACATCGGCGATGGTGATGACCGGCTTGCCGGTCCGAGGCACCAACGACGGCAGGCCCAGACCCAGAATCACGGTATCGGCACGGGTGACCTCGATGGCGCCGTCCAGGTGATAAATGCCCGGCGTGATCAACAGGTGCTTTCCCCCGGCCAGCGCCCGGTTGATCGATTCGGCATCGTCACGGTCGGGACGTGCAACATGAAAATGCTCGAGCGGGATTTGCGTGCCGGCTTCCGCCTCGCCGCGCCAGGACACGCCCCGGCTGTCGCGGCGCAACGCCGGGACAAATACTGAATAACCGTCAGTCTCGTTCCAGGTCAGGAAAGGCTTTTCCCGAATCACCGGTGTGTGCTCGACGACTGTCGTCGGCTTGTCCGGCCATTGGTCCGGCGGCGCGCCTTCGACGCCGACGAATACCCGGTTCCAGTTGCCGCCTTCCCATCGCCCGATCTCGCTGTTGCGGGTAAACCACTGCTGGCCGGTCGTCAATCCGGCGCGGCCTTCGACGACCGAATTGGCGAGAACACCACCGCTGGCCCAACTGCCCTTGTCGAAATTGACGTTGCCGGCCACGTGCATGCGCCGATACGGGGCGGCCTGGGATACCGCCCACAGCATCGGGTCGGCGTCCGGCTCGACGTAGAAATTTTCCGCGCCGCGCCAGAACATTGTGGTGACTTTATTGTTCGGGGTGGAAGACGTCGACTGCACCGCGCCTTTGATTCGCACCTCGCTCGGCACCATGCCCAGGCCGGCGGTCTGCACGTAGTAGTCCACGGTCACGGTCAGATCGTACTCGCCCGGCTTGAACAGCAGCGCAAAACGTTCATCGCTGAATTCGCTCAGCTTCTGCCGTTCGTGCAAGGCGTCGAGCCTGGCCTGTATGGCTCGCATATCCATTTCATCATCGAACACCAACACCCGCGAGCCCAGCGACGCCTCGGTAGCGTTGCGTGCGGCAGTCTGCTGGCAGCCCGACACGAGCGCCAGAATGAGCATGATCGTTACGGTGGCATTCAGCCCCGGGAGAGCCTTCACCCGCGCTCTGGAATTCCCGGTAGTAAGCGGTTCGGGCATTGGCAGACGCTCGTGTTGTCGAAGGGCATTTGTTGACCGGGAACGGTTGCGAACTCACACATACTGCGTCCTGGCCTTGCCGCAGTGTCACATTCTAAATTCGGGCCGGCTCTTCGCTGCATCGCAGGGGCAGCACTTGCTTCTCTACCTGATTACGGATGCCCTGATCATCCGGCAACGAAACACCTGCGGTAATCGTTGCATTAGCCCGGCAATCGATTTGCTTTGCGGAACAATCAATGCGGCAACTGCTGGTCGGCACGATCCAGCACATAGCCAATCACCGGAAGGTGTCGATACAGCCCGCCGGCGGCATCCCAGAAGTCCTGATGAAGCACGATTCGGCCGGCGGCATCGAACCGCAGGTGGGTGATGCCGATGGAGCGCGAATCCAGCGACCGGCTTCCGACCGCGCTTTGGAAATGCATGGTCCATCGCACCCATACGTCGGCCCCGGACTGCATCACCTGCTCGACCTCCACCTGGCTGAAATCCAGCGACCGCGACGTCGCGGTCATGTAGTCGACCAACTTGTCGCGCGTGACGATGGTGTGCAGCGTGTCGTTGAAGTAGAGCGGATCGCCGTACAGTGTCGCCACGCGTTCGCCCAGGGCTGGATCGGCCAGGTTCGAAAATGCGCTCCGGAAGCGTTCCAGGCCGACTTCGATGCCCGCCTCCGAGCCGGGCAGACGCTCCAGCGCCGCGTGGTACTCATCAATCACCGGTTTGGGTACGGCCGGGCGCGTCAGCAGCCAGCCGAGCGCGCCGCCCAACATCATCACCAAGACTACAAGTACGACAACCAATAGTTTCATCATCACGCCATGTTCGGTCATGACCGTCAAGCCATGGTGAAGTGCGGGCTCGAGCAGCCTTCGGGCGACAACACCCCGGCAACACTTCACGGTCGGTTCACCGCTCCCGAGGAAACTCCGCGCGGCCTTCTGCTTGTAGACGCTCATGACCCGATTGCAATCGCTGCTTGCCTGGTTCGATACGCGGCAGACTGACCTTGACCCTGCCGATCCCCGCCGCAATCGCGTTGATTGGGCGCGCGTCGTTCCATTCGTCGCTCTGCACCTGGCCTGCCTGGCGGTCTTGTGGGTCGGTGTTTCCGCCGCAGCCATGCTCGTGGCCGTTGCCAGCTACCTGGTGCGGATGTTCGCGATTACCGCGTTCTATCACCGCTACTTCGCGCACCGCGCCTTCCGCGCGTCGCGCCCGGTGCAATTTGTCTTCGCCCTGCTGGGCGCAAGCGCGACCCAGCGCGGTCCGCTGTGGTGGGCCGCTCATCATCGCCGCCATCACAAGAATGCCGACGCGGAGCTGGACCCGCACACGCCGCGCAAGGGGCTGTTGTGGTCGCACATGGGCTGGTTTCTCAGCCGTGCGCACTTTGAAACCGAATGGCGACAGATCCCGGATCTGGCGCGCTTCCCCGAACTGCGCTGGCTGGACCGGTTCGATATCGTCGTGCCGATGATTTATGCGGCGGCGCTGTACGCGCTCGGTGCGATACTCGAGCGGCTCGCGCCGGGTCTGGGCACGACCGGGGCACAGATGCTGGTGTGGGGCTACTTTATTTCCACCGTGGTGTTGATTCACGTCACGCTGACGATCAATTCGCTGGCGCATCGCTTCGGCAGCCGCCGCTTCGCGACCCCGGATGACTCGCGCAACAACGCGCTGCTGGCGCTGCTGACGCTGGGCGAGGGTTGGCACAACAACCATCATCATTTTCCCGGCGCGGCGCGGCAGGGGTTTTACTGGTGGGAGCTCGATATCAGCTACCTGGTGCTGCGCTTGCTGGCGGTGTTCGGGATTGTCAGCGACCTCAAGCCGGTACCACCGGCAATGCTGCATTTTCGGCGCGAGCAGGCCTGATGCGCATTGCCGTGGTCGGCGGCGGCGTCGCCGGTCTCTATGCCGCATGGCAGCTGGCCGGTTCGCACGAGGTGGTGCTGTACGAGCGCAACGGTCGCCTCGGCGGGCATACCGACACCCACAAAATCGACCTGCCGGACGGGACGGTCGCCGTCGATACCGGCTTCATCGTGTTCAACGAAAAGCACTATCCGTTGTTTTCGGCCTGGCTGGATGCCTTGGGCGTAAACAGTCGCGTCAGCGATATGAGCTTTGGTTTTGCCAGCGAGGTCAGCGGACTGGAGTACAACGCCACGCGGTTGAACACCTTGTTCTGCCAGCGGCGCAACCTGGTGCGTCCGCGATTTCTGGCCATGGTGCGCGACATTCTGCGCTTCTATCGACGCGCGCCGGCGTTGCTGCAGTCGCTCGACGATCGCACCACGCTGGGTCAGTGGCTGACCGATTCGGGACTCGGGCCGGGCTTTGCCGACGACCATCTGGTGCCAATGGCGGCCGCGTTGTGGTCTTCGCCCGATCGCCAGATTCTCGACTTTCCGATGCGCTCGCTGCTGGAATTCATGCACAACCACGACATGCTGCAGGTTGATGATCGTCCGATCTGGCGCACGATTGTGGGCGGCAGTCAGCGCTATGTCGAAGCGGCACTGGCGCGGTTCGATGGTGAGCTCCGTTTGAATGCGCCGGTGTATCGGATACAGCGCAGTGCCGATGGTCGAGTGGGCGTGACAACCGCGGATGGCGAGGATTGCTTCGACCAGGTCGTACTGGCCTGCCACGCCGACCAGGCGCTCGCGATGATCGGTGCCCCGAATACTGCGGAGCGTGAGGTTCTGGGTGCATTCGACTACCAGCCCAACGAAACGGTGCTGCACACCGATGCCTCGCGCATGCCGCGCAACCGGCGTGCCTGGGCGGCCTGGAACGTGCGCCAGGATCGCGACGCGCCGACACACTCCGGCATTTCGTACTGGATGAATCGACTGCAGGGCCTCGAGTGCGACACGCCGCTGATCGTCTCGCTCAATCAGACTTCGCGCATCGATCCGGATCGCATCCTCAAGGTTCGCCGATACCGCCATCCGATCTTCACCCCGGGCGTGCGCGCCGCGCAGCGGCGGATCGATGCGATCAACGGTCGCGACCGGCTCTGGTTCTGCGGTGCGTGCTGGGGCTTCGGCTTCCACGAGGACGCGGTGCGCTCGGCCCGCGCTGTGGTCGACGGAATTCAAGCCGATGTGGTCCGCGATGCCGCCTGATCAGTACGGCACGGGCTGGATCTGGCATCGGCGCGAACACCCGCGGCCGCATGCGTTTCGCTACCGCGCCTGGTTCAGCCTGCTCGATGTCGAGCAGCTGGAACCGTGCTTTGCACGCAGTCGACTGTGGTCGCTGGAACGACCGAACCTGGTGCAGTTGCGTCGTTGCGACTGCATCGGCCCGCAGGAGCTTTCGATCGCCGAGGCCGTGCGCGCGCGCGTGCAGGACGAACTCGGCTTTCGCCCCGAAGGCCGTTTACGCATGCTCACGCACCTGCGCCAGTGGGGCCATGTATTCAACCCGGTGACCTTTTATCTGGCCGAGGGCGCCGATGGCACGCTGGCGGCAATCGTGGCCGAAATCCACAACACGCCCTGGGGCGAGCGCCACGCCTACGTGCTGGACGCGCGCCAGCGGCCGGGGCCAGTGTGGCGGTTCGACTTCGACAAGGTCTTCCATGTCTCGCCATTTCTGCCGATGGGGCTTCGCTACCAATGGCGCTTTAGTCTGGAGCCGGAGCAATTCTCCGTTCACATGAAGGTGAGCCAGCACGACCGACAATTGTTCGTAGCCGGGATGCGTCTGGCGCTGCATGCGCTGGATCGGCGCGCGATGCGCTGGCTTCCGTTTCGCTACCCGCTGATGCCGCAACGGGTAGTGGTCGGAATCTACTGGCAGGCGCTGAAGTTATGGCTCAAGCGCACGCCCGTACACGATCATCCCGGCACCCTGAAAACTCCTGGAATCTGAACCATGTCCGAACGTGAATTGAGCGCTGCCGTGACCGAGTTTGGCCTCGGCAATCGAGTCGATGCCTTCTGTCGTCGCGCGGTGCTGGATCGACTCGATGTGCTGGCGTGCGGCAGTTTGCGCATCGACGATGCCGACGGCTGCTGGGTGCTGGCCGGGCAGAAGCCCGGGCCGGAAGCGCGCGTGCATGTGCACGATTCGAAGTTCTGGCGCCTGCTCGCCACCGGCGGCAGTGTCGGCGCCGGCGAGGCCTATATCGCAGGAGCCTGGGATGCGCCTGACCTGGTCGCCGTGATCCGCGTGCTGGCGGCCAATCGCAGCGTAATGGACCGGATGGAGCAGGGCGGGGCGCGCTTGTACGGGTGGCTGCTGAAGCTGCTGCATCGATTCAGTCGCAACAGCCTGACCGGAGCGCGGCGCAACATCGCCGCGCACTACGATCTCGGCAACGAATTCTTCCGGGCCTGGCTGGATCCGCGCATGCAGTACTCCTCGGGACTGTTCCGGACTGCCGAGGAGACGCTGGAGCAATCCCAGCTCAACAAGCTCGAGCGTATCGTCGAGCGCTTGCAGATCTCGGCGGCCGATCATGTGCTGGAAATCGGTAGCGGTTGGGGTGGGCTGGCCATTCATCTGGCGTCAAGCACCGGTTGCCGCGTGACCACCACCACGATCTCGCGCGAGCAGCATGCCTGGGCGGTCGAGCGGGTGGCCGAGGCGGGTCTGGGCGATCGGGTCGAGGTGCTGCTGCAGGACTACCGCGAACTGACCGGGCAGTTCGACAAGCTGGTGTCGGTGGAGATGATCGAGGCGGTGGGTGCGGAGTATCTGGAAACCTATCTGGCCACCATCGAGCAGCGCCTCAAGCCCGATGGCCTGGCCTTGATCCAGGCAATCACGATCGAAGACCATCGCTACCGAAATGCGCTGGCCAGCGTCGATTTCATCAAGCGCTACATCTTCCCCGGCAGTTTCATCCCCTCGGTCAGCGCCATCACCGGGGCAATGGCACGGGCCGGATCGCTGGGGCTGGTCGAGTTGTTCGACATGGGCGAGAGCTACGCACGCACCCTCCGGCACTGGCGGCAGCGCTTCGAGGCGGCCTGGGAGGCGATCCACGCCATGGGCTTCGACGAGGGCTTCCGGCGCCGCTGGCGGTTCTATCTGGCCTATTGCGAGGGCGGGTTCGACGAACGCGCGATCAGCAATGTGCAACTGCTGCTGGCCGGGCCCGAGTGGCGCAAGGCATTGCCGGTGCGCGCATGAATCGACGCGATTTCTGGATTAACCAAGGCTTCTTCCAACTAGCCTGGCCGGCCTGCGTGGTCGGCGCCGCGTTCGGACAACTGTGGCCGAGCGTATTGCTGGTGACCCTGTTCGCCGGATGGCAGTTCAGTGGCGGCCGCGCCCATGCCGACGACGCCCGCACGGCATTGTGGTTTCTGGCCTGTGGGCTTGTGCTGGATACGCTGTGGCAACAGCTGGGCATTGTCAGTTATGCGCTGGCCTGGCCGCTGGAGGGCTTCGCGCCGCTGTGGCTGATGCTGCTCTGGCTGGCTCTGGCGATGACGGTGCACCATTCGCTGGCTGTGTTCCAACAGCGCTGGTGGCTGTTCACCGTGGCCGCCAGCATCGGTTCACCGCTGTCCTACCTGGCGGCAGCACGCCTGGGTGCGGTGGAATGGACGGCGCCGAGCTGGCTGGTGGTGTTGTGCATCGGCCCGGTCTGGGCGCTGCTCGTTGGGCTGCTGTTTCGTCAGGCCGGGCGTATGACAAGCCGGACCGCTGTCGGGTCACTGGCGGCCGAGGGAGCGGGCCGATGAGCATCATTGATCTGGCCGAGTCCGGCCGCCTGCCGGATGTGCTGATCCGGATCGGCATTCGGCGGCTGCTACGCAAGCGTCTGGCCGACGAGTTCGCCGGCGATCCGGAGCGCGCGGGCGAAGCGTATGCCCGCCGCATCGAGGAATTGGCTGCATCGCCGATCGCGCTGGCCACCGATGCGGCCAACGAACAGCACTACGAGGTGCCGGCCGGTTTTTATCAACAGGTGCTGGGCGAGCATCTGAAATATTCGTCGTGTTTATGGGAACCCGGCGTTGATTCCCTGAACGAGGCCGAGGCGCGGATGCTGGCGCTGAGCTGCGAACGCGCCGCGCTGGCCGACGGTCAGGACATTCTGGAACTGGGCTGTGGCTGGGGTTCGCTGACCTTGTGGATGGCTGCGCACTATCCGAACAGCCGGATCACCGCAGTGTCCAATTCAGCCTCGCAGCGCGCATTCATTCTGAGGCGCGCGGCCGAGCGCGGCCTGACCAACCTCGAGGTTTTGACGCGCGATGTCAACCAGCTGGCACT
Source organism: Wenzhouxiangellaceae bacterium (assembly GCA_032251355.1). Classification (GTDB taxonomy): domain Bacteria; phylum Pseudomonadota; class Gammaproteobacteria; order Xanthomonadales; family Wenzhouxiangellaceae. The sequence goes on from JAVVDV010000017.1 coordinate 23,865, forward strand.
GGAGCGGCAGTTCGATCGCGTGGTCTCGATCGAGATGTTCGAGCACGTGCGCAACTATCGCCACCTGCTGGCGCGCATCCACGGTTGGCTGAAGCCGGGTGGTTCGCTGTTCGTGCACATCTTCTGCCACCGAACGCTGCTGTATCCGTTCGAAACCGAAGGCGACGACAACTGGATGGGGCGGCATTTCTTCACCGGTGGCCTGATGCCGGCGGCCGATACGCTGCTGTGGTTCCAGGAGCACTTGAAGATTCAGCAGCGCTGGCTGGTCAACGGCCGCCACTATGCGCGCACGGCGCGCGCCTGGTTGGAGCTGCTCGATGCCCGTCGCACGGCGGCGCGCGCGGCGCTGGCCGACAGCCATCCGGACCCGGAGCGCCAGCTGCAGCGCTGGCGCATGTTCTTCATGGCCTGCGAGGAATTGTTCGCCTGGCGCGGCGGGCGCGAATGGATGGTGGCGCACTACCGGTTCGAAAAACCGTTAGGCTGATTGACGATGGGCGCCCTCAACCGGATTTTTCGCGGCAGCATCAAGACTCAGCTGGTGCGGGTGTTTGCACTGCAGGCACTTGCGATCTCGGCAGCGACCGTGTTTGGCGTGTATGCAGCGGCGTTCGTGGTCGAGCAGGTGCTGGTGCGCGAGGCCTTGAACGGCGAGGCCGAACACTTCTGGAGCAACCGGGCGCGCGACCCGGACTTCCCGCTGCCCAACACCAACAACCTGACCGGCTACCTCGGCGACGGCGATGCCGCGGCGGCGCCGCCAGACTGGCTGTCCGGGCTCGAGGTGGGGTTCGGTCGGCAGCATTCCGGGGCCGGCGATGACCCGGTTGTTCACGTCAGCGAGCGCAACGGTCAGCACCTGATCCTGGTGTTCGACGAAATGCAGGTCTCCAGCCTGGCGTTCTGGTTCGGCACCGCGCCGCTGGCCGCCGTGCTGGTACTGATCTACCTGCTGACCTGGCTGGGCTACATCATGAGTCGGCGTGCGGTTTCGACCGTGGTCCGACTGGCCGATGCGGTGCGCAGCTTCGATTTCCAGGAAGGCAACTTCGACGCCTTCCGGCTCGATGACTTCGCCGATACCTCCGACCCCGAGGTGCTTGCGCTGATGAACGCGCTGGAGCAGTTCAGCAACCGACTGGAGCGCTTTGTCCAGCGCGAGCGCAATTTCACCCGCAACGCTTCGCACGAGTTGCGCACGCCGCTGGCGGTGATCAAGGGCAACCTCGATATTCTGCGCAAGTTCCCGGATTCACCCCGGCGCGCCGAGGTGGTCGAGCGCATGCAGCGAACCGTGCGCGACATGGAATCGCTGGTCGAAACCTTGCTGATCCTCGCGCGCGAGACCGAGTCCAAGCTCGAATGGTCAGCCGTGGTCCTCAACGACCTGGTGGCCGAGCAACTTGAGCAGGTCGCCCGCGCGGTGCCGCGTGACCAGGTCCGCACCCGGATCACGGCGGACTGTCTGCTGGAAACGCGCGCGCCTGAACGGGTGCTGGGCATCATTTTCCACAACCTGCTGCGCAACGCGATGACATTCACCGAGCATGGCGAAGTGCATGTCCACATCGACCGTCAGGCGGTCACCGTGCGCGACACCGGCTGCGGCATGAGCGAGACCGATCTGGAGCGGGTGTTCGAGCCCTTCTACCGCGCGCACGATCGATCCAACGAAGGCTACGGACTCGGCCTGGCCATCGTCAGCCGGCTGTGCCGGCGATTCGGATGGCCGCTTGAGGTCGAAAGCGAAGTCGGTGCCGGAACGGTGTTCCGAATCAACTTTCCCAAGGCCAGTTCGATCCAGTTCGATCGTTCCGACGCGCGCTGATTCGAACTCCCGCGCGCCGGATTCAGGCGTCTTCCGGCGTGGCCAGCTTGAAGCCCATGCCCTGCACGGTGTGCAGCAGCTTGGTTTCGAACGGACGGTCGATTCCCTTGCGCAGGTTGTACATATGGCTTCGCAGGGTGTCGGAGTCCGGCAGCATGTCGCCCCAAAGCTCGTTCTCGATCTGTTCGCGGCTGACCAGTCGCGGCGACTCACGCATCAGGATCTTGAGGATACGGATTGAGGTCGGGGACAGATTGAGTCGCTTGCCGCCGCGCTCGACGCGCATGGTGCGAGGATCGAACACCAGATCGCCGACCTTGATCGAACCTTCCGAAACCTCGCCGCGGGCGCGCCGGAGCAGGGCGTTGATGCGTGCGGCCAATTCCTCCATCTCGAACGGCTTGACCATGTAGTCATCGGCGCCGACCTCGAAACCCTCGAGCTTGTCCTCGAGCTGGTCACGCGCGGTCAGCATCAGAATCGGCGTCGAGTCGCCGCGTTCGCGCAGCTTCGAGGCCACCTTGATGCCGCTGACCTTCGGCATCATCAGGTCCAGCACGATGACGTCGTAGTGGTTTTCTTCCATCAGGTTGAGCGCGATCGAACCGTCAGCGGCGTAATCCATCGCGAAACCTGCCGATTCGAGGTAGTTGCCGATCGTGGCGGCGAGGTCGTCGTGATCCTCAACCAGCAGGATCGTGGCGTGGGCCTGTTCTTCCATGTCTATCATCCTGAGCGCTTTTCACATTTGTGAATACTAGCGCGCAGGGCGTGCAGGGGTTGTCAAGACAGGTGGGACGATCTGCCGCGGTCAAGCGGTCGGGCTTTGCTCAGCTTCGTCGCTCGACAATGCGCTGAGCCAGCCAGGCCAGCCCATCGGTATCACCCGGCAACAGCGCCAACGCCGCCGCGGCGCGTTCTCGTTGTCGCTGCGCCTCGCGACGCGCCGCATCAACGCCGAACACAGCCGGCCAGGTGGCCTTGTCATGCTCCAGATCCGAGCCGGCCGGTTTGCCCAGCTGCTCGGTGGCGACCTCCAGGTCAAGCAGATCGTCGACGATCTGGAACGCCAGCCCGATGGCCTCGGCATAATCCCGCAGCGCCCGGCGCGCCGGATCGTCGACCGAGTGCTCCAGCGCGGCGGGCATATCGACCGCGGCGACGATCAGGGCACCGGTCTTCTTGCCGAACATGTCCGCCAGCGCTTCCGGTGTCGGCCGGGTGGATTCGAAGGCCAGGTCCAGCGCCTGACCGCCGACCATTCCGTCAGCGCCGGCAGCGCGGGCCAGCACCGCGCATACCGATGCCGGGCAGCCGGCATCGGCGAGCACGCCGAAGGCCAGCGTCAGCAGGGCATCGCCGGCCAGGATTGCGGTGGCCTCGTCGAAGGCAACGTGCACGGTTGGCTGACCGCGCCGGAGCGCATCGTCATCCATTGCCGGCAGGTCATCGTGCACCAGCGAGTAGCAGTGCACCAATTCCACCGCTGCGGCCGGCGCATCGGCGGCTTCGAGCGGCAGCTCCAGCGCCTCGGCCGCAGCAAAGGCCAGCAAGGGCCGCATGCGCTTGCCGCCGTTGAGCACGGCGTGGCGCATGGCCTGGGGCAGGCTCGAGTGGCCCGGATTCGGACGGGGCAGGGCGCGTTCCAGCGTCGCTTCGACGCGTGCGATGCAGCTCTGGGCTCGGTCGGCAAAATTCATCGGTTGGATTCTCCGGCGCGGTGGGTCGGTTGGTCGGTGCGCCTTGCCGTCGGTCGACGGGCGTTGAAAGCGCTGCGGTCCGCTGCCGGTCTGCGTCAGGCAACGGTGGCGGCTCGACCGCTGGCGGCGTGACCAGATACGAAGACGATATAATAATGAAGATGACGGCTCCCAGCGATTCCATGGCTCCGATCGAACGCTCGCGCACATGCGAGGGCGGCTTTGCAATCGACCTCGAAGGGGCGCTGTCGTTTCAGGATTCCATCCTGCAGGGCGTGTCGCGCACCTTCGCGCTGACCATCCCGTCGCTGCCCGAAGCGTTGCGGGTGCCGGTCACCAATGCCTATCTGCTGTGCCGGATTGCCGACACCATCGAGGACGATGCCGAGGCTTCACCGCTGCGCAAGCAGCAGTGGGCGGCGCAATTCGTCGAAGTGCTGGCCGGGGCGGCCGATGCAAGCGCATTCGGCCGATCACTGGCTCCGAAGCTGGGGCCGGCCACGCTTGCCGACGAACGACGCCTGATCGAGCATACCGACCGGGTCGTGCAGGTTACGCACAGTTTCGACGATGTCCAGCGCCATGCGCTGGAGCGCTGCGTGCGGCTGATGAGTGCCGGCATGCACCGTTTTCAGCAGCAGGCCGGCGCCCAGGGGCTGCCACGCATGCGCGATCTCGAGCTGTATTGCTACTTCGTCGCCGGCGTGGTCGGTGAAATGCTGACCGAGCTGTTCTGTGCGTTCGATCCGCAGATCGCCGCCCGCCGCGCGGCTCTGCTGCGACTGGCGCCCTCATTCGGTCAGGGCCTGCAGATGACCAACATTCTCAAGGATATCTGGGACGATCACGCGCGCGGCATCTGCTGGTTGCCGCGCGAGACCTTCGGGCTGGATCCGGAAAGCCGCCAGCCGCTGCTCGACGGCGTTTCGCCGGATCAGTTGCAGCAGGGCATCCGGCGGCTGGCGGTGGTCGCGCACGGGCACCTGCGCAATGCGCTGGAATACACTTTGTTGATTCCGAAGCAGCAGCGGGGAATCCGCCGCTTCTGCTTGTGGGCACTGGGTATGGCGGTGCCGACGCTGGACAATATTCACGCTCGCAGCGATTTTCGCAGCGGCGATGAGGTCAAGATCACGCGCCCGCAGGTCCGGCGCATCGTGCGCCGCTACGGCCTGGTGGCCGGCAACAACTGGCTGGTCCGCAGCATGTTCCGGCGCGCCTCGCGTCCACTGGCGCATTCGGACCCGTCGGTCGTCGAGCGATTGGACTCGGTGGTCAATGAAGCCAGCTCGGTTCTTGAGCAGACTCACGAAGACTCGGTACGCGAGACGGCCGGCGCTGGCATCTGATCCGAATTTCGAAAGCTATCAAAGGGAGTTCGACATCCATGACCGCAATGCAGTCCGGCGCGGCCTTGAAGATGGCAGGCCAGGAATCGATTCTCGATGCGGCGATCCGTCGGGGTATTGATCGCCTGCTTGCCGACCAGCGCGAAGACGGTCACTGGGTCTACGAGCTGGAAGCCGATTGCACGATTCCGGCCGAGTACATCTGCTACCTGCACTACATGGACCGCCGGCGGCCCGACCTGGAGGCGCGAATCGCCCGGTTTCTGTTATCGCGCCAGCAGGACGACGGCTCGTGGCCGTTGTTTTTCGGTGGGCCGGGGGACCTGTCGTGCACCGTCAAGGCCTACTTCGCGCTCAAGCTGGCCGGCCACAGTGCCGATGATCCGGCCCTGGTGCGCGCGCGTCAGTGGATTCTCGCCCAGGGTGGGGCTGAGCGGACCAATGTATTCACGCGCATCCTGCTGGCCTGGTTCGGCCAGGTGCCGTGGCAGGCGGTGCCTTACATGCCGGTCGAGATCATGCTGCTGCCGCGCTGGTTCGTGTTCAGCCTCGACAAGGTCTCGTACTGGTCGCGCACCGTGATGGTGCCGCTGTTTATCGTCAACACCTTGCGAGTGAAAGCGGCCAATCCGAGCGCGACGACCATTGCCGAGCTGTTCGTGACCCCGCCGACCGAGGTGCGTGACTGGTTCCATGGTCGATCGTGGCTGAATCGCGCGTTTCTCGGCGCCGAATGGATCGGGCGTCGGACCGAATGGGCCATTCCCGGTGCGCTGCGCCGGCGTGCAATGAAACAAGCCGAAGCCTGGTTCGTCGAACGGCTGAACGGGCTGGACGGACTGGGTGCAATTTTTCCGGCCATGGTCAACGCCTCAATCGCGCTGAAAGAGCTGGGTTACCCGGACGACCACCCGCTGCGCATCCAGACGCGCGAGGCGATCGACCGCCTGCTGGTCGAAAATGCCGACGGCAGCGTCTACTGCCAGCCGTGCGTGTCGCCGGTCTGGGACACTGGACTTGCAGCACTGGCGCTGGATGCGACCGGTGAGCCGGATGCGATCGCGGCAGCCGGCCGCGGCCTGGACTGGCTGGCCGAGCGCCAGCTGACCGACCAGCCCGGTGACTGGCAGCGCGACCGGCCGGATCTGCCCGGCGGCGGCTGGCCGTTTCAGTACGCCAACGCGCATTACCCGGATCTCGATGACACCGCGATGGTGGCCTGGGGCATGCAGGCGCATGACGCCGAGCGCTACCAGAAGGCCGTGCTGCGCGCCGGCGACTGGCTGACCGGCATGCAGAGCAGCAACGGCGGTTTCGCTGCTTTCGACATCGACAACAGCGCCGAGTACCTGAATGAAATTCCGTTTGCCGATCACGGCGCGCTGCTGGATCCGCCGACCGCCGATGTTTCCGGCCGTGTGCTGCGGCTGTTTGCCGAAACCGATGAGCCGCAGCACATCGCCGCACGTGAGCGTGTACGCAGCTACCTGCTGGCCGAGCAGGAAGCCGACGGCTCTTGGTGGGGGCGCTGGGGCACCAACTACATCTACGGCACCTGGTCGGTGGTGGTCGCGCTGGCGGTCGATGGCCATCCCGACAGCCACGCGGCGATTGCGCGCGCGGCCGACTGGCTGCAATCCATGCAGCGCGAGGATGGCGGCTGGGGCGAGGGCAATTTCACCTACCACGATCCTTCCGAGGCCGGTACCGGCAGTTGCTCGCGCGCCTTCCAGACCGCTTGGGCGCTGCTGGCGCTGATCGCGGCCGGACGCGCGGGGTCCGATGCAGTGCGTCGCGGCGTCGACTGGCTGTGCCGCAACCAGGCTGAATCCGGCGACTGGCCCGACCCCTGGTTCACCGCGCCGGGCTTTCCGCGCGTGTTCTACCTCAAGTACCACGGCTACTCGCGCTACTTCCCGCTGTGGGCATTGGCCGAAGCCCGGCGCGCCTGGCGCGAGCGAGCTTGAAGCCGCTGGTCGCGGTCATTTCCGGCCTGGACTGGGAGGCCGAGACGTTTCGCAAACGCACGGGGCCGACGTTTCCGGGCCGGATCACGGCCGCCGGGGTCGGGCCAAGTGCCGCCGAACAGGTCGCGCTGCGGGCGATCGCGGACGGTGCGCGCCTGCTGGTCAGTTGGGGCAGTGCCGCTGGGCTTGGCGACAGTTGTCCGGGCGATCTCGTAATCGCCACCGAGGTACGAGGTGCGAGAGGTGAAGAAATTTATTCAGAACAATTGGTAATGAAACAATTCAAGAAATGGAGTGAAGATGATCCACGTGTGTTCCGTGGCCCGCTTGCGGGGGTCGATCGACCCGTGCTGAGCGTCCGGGCCAAGCAGCGGCTGGCGCAGGCCAGCGGCGCCCGGGCCGCCGACATGGAGTCGCACGCGATCGCACGGGTGGCGCAGGCGCACCGCTTGCCGATGCTGGCGGTGCGGGTGGTACTGGATGGGCCGTGCCAGTCGGTCCCGGGTCTGGCGATGGCAGCCGTCGACGGCAGCCGTTCGCGCATCCTGCCGGTGATCGCCGGTCTGCTGCGGACACCTGGAGAACTGCCGGACCTGGTGCGGCTGGGCGCTGCCGCCGCGCGGGCGCGAGCGCGGCTGAGCGGGTTTGCCGGACAACTGGCCCCCGTGCTGCAGCGCTGGGCGCTGGAGACCGCGCATGGCTGAGCCGCAGATGGCGACAGGTCACGCACTGGCCGCTGCGAACTTCGCCCTGATCAAGTACTGGGGCAAGCGCGACGCGCGCCTGAACCTGCCCGATGTCGGCTCGATTTCGATCACGCTGGATTGCCTCACGACCGAAACCCGGCTGGCGCTGGATCCGTCGCTGGAGGCCGATACCTTCGAATTGGACGGTCAGGCCGAGGCGGCCGGTGGCGCGCGCGTGGTCGCATTGCTGGACCGCTTCCGGACCATGGCCGGCGTGGATCTGCGCGCGCGGGTCACGACCAGCAACAATTTTCCGACCGGCGCCGGACTGGCCTCGTCGGCTTCAGGCTTCGCGGCGCTGGTCGAGGCCGCCGACCAGGCGTTTGGACTGCAGTTGCCGGATGCAAGGAAGTCGGAGCTTGCACGCATCGGCTCGGGTTCGGCGGCACGCTCGATCTTCGGCGGCTTTGTCGAGATGGCGCGCGGCGAGCGCGAGGACGGCACGGATGCGATCGCCCGGCCGTTGGCACCGGCCGAGCACTGGCCACTGAAGGTCGTGATTGCGATCAGCGACCGCGGTCGCAAGGCGGTCGGATCGACCGCAGGCATGCAGCGCACCGCACACACCTCGCCGTTCTATCGTGACTGGGTCGAGAACCAGCCGCGCGATCTGGACCAGGCCCGAACCGCGATTGCCGAGCGCGATTTCGATGCACTTGCCGATGTTGCCGAGGCCAGCGCGCTGACCATGCATGGGCTGGCGATGTCGGCGCGCCCGGGACTTTTGTATTTCAACGCCACCACGATCGAGTGCCTGCACCGGATTCGGCAGTTACGCGCCGACGGAACACCGGTGTTCTTTACCGTCGATGCCGGACCGCAGGTCAAGGCGATCTGTTTGCCCGAGGCACTGGCAACGGTGCGCACCGCCCTGGCCGACGTCGCCGGTGTCACCGAACTGCTCGAGGCCGGGTTGGGTCCAGGCGCACACCGGCCATGACGCTGATCGAGGCCCGCGCCCCCGGCAAGCTGCTGCTGCTGGGCGAGTACGCGGTGCTGGCGGGCGCGCATGCGTGGGTGATGGCGGTCGATCGGGACGTGCATGTGCGGCTGGAGGCGACCGAGCGCGACGACACCACACTCAGCGCGCCGCAGCTGGGGATTGAAAACGAGTCGGTCCGGCTTGACGACCCGCGCCTGCAGGCCACGGCCGGAATCATCGATCGCCTCGGCCTGACGGCTCGCCTGTTGCCGCTGCTGGTCAGGGAATTGGCCATCAATCCAGCGCGGCTGGCGGGACTGGCGATCACGATCGATTCGGCCGCCTTGTTCGAAACCGGCGCCACCGGACCGGTCAAACTCGGGCTGGGTTCCAGCGCGGCGGTGACCGCGGCGCTGGTCGTCGCCTTCGAGAGCTGGGCGGGCGAGCCGGGTTCGGATGATGATGATCGGCCAGTGCAGCGACTGCGGCGCTGGTTGCCGATCTACCGCCAGGCGCTGGCATCGGCGGCCAGCGGTGCCGACCTGGCTGCCGCACTGGCTGGCGGTCTGCATGCCTTTCGCGATGCTGATGCGGGGCCCGAGTTGTCGCCGCTGCACTGGCCCGAGGCGCTGCACGCGCAACCGGTGTGGGTCGGCAATGCGGCGCAGACCACCGATTTCGTGCGCGCGTTCAGTGCCTGGCGGCAGACCAGGCCGGAGTCATCCGCACGGCTGCTGGACGCGATGGCTGTATTGACCAGGCCCGATGCCGGCGACGATGCCCCGGCCTGGCTGGCGCGCGCCAAAGCCTATCTCGATCACCTGCGATTGCTGGAACAGGCCATCGGCCGGCCGATTCTGACGGCGCCCCACCAGTCGCTGGCCCGGGCCGGCCAGGCGTGTGGCGTGGTTTACAAGAGCTGTGGTGCCGGCGGCGGTGACTTCGGTATCGCGCTGGCCGATGATCCGGATCGACTGCAGGAATTCACGGCTCGCGCCAGAGCGCTGGGGGCCAATCCGTTACAATTGAGGGTTAAGCGTCCGGGTGCAAGTTGTTGCGCACCGGCAGGGTCTTTTGATCGTTGAACGATAGCTGCAGGGAGGCCGAGTGGCCAGGATTCCGGAATTCTACAAGCTGACGGTCCCGCAACGGGTGCGCGCGGTTCGAAAACAGGGTTTGCTGTCCAACCAGGACTACCAGGCGCTGGTCAGTGGCGAGCACACGCTTTCGATCCAGTCGGCCGACAAGATGATCGAAAACGTCATCGGCGTGATGGGGCTGCCGGTCGGGCTGGGGCTGAACTTCCTGATCAACGGCAAGGACTATGCCGTGCCTCTGGTGGTCGAGGAACCGTCGATTGTTGCCGCACTCAGCTCGGCGGCCAAGATCGCGCGCACCGGCGGCGGCTTCGAGGTCGAAAGCACCGAGCCGGTGCTGATCGGCCAGATCCAGATCGTCGATGTGAGCCATCCGCAGCGCGCCAAGGCGGCCTTGATCCAGCGCAAGAGCGAAATCATCAATCTGGCCAACAGCCTGCATCCGAACATGGTTGCGCGCGGCGGCGGTGCCAAGGATCTCGAAGTGCTGATCCACCCGTCCTCGGGTCAGGGCGGCGACATGGTGGTCGTGCACCTGCTGGTCGACACTCGTGATGCCATGGGCGCGAACCTGGTCAACACCATGTGCGAGGGTGTCGCATCACTGGTCGAGAACATCGCCGAGGGCAAGGTCTTCCTGCGCATCCTGTCGAACCTGACCGATCGCGCAATGGTCACCGCACGCGTTCGCATTCCGGTCGAAGCACTGGCCGGCAAGGGTTTTGATGGCGAACAGGTGCGCGACGGCATCATCCTGGCCAACGAATTCGCCTCGATCGACCCGTATCGCGCCGCGACGCATAACAAGGGCATCATGAACGGCATCGATGCGGTTGCCCTTGCGACCGGCAACGACTGGCGTGCGATCGAGGCCGGCGCCCACGCCTGGGCCGCGCGCGGCTCGCATTACGCATCCCTGACCCAGTGGACGCGCGACGAGGACGGTGCGCTGGCCGGTCGGCTGGAGATTCCGATCAAGGTCGGGATCGTCGGCGGACCGCTGCAGTCCAACCCCACCGTCGGCATGAATCTGCGGCTGCTCAAGGTCGAGAGCGCGCGCGAGCTGGCCGAGGTGATGGGCGCGGTCGGGCTGGCGCAGAACTTCTCGGCGATCAAGGCGCTGGTCACCGAGGGCATCCAGCAGGGTCACATGACGCTGCACGCACGCACGGTGGTGGCCGCCGCCGGCGCTTCACCGGAAATCTTCGAGACCATCGTCGACCGGCTGATCGAGTCGGGTGAAATCAAGGTCTGGAAGGCGCGCGAGCTGATCGAGCAGGTTGGATCGGGTGAGCCTCGAGTGGCCGATCGGCCGGGACGTGCAGAGGAAGTCGCGCCTGTTGCCGGCCACGGCAAGGTGATCCTGCTCGGCGAACATGCGGTGGTCTACGGTCGCCATGCAATCGCCGCGCCGGTGCCGCTGGCGATTCAGGCACACATCGAGCGCGCCAGCGATGGCATCGATCTGATCATTCCACGCTGGGGCGTGGAGCAGCGCTATCACAAGAGTGCTGAAAAGCAACACTCGTTCGAAAAATCGCTGGCGCTGATCTTCGATCGACTCGGTCTGGCCAGCGAAAGCATGCGCATCGAGATCTTCCCCAACGTGCCGCGCGCGATGGGGCTGGGGGGCTCGGCGGCAATCGCCGTGGCGACCATCCGCGCGCTGGATCGTTGTTTTACGCTGGACCTGACCGACGAGGATGTCAACGAACTGGCGTTCGAGTGCGAGAAGATTGCCCACGGCACGCCATCGGGCATCGACAACACGCTTTCGGTGTACGGCAAGACCATGCTGTTTCGAGCCGGCAATCCACCGATGCGTGAAGCGATTTCGATCGCCGAGCCGATCACGCTGGTGGTCGGCATCAGCGGCATCGAGAGTCTGACCGCGGCCACCGTTGCGCGCGTGCGCAAGGCACGCGAGGCCTATCCGGCGCTGTACGAGGAGATCTTCAACCAGATCGATTCGCTGGTGCTCCGGGGCGTGGATGCGCTGGTCGAGCACCGGCTGGACGATCTCGGCGAACTGATGAACGTCAACCAGGGCTTGCTCAACGCGATGCAGGTCTCGTGCTGGGAGCTGGAGGAAATGATCCAGATTGCCCGCCGCCACGGCGCGCTCGGTGCCAAGCTTACCGGTGGTGGTGGCGGCGGCTCGATGATCGCGCTGTGTCCGCCGGAGCGCGGTGCTGCCGAGCGCATCATCGCAGGCCTTGCCGAGGCCGGCTACCAGGCCATGCAGGTCACCATCGGCGGCCAGCCGGCGAACGGGGAGAGCGCGCATGGCTGAGGCACTGCGCCAGCAGGTTTCGTTCGATGACGAGCCCTTGATCCTGGTCGACGAGCACGACAACGAGATCGGCCATCGCCACAAGCTCGATTGTCACCGGGGGCATGGCGAGCTGCATCGCGCGTTTTCAGTGTTCCTGTTCGACCACGAAGGCCGGGTGTTGATGCAGCAGCGCGCCGCGGCCAAGCCCCTTTGGCCGCTGTACTGGTCGAACAGCTGCTGTTCGCATCCGCGCCGAGGTGAGACGACCGACCAGGCCGCGCATCGGCGGCTGCGTGAGGAACTCGGGCTTGATGGAGAACTCGAATATCTCTACAAATTCATCTACCAGGCCGATTACCTCGATGTCGGTGCCGAGCACGAGTTGTGCCATGTGTTCATCGGACTGAGCGAGCGCACCGAAATCGAGGTGCACCCGGATGAAATTGCCGACTGGCGCTGGGTGTCGATGAATGATCTGGACCGGGAGCTGAAGGACTCGCCCGATCGTTTCACCCCGTGGTTCAAGCTGGAATGGCGCGAGCTGAACGGGACCTGGCGCGAACGCATCGCCGGCCTGGTGGAGCAATAGAGAGCGGGCAAGCGGTCGCCCATCGGCCCGGTCCCTTGACGAACAATACGAACAATACGAACAATACGAACAATACGAACACTACAAACAAATACTTGAAATTTCGAGCAACGAGTCGCGCAAGCATGTCGCTGCCCGATTGAAAACCAGCCATCGCTGACAGGAGAGTTCATGTCCATCCCAATGATCCAGCAATATCGGGTTGCGAAGTACCTGATGCAAAAGAAGCTTGCCGGCGAGAAGCGCTTCCCGCTCGTGCTGATGCTCGAGCCGCTGTTCCAGTGCAACCTGGCCTGCGCCGGTTGCGGCAAGATCGATTACCCGAAGGACATCCTGCAAAAGCGCATGAGTGTCGAGGCCGCGCTCAACGCGGTCGACGAGTGCGGTGCGCCGATGGTCTCGATTCCCGGCGGTGAACCGCTGATCCACAAGGAAATGCCCGAGATCGTGCGCGGCATCATCGAGCGCAAGAAGTTCGTCTACCTATGTACCAACGCCATTCTGATGAAGAAGAAGATGGATGAATACGAGCCGTCGCCGTACTTCACCTGGTCGGTGCATCTCGACGGCCTCAAGGATCGGCACGATGAATCGGTGTGCCAGGATGGTGTGTTCGAAAAAGCCGTCGATGCGATCAAGACCGCGCTGGATCGCGGCTTCCGGGTCACCACCAACTGCACGCTGTTCGACGGCGAGATTCCCGAGCACGTGGCTGATTTCTTCGACTACGCCACCGAGCTGGGTGTTGAGGGTATTACCGTATCGCCCGGGTTCACCTACGAACGCGCGCCGCGCCAGGACGTGTTCCTGGGCCGCAACAAGTCCAAGAAACTGATGCGCGACATCTTCCGGATCGGCAAGCAGCGCGAGCGCAAATGGCCGATGAATCATTCGTCGCTGTATCTGGATTTCATCACCGGCAACCAGACCTACCAGTGCACGCCGTGGTCGAATCCGACCTACAACATCTTCGGTTGGCAGAAGCCGTGCTACCTGCTGGTCGACGAAGGCTATGCGTCCAGTTTCAAGGAGTTGATGGAAGACACGCCGTGGGATCAATACGGCGTCGGCCGCAACCCCAAGTGTGACAACTGCATGGCGCATTGCGGCTACGAGGGCACGGCGGTGGTCGATACCTTCAACCATCCGCTCAAGGCGCTGGGCGTGTGGATGCGCGGACCGAACACCGAGGGCGACTACGCGCCTGACCTGCCGACCTATGAACAGGCAAAGCAGGGCGCGCGCATTCCGCTGCAGGTCGTGCAGGACTGAGTCTTTCGTCGTGTTGTTGGTGGCCGCTGCCGCGGCGGCACTGTGGCTGCTCATCCTGTTGCTGCCGTGGCGCCCGTGGAGTACGCGCGAGCAGCTGCAGCCGTTAAAAGAACCATCAACGCCCGGTCTGCCGGCCGTCACGGTACTGATTCCGGCGCGCAACGAAGCCGAAACGATTGCGCTCACGGTCCGCGCCCTGGTCGGGCAGGCCGGTGTTGCCCGAATCCTTGTTGTCGATGATCAATCCAGCGACGACACTGCGGCACGCGCGGCGAGTATCCCCGGCGTCGAGGTCATGGCCGGCCAGGCGACACCCCCGGGCTGGTCCGGAAAGCTGTGGGCGCAGCAGCAGGGCCTGGAACGGATCGACACCCCGCTGGTATTGCTGACCGATGGCGATATTGAATTCGCGCCGGGGATGGTTGCGGCACTGGTCGAAAAGCTCGACCGCGAGCATCTGGATCTGGTCTCGATCATGGCGACGCTGCCGACCGGTCACTGGCCGGAAAAGCTGATGCTGCCGGCGTTCGTGTATTTCTTCCGCCAACTCTACCCGTTCGCCTGGGTCAACCGCGACGACCGGCCGGGCGCGGCCGCTGCGGGCGGTTGCGTGCTGGTCCGGCGCGAGCTGCTGACCCGGATCGATGCATTCGGGGCCTGGAAACATTGCCTGATCGATGACTGCGAACTGGCTCGGCGCGCGCGTCGCGCGGGCGGCCGGCTGTGGCTGGGTCTGAGCCATGGGGTACAAAGCCTGCGCCGCCATCCCGACCTGGACTCGGTGCTGGAAACCATCCGGCGCACTGCGTTCGAGCAGTTGCAACGCTCTGTGCTGTTGGTTACGGCGACCGCGCTGCTGATGGTGTTGATGTTCGTCGCGCCGTGGCTGGGCCTGCTGGCCGGATTGTTACAGGCCAATGTCGGCTTGTTCGGGCTTGGGTTGGCCGGTCTGGGCCTGATGGGCCTGGGCTATTGGCCGCAGCTGCGCTTCCACGGGCTGCATCCGCTGTGGGCACTGAGTTTTTCAGCGGCCGGGCTGCTGTTCCTGCTCGCGACCTTGCAATCGGCCTGGCAGGAGCGGCGAGGTGAGGGTGCAGGCTGGAAGGGTCGACGTTACGGTTCGACGCCATCGTCTCCAAAGACCGATCGCCAGTAAGCCGGATCGCCGCGCGGGTCCCCCGGTCGGTGCGGCTTGCCTTGGGCCGGTGCGAGTCGGTATAGTTCCGATCGGGAGCCTGGGCTGAATGAGAGTTCCGGAAATGGGTGTCGAAGCAGTTGGCGCTTCGTTGCAGCGCCGACGTGAATTCACCGCGCTGGCCGAGACCCTGATCGGTCTGGGGCCATTCGCGCAGGCCATATCGACCGTGACCGGCCTGGTTCTGGTCGCCGCCCTTTGGGCTTCGGTCGATGCCACAGTGCTGGTGAGCTGGTACGCGGCCCTGGTTACCACTGTGCTTTGGCGCGCCTGGATCATTGCCAAGCGTCGCCGCCTTGATCGAGGCAGTGAGATTCCGCGATCGACGATTCGAGCTTATCGACTGGGCGTGGTCGCCAGCGGTTTTGTATGGGGTTTGACGCCGGTGCTGTTGCTGCCGGAAATGAATCCCGGCGCACTGGCGATCGTTGCCATGATGCTTGCGGGCATTACGGCGGGTGCGGTGACGGTCGTCTCGGCGTTGCCAAGAACCTTTACGCTGTTCGCGCTGCCAGCGCTGTTGCCTTTCGTGATCCTGACCTTGCTCCGGGGCAACTGGGAGAGCATGGTGTTCGGCCTGCTTGGCTTGTTCTTCCTGATCATGATGCACAAGGTTTCCCACGATCTGTATCAGGTTCTGCGCGGCAATGTGCGCCTGTCCTTGCAGCTGCGGCGCGAACGTGACCTGGCCTTCACCACCGTGCAGGCGCTGGCCGAGGGCGTCGTGCGACTGCTTCCCGACGGTCGCGTGAGTTACATCAACGTGGCGGCCGCCAATATTCTGGGCATGGATCCGGACGCGTCGCTGGAGGGCGAAGCCTTCGGCGAACTGTTTCCAGTCGTACTGCCCAGTGGAACCTCCAGCTGGGAGGTGATTCGGCGCCAGGTGGTCGAGAATCGACTGCCGCTGGATCTGCGCGAGGATCTCTGGTTTTCGCGCAAGCCGGAAGGCGATCCGGATGGTCGCTGGCTGCGACTGGTAGCGCGGCCGCTGCTGGATGAGCATGAGCAGTTGACCGAGGTGATCGTGGTCCTGCGCGATTGCACGCTTGAGCGCACGCTTTTCGATCGGCTCGAACACCACGCGCGCCATGATCCGCTTACGGGGCTGGCCAACCGACGGGCGTTGGATGATGGCTTGCGACGGGCAGTCGAGGCTGCGCGCAGGCACGATACCGTCAGCATCCTGGTATTCCTCGATCTCGATGGATTCAAGCAGGTCAACGATCGCGCCGGGCATGTATTCGGCGATCGCATGCTGGTGGCGATTGCGCGCGAGATGAAGCAGGACCTGCGCGCCGATGACCTGCTGTGCCGCATCGGTGGGGATGAGTTCACGCTGCTGCTGCGCGACTGTACGCTCGATGACGCCCGTGCCGTGGCCGAGAAGCTGGCCGACCGAGTCGGACGACTTGTGCTGCAGCAGGACCAAGCGCGCTTCGCGGTCGGCCTGAGCTTCGGACTGGCGAGGGTCGACGGGCAATCGGCGCCTCAGGACATCATGCTGTGCGCCGACCAGGCCTGCTACGCCGCAAAGGAACGCAAGCGGGCCCACGGATCCATACGAGAGCGTCCCGGGTAATCGGCTGCCCTCTGCAGGCCTCGGCCCGAGCCGTTCCCGGCACGGGTCGTCAACGACCGCCGAATGAGGATCCGCTTGTTCCGGGCCGAATGGCCGATTCAGGTACTGCGCTCGGCGACCAGTTCCAGCACAGTGGCCTTGCCCGGCAGCCCGCAGTCTTCGCGCAGCACGCGGTGATCGGCCATAGCCAGGCGCTGGAAGTGGCCCGGGCGCAGTCTGGCGGGCAGGAAGACCGGGCCGAAGCGCACACGCTTGAGCCGGGCGACCTGGGCGCCCACCGCTTCCCACAGCCGACGGACCTCGCGGTTGCGGCCTTCCATCAGGGTGACCGTGTACCAGGTATGACCGGCGGTGGATTCGCCGATCACCAGGTCGCTGAAGGCCGCGCGGCCGTCTTCGAGCTCGACGCCGGCCAGCAGGCGTGTCAGGTCTTCGTCGGCCACCCGTCCGCGCACGCGGCACAGGTATTCGCGGTCAATGCCGCCGGACGGATGCATCATCCGGTTGGCCAGTTCGCCGTCGGTGGTCAGCAGCAGCAGTCCGGCGGTATTGAGGTCCAGTCGCCCGACCGCGACCCAGCGGCCACTGTCCGGCCGCGGCAGACGATCAAACACCGTCGCCCGTCCGTCCGGATCGCTGCGCGTGGTGACCTCGCCCTCGGGCTTGTGGTAAATCAGGCTCTGGTGACGCGCGGTCGCGCCGTGGACACGATAGACCTGGCGGTCGAAGCGGATGCGATCGCCGCTGCGCACCCGGTCGCCGAGTGTTGCGACCGCACCGTTGACGTGCACTCGACCGTTCTCGATGGCGGATTCCAGCGCTCGCCGCGATCCCAGCCCCGCAGCCGAAAGTACTTTCTGGATGCGCTCGGCGCCGGTCTCAGGTTCCGGCGCGATCCTCTCGGTCCGGCTCCTCGTCCGCTTCGTCGTCCGCTTCGGCTGCCGCTGCGGTCGCGACGGCGGCGGGCTGCCCGGACGGGGCTTGCGGGTGCTGCGGCGGGTCGGATTGCCGGTCGGGCGCTGCTGCGTCGTTGCGGTCGAGGTCTGTTGCGTGCGCGTCGGGCGCTTGCGGCGCGTCGGTTTCGGATCGGCGTTCATCGTCGGCGTCCTTGTCATCGCTGTTCATGGCGACCGGCGCAGGCACGTCCGGGTCGTTGAGTGCCAATTCCGGTTCGAGGTTGTCGAGATCGCGGATCTCGGCCAGGGTCGGCAGATCGTCAAGACCGCGCAGGCCGAAGTAATCGAGAAAATCGCGCGTTGTGCCCAGCAGCTCGGGTTTGCCGGGCAGATCGCGATGGCCGACGACCTTGATCCACTCGCGCTCCTGCAGGGTCTTGAGGATATTGGCGCTGAGCGAGACGCCGCGGATCTGCTCGATCTCGCCGCGCGTGATCGGCTGACGGTAGGCGATGATCGCCAGCGTCTCCAGCAGCGCACGCGAATACTTCGGTGGTTTCTCGCTCCACAGGCGCGAGATCACCGGCATCAGGGCGTCGCGCACCTGCAAGCGATAGCCGCCGGCAACCTCGACCAACTGTACGGCACGTCCTTCCAGGCGCGCATCGAGCAGCGCCAGTGCCTCGCGCAGGCGCCCATGTCCGGGTTGCTCGCCTTCATCAAACAGGCTGTTGAGCTGGTTCAGGTTCAACGGCTGGCCGGCGGCCAGCAGCGCGCCTTCAAGCACGCTGCACAACCACTCGGTTTCCGATGCCTCGACAGTTTCGCTTTCTGCGGCCTCGTTCATGGCTCTCGTCGGATGTAATGATCGGGATTGGGCACAGATGGATCAGCCGGTGGGTCGGCGCAGGTAGATCGGCCCGAACAGATCCTGCTGGACCAGTTCCACCAGCCGCTCGCGCAACAACTCCAGCAACGCCAGCAGCGTAACCACGGCACCGGCGCGACCCTCGGCCAGATCGAACATCTGTTCGAAACGCATGAATTCATCGCCGCTGAGCGATTGCACGATGCGGCTCATGCGTTCGCGCACGCTCAATGGCTCGCGCTCGATCTGGTGGCGGGCAAACAGCTCGGCCCGCGCCATCACGTCGCGCAACGCCAGCAGCACTTCACGCAACTCCACCTCCGGCGGCAACTGGACCTTGCGCGGCTCGACGAACTCGGCCCGTGCCACGACGACGTCGCGCTCCAGCCGCGGCAACTGGTCGAGATCCTCCGCGGCCTGCTTGAAGCGTTCATATTCCTGCAGTCGGCGGATCAGTTCCACGCGTGGATCGCCCTCGTCCTCGCTTTCGATCTGCGGCCGGGGCAGCAGCATGCGCGACTTGATCTCGGCCAGGATGGCGGCCATCACCAGGTATTCTGCGGCCAGTTCGATGCGCATGTCGTGCATCATCTCGATATAACCGATGTACTGGCGCGTGATTTCGGCCATCGGAATATCGACAATATCGATGTTCTGGCGCCGGATCAGATAGAGCAGCAGGTCCAGCGGACCTTCGAAGGCATCCAGGAACACCTCAAGCGCATCGGGCGGGATGTACAGGTCGTCCGGCAGTTTCAGCAGTGGCTGGCCGCGCACCGTGGCGAGCGGAATTTCCGACTGCAGATGGGCCGCGCCGCCATGGCTTGCGGCCGGCGCTGCTGCGGATTCGTGTACGGCTTCGGTCATCGCGGCAGTGTATCAGGCCGCGCCCTCGCTATACTGGTCAGACTCCCGCTCCGGACGCATCCAAGACATGCTGTACCTGATCATCGGGCGCGATGGCGAGAATGCCCTGGCAGCCCGCGCCAGCGTGCGAGCCGAGCACCTGGCGCGCATGCATGAACTGATCGACGACGGCCGCCTGATACTGGCCGGGCCGTTGCCGGCCATCGATGCCGAAGATCCCGGACCGGCCGGCTTCGCCGGCTCGGCCATCATTGCCGAGTTCGACTCGCTGGACCATGCGCGTGCCTGGGCTGAGGCCGACCCGTATCGACAGGCCGGCGCCTGGGTCGCGGTCGAAGTGCATCCGTTCCGGCAGGTGCTGCCATGAGCGAGCAACGCGCGGCCTGGATTCGCGAGCGGCTTGAGCAGGCGCTTGCCCCTGAGGTTCTCGAAGTCATCGACGAATCGGCCCTGCACGCCGGGCATCCGGGCGCGCGCGATGGCCGTGGCCATTTCCGCGTGCGCATTCGCGCCGACGCGCTGGCCGGGTTGCCGCGGCTGGCCCGCCACCGCCGCATCTACGAAGCATTGGGCGATTTGCTGCGCACCGACATTCACGCCCTGGCGATCGAGGACGATTCTTGAAATGAACTGCAAACCACTGATCATCCTGTTCTTGTCGTCATTCTTTCTGGCCTGCTCGCCGACCTCGGACGATCCGCTGGTCAGCAGCGAGGACACCGTGATGGTGGAGGTCGACGGCGAGCCGCTGACGCTGGAAATGCTGGAAGTGCAAATGGAGATGCGCGGTATCGAGGAGGACGATATCGACGGCATGCGCCAGGCGCTGGAAGATATGATCCGGGTAGTCGCGGTCGCCCGGCGCGGCGATCGCGAGGCGGTCTCGTTGCGACCCAGGGTGCGCGCGGAGCGGCGCCTGAAGGATATCGAAGTCCGCTACCTGCGCTACCTGGAGGCGTTTCAGGCCGATCATCCGGTCAGCGAAGAAGAGATCCGCGAGGTCTACGATCTGCAGCGCGAACGCGCCGGACCGTACCGCTACCGGCTCGAGACCATCGAGTTCCCCGGTCAGGGCGATGCGCTGGCCATGCTGGATGCGCTCACCTCCGGCGCGCTGGATTTCCGCGGCGCGCTCGAGCAGGCCGGGCGCGAGCAGCGCATCGTGCGTCGCACCGATTGGATCGACGGCAGCCAGGTGCCGCCGGCGTTCTCCGACTTGCTGGCCGCAACCGATCCCGGCCGGGTGCTGGAGCAACTGTTGCCGTATCAGGATCTCTGGCTGATCGTGCGCGTAGCCGAACGCGAGGCGTTCACGCCGCCGCCGCTGGACGAAGTGCGCGAGGGCATTCGGCGCACGCTGCAGCGTGAGCGCGTCCAGGCAATGATCGACAGCACGCGCTCGGCCGTCGAGGTGGTACCGGTGCTGCCGCTGGAATCCGCTGCCGAGCCGGCCCCGGGAGTTGCCGGCCCGGCCGATGCCGATACCGACAACGCGCAGACCTCCAGCGATTGAGCCGGCCGGGCGCTACGGTAACTCGACCCGTTCGGGCGGGAACCAGTCCGGCGCGCGATGTTCCGCCACCACGCGCGTGTAGATGCCGCCGCGTACCTTGAAGTCAGCCGTCAGACGCATGAAACGGGGTGTGGTTGCGGCGACCAGGTCGTCGAGGATCTGGTTGGTAACCGCCTCGTGGAATGCGCCGACATCGCGGAACGACCAGATATAGAGCTTGAGCGATTTCAGCTCCACGCACAAACGGTCAGGAACGTAGGCGATCTGCAGCTCGGCGAAATCGGGTTGGCCGGTGCGCGGGCACAGGCAGGTAAATTCGGGCAACTCGAAGTGGATCGTGTAGTCACGTTCAGGATTCGGGTTGGGGAACACTTCCAGATCACGACTGGGTTGGCTGGGCATGATGGCGACGGTCCGATGACAACAGGGCGGGAGTGGCGTCTAGAATAGCCGATTGGTCCGGGCTGCTTCGCGCGGCTCCGGCCGCTCACCGTTTTCCTTCAGCGATCGACTGCATGCGTCTTACCTCCATCAAGTTGTCCGGCTTCAAGTCCTTCGTCGAGCCGACCACAATTCGGCTGCCGTCCAACCTGATGGGCGTGGTCGGGCCGAACGGTT
Organism: Wenzhouxiangellaceae bacterium; assembly: GCA_032251355.1. Lineage (GTDB taxonomy): Bacteria > Pseudomonadota > Gammaproteobacteria > Xanthomonadales > Wenzhouxiangellaceae. The sequence continues at coordinate 45,152 of JAVVDV010000017.1, forward strand.
GCGGCAAGTCCAACATCATCGACGCGGTGCGCTGGGTCATGGGCGAATCCTCGGCCCGCCAGTTACGCGGCGAGTCGATGAGCGACGTGATCTTTTCCGGCTCCAGCGCGCGCAAGCCGGTGGCCACGGCCACGGTGGAACTGCTGTTCGACAACAGCGACGGTCGCGCCGGCGGGGAGTACGCGCGCTATAACGAGATTGCGGTGCGCCGCCAGGTCAGTCGCGATGGCCAGTCGGCGTATTTCCTGAATGGCTCGCGCTGCCGTCGCAAGGACATCACCGACCTGTTCCTCGGCACCGGGCTGGGGCCGCGCAGCTACGCCATCATCGAGCAGGGCATGATTTCGCAGATCGTCGAGGCGCGGCCCGAAGAGCTGCGTGGTTTCCTCGAGGAGGCCGCCGGGGTGTCGCTGTACAAGGAGCGCCGGCGTGAGACCGAGAACCGCATTCGCCATACGCGCGAGAACCTCGAACGCCTGGCCGATTTGCGCGAGGAAGTCGGCAAACAGCTCGACCGGCTCAAGCGCCAGGCGCGCGCGGCCGAGCGCTACAAGACGCTCAAGGCCCGCTACCGGGAACACGAGGCGCGACTGTCGGCGCTGCGCTGGCGCCATGCCAGTGCCGAGCTGGATACACACCGCGCCGAACTGGGCGAGGTACGCAAGCGCATCGAGCAGGCAGTCTCCGAGCAGCGCGAGGCCGAGCGCCACCTGGAGGCGCTCAGGCAACAGCAGCACGAGGCCGCCGAGCAGGCCTCGGCCGTGCAGGCCGAGCTGTACGAAGTGGGCGGGCGCATCGCACGCCTGGAGCAGTCGATCGAACATCACCGCGAGCTGTTGGCTAACCAGAAGCGCGAGCATGGCGAGCTCGAGCAGCAGATCGGCGAACTCGAGCAGCACCTGGTGCTCGATCGCGCCCAGGTCGAGGATGTGGTTGCGCGCATTGCGCAGCTGGAGCCGCAGTTGACGGAAGCGCGCGCGGCCGAAACGGCCTGTCGGGAGCGGCTGGAGCAGGCCGAACGCGGTCTGGAGGAGACCCGTCAGCATGCCGGCCGCGCCCAGCGCGATGCGGCGCAGGCGCGCCAGCAGGCCGAGTTACTGAAGCTGCGCATCACCCATCTGGAAGAGCGGATGGGTCGGGCCGCGACCCGACTGGATGAACTCGAAGCCGCCTCCGACCAGGCCGACGACCGGCTGGAACAGGAAAGCGAAAGCACCGCGAACGCCCTGGCCGAGGCCCAGCGGACGCAGCAGCAGTGCCGCGAGGCCGTGCAGCAGGCGCAGCAGCAGGTCACGCGCCTGCGCACGGCCGTGGACGAACAGCGGCGCGAGCTGGCCACGCTCGAAGCCCGTCGTCATCCGCTCGATGGGCGGCTGGAATCACTGCGCGTGCTCGACCGCGAACTCGAGCCGGCCGGTGATCTGGAGGCCTGGCTGCACCGGCATGGGCTGGACCAGGCGCCGGCATTGCTGGCCTCGCTCAGCGTAGAGGCGGCCTGGCAGCGGGCCGCCGAGGCCGTGCTGGCCGCCTGGCTGGGTGCGCGTGTCTGTCCCTCGCCCTGGCCGGAGGGCTTGCCCGACGGCGCGCTGGCGCTGGTCGATGAAGGTGCGCACGAGCCGCGTCCGGGCAGTCTCGGTGAGCAGGTCCGCGGCGCCGGTGCGCTCGGCGCCTGGCTGAACCGGATCATCTGCTGCGAAAACGAAACGCAGGCGCGCGCACGGTTGCCCCGGTTGGCTGCCGACGAGTCTCTGATCACGCCCGACGGGCTGTGGTTGGGGCCGGGCTGGGCGCTGCGCACTGCCGCGGCCGGCGATGCCGAGGCCGGTCGCCTGGCCCGTCAGGACGAGATTCGACAACTGCAGGCCCAGCGCGCCGAGCTCGACCGGGCGCACGGTGCGGCGCTGGAGCAACAGCAGGAACTCGCGCAGCAGCTCACCCAGGCTGAGGATGCGCACGAACAGTGCCGTGAAAAGCTGCAGCAGGTGCAGGCCCGGGTCGCCGAGCTGGCCGGGGTGCAGTCCGGCCAGCAGCGGCAGCGCGAGGCGCTGGCCGAACAACGTGCCGCACGCGGGCGCGAACGCGAGTCGCTGGCGCGTCAGCAACACGAAGATCGCGAGGCGATTACCGCCGCGCGCGCGGCAATGAACCAGGCGCTGGCCGAGCTGGAGCGCCTCGACGGCGAGCAGCGCGCGGTCGAAACACGGCGCGAGGCCTGTCAGTCCGAATATGCCGAGCAGCGGGCGGCCTTTCGAGCGGCGCGTGAGACGCGTGAGGCGCTGGCGCTGAAACTGGAATCGGCGCGCGCCAGCCTTGATTCGCTGCGCCAGGCGATCGAGCGCATGGACACCCAGATCGGGCAGTTCCAGCGTCGTTACCTCGAGCTGTCCGAGGCGCTCGCACGCGGCGACCAGCCGGTGCTCGAGCAGCAGGCCGAGCGTGACCAGCTGTTGACCGGACGGATCGAGATCGAACAGCGCCTGTCTGCCGCACGCGAACGGCTCGAGGCCTTGGAGCAGGACTGGCGCGCGCAGGACCGTGCACGTCAGCAGGCCGGCGCGCGCGCCGAGGAACTGCGCGAGGCGCAGACGCGCCATCAGGTTCACCAGCGCGAGCTTGAAATCGAGGTTGAGCGCCACGCCGCTCGGATCCATGAACTGGACGGCGAACTCGAGGCGCTGCTGGCCGAACTGGATGCCGAGGCCGACGCCGATGCCTTCCGCACCGAGCTCGAGACGCTGGAAGAAAAGATCCGGCGGCTCGAGCCGGTCAACCTGGCCGCGATCCAGGAGTTCGAGCAGGAGTCCGAACGCAAGGACTATCTCGATCGCCAGCATGCCGATCTGGTCGAGGCGCTGGAGACCCTGGAGGCCGCGATCGCGCGCATCGACCGCACCACCCGCACGCGCTACAAGGACACCTTCGAACGCGTCAATCGACAGCTCGAACAGCTGTTCCCGCGCCTGTTCGGAGGCGGTCATGCCTACCTGGAAATGGTCGGCGACGACTGGCTGACCTCGGGCGTGGCGCTGATGGCACGGCCGCCGGGCAAGCGCATCAGTCGCATCCACCTGCTGTCAGGTGGCGAGAAGGCGCTGACCGCAGTGGCCTTCGTATTCGCGATCTTTACCCTTAACCCGGCGCCGTTCTGCCTGCTCGACGAGGTCGATGCCCCACTGGACGACGCCAACGTCGGGCGCTTTTCCGAGCTGGTCAAGGAAATGTCCGACCGCGTGCAGTTCCTGTTCGTGACCCACAACAAGGTCACAATGGAGGTTGCCCACCAGATGCTGGGCGTGACCATGCGTGAGCCGGGCATCTCCAGGCTGGTGTCGGTGGACCTGGATCGCGCCGTGCAACTGGCGGCATCCTGAATCCAAGCAGCGCGAGGAGGAGTGCATGAGCGCCGATGGTTTGAGACTGATCCTGATCCTGATCGGCGCCCTGGTTCTGGGCCTGATCTGGATGTTTTACCGGCCCGAGGGACGCGAACGGCGCGCCGGTGCTTCACGCAAGCGCGAGGCCAGACGCGATCCGGTTTTGAAGGTTGACGGCGCCGTCGGCAAAAGCAATCGGGCTGGCGATGAGACTGCAGCCGCAAGCGCTGCCGCCGGGGTGAGTGATGAAAACGAGCCCGATGAACCGCGTCAGGCTTCCTTGCCCGAATTCGGGCCAGTCGAACCGGCCGCTCCGAGCCTGCCGCCGAAGGAGGGCACCCGGCCCGGTCCGCCAGCGTCGAGCCGAACCGTTGCGGCCGAACCCGAACCCGCCGGATCCGGCATGCCGCCGGATGAACAATGGCGCGAACCGACGGCCGCAGCAGGCGAGCGGCGGCCGGCCAGCAAGCCGGTCGGTGCGGCCGGCTCCGACAAGCGCGTGGTCAATCTCTACCTCAAGACCCGCGGCGATGCGCGCATCACCGGCGCGGCCTTGCTGGATGCGGCGATCAAGGCCGGCCTGCGCTTCGGCGAAATGAAGATCTTCCATCGCCGCCATCGCGGCGAGGACTTGCCGGTGTTCAGCATGGCCAACCTGGAGCGGCCCGGATCGTTCGATCCGTCGGCATGGAACCTGTTCGAGAGCCGCGGCGTGAGCCTGTTCATGACCGTCCCGGGCCCGGTTTCAGCCCTGGACGCCTGGGACGCGATGCTGGCGACCGGTCAGCGCCTGGCCGGACTGCTCGATGCCGATCTGCTCGATGACGGCCACCACCCGCTGAGCCGCCAGCGCATCGCCGAGATCCGCGAGGAACTGCGCGACTTCGATCGCCGGCACGCGCCATGAGCCCAGCGTCCGGCGCGTCGACGACGGCCGAGCGTGTCGAGGCCCTGCGGCGCGAAATTCGAGCGCACGATCATCGCTACTACGTGCTCGACGACCCGAGCATTACCGACGCCGAGTACGACAGGCTGCTGCGCGAGCTGGAACGGCTTGAACGGGAAAATCCCGAACTGGCCGATCCGGATTCTCCAACCTGCCGCGTCGGTGGTCGCGCCGCCGAGGGCTTTGCCAGCGTGCGCCACGACGTGCCGATGCTGTCGCTGGCCAACGCCTTCAACACCGACGAGGTGGCTGAATTCGATCGCCGGGTGCGCGACCTGCTGGATCTGGAGTCGATTCAATACACCGCCGAGCCCAAGCTCGACGGTCTGGCGATCAGCCTGCGCTACCGGGACGGCAGACTGCTGCGCGCCGCCACCCGTGGCGACGGTCAGACGGGCGAGGATGTGACCGCCAACGTGCGCACGATCGGGGCCGTGCCGCTGCGGCTGGATCCACGGGCGCCCGGCGAACTGGAGGTGCGCGGCGAGATCTACATGACCCGATCGGGCTTCGACGCACTCAACGCCAGGCTGGCGGCGGCCGATGAACGCTGCTTCGTAAATCCGCGCAACGCCGCGGCCGGCAGCCTGCGCCAGCTCGACCCGGCCGTCACTGCCCAGCGTCCGTTGCGCTTTTTCGCCTACTCGGCCGTGGTCGAGGCTGATCTTGCCACCAGCCAGTTCGAGAGTCTGCAGCAACTGGCCGCGCTGGGCTTCCCGGTCAGTTCGATGGTACGCCGGGTCGAGAGCCTCGATGGCTTGCTGGGCTATTTCGACGAACTACAGGCCGCACGCGCGGAACTGGATTTCGATATCGATGGTGTGGTCTACAAGGTCGATAATCTCGAACAGCAGCGTGAACTGGGCTTTGTCAGCCGCTCGCCGCGCTGGGCGCTGGCGCACAAGTTTCCGGCCCAGGAAGAGATGACGCGGCTCGAACGCATCGACGTGCAGGTCGGGCGCACCGGCAAGCTGACACCGGTCGCGCGACTCGAGCCGGTATTCGTCGGCGGCGCCACGGTCACCAACGCCACCCTGCACAATCTTGACGAGGTCCGGCGTCGCGACGTGCGTCCAGGTGACATCGTCATCGTGCGGCGGGCAGGTGATGTCATCCCCGAAGTGGTGCGCTCGGTGCCCGAACGTCGCGAACGCGAACTTCCGGAGTGGCAGCTGCCCGAAACCTGTCCGGAATGCGGCTCGCGCATCGAGCAGGTCGAAGGTCAGGCCGATGCGCGCTGCTCCGGTGGGCTGGTCTGCCCGGCTCAGCGCAAGCGCGCGCTCGAGCACTTTGCCGCGCGCGCGGCGATGGATATCGAAGGCCTGGGCACACGCTTGATTGACCAGCTGGTCGAGCGTGAGCTGGTGCACGACCCGGCCGACCTGTACCGGCTCGATGCGGCAACGCTGGCTGGCCTGGAGCGCATGGGTGAGAAATCGGCTGCCAATCTGGTCGCGGCGATCGAGCGCAGCCGCGAGGTTGAACTGGGTCGACTGCTTTTTGCCCTTGGCATTCGCGAGGTCGGCGAAGTCGGCGCGCGCGCGTTGGCGCGTCACTTCGGCTCCTTGGATGCCTTGATGGCAGCCGATGTCGAGGCACTGGAGCAGGTCGAGGACGTTGGTCCGGTGGTCGCCGGTCACATCCATGAGTTTTTCGGCGAGCCGCGCAACCGGGCCGTGATCCAGCGGCTGCTCGACAATGGCGTGCGCTGGCGTGCCGAGACCGCCGCGCAACGTGACCCGACGCAGCTGCCGCTGGCAGGAAAGGTCTATGTGCTGACCGGAAGCCTGGAGACCATGCCACGCTCGCAGGCACGCAAGCGGCTGGAAGCACTGGGTGCGCGCGTGACCGGCAGCGTATCGAAGAACACCAGCGCGGTGATCGCCGGCAGCGAGCCCGGCAGCAAGCTCGAGCGCGCGCGTGAACTGAACATCGACGTCCTCGACGAGTCCGGCTTGCAAGCGCTGTTGCAGCATCCCGGGAATTGATCCGGATCATGTCGCGGACCGGTGATTGCTTCTACAATGGAATACAGGTGGCCCGATGGCCGCTGCCAAAGGAGCGAGCAACATGACACTGGTCAAGGAAATGCTGGTTCCGGTCGACGGATCGGAGAATTCGTTGCGCGCGGTTCGCTACGCGCTTGGTCTGGCGCGGGCGTTGGGCTCGCGGATTCGGCTGTTCTATGTGTTCCCGGTCTCGTCGGTGGAGATCATCGGCATGGCCGGCATGAGTCGCGACGACCTGGACCAGGCCGCGCAGGTTGCGGCCCAGCAGGTGTTCGACAAGGTGCACGCTGAAATCGGCGAGGTTCCGATCGAAATCGAGGATGAGGCCTCGATCGGCGATCCGGCCGAGGAAATCATTCGTTGCACCGATGAGGACTCGACGCTGCTGGTGGTGCTCGGTCGGCGCGGACTTTCGCGCATCCAGAGCCTGCTATTGGGCAGCGTCAGTGAGAAGGTGCTGCGCCACGCGCATTGCCCGGTAACCGTTGTGGTGTGACCGTCAAGCCGGGCATTGGCCCTGAACCCGGCCGTGCCCGCGGCGCGGCCAGGTTCAGGTCAGCGATCGGTCAATCGAACGGCCACAGGCGGCTGAGCAGTCCCTCGCGCTTTCTTGCGTCAATGAGATCCTCGTAGTTGTACTCGAGCACTTGCCGAGTATCGGCGGCCAGTTCCGGCATATCGAGCTTGTCGTAGCTGCGCGCCATCAACTGCAGGGCCTCGATCGTGGCCGGCGCGCCCGGATAGTTCTCGATCACGTAGCGCGCGCGGTTCAGGGCTGCCACCCAGGCCTTGCGCCGTTCGTAGTACTCGCCGACCTCGATCTCGTATTCAGCCATGATATTGCGCAGAAACACCATGCGCTGGCGGGTATCGGGAATGTACCGACTGTCGGGGTGGCGCCGGATCAATTCCTGGAAATCGCGAAAGGCCTGGTGCGCGGTTTGCTGGTCGCGGTCGCTGGCACGCCCGGGCAGCATCTGGCGCAGGAAGCTCATGGTCAGGTCGTAGTTGATCAGGCCCTTGAGATACCAGGCGTAATCAACGTTGGGGTGGGTCGGGTAGGTGCGCAGGAATCGATCCAGCGTGGTGATCGCTTCCTCGGACTGGCCGCCCTTGTACTGGGCAAAAGCCATGTCCAGCATGGCCTGCTCGGCGTGCCGCCCGAATGGGAAGCGCACGGTGAGAATGCGATACAGCCGCACCGCTTCCGGATAATTCTTGGCAGCAAGCTTTTGCTGGGCCTCGGCGTACAATTCCTCGGCACCGATGGTTTCTTCGCGCTTTTCGCGGTTGCCGCAACCGGTGAGAACGGTCACCAGACAAATGAGCAGCACGGCCGCGAGTCGAACGGGAGTCAAGTTGGAGTTCTGCATGCGCAATAGGATACCCGTTTCTGGATCGCGGGCGTTTACAGCACGGGCTCGTCAATGAGCGCGCCCGAGCACATCCGGCGCGAGTTTCCTGCCGAGCCGGCCGACGCCGGGCGACGGCTGGACCAGGTTGCCGCCGAACGCTGGCCGGAATTCTCACGCAGTCGACTGGCCGAGTGGATCCGGGCCGGCGCGATGCGGGTCGACGGCCGTGCGGTCAAGCCGAATCATCGGCTCGAGCCGGGGCAGAAGGTTGAACTCGATGCCGAATTGCAACCGCATGCCGGCAACCCCGAGGCCGAGCCGATGGCGCTGGACGTGCTTTACCAGGACCGCGAATGCCTGGTCATCGACAAGCCGGCCGGCCTGGTTGTGCACCCCGGAAGCGGAAACCGCGAGGGCACTCTGGTCAGTGGTCTTCTGCATCTGGATCCGGCACTGGAGGCACTGCCGCGGGCCGGCCTGGTCCACCGGCTGGACAAGGAAACCAGCGGTTGCCTGCTGGTTGCGCGGACACCGCGCGCACACCGCGAGCTGGTTGATGCGCTGAAACGGCGAGCCGTGCATCGCCACTACCTGGCATTGGTCTGGGGGCAGATGATTGCCGGCGGTCATGTCGATGCGCCGCTGGGTCGGCATCCGGTGGATCGCCGTCAGCAGGTGGTGCGCGCCGACGGTCGGCCGGCGGTCACGCATTACCGCGTCGAACGCCGCCTGGCTGGTAGCACGCTGCTGCGCCTCGAGCTCGAGACCGGTCGCACCCATCAGATTCGCGTGCACATGCGCCACATCAACTATCCGATCGTCGGTGACCCGGTCTATGGACGGCGCGGCAGTCCGGCCGGTCTGAATGAGGCCCAGCGCGAGGCGTGGCGCGGCTTTTCTCGTCAAGCGCTGCATGCATTCCGGCTGGAATTCACCTCGCCGGATGGCCAGCGTCCGGTGGCTGTCGAATCCAGACTGCCGGAAGATATCGAGAATCTGCTTGATATTCTTGATCTAAATAATTGAATATAAATTTATATTTTTGATCAAATCGGTCGGCATGATGGGCAATCCCGAAATCATCGAATCCGGTCTGCCCGAACCGCTGCGGGCGTTTTCGACCACGCGTCGGGGCGGCGTCAGTCAGGCGCCGTTCGATGACTTCAACCTTGGCGATGCCTGCGGTGATCAACCCGAGCGCGTGGCCGTCAATCGCGCGCGTCTGCGCGACGGCTTGCCGGCCGAACCGCGCTGGCTGCGTCAGGTCCACGGCACGACCGTGATTCACCTCGGCGACTGGCAGCCGGGCATCGAGGCCGATGCCGCCTGGACCGATCGGCCGGGTGAGGTTGTAGCAGTGCTGACCGCCGACTGCCTGCCTGTGGTGATCGCCGCGATGGACGGCAGCGTGATCGGCATTGCCCATGCCGGCTGGCGTGGTCTGGCCGCCGGCGTACTCGAAGCACTGGTGCGCGCACTGCCGCGGGATCCGAACGGGTTGATGGCCTGGATCGGTCCGCGCATCGGTGGCCATGCCTACGAGGTCGACGCGACCGTACGCACGGCCTTCCCGGGGTATCCGCAAGCCTTTCGCGCGACCCGTCCGGGCCACTGGCAAGGGGAGCTGCCGGCCATTGCCGGTGACCGGCTGGCGGCGGTCGGCGTGCGGCGGATCGATGATTGTGGACTGTGCACGGCATCCGATCCGCAGCGATTCTTCAGCCACCGGCGCGATGGCCGCAGCGGACGCATGGCAACCCTGGCCTGGATCGAGGCTTGACCGGGCGCGTCCGGTATTGCCGCAAGCGTGACGCGGCCGCACTCGGGTAGAATGTCAGCCCGGTCGTCAACGGACTCCGGGCTCCCTCCATGGCCTCTCTGATTTTCGTGACCGGCGGCGTGGTTTCGTCGCTGGGCAAAGGTATTGCATCGGCATCGCTGGCCTCGATTCTCGAGGCGCGCGGGCTGCGCGTGACGCTGATGAAGCTCGACCCTTACATCAATGTCGATCCGGGCACCATGAGCCCGTTCCAGCACGGCGAAGTCTTCGTCACCGAGGACGGCGCCGAGACCGATCTGGATCTCGGCCACTACGAGCGTTTCGTCCGCACCCGGATGACCCAGCGCAATAATTTCACCACGGGCAAGATCTACGCCAACGTGATCGCCAAGGAACGCCGCGGCGACTACCTCGGCTCGACCGTGCAGGTGATTCCGCATATCACCGATGAGATCAAGGATTCGATCGAGCAGGCCGCCGAAGGCTACGACGTCGCGCTGGTCGAGATCGGCGGCACGGTCGGAGATATCGAGTCGCTGCCGTTCCTCGAGGCGATCCGACAACTCGGCAGCCAATACGGTCACCAGGCGCTGTTCATGCATTTGACGCTGGTGCCGTACCTGCGCGCGGCCGAGGAAATCAAGACCAAGCCGACCCAGCATTCGGTCAAGGAACTGCGCTCGATCGGCATTCAACCCGACGTGCTGCTGTGCCGCTGCGAGCGCATGCTTTCGGACCATGAGCGCAAGAAGATTGCGCTGTTCACCAACGTCCCGCAAGAAGCTGTGATCTCGGCGGTCGATGTCGACAATATCTACAAGATTCCGTTGTTCTACCAGCGCCAGGGACTGGACAGGATCGTGCTCGATCGGCTCGGGCTGAAGGCCGAGTCGGCCGACCTGTCGGACTGGGAAGATGTGGTCGAACGCCGCGCGCGGCCGGAGCAGGAAATTACCGTCGCAATGGTCGGCAAGTATGTCGACCACGCCGATGCCTACAAGTCACTCAACGAGGCGCTGCTGTCGGGTGGCTTGCCGGATCGCACCCGCGTGAAGATTCTGCCGGTCGACTCCGAGCAGATCGAACAGCAGGGCACTGCGGTGCTGGAACCGGTCGACGCCGTGCTGGTGCCGGGCGGCTTCGGTGAACGCGGGTTTGAAGGCAAGATTGCTGCGATCCGGTTTGCGCGCGAACGCGGTGTGCCGTACCTGGGCATCTGCCTGGGCCTGCAGACCGCGGTGGTCGAGTTCGCGCGTAACGTCTGCGGTCTGGACGGCGCCAATTCCACCGAGATGGACCCGGACACGCCGCACCCGGTCATCGGTCTGATCACTGAATGGCTTGATGAGCAGGGCCAGCGCCAGTTGCGTGACGAAGGCTCGGATCTTGGCGGCACCATGCGCCTGGGCGCCCAGCGCTGCATGCTGGTGCCGGGTAGCCGGGTGCGCAAGCTCTACGGCAAGGAAGAAATCTATGAGCGCCATCGCCATCGCTACGAGTTCAACAACCACTACCGCGAGGTGCTGGAGCGACACGGGCTGAAGATCGCCGGGCTGTCGGCCGACGACATGCTGGTCGAGATCATCGAGCTGCCCGACCACCCGTGGTTTGTCGGCTGCCAGTTCCATCCCGAGTTCACCTCGACCCCGCGCGACGGTCATCCACTGTTTACCGGGTTCATTCGCGCCGCGGTCGCGTATCGTGGTGCATCGAACATGCCGCGCGAGGTGCAATCAACGTGAAGATCAACAATTTCGAAGTCGGGCTGGAACACCCGTTTTTTCTGATTGCCGGACCGGATACGCTGGAATCGATGCAGTTATGCCTGGATGTGGCCGGCCACCTGGCCGAAGTCACCCGGCGCCTGGGGATTCCCTACATTTTCAAAGGCTCGTTCGACAAGGCCAACCGCACCTCGGTCAAGTCCTACCGCGGCCCCGGTCTGGATGAAGGGTTGGCCATGCTTGCGGCGGTGCAGAAGCAAGTGGGTGTACCGGTACTGACCGATGTCCACGAAGACACCCCGATCGACGAGGTCGCCGCCGTCGTCGATGTGCTGCAGACCCCGGCCTTTCTGTGCCGCCAGACCAACTTCATCCAGAATGTTGCCCGTGCCGGTAAACCGATCAATCTCAAAAAGGGCCAGTTCCTGTCGCCGTGGGAAATGCGCACCGTGGTCGAAAAGGCGCGCGCGGTCGGCAACGACGACATACTCGTGTGCGAGCGTGGGTTCAGCTTTGGCTATAACAACCTGGTCGCCGATATGCGCTCGCTGGCGATCCTGCGTGAGACCGGTTGCCCGGTCGTATTCGATGCCACCCACTCGGTGCAGCTGCCGGGCGGGCAGGGCGAATCCTCAGGCGGCGCACGCGAATTCATCCCGGTGCTGGCCCGCGCCGCCATGGCCGTCGGCATTGCCGGCCTGTTCACCGAAACCCACCCCGAGCCGGAAAAAGCCCTGTGCGACGGCCCGAACTCCATGCGCCTGTCGGAAATGGAAGCCATGCTGGAGACGCTGGTGGCCATCGATCGTGCGGTAAAAGCTTGAACAGACCGCAGATAAACGGGAACGAAAAACCGCAGATAAACGCAGATAAAATCCGGAAGCCTGGCACGAAGTGCTCAAAGAACAAGGTCTTTGATACTCCTGTTTAACGTAACGAGCCAATGGTTTTATCGGGTTTTCCACTTCGTGACCTTCGTGCTCTTCGTGACCTGCTTTTTCATCTGCGTTTATCCGCGTTCATCTGCGGTCAAAAATTCATTCAACAGGACTCAAAATGAAAATCAAGCGTATCCAGGCCCATGAAATCCTCGACTCGCGCGGTAATCCGACGCTGGAGGCCGAGGTTGTGCTCGATAACGATGTCGCCGGTCGCGCCGCAGTGCCTTCGGGTGCGTCGACGGGCGAGCGCGAGGCGGTGGAGTTGCGCGACGGCGATGCCGGCCGTTACCTCGGCAAGGGCGTGCTGAACGCGGTGGCGCATGTCAACGGCGAGATCGCCCAGGCTCTGGCCGGTGTCGATGCGGCCGACCAGCAAGGCCTGGACCGGCGCCTGATCGAACTCGACGGCAGCGAAAATAAATCGCGGCTTGGCGCGAACGCGCTGTTGGGCGTCTCACTTGCCGCCGCGCACGCGGTCGCGCATGCGCGCGGGCTGTGGCTGTACGAATTGCTGCTCGAGCGCAGCGGCCAGCGCGCGTCGCTGCCGGTGCCGATGATGAACGTGCTCAACGGCGGCGCGCATGCCGACAACCGTGTCGATATCCAGGAATTCATGATCATGCCGGTCGGTGTGGCGAGCTTTTCCGATGCCTTGCGCTGCGGCGCGGAGATCTTCCATGCGCTGAAGAAAACGCTCAAGGCGCGCGGGCTGAACACCGCGGTCGGCGACGAGGGCGGCTTCGCGCCCGATCTGGGCTCCAACGAGGAAGCGCTGGAGTTGCTGATGACAGCCATCGTCGAGGCCGGTTACGCGCCCGGCGAGCAGGTGGCCCTTGCGCTGGATGTGGCGTCCAGTGAGTTTTTCGACAATGGCCGCTACACGCTGGATTCCGAGGGGCGCGCGTTTGACAGCGCCGGCTTCGCCGAATACCTCGCCGGGCTGGCAGATCGCTTCCCGATCCTCTCGATCGAGGACGGTATGGATGAAAACGACTGGGACGGCTGGAAGCTGCTGACCGAAGCGGTCGGCGATCGCGTGCAGCTGGTCGGCGACGACCTGTTCGTGACCAACACCAGGATCCTGCAGCGCGGCATCGACGAGCAGATTGCCAATGCGATCCTGATCAAGCCTAACCAGATCGGTACGCTGACCGAAACGCTGGAAGCCGTCGCCATGGCGCGCGCGGCCGGTTACGGGCGCATCATCTCGCATCGTTCCGGCGAGACCGAAGACGTCACCATCGCCGACCTGGCCGTGGCCACCGATGCCGGTCAGATCAAGACCGGCTCGTTGTGTCGTTCCGACCGGGTCGCGAAATACAACCAGCTGCTGCGGATCGAAAGCCGGCTGGGCGCACAGGCGCGCTATCCCGGTCGCGCCGCACTGCCTCGATGACCCGACCGCGTCGACGTGTGCCGATGACCGAGGGCTGATCGATCATGGGCATGCTCGGCCAGGCCATCGTGTTCCTGCTGGCCGCGGTGGTGATGGTGCCGATTGCCCGCAAGCTCGGGCTCGGCGCGGTGCTGGGGTACCTGATTGCCGGCGTCCTGATCGGTCCGTGGGTGCTGGCGCTGGTCAGCGATGTCGAGACCATCCTGCATTTCAGCGAACTCGGCGTCGTCCTGCTGCTGTTCGTGATCGGGCTGGAGCTGCGGCCGCAACGCCTGAAAGTACTGCGGCGCCTGATCCTGTTCGACGGCCTCGCGCAATTGACCCTGACCACGCTGGCGTTGTGGCCGCTGGCCGCATGGTGGCTGGACAGCGCGCGCCTGGGCATCCTGGTGGCGGTGGTACTGGCGCTGTCGTCGACCGCCATCGGCCTGCAGATGCTGGCCGAGAAGAAGCAACTGGCGCAACCCTACGGTCGCAGCGCATTCGGCATCCTGCTGCTGCAGGATATCGCCGTCATCCCGCTGCTGGCCTTGATTCCGCTGTTCGCACCCGGTGGCACGGTTGGCCAGCAGGGCCAGCCGGTGTGGTTCAGCGTGCTGCAGTCGGCGCTGGTCATCGCGGCGATCATCTTTGGCGGCCGCCGGCTGCTCAAGCCGATCCTGACCGCGATCGTGCGCGCGCGCATCCGCGAAATCTTTATCGCCGCCGTGCTGCTGGTCGCACTCGGCACCGCCGCGCTGGCCGAGTGGGCAGGGTTGAGCATGGCGCTGGGTGCCTTTCTGGCCGGGGTGCTGCTTTCGGAATCGGAGTACCGACACGAACTGGAAGCCGGGATCGAACCGTTCAAGGGCCTTTTGCTGGGGCTGTTCTTCATGGCCGTCGGCATGTCGATCGACTTCGGCCGGGTGGTCTCCGGGCCGGTGTTGATCCTGTCCATCGTCGCGGTGCTGATGAGCGTGAAGTTCGCCGTACTGCTGATTGTCGGCCGACTGGCCGGTCTCGACCGCGCCTCGTCGTTGTCGCTGGCATTCGCGCTGCCGCAGGCCGGTGAATTCGGCTTCATCCTGTTCAGCGTCGCGATCGAACAAAACGTGCTTGCCACCGCGGTCACCGATCCCTTGATCGTGGCGATCTCGATCTCGATGGCGCTGACGCCGCTGATGTACTGGATCAACGAGCGTTGGGTGCAGCCGCGTCTGGTGTTGGGGTCCAGGGAATCTCCGCAGCTCGAGGACATTCCCGACGACCACGGTGAACCACAGGTCATCATTGCCGGCCTCGGGCGCGTTGGCCAGATCGTCGCCCGTAACCTGTCGATGCTCGATATCCACTTCACGGCGCTGGATTTCGATCACGACCAGGTCGCCTTCGTGCGTCGGTTCGGGCACAAGGTGTTCTACGGCAACGCCACCAACCCGGATGTACTGCGCGCCGCCGGTGCCGATCACGCCACGCTGTTCGTGCTGACCATCTCCGATATCGAGATCTCGATCGAGACGGCGCGCATGCTCAAGCGTCATTTTCCGAACCTGCGCATCCACGCCCGTGCGCGCAACCGTCAGCACGCGCTGGAACTCAAGGCACTGGGCGTGGACTACGTGATCCGCGAGGCCTGGCTGTCGAGCCTCGACATGGCGCGCGAAACGCTGCGCGCGCTGGGGGTAAAGAATCCCGCGCGCTACGTCGACTTGTTCCGGCAGCACGATGAGCAGGTGCTCGATGAACAGGTACAGCACAAGGATGACGAGGAAGCGCTGCGCGAGCTCGATCATCGCAGCCGCGAGCAGCTGGCCGAACTGTTCGAGGAAGATCACGCGCTGCTGCACGAAGCCAGCGAAAAGGACGCCGCTGCAAGCGACTGAGAGGTTCCGGTTCACGCACGCACAGCGGCGTCTCCAACATCCTCACCGCGCACGCTCGCACTCGCCTTGATTCGTCTCTACGCGAACCCCATTCCTGTGGATAACTTCGTTGCCCGCAGGAATCCGACATGCGAATGGACAAACTCACCGCACGCTTCCAGCAGGCGCTCGCCGAGGCTCAAAGTCTGGCCGTGGCGCGTGACCATGCCATGCTTGAACCCGAGCACCTGATGCTCGCACTGCTCGACCAGGACGGTGGCGGCATCCGCGGCCTGCTGGCGCGTGCCGGCGGTGATGTTGCCGGGCTGCGCTCGCGCTTGGGCGAAAAGATCGATGCAATGCCGCAGGTCTCCGGTCAGGCCGGCCAGATCAACCTGTCCAACGATCTGGGTCGGGTGCTGAACCTGACCGACAAGGTCGCCGGCAAGCGCGGTGACAGCTTTATCGCCTCTGAACTGTTCGTGCTCGCGGTGCTCGAGGCCGGTGTGCCGTTGACCGAGATGCTGCATCAGGCCGGAGTGACCCGGCAGGCGCTGGAGCAGGCGATCGACACGATGCGCGGCGGCGAAAAAGTCGATGATCCGAATGCCGAGGACACGCGCGAGGCGCTTTCCAAGTACACCATCGACCTGACCGAAAAGGCCGAGCAATCGCGGCTCGACCCGGTGATCGGTCGCGACGAGGAAATCCGCCGCGCCATTCAGGTATTGCAGCGCCGGACCAAGAACAACCCGGTGCTGATCGGCGAACCCGGGGTGGGCAAGACGGCCATCGTCGAAGGGCTGGCCCAGCGCATCGTCAACGGCGAAGTGCCCGAGGGACTGAAAGACAAGCGCGTGCTGTCGCTGGATCTCGGCGCGCTGATCGCCGGGGCCAAGTTCCGCGGCGAGTTCGAGGAGCGCCTGAAAGCGGTGCTGAACGATCTTAAAAAGCAGGAAGGCCGGATCATCCTGTTCATTGACGAAATTCATACGATGGTCGGCGCCGGCAAGGCCGAAGGCGCAATGGACGCCGGCAACATGCTCAAGCCGGCGCTTTCGCGCGGCGAATTGCACTGCATCGGCGCGACCACGCTGGACGAGTATCGCCAGCACATCGAAAAGGACGCAGCCCTCGAGCGCCGCTTCCAGAAGGTCGTGGTCGGCGAACCGTCGGTTGAAGACACCATCGCCATTCTGCGCGGCCTGCAGGAGCGCTACGAAGTCCACCACGGCGTCGACATCGCCGACCCGGCACTGGTCGCGGCCGCCACGCTGTCGCATCGCTACATTACCGATCGCCAGTTGCCCGACAAGGCCATCGACCTGATGGACGAGGCCGCCAGCCGCATCCGCATGGAGATCGACTCCAAGCCCGAGGCCATGGACCGGCTGGAACGGCGTCTGATCCAGCTCAAGATCCAGCGCGAAGCGCTCAAGGCCGAGACCGACGAGGCCTCGAAGAAACGGCTGGACGATCTGGAATCCCAGATCAGCGACCTGGAGCGTGAATTCGCCGATCTCGATGAGATCTGGAAGTCGGAAAAAGCCTCGGTGCAAGGCGCGACCCACATCAAGGAAGAACTGGAGCGCGCCCGCGCCGAGCTTGACAATGCCCGCCGCGCCCAGGATCTCTCGCGCATGGCCGAACTGCAGCATGGTCGCATCCCGCAGTTGGAGCGTCAGCTCACCGAAGCCGAATCAGCCGAGTCCGATGGCCACTTCCAGTTGCTGCGCAGCAAAGTCACCGAGGAGGAAATCGCCGAGGTTGTCAGCCGCTGGACCGGCATTCCGGTGTCGAAAATGCTCGAAGGCGAGCGCGACAAGCTGCTGCGCATGGAAGAGGCATTGCACCAGCGCGTGGTCGGTCAGGACGAGGCGGTCAAGGCGGTGGCCGATGCCATTCGCCGCTCGCGCGCAGGCCTGGCCGATCCCAGGCGAC
>JAVVDV010000018.1:0-61476 GCA_032251355.1 Wenzhouxiangellaceae bacterium
GAACGCAGCGCGGGGCTGAAGTATGTCTGCAGCGACATGTGGAAGCCCTACCTGAAAGTCATCGCCAAAAAGGCCAGCCAGGCCATTCACGTGCTGGATCGCTTCCACATCATGGCGCACTTCAGCAAGGCGCTCGACGAGGTGCGCGCCGGCGAGGCCAAAGCACTCAAGGCAAACGGCTACGAGCCGGTCCTGAGCAAGAGCCGCTGGCTGTTGCTCAAGCGCCCGGAAAACCTCACCGAGAAACAGGAGGTCCGGCTGGCCGAGCTGCTGCAGTACAACCTCAAATCGATCCGTGCCTACCTGCTCAAGGAGGAGTTCCAGCTCTTCTGGAGCTACGTATCGCCGTACTGGGCCGGCCGATTCCTGGATGCGTGGTGCACCAAGACCATGCGCTCGAAGATCGAGCCGATGAAACGGGTCGCGCGAATGTTGCGCAATCACAGGACGCTGCTGCTCAACTGGTTCCGGGCCAAAGGGCAGCTTTCCAGCGGTGTCGTAGAGGGCTTCAACGCCAAAGCAAAACTGACCTCCAGAAAATCCTTCGGATTTCGAACCTTTCACGGCGCTGAAATTGCCTTGTATCATGCACTTGGCGCTCTACCTGAGCCGGAATTTACCCACAGATTCTGCTGACGAGCCAAACATCAGAACCCGGAAGGAATCGCAATGAGCTTCAACCGTTTCGGCCATATCCTGCAGGTCACCACCTTCGGTGAAAGCCATGGGCCGGCGATCGGCTGCGTCATCGACGGCTTTCCGCCCGGCGTGGCGATCGATGCCGATGAAATCCACCAGGCGTTGCTGCGCCGTGCCACCGGCCGCTCGCGCCATACCTCGCAGCGGCGCGAGGACGAGGATGTCCAGATTCTGTCGGGCACCTTCGAGGGCCGCACCACCGGCACGCCGATCGCACTGGTGGTTTACAACACCGATGCCAAGAGCAAGGACTACACCAGGATTGCCCAGCAGTTCCGGCCCGCGCATGCCGACTACACCTACCACCATAAGTACGGCATCCGCGACTGGCGCGGCGGCGGTCGCTCGTCGGCGCGCGAGACGGCAATGCGCGTGGCCGCCGGCGTGCTGGCGCGCAATTATCTTGCGCAGAAATTCGGCATCCGCATCACTGCCTGGCTGGCGCAGATGGGCGAGCGGGTGTGTGACGCGAACTTCGTGCCCGAGACCATTGACGACAACCCGTTCTTCTGTCCCGATCCGGATGCGGTCGAACGGCTGGAGCAGGACATGCACGCCTTGCGCAAGTCCGGCGATTCAGCCGGCGCGCTGCTGCGCGCGCGCGCGACTGGCGTGCCACCGGGCTGGGGCGCGCCGGTCTACGCCAAGCTCGACGCCGAGTTGGCCGCGGCGATGATGAGCATCAATGCGGTCAAGGGCGTGGAGATCGGCGCCGGCTTTGCCAGCGTGGCGCAGAAGGGCACCGTGCACCGCGACGAGATCACGCCCGAGGGCTTTGTCGGCAACCAGGCCGGCGGCGTGCTCGGCGGAATTTCTTCCGGTCAGCCGATCACGCTGGCAGTCGCGTTCAAGCCGACCTCCAGCCTGCGCCTGCCCGGCCGCACCGTCGATACCGCGGGCAACCCGGTGGAAATCATCACCACCGGCCGCCACGACCCCTGCGTCGGCATCCGCGCCGTACCGATCGTCGAGGCGATGATGGCGCTGGTGCTGATGGACCACTACCTGCTGCACCGCGCCCAGTGCGGCGATGTCGGCGAGCAGCTGCCGCGGGTGGAGTGAGGGTTGAACCGCAGATGAACGCAGATGAACGCAGATGAACGCAGATGAACGCAGATGAACGCAGATGAACGCAGATGAACGCAGATGAATGAATGCAGACGATCGTGCCCATCTTGCCCTGCATTGTTCTCGCAAGCTTCGAATACGCTTCAAGCTGCCCGGATCGGCTTTGAACGAATTTGTTTTTTATCTGCGTTCATCTGCGGTTACAGATAAATTCAGAATCTGGATTTAGCGACAGGCCGCCCCGCGGCACGTACAATCTCCGGTCTAGCTCATCCTGTGACCGCCCATGCCTGCATCGTCTGAAAAATTAAATATCGCCATCGCCGGTGCGACCGGTGCGGTCGGCGAGGTTTTGCTGGAGCTTCTGACCGAGCGCGCGTTTCCGGTCGGTGAAGTGCATCTGCTGGCCAGCGAACGCAGTGCCGGCGAGACGCTGAGCGTGGCCGGGCGGCGGGTGACGGTGCGGCGGCTGGATGAATTCGACTTTGCCGGCGTCGACTTTGCGTTCTTTTCGGCCGGCGGTTCGGTGTCGGCCGAGCACGCGCCGCGCGCGGCGGCAGCCGGTGCGACGGTGATCGACAACACCTCGCATTTCCGCATGCAGCCTGAAATCCCGCTGGTCGTGCCCGAGGTCAACGGCGATGTGCTGGCCGACTGGTGGGCGCGCGAGCCGCGCGGCGGCATCATCGCCAACCCGAACTGCTCGACCATCCAGATGCTGCTGGCGATCGCGCCGATTCAGCGCGAGTTCGGCATCACCCGGATCAATGTCGCGACCTACCAGGCGGTGTCCGGCGCCGGGCGGCGGGCGATGGAAGAGCTGGGTCGTCAGACCGCCGACAAGCTCAACTTCCGCGCACCCAAGGTCGAGGCACTGAGCGCGGAAATCGCGTTCAACGTCATCCCGCGCATCGACGTGGTCGAGGACTCCGGCTACACCCGCGAAGAGCTCAAGATGCACAACGAGACGCGCAAGATCTTCGCGGATGAGTCGATTGCGGTCAACGCCACCGCGGTGCGCGTACCGGTATTCCACGGCCACAGCGAGGCGGTGCACCTGGAGACCGCGCGTGACTTCGAGCTCGACCGGGTGCGCGAACTGCTCGATGCCGCAGCGGGAATCGAACGCATCGAGGGCGAGCGTGACCCGATGCCGCTGGTCGACGCCTCGGGTAGCGACATCACGTATGTCGGCCGCATTCGGCGCGATTTCAGTCATCCGCGCGGGCTGGACCTGTGGGTGGTGTCGGACAACCTGCGCAAGGGCGCGGCGCTCAACGCGATTCAGATTGCCGAGCTGCTGATCGAACGACGCGCGCCGGCGATTCAGAGCGCCTGAGCGGCGACCGCAGCGGATACCGCGGCCGCGCTGGTCGCAGCGGATGCGGATTGCTATACTGCAGCGATCGAATCACATGGATTCCGGGAGCGGGGATGTCGAGCATGAAGCCCAAGGCCACGCAAAGCATCGCAGGGTGGTTTGCCCTGATGCTGCTGCTGACCACGCTGGACGCGCTCGCGCTGGGACTGGGCGAGGTGCGGGTCGACTCGTTCCTGAACCAGCCGCTGGATGCGCGTATCCGACTGCTCGATGCATCGCCCGAAGACCTGGAATCGCTGACCGCCGGCCTTGCGGGCGATGAGGATTACCAGCGCCTGGGGCTGATGAGCTCGGTGCTGTCGCTGGACTTGGCGGTCGAGGTCGGCGGCAATCCATCCGCACCGGTTCTGATCCTGCGCTCGCGCCGCCCGGTCACCGACCCGGTGTTGCAGTTGCTGATCGACGTGCGCTGGGCCGGTGGACGCCTGCTGCGCGAGTACACGCTGTTTCTTGATCCGGCCACGATCGAGGTGGCACCGCCGCCTCCGCCACCGGCAGCAGTTGAAGTCCCGCCGGTTCGAGCGCCAGCGGCGCCGCCGCCACGGCCGTCGCCTCCTGCGCGCGCGCAAGCGCCTCGGGTGCAGGCCAGTGCCGATCGCTACGGGCCGGTGGCCGGTGGCGAAACCCTCTGGACCATCGCCAGTCAGACGCGTCCGGCCGACGATCTGAGCATGGACCAGGTGATGCTGGCGTTCGTCGATCTCAACCCGCGGGCATTTCGCGACGGCAATATCAACCGGCTGCTGCGCGGTGCCGAATTGAGGGTGCCGACCGCCGAGCAGGCGCGGGTTCGCAGTGCCCGGCAGGCAGCGGCCGAAGTCGCTGCGCAGAATCGGGATTTTCGTGCTGGCGTGAGCCGTGCTCCGATCGTTTCGGATGCCGGTCGCGATGCGTCGACCCCGGCCGCTTCGTCGTCATCCGAGTCACCGGCGCCCGCGCCGCGCGCGTCCGAACCTCGGCTGTCACTGGTGCCGCCCGAGGGCAATCCGGAAGCCGCCGGCACCGGCCGTGACGACGCGACGCTGTCTTCGCTGCAACAGCGGCTTGCGCGGGCCGAGGAAGAGTTGTATGCCGCGCGCCAGGAGAGCGAGGAATTCCGCGAGCGGGTGGCCGAACTGGAGCGTCTGGTTCGGGCCCAGGCCGAGGGTCTGGCGGTCGAGGAGGCCGATCTGGCAGCACTGGAGGCCTCGCTGCGCGAATCGCGGGCCGGACGTGATGGGCAAGCCGGTAGCGATCAGCTTGCACGGTCACCCGCCGCCTCGGACGATGCGTACGTGACACCCGAGAATCTCGTCGGTGATGACGAGTCGGCTGCAGACGCTTCCATTGTCGAAACCGCGGCCGCTCCGGCACCCGAGCCAAGCCCGGTCGAAGCGCGGCCGCCGGCATCGGCGCCTGGCCTGCTGGCCAATCCGCTGTTGCTGGGGGCATTGGCGTTGATCGCGCTGGTGCTGGTGGTGGTGGCCATCGCGCTGGTGCGACGACGTCGTGTCGAGGATGGCGCTGCAGCAGCAGCGACAGCACCGCATACGCGCAAGGATCCGGTCACCCAAGCACGCGAGGATCTGGCACGCAGGCCGAACGACCTGCAGGTGCACCTGCGGCTGCTCAAGGCGCTGGCCGGGGCCAGTGCAACGACCGCGTTCGCGACTGCACTCGAGGCCATGTACGAGCAGGTCGATGACGACAACGATCCGGCCTGGCGCGAGGCGCTGGACCTCGGTGTCGGTGTGGTACCCGATCATGCGCTGGTCAAGGGCAGCAGCGACTGGATCGCCTCACGCGATGCCGGTGAGGATGCGCCGGACCCGAAACAGTCGCTGGACGAGGACACCCGCGTCGATGATCTGATGGCACGTCTGGAAGACGATTTCGACGACTCGGGCGATGACAGCGACTGGTTGACCGAAGAGCTCGATGCAACCCCGGACGCGCCGGATGAAGGCCCGCGCTTGCGCGAGCCGGATCCGCCGGTGGGGTCGGGGCTGGAGCCCGTCACCGGGTCTGCGGCTACTGCCGGCGCTTCGAGTTTCGATTCGGACGACGACCAGGTGCCGTTGCCGGAACTGAATCTCGACGAGCCGAATGCGAGTGCCCAGACCGACGCGGGCGAGGACGACGACGACCTGGTGCTGGACTGGCCCGATGCGGCCGATGACGATTCCAAATCCGCGCCGGCTGCGCAGACCGACGATGAATCGGACGTGCTGGACTTCGATCCGGCCAAACCGCAGTCGCCGAAGCCGCGCTCAGGCCCGTCCAGCGATAGCGATATCTTCGCCCAGACCGAGGACGATATCGAGGTCAAACTGGATCTGGCGCGAGCCTATTTGTCCTGGAACACGCCGGAGTCGGCCCGGGCTCTGCTGCACGAAATCCTCAACGAGGGCAATGATGCGCAGTGCCAGGAAGCCCGCCGCCTGCTCGATGATCTGGGCGAACCCGCGGACGACGATCCGGCGACTTGAGCGGGGTTCGAACGGGCCCGAACGATCTCACCGGGCGGCGTGTGGCGCTGGGCCTGGAGTACGATGGCAGTCGCTTCTACGGTTTCCAGCGCCAGCGCCAGCAACCCACAGTGCAGCAGGTGCTCGAGGCGGCGATCGCGCGTGTGGCCGACCATGCGGTGACGGTGCATTGCGCCGGTCGCACCGACACTGGCGTGCATGCCTTCGGTCAGGTGGTTCACTTCGACAGTGCGGCCGAACGCGATGAGCGGGCATGGGTGCTGGGCATCAACAGCCATCTGCCCGACGGTGTTTCGGTGCTGTGGGCGCGCGGGGTCGAAGAACCGTTCCACGCGCGCTTCAGCGCCCGCGCACGCAGCTACCGCTACCGGATTCTCAATCGCTGGGTGCGGCCCGGGATCGAGGCCGGTCGGGTGGCCTGGGAGCGGCGAGTTCTCGATGCCCAACGCATGCACGAGGCCGCACAGGTGCTGGTCGGCGAACACGATTTTTCCAGTTTTCGTGCCGACGGTTGCCAGGCGCGCGGGCCAAACCGCTGCGTGCATTCGGTCGCGGTATGGCGAGATGGCGACGAGGTGTGTATGGAGATTCGGGCCAACGCGTTCCTCTATCACATGGTGCGAAACATCATCGGTACGCTGATCGAGGTCGGTGCGGGCAAGCGCAGGCCGGAATGGGTCGGCGAGGTGCTGGCCGCGCGCAGCCGGGTCGAGGCCGGACCGACCGCGCCGGCCACGGGGTTGTATTTTCTGTCGGTCAGCTACCCCGACTTTCCGATGATCCCGACCGCTGGCGCGGCTGCCTTCCCGCGCGGCTGGAACCTGAGCGGCTGACGATGGCCCATGTACGTGTGAAATTCTGCGGCATGACGCGCCGCGCCGACATCGAGCATGCCGCCGCGCTGGGTGTCGAGGCAATCGGGCTGGTATTTGTCGAACGCTCGCCGCGCGCGGTCACGATCGAGCAGGCCGAGCGGTTGTGCCGCGCCCTGCCGCCGTGGCTGTCGGTGGTCGGACTATTCATGGATGCCCCGGCCGCGGCAGTCGAAAGCGTACTCGCGCGTGTGCCGCTGAACTGGCTGCAGTTCCACGGCAGCGAGACCCCTGCGTATTGCCGCGCGTTCGGTCGGCCGTGGATCAAGGCCTTGCCGATGGCTTCACCCGGGCAGGTGCAGTATGATCGTTGGAACGATGCCTCGGCGCTGTTGCTCGATGCCCATGCGGCCGGCGAACTTGGCGGCTCGGGCCTTTCGTTTGACTGGTCGCGCGCGGTCTTTCCGCAGCGTCCGTGGATTCTGGCCGGCGGATTGAGCCCGGATAATCTGTCTGAGGCACTGGCCGCAGCGCGGCCACCCGCGGTCGACGTATCCTCGGGCATCGAGTCCGCACCCGGCATCAAGAGTGCCGAAAAAATGACTGTATTCATGGAGATCCTGCGCAATGGTTGAGATCGCGGCGGCGAGTGACGTCACCGAACACCCGTCCGGGCCGGCATTGCCCGATGCGACCGGCCACTTCGGCCGTTTCGGCGGCCGTTTTGTATCCGAGACGCTGATGGCGGCGCTTGAGGAACTGGAGCAGGCCTGGCTGCGCTATCGCGATGATGCCGCGTTCCAGGCCGAGCTGGATTCCGATCTCGCCCATTTCGTCGGCCGGCCGTCGCCGCTGTATCTTGCCGAGCGACTGAGCGCGCACGCCGGTGGCGCAAAGATCGTGTTCAAGCGCGAAGACCTGAACCACACCGGCGCGCACAAGATCAACAACACCGTCGGACAGGCACTGCTGGCGCGCGCGATGGGCAAGCCGCGCGTGATCGCCGAGACCGGCGCCGGCCAGCACGGCGTGGCCTCGGCCACCGTGGCGGCGCGACTCGGCATGAAGTGCGTGGTCTACATGGGCGCCGACGACATCGAGCGCCAGTCGGTCAACGTATTCCGGATGAAATTGCTTGGCGCCGAAGTGGTCAGCGTCGAGTCCGGCTCGCGCACGCTGAAAGACGCGCTCAACGAAGCGATGCGCGACTGGGTGACCAACGTCGATGACACCTTCTACATTCTTGGCACGGTGGCCGGTCCGCACCCGTATCCGGCGCTGGTGCGCGATTTCAACGCGGTGGTCGGGCGCGAGGCGCGCGCGCAGTGCCTGGCCGAGTACGGTTGCCTGCCCGACGCGCTGGTTGCATGCGTCGGCGGCGGCTCGAATGCCATGGGCTTGTTCCATCCTTTCGTCGGTGACCGAGCGGTGGCCATGTATGGCGTCGAGGCGGCCGGGCATGGTCTGTCCGGGCTCGAGCATGCGGCGAGCCTGTGCGCCGGCCGCGTCGGTGTGCTGCACGGCTCGCGGACCTACCTGCTCGATGATGACGCCGGTCAGATCCGCGACACCCATTCGGTGTCGGCCGGGCTGGATTATCCGGGCGTCGGTCCCGAGCACGCCTGGCTCAAGGATTCCGGCCGCGCCGAGTACGTCGGCGTGACCGATGACGAGGCACTCGAGGCCTTCCATCTGTGTACGCGTACCGAGGGCATCATGCCGGCACTGGAAAGCGCGCACGCCGTGGCCTTCGGCCTGAAACAGGCGGCCCGGATGCGCCCGGACCAGATCGTGCTGGTCAATATGTCCGGTCGCGGCGACAAGGACATCAACACCGTCGCCCGACTCGAAGGCATCCGGATCTGATGGCCATGAATAATCGCATCGATGCACGTTTTGCCGCATTGGCCCGCGCTGGACGGGTTGGCCTGATTCCCTACATCACCGCCGGTCACCCAACGCCGGACAGCACCGTGGCGGTGATGCATTCCCTGGTCGAGGCCGGTGCCGACCTGCTTGAGCTGGGTGTGCCGTTCTCCGACGTAATGGCCGACGGCCCGGTGATCCAGAAGGCCTGCGCACGCGCGCTGGAGCAGGGCATGACGGTCGACCGGGTGTTTGCCATGGTCGAGACGTTTCGTGCCGCTGACACCGAAACACCGGTGATCCTGATGGGTTACATGAACCCGGTTGAACGCCGCGGCGTCGAGCGCTTTGCCGATCAGGCGCGTGCGGCCGGGGTCGACGCGCTGTTGCTGGTTGACTGCCCGGCCGACGAGGCCGCCGAGACGCGTGCCGTGCTGGCCGAACGCGGCATGCATCAGATCTTCCTGGCCGCACCGACCACCACCGAGGTGCGCATGCAGCGCCTGGCGCAGGTCGCCGGCGGTTTCATCTATTACGTCTCGCTCAAGGGTGTGACCGGCTCGGCCGAGCTGGACGCCGACAGCCTGGCGCCGGTGCTGGCGCGCTTGCGCAGTCATTCGCCGCTGCCGCTGGCGGTCGGCTTCGGCATCGCCACGGCCGAACAGGCCGCGGCCGTGGCCGCGCATGCCGATGCTGTGGTGATCGGCTCGGCGCTGGTCCGGCGTCTGGATGCGGCTGCGGACCCCGACAATGCCGCCGCGATTGCGCGCGACTACCTGGCGCCGATTCGTGATGCCCTGGATGTTGCCGAGCGTGCGACGGCTACTGAGGCGGGCCAGGCATGAGTTGGTTCCAGAAATTGATGCCCGCGCGCATCCGCACCGAAGGCGGCAAGGCGCGCAAGGTGCCCGACGGCTTGTGGACCAAGTGCCGCAAATGCGAGGCGGTGCTGTACCGGCCCGAACTCGAACGCGATCTGCGGGTGTGTCCGAAGTGCGATCACCACATGGGTCTGACCGGTCGTAGCCGACTGGCGGCCTTTCTCGACGAGGAAGATCGCGAAGAACTGGGCGCGGCGATCCGGCCCACCGATCCGCTGCGCTTCCGCGATTCCCGACGCTACCGCGACCGCCTGGTTGCAGCACAGCGAGAGACCGGCGAGAACGACGCGCTGGTGGCCATGCGCGGGACTGTTCAGGATTTGCCGCTGGTTGCCTGTGCCTTCGATTTCCGTTTCATGGGCGGCTCGATGGGTTCGGTGGTCGGCGAGAAGTTCGTGCTCGCCGCCGAAGCCGCCCGATCCGAGCGCCTGCCGCTGGTGTGCTTTTCGGCCTCGGGTGGCGCGCGCATGCAGGAAGGTCTGTTCTCGCTGATGCAGATGGCACGTACTTCGGCGGCGCTGGCGCGGCTGTCGGAGGCCGGGCTGCCGTTCATCTCGGTGCTGACCCACCCGACCACCGGCGGTGTCTCGGCTAGCCTCGGCATGCTCGGCGATCTGAATCTGGCCGAGCCGGGCGCACTGATCGGCTTCGCCGGCCCGCGCGTGATCGAGCAGACCGTGCGCGAACAGTTGCCCGAGGGCTTTCAGCGTGCCGAGTTCCTGCTCGACAAGGGTGCGATCGACCAGATTGTTCACCGCCGCGACCTGCGGCCGCGCATTCATCACCTGCTGCGCTTGCTGCTGGGTGGA
This sequence comes from Wenzhouxiangellaceae bacterium, assembly GCA_032251355.1. Taxonomy (GTDB): domain Bacteria; phylum Pseudomonadota; class Gammaproteobacteria; order Xanthomonadales; family Wenzhouxiangellaceae. The sequence goes on from JAVVDV010000018.1 coordinate 9,985, forward strand.
CACGGCGACGGCCGGCCGCGCATCGGCGAACTCGATCCACCCACGCTGTCTTCTGCGGGGCCCGAGTCTGCCTGAGGTGGTGACCGACGTGGCCGCCGACCGCGCGCGCTTGCAGGGCCTGCTGGCCGCGCTCGAGCAGCGCACCCCCGAGCGTCGCATCGAACTGGGCCTGGATCGCGTCGCCGCAGTGTTCGAGCGGCTGGCGCCGGATCTGTCCGACACCCGCATCGTCAGCATTGCCGGTACCAACGGCAAGGGGTCGACCGTGGCCTTTCTGGAGTCGCTGGCACATTCCAGCGGGCGCTCCTGTCTGGCCTACACCTCGCCGCATGTGGCCGAGTTTGCCGAGCGCATTCGTCTCAACGGTCAAGCGCTGGCCGATGGCCCGATTGCCGATGCGCTGGAGCGGGTCGAGCGGCTGCGTGGTGATGTGCCGCTGACCTGGTTCGAGCAGGTCACGCTGGCCGCGCTGGTGATCGCCGGTGATCTGCGGCCGGACTGGCTGCTCGCCGAGGTCGGGCTGGGCGGGCGACTGGACGCGGTCAATGTGCTCGATGCCGATGTCGCGGTGATCACCAGCATCGGCCTGGACCACCAGCAGTTTCTCGGCCGCACGCGTGCGGCGATCGCGCGCGAGAAATGCGGCATTGCGCGCGCGCGGCGTCCGGTGGTCGTGGCCGAGCGGCGACCGCCGCCGGGCATGCGCGCACGCTTGGACGAAATCGGCGCCCAGGTGCTGGCTGCGGGTGAGGCGTTCGATTGGCGCTGGCGTGGTGAAGCGCTGACCCTGCGCATCGATGATCAAGTGCTGTACGGCCTGCGGCCGGGGTTGGCCGGCCGCCACCAGGGCGGCAACGCAGCCGCCGCGGTGGTTACCGCTCGGAGCTTGGCGCCGGATCTGGATGCCGATACGATCGGCCGCGCTCTGGCCGCGACCCACCTGGTCGGCCGCTTCCAGACGCTGGCCGAATGCCCGCGCGTGATCGTGGATGTTGCCCACAATCCGGCCGCGGCACGGGTGCTTGCACGCCAGCTCGGCAGGCTTTCGGTGCCGCCGCTGGTGGTGTTTGCCGCACTCGCCGACAAGGATATTGCCGGCATGGTGCGGGCGCTGCTGGCGGTGACCGATCGCTGGTTTGTCGCCGGTCTGGATGGGCCGCGCGGGCTGGATGCCGAGGCCCTGCGCACACGAATGCCCCGGCTGCCGGCCGGTCGCGGGCTTGAGGCGTTAGAATCGGTAGCTGAAGCACTGGCCCGGGCTCGCCGTGTGGCGGCACCGGGTCAGGCCGTTGTCGTGTTCGGATCGTTCCACACGGTGGCGAAGGCCATTGCGTGCTGTAAGCCGCTCCGGGAGTGATGAAATGGACCAGGTGCTCAAACGCCGACTGATCGGGGCGACCGTGCTGATTGCGCTGGCGGTGATTTTTCTTCCCATGCTGCTGGTCGGGCCCGAACCCGAAGCCTTGCGTGGGCAGGACGACTTCGCCTTGCCGGCGCAGCCCGAGCCGGTGCGCGAGGTACGGCGTATTCCGCTCGACCCGGCCGCGGCGCGCGTGGCCGACCCGGCTGCCGAGCGGCCGCGGAGCGATCGTGGCGAGACCGTCGATTCCGACGCCTCGGCAGTTCCCCCGACCACGCCGCCTGAGCGCACACCGCCGGACCTTTCTTCACCGCCGGTGATTGCACCCCCGGCCGAAGACGATGCAACCGTCACTGCCGAAGCTCCAGCAAGCGAACCGGTCGAGGCGCCCGGCGATGAGATCGTGCTGCGCCCGGAACTGCAACCCGAGCCGGAGCCTGCCCGGCAAGCGCCTGAAGCGCCCGCCGCCAAAGCACCACCGACGGCCACCCGCGACGGCCGATGGGTGGTGCAGGTAGCCAGTTTCGGCTCGGCGAATTCGGCCGACCAGGTCCAGCAACGACTCGATGCGCTCGGCCATCCCGTACTGCGTGACGAACTGGTGCGCGGTGATGCGGTGCTGTACCGGCTGCGCACGGGCCCGTATGCCAGCGAGCAGCAGGCCGATACCGCATTGGCGCAGATCCGCGCGACCGTGTCCGGCGTCGAGCCGGTGGTGCGTGAAGTCGAGTCCGTCGAAGGATCTGCTGACGCGGCGCCGTCGGGTTTTGCCGTGCAGGTCGGCAGTTTCGCCAATGCCGAGAATGCCGAGAATGAAACCGCGCGCCTGAAGGGCCTGGGCTTTGATGCCTTCCGCTTCTCCGAGGCGGTAAGCGGTCGCGAGATCTGGCGCGTGGTGGTTGGTCCCGCCGCCAGTCGTGCCGAAGCCGAGACGCTGCTCGCGCGGCTCGATCGTGAGGCTGGCGTGGCCGGCCTGGTGGTCAGCCTGCCGTGAGCGGTGTCGATCTGGCGATCCTCGCCATCCTGCTGGTTTCGATGCTGGTCAGCCTGCTCAGGGGCTTTATCCGCGAGACCTTCTCGCTGGTCGTGTGGGTGGTGGCGGCGACTGCGGGCTTTCGTTTCTCCGGCGACCTGGCGTCCTGGTTTCAGGGCTGGGTCAGCGTGCCCTCCTTGCGCGCGCTGATCGCGTTCGCCGCGGTGTTCGTGCTCGTGCTGGTCGTCGGTGGCCTGTTCGGCTGGCTGCTCGGCAAGCTGGTCGAAAAATCCGGTCTGTCGCCCACCGACCGCATGCTGGGCGCACTGTTCGGCCTGGCGCGAGGGTTGGTGATCGTGGTCATGGCCGTACTGCTGGCGCGTTTCACACCGTTCCCGAACGATCCGTGGTGGGACGACTCGCGTCTGCTGCCGGGCTTCGAGCAGATGGCCGATCGGGCCTCGACCCTGCTGCCGGACTCGTTGCGTGAGCTTTTGCCAATGCCTGATGATCAGCGCCGGATGGCGCTGTCGGAGCACTGACCGATGTGTGGCGTGGTTGGAATCTTCGGCCGTGGATCGGTTGCCGCGCGTCTTTACGACGGCCTGACGATCCTCCAGCACCGCGGCCAGGATGCCGCCGGGATCACCACGCTGGACGGCCAGCGGATGCGCTCGGCGCGCGGCATCGGCCTGGTGCGCGATGTGTTCGACGAGGTCGCAATGGACGGCCTCACCGGCGACATCGGCATCGGTCACGTGCGCTACCCGACCGCCGGTTGCGATCGCCCCGACGAGGCCCAGCCGATGTATGTCAACGCGCCCTGGGGCATCGCGCTGGGCCACAACGGTAACCTGATCAATACCGAGCGGCTGGCCGAGGAGTTGTTCCGCCAGGACCGTCGGCATGTCAACACCGAGTCCGATTCCGAGGTGCTGCTCAACGTGCTGGCGCACGAACTGGCGCTGCGCAGCGGCCCGCGGCTGGACCCGGCCGACGTGTTCGAGGCAGTCGATGCCATGCACCGTCGCTGCCGCGGCGCCTACGCCGCGGTCGCGCTGATCGCCGGGATCGGACTGCTGGCGGTGCGCGATCCGCACGGCATCCGGCCACTGGTGCTGGGCCGGCGCGAGGCCGATGACGGACCGGAATACATCGTCGCCTCGGAGTCGGTGGTGCTCGACATCCTGGGGTTCGAGCTGGTCTCCGACGTAGCACCCGGCGAGGCGGTGCTGATGACGCTGGACGGCCGCCTGCTGCGCCATTCCAGCGAACTGGCCCAGCCGCACACGCCGTGCCTGTTCGAGTACGTCTACTTCGCCCGCCCCGACTCGATGATTGACGACCTGTCGGTCTACAAGACCCGGCTGCGCATGGGCGAGGCGCTGGCGGCCAAGATCCTGCGCGAGTGGCCCGACCACGACATCGATGCAGTGATCCCGGTGCCCGACACCAGTCGCACCGCCTGCCTGCCGCTGGCGCACGCGCTGGACGTCAAGTACCGCGAGGGATTGATCAAGAATCGTTACATCGGTCGCACCTTCATCATGCCCGGGCAGGCCGAGCGCGCGCGCTCGGTGCGGCGCAAGCTCAACACCATCGAACTGGAGTTCCGCAACAAGAATGTGCTGCTGGTCGACGACTCGATCGTGCGCGGCACGACTTCGAAGCAGATCATCCAGATGGCGCGCGAGGCCGGCGCGAACAAGGTGTATCTGGCCTCGGCCTCGCCACCGGTGCGCCACCCCAATGTCTACGGCATTGACATGCCGGCGACCTGCGAACTGGTGGCTGCCGGCCGCGATGTCGAACAGGTATGCGCAATCATCGGTGCCGACCGGCTGATCTACCAGGATCTCGACGATCTCGAGCGCGCCGTGCGCGGCAAGAACACCCGCCTGGCCGGGTTCGACTCGTCGTGCTTCGACGGTCGCTACGTGACCGGCCTGGACGATGGCTACCTGGCCGAGCTGGAGCGCCGTCGCAGCGACGACCAGCGCCAGCAACGCCGTGGCGCAAGCTGATCTCGCCCATGCTCGTCGTCACCGCCGCTTGACCGGTTCCGGGCACACTCCGCGTCCATGAACGATCTTGCCATCGTCTGGTTCCGGCGGGATTTCCGGCTGGCCGACAATCCGGCGCTGGACCATGCGTGCGAACGCCACGCGCAGGTTCTGCCGGTCTACATCCATGACGTCGAAGCCGAGGGCGACTGGGCGCCGGGCGCGGCCAGCCGCTGGTGGCTGCATCATGCGTTGATCGATCTGGATCTGCGGCTGCGCGAGCGCGGCTCACGGTTGCTGATCCGCGCCGGCGCCGCCCGCGAGCTGCTGACCCGACTGGTGGCCGAGACCGGCGCGGCGGCGGTGTACTGGAACCGGCTTTACGAGCCGTCGCTGGTCGCGCGAGATCGGCAGATCAAGCAGCAGCTGCGCGACGCTGACGTGCATGCGCAAAGCTTTCGCGCCGCCGCGCTGTTCGAGCCCTGGGAGCTGCTCAAGGACGATCAGCAGCCCTACCGCGTGTTCACGCCATTCTGGAAGCGGATGCAGCGCGATTGGCGTGCCGTGTCCCATTGCCCGGAACCGCGCCAGCTGCCGCCGGCACCGAAGGGTCCGGCATCGGCGTCCGTGCAGGATCTGGGATTGCTGCCCGACCACGACTGGCCCGACACGCTGGCTGGGCACTGGACGGTTGGTGAGCGTGCCGCAAAGCAACGATTGGGGGGCTTTGTCGAGTGCGTCGCCGACTATGACGAGCGCCGCAATCGCCCGGACCTGAACGGCACTTCGCGATTGTCGCCGGATCTGCACTTCGGCCATTTGTCGCCGATGCAGGTGGTCGAGGCGCTGTCGCCCGCCGGGGAATTGCCCGATGGCAAGGGTGCGCTGGCCTACGTGCGCGAACTGGCCTGGCGCGAATTCTCGATGGCAATGTTGTTCCACGAGCCGCGTCTGAGCGATGAGCCGTTACAGCCACGATTCCAGGCATTTCCGTGGCGTGCTGCGGACGAGTACGCCGACGACCTGGCGCGCTGGCAACGCGGTCGCACCGGCGTGCCGCTGGTCGATGCCGGCATGCGTGAGTTGTGGGCGACCGGCTGGATGCACAACCGTGTGCGCATGGTGGTGGCCTCGTGGTTGACCAAGAACCTGCTGATTCCGTGGCAGGAAGGTGCGCGCTGGTTCTGGGATACGCTGGTCGACGCGGATCTCGCCAACAACACCCAGGGCTGGCAGTGGACGGCCGGCTGCGGTGCCGATGCCGCGCCCTATTTCCGCGTGTTCAATCCCGAATTGCAGGCCGGGAAATTCGACCCCGAAGCGCGCTACATCCAGCGCTGGTGTCCGGAACTGGCCGGGCTGGATCACAAGGCGCTGGCAAAGATGGACGCGCACGCACGCCGGCACTGCGGCTATCCGTCGCTACAGGCCGATCTCAAGCGCTCGCGGCAACGCGCCCTGGATGCCTTCGCCGAAATTCGCGCCTGAGCGTCGCGGACCTCAGCCGCTGGCGGCGCGAAAGCGGGTGAAACACCAGTGCCAGGGTTCCCAGTCGATGCCGTGGTGGTTGCGCTGGCCGTAGGATTCGCGAAACCCGAAAATGCGCGCGTGCTGGCACAACCATTTGTAGGCACGGGTATCGGCGAACTGAATATCCAGCGGCAGCGTGCCGGGCGTGCCGAGATCCAGCGCCAGGCCACTGTGGTGCTCGCTGTAGCCGGGCGCGGCCGAAACCCGCAGGATGCGTTCGATCGGCTGTCCGTCGTTGAGCTTCTTGCGGATCAGCCCGGCCTGGTAGTCCACCGTTCGAAAGCCCGAGACCAGCTGCAGCGAGATGTCCTGCTCGAGCGCGGCATCGCGCATGCGATACCACGCCTCGGCCGCCTCCGGCGCCAGTTCGGTCTCGCGGCCGAACATATCCAGACCGGCCGCGGCCAGACTGTGCGCCGGTTCGATGACGCGCAGCCGGTGACGGACCCCGTAGTCGGCGGGGATGGACAGTTCGGCGTGCAGCTCGATCAGGTGGATGTGCGCATCGGAAGCCTGAGCGAGCAGTGGCTTGCGCAGCTCGATCGGACGGCTTTCATCGGCCAGTCCAACTGCCTCGTAGCCCATCCGCTCCATGAATGCCCAGGCCTGCGGGCGCACCGTGCACGAGAGCTGTTGCAGGCCGTAATCAAGCGCTGTCTGTTCGATGGCAGCGAGCAGGTCGCGCGTAGTGGTGGCACTGGCGCGATCCGGGTCGAGATGCAGCGCCATGATGCGGGCCTGGTCCAGGTCCAGCGCGGCAAGGCCCGACAGCTTGCGTTGGTCGATTGCCAGCAGCAGGGTGCGGTCACGCACCAACAGGTCGAGATGCCGTTGCAACGGACCGGGGCGCCCGGCCGGCGTCGACTTCATCAAGTCGGCCAGATGGCCGTTGAGCAGCCGCGCCAGACCGGGGAGTTCAGGCGGCCGCGCGGGCCGTACTTTGACCAGTTTTCTGTTCGGGCTCACGCCGGAGGCACCATGCTATGCTCGTTTCGATGACTGTCCCCCAGCAGCTGCGCAGATTCGTTTCAACCTCGATAGTATCGCTTAGCGCGATTGGTTTTGCACTGGTGCTCGCGTGCTTTCCGGTTTACCGAATCCTTGCGGGTCAATGGCCTGCGCCGATTGTTGAAGAAATCGCCAAGGATGGCCGCCTGCTGCTGAGCGATCGGGCGGTACCGCACAACGACGCGGTGGTGCGCAGCCGGCCGCGGCATGCCGTGCGGGTGCAGCTGGCTGACGGTGGTCGTCGTCTGGGTTACATGGTGGCGCTGCGCGAGCCTTCGCGGGAACACCGGCCGCCGCCGCAAGGAATGGAATGGCTGCCGCCGGACGATGGATGTGAGCTCGGACTGCTCGATGCGGACGGGCAACTCGATTGGCTGGCCTGTGCATCAGTGCGCGAGGTTGTCAGGCCCAACGCGATGAACTTCAGCGCCCGACTGCGCGTGGCCTGGCTGCGTATCTGGCAGCGCGCGGGTTGATCGGCACTTCGTTCAGAACTGCCATTCGAACACCAGTGAGGCGAAGTTGTTGTTCGGGTCGACCACGCGCGTGCTGCGGCTGCCCTCGATCGCGCTGCTGCTGAAAAACGCGGTCAGGTGCGCGCCCCAGCGCGCGCGCTCGTAGTGCAGGCCCAGTCCGATCTGGCCGATCCATTCCTCGGCATTGAGCTGGTTGTTGTTGCTCCAGGCATCATTGTTCTTGCGCAGCAGGTTGCCATCGCGCGGGAGTGCGTGAACCATGTGCGTGCCGCGCAGAATCAGGCTGGAATACAGGTAGCTGCGGCCTGGCTGATGGATGCGCCCGTCGAAATCCAGGTTGTGACCGATGGTGTTGATCTGGTAGGCGAAGCCGTCGGGGCGGTCGCCGAAGCGCAGCTCCAGCGCGGCTTGACCATAGGTAAACAGATTGCCCAGTGCGCCATCCAGGTTGCCCGATGCGTCCATCCACGAATTGTCGAAGAACTTGCGCTTTTTCATCACGTACAGGTTGACCAGCGGCTCGTTGGCCAGCTGGTTGTCCCAGCCCTTGGGGTCGTTGGCCCCGGAGACCTTGTGTGCCTGGCTCTGGATCTGCTCGCCCAGCGTGACGTCGCCGACCCAACCCAGCAGGGTCTGTACGCCGGTCAGGCGGCGATTGTCGAAGGCGATGTGCGAGTTGGTCCAGCCGACCATGCTGACGTAGGGTACGTCGTCAAGGATGATGTCGCGCTGTTTGAGATCGTCGGGCGTTTGCAGGTTGTGGCCGAGTGACCAGCCCTCGCGGTACAGCAGTCCGTCCCCGGTGGGCAGAAGCCAGCGCGCCAGCCACTTGCCGAACGCCGGTGTGCCGCCGGTCTGATCCAGCGAGTCGGCTAGCGCCGAGTGCTTGGCAACCCCGAAGCCGTTGGAGAACTGGTTGTCCGAGCCGAACAGCGCATCGTTGGCCCACATCACGCGCCAGGTGGCCTGGTTCGGGTCGGTTTGTGCGTCGACCGAGTTACCGGCCAGCAGCAGCGCCCAGATCAGTGCAATGAACACGTGCAGCCCGCTGGCCATTCCGCGACGCGTCCGTTCCAGGAAGTTCATCATGTTGGCTGTTCATGGGGAACCTGCTTGCTCAGACCGGCCCGGCTCCGCGCCGATTTCATCCAGCCGGGTGCGGCCATCGGCGAGCATCAGCAGCCGATCCACGCCCAGCGCGACGCCGGCGCACTCGGGCAGGCCGCGTTCCAGCGCCGCCAGCAGCGCGTCGTCGATCGGCATCGGGCTCAGTTCCAGCTGCTCGCGGCGGGCATTGTCGGCCTCGAACCGTCGGCGCTGTTCGATCGGGTCGGTCAGCTCCTGGTAGCCATTGGCCAACTCGACGCCGTCGACGAACACCTCGAAGCGCTCGGCGAGATCCGGCGGACCCGGGCGAATCTTCGCCAGTGCCGCCTGGCAGGCCGGAAAGTCGTGCACGATCACGGTCTGGCGACCAACAAGGGTCGGCTGCATTCGCAGCGAGAACAGCCAGTCCAGTTGCTGGCCCGGGTCCAGCCCGGGCGGGGCCGGATCGAGTATTCGGGCCAGCGCCTGCGGCTCGGTCAGCGGATCGAAACCCAAGGCCTGTACGGCCAGCTCCCGCCATGCCAGCCAGCGCAGCGGCCGTGCGCCGACCAGCGCTGTGATCAACTCGACCACCTCGGCGGCCAGTTCGCGCCAGCTCCAGCCGAGCCGGTACCATTCCAGCATCAGGAACTGCTCGCGGTGCAGCGGCCCGTGCTCGCCGGCCCGGAACACCGGTCCGAGTTCGAACAGGTCGCCGGCGCCGTCAGCCAGCAGCTGCTTGTGATGGTATTCCGGTGAGGTGCGCAGAAAGCGACCGTCGGCCAGGCGCAGGCTGTCGATATGCACCTCGGTGATGCCGCTGGCGGTGATCAATGGGGTGTGCACCTCGATCACGCCACGCTCGCCGAGAAAGGCGCGCAGGCTTGCGATCTGCCCGGCACGCCGGTTCAGGCCTTGGCGCAGTGCCCGGTCAGGGCGAGTCACGACGGATCCAGTGTGGCCAGTTGCAGCTTCAGACCCAGCGGCTTGAAGGCGCTGCGCTCCAGCCGCAATGCGCGGCGCGAGAGCGGATGGGAGTCCAGCCAACCGGACGGCAGTGCCAGCCGCAGCGTATGGCCATTGGACTGGAGGCCGAAATCAGGCAGGTCGGCGTCACTGCGCGTGCGCGCCAGCGCTACCGCCAGGCGCAGAATGGCGGTGAGAACGGCGGCCGCGGCGCGCAGCCGCGGCGGCAGAGTGGCCAGGGCACCTGGTGCGATCGCGCGCCGTTGCCCGCGCAGCAGCCAGGCGATGAACTGCTGCTCCTGGCGGGTAAAGCCGGCCATATCGGAGTGTTCGACGATGTAGGCGCTGTGGACCTGATAATGACTGTGCGCGATGCCCAGTCCGATTTCGTGCAGCCGGCAGCTCCACTCCAGCAATTCGCGATGAATCCGGTGAAGATCGTGCGCCTCGGCCACCTGTTCGAAGGCGCACAGCGCGAAATCGCGCACGCGCTCGGCCTGCGCGGGATCGGTCGCGAAGCGCTCGGCCATGGCATGCACGGTGTGGGCGCGCGGGTCGCGCTGGGCCAGGCGGCCGAACAGGTCGGCCAGCAAGCCTTCACGCAGGGCAGCGGCGCTGACTGTCAGCGCGTCGATACCGAAGGCATCCATGCACGCCTCCAGCACCAGCAGGCCGCCGGCGATGACCGGCTGGCGGGTCGTGCTGAGGCCCGGAAGCTCGATTCGCTCGACGTGGCCGGCGGCCAGCATCCGCTGCTTGAGTTCAAGCACGTCCTGGCGGGCGATGGCCTCGTCGCGCTGCCCGTCCAGCGCCTGCAGGATGCTGCCGACCGCCCGGATCGTGCCCGAGGAGCCGAGCGCAGTGCGCCAGCCGGTTGCCCGCAGACGGGGCTTGAGCGCCTGCAGTTCGGTGACGATCTCGTCGCGCATGCGTGACCAGCGCCGCGGCGTGATGCGGCCCTTGCCGAAGGCGCGTCGGGTTACGCTGACGCATCCGAACTGGATGCTCTCGGTGAATTCCGGCTCGGCCGCTCGGCCGGCCGCAATCTCGGTCGATCCGCCGCCGATGTCGATCACCAGCCGCGCCTCGTCGCCGGTTCCGGTGCCTTCGGTAACGCCGCGCCAGACCAGCCGCGCTTCCTCGCGGCCGTTGATGATGTCGATCGCAAAACCCAGTGCGGTCTCGGCCACAACCAGGAAATGCTGCGGGTGGGCCAGCCGTCGGAAGGTCTGGGTGCCGACCGCACGCACCTGGGTTGGCGGGATTCCGGCCAGCCGTTGGCCGAAGCGCGACAGGCAATCCAGCGCCCGGCCGCGGGTGTCCTTGTCCAGCCGCCCGCGGGCATCCAGCCCACCGCCCAGCCGTACGGTTTCGCGGATGCGGTCGATGACCCGCAGTTCGTCGTTCTCGCGCCGGGCAACCAGCATATGGAAGCTGTTGCTGCCCAGATCGACGGCCGCGTAGAGATCGTGGCCGGTGGTTGGTTCGCTGCTGGCGTTCACGGCGAGGATGATACTGCGCCGGCGCCCGCGCGATCAGTCGCGGGCGTTGGTGCTGCGCTCGATCAGGGTCTGTTGCAGCAGACGCGGACCCTCGTCGTCGGCCGGCCAGAGATGTTCGTAACAGCCGTCGCCGCGCAGGCACCAGGCCTGGCGGTTGTCGGCGAAGGCCAGTTCGATGGTCTCTTCGAGCACGCGCGCGGCCAGTTTCGGGTCGCGCCATGGGAATGCGGTTTCCACGCGCGTGAACAGGTTGCGCTCCATCCAGTCGGCGCTGGCGGCGAAGATGCGCGAGTCGCCGCCGTTGACGAAGCGGTAGACGCGCGAATGCTCGAGGAAGCGCCCGAGAATGCTGCGCACCTCGATCGTTTCCGACAGCCCCGGAACACCGGGCCGCAGGCAGCAGATGCCCCGGATCACCAGCCGGATTGGTACGCCGGCGCGCGCGGCGCGGTAGAGCGAACGGATCACTTCCGGCTCGGTCAGCGCGTTGAGCTTGGCATCGATGCCTGCCGGTCGACCGTTGCGCGCGTGTTCGGCCTCGCGATCGATCTGCTCGATCAGGAAATCATGCAGTTCGAACGGCGATTGCACCAGGTGATGCATGCGCGGCGCGCGGCCGAGACCGGACAGTTGCAGGAACAGCGCATGCACGTCCTCGCCGAACTGCGGATCGGCGGTCAGCAGCGCCAGATCGGTGTACGCCTTGGCGGTACCGGGATGGTAGTTGCCGGTGCCCAGGTGGACGTAGCGCCGCAACTGGCGTCGCTCGCGTCGCACGATCAGCATCATCTTGGCGTGGGTCTTGTGACCGACGATGCCGTAAACCACCTGAACGCCGGCTTCCTGCAGCCGGTTGGCCAGGCTGATGTTGGCCTCCTCGTCGAAGCGCGCGCGCAGCTCGACGATCACGGTCACGTCCTTGCCGGCGCGCGCGGCTTCGATCAGCAGGCTGACCATGGCCGAGTCGGGGCCGGTGCGGTACAGGGTCTGCTTGATCGCCAGCACCTCCGGGTCGGCCACCGCCTGGCGCAGCAATTCGATGGTCGGGGCGAAACTGTCGTAGGGATGGTGCAACAGGAAATCGCGCCGGCGAATCGCGGCAAACAGGTTGTTGCCGGGCACCAGTGCTACCGGCACGCGCGGGCTGAACGGCGGGTACAGCAGGTCGGGCCGGTCGACCTGGTCGCATAGCGCGATCATCCGGTTGAGGTTGACCGGGCCGTCGCAGCGGTAGATGTCGGATTCCGACAGGCCGAACTTGCTGCCCAGATGCTTGGCGATATCCTCGGGGCAGTTGCTGGCCAGTTCCAGTCGTACCGCTTCGGCAAAACCCCGTTCGAGCAGCTCGCCCTCCAGCGCCCGCGCCAGGTCCTCGATTTCTTCCTCGTCGACAAACAGCTCGGAGTTGCGCGTGACCCGGAACTGGTAGCAGCCGCGCACCTGCATGCCCGGGAACAGCTCGTCGATGAAGGCATGAATGACCGAGGACAGGAACACGAAATCGTGCTCGCCGCTGGTGTAGCGTCGCGGGATGCGGATCAACCGCGGCAGCGAGCGTGGTGCGCGCACCAGTGCCAGGCCCGGGTCACGTCCGAAGGCGTCCGAGCCGGTCAGTGCGACGGCAAAGTTCAGCGACTTGTTGAGGATGCGCGGAAAGGGATGGGCCGGATCCAGCCCAAGCGGGCTGAGCACCGGCATCAGTTCGCGCTGGAAGTGGCGGTGCAGCCAGGCCTGTTGGCGACGCGTCCAGTGATCGCGCTTGAGCACGCGGATGCCCTGGTCGTTCAACGCCGGCGTCAGTTCTTCATTGAGCACCCGGTACTGTTCGGTGACCAGCTCGTCGACCGCATGCTGGATCGCCTCGAGCGTGGCGGTCGGCGTCATGCCATCGGCGGCCGGACGGGTCGCGCCGTGCTGCAGTCGCTGGCGTGTGGAGGCTACGCGTACTTCGAAGAATTCGTCGAGGTTGGTGCACGAAATGCACAGAAAGCGCACCCGCTCGAGCAGCGGAATGTCCGGGTCCCGCGCCAGTTCCAGCACGCGGCGGGTAAAGCACAGCAGGCTCAGTTCACGGTTGAAGAACAGCCGGGGTTCGTCGAGCTCGGGTTCATTCCAGCACTCCAGCGGTGGTGCCGCCTGGTGAACCCGGGCCGCCGGTCCGATGCTGGCATGGTCTTCGATGTCGGTCATCAGACCACGTCCGAGAATCGGTAGCCGTGGCCGCGCACGGTCTGCACGTAGGCGTGCAGGCCATGCGGGGTCAGCGCCTTGCGCAAGCGCCGGATGTGTACATCGATGGTGCGCTCCTCGACCACTTCGGCGCTACCCCACAACGTCGTCAGCAGTTGCTCGCGGCTCCAGGCGCGGCCCGGGGACTGCATGAACAGCTTGAGCAGCCGGAATTCGGTCGGGCCCATGTTCACGGCCACGCCGCCGTCGACCAATGCCCGATGAGCGTCGGGCTCCAACGTCAGCCGGCCGACTTCAAGGACAGGTTCGACTGCCTCGACCGGCGGTGAGGCGCGTCGGAGCACCGCTCGCACCCTCGAGATCAGCTCACGCGTTGAAAATGGCTTGACCACGTAGTCATCGGCACCGGAATCCAGTCCGCAGGTTCGGTCGGCCTCGCGCCCGCGAGCGGTCAGCATGATGATGGGGATCTGGTCCAGGCCCGGTGTGCTGCGCAGTGTCCGCGTGAGCTGCAGGCCATCAAGCCCCGGCATCATCCAGTCCATGACGATCAGGTCCGGAGCGCTGGCGCCACGGCGCAAGTGCTGCATGGCCTCTTCGCCACCGCCGGCGACGTCGACGTCCATTTCGGCGCGGCTCAGGCTGAACGCAAGCATGTTGCGGATCGCGGCTTCATCATCAACGATCAGGATACGGGGTTTCATCGCGCAGGTTCCGGTCGCAGCCTTCCCTACGCATTATTGGCAGCGCGATGAACGAATCATGACAGAGTCTTTGCAAATGCATGAAGCCGCTGCAACAACCGCGTTCGCGCTCCGCCGTCAACCGGTCGGTTGGCGCTGGCTGCGCAGCATCTCGGTGCGCATCTGGTCCAGCCGTGCCGAGATGCGCGCGCGATCGTAGTAGTCCAGATCGTCGCGATCGAGCACGCGCTGCAGTTGCTCCATGGCCTGCGGCAGGCCGCCGCGCTGGTAGTAGTTTGTGGCCACGGCCTCGGCCGCGCGCACCGGTTCGCCGGCGGCATTCGCGGCACGCGCCAGCATCTCGGTGATGCGCGTGTCCTGCGGATTGCGGCGCTGCTGCCGCTGCAGCATCTCCATGGCGCGCCGCGCATGGTCGGCGTTTTCGCTGCGCAGCAGGGCGCCGGCGTAGGCCAGCGCGACAAGCGTGCTGCCGCCATAGGCCTGATAGAGCAGCTCGTGGTTTTCCACCGCCTCATCGATGCGGTTGCGCGCGATCAACAGGTCGCCGTTGAGCAACTGGAACAATTGCTCGTCCGGACCCTGCCGCAGCAGCCAGTTGACGTGCTCCTCGGCCTCGCTGGTGCGGCGCGCGCGGATCAACGCCAGTGCCATGCCGTAGCGATTGGCGACCTCGCTACCTTCTTCGCCGGCCAGGCGCGCGCGGAACTGGTCGATGGCATGGTCGGCATGCTCGGCCATTTCAACCTGCAGACGGGCGCGCACCAGCTCGAAGCGTTGCTGACGATCGTCGTTACGGCGAACGTTGGCGCGCATCTGTTCGGCCCGATCACGTGCCTCGGCAACGCGGCTGACGGTCAGTGGGTGGGTGCGCAGGTACTCCGGTGGTCCGGCGCCCATCGAGCGACTCCAGCGCTGCAGCGTGTCGAAGAAATCGGCCATCCCGATCGGGTCGTAGCCGGCCCGCGCCAGTAGCTGGATGCCGATACGGTCGGCCTCGGCCTCGTTCTGGCGGGTGTAGTTGATCTGGGCCTGTTGCGACAGCCCGCTGCCGGTGGCCAGCAGGCCGCTGGCGGTATCGGCGTCCATGCCGCCGGCGATGCTGCCGAGCATGACCAGGCCGAGCGTTGCCAGCATCACCGGCAGCGAAACGTTCTGCGCCGCCTCGACGCCGCGCACCAGATGATTCTGGGTGACGTGCGAGATTTCATGGGCGAGCACACCGGCCACCTCGTCGGGCGTGCGCGCGGCCAGGATCAGGCCGGCGTTGAGCGCGACCACGCCGGCCGGCGCGGCAAAGGCGTTGATGCCGGGCACCTTGAGCACATGGAAGTGGAAATCGCGGCTGCGGCCATCGCTGTGCATCACCAGCTCATAGCCCATGTCATTGAAATACGACTCGATGATCGGGTCGTCGACCAGCACACCCTGGGCGCGCAGGAAGTTGCGGAAATCGTTCGGGAAGGTGCGCGCCTCGTCGGGCGGCAAGACTTCGGTGCGCCCCCCCAGGTCCGGCAGACGCACACCTTCCTGGGCGAGCAGGCCCGGCAACGGCGGCCAGGCCAGGCTCAGCGCCAGCAGTAATGAAAGCAGCAGACGTTCGGGGCGAATTGCAGTCACGGTCGTTCGGGAGCCTGTTGTCCGGATGGAAAGAACACCGCATGTGTGCACACAACGCCATGATAGCGTGACTGCGCAAACGGTCCGTCGCGGATTCGGATGTCCGGTTGTGTGCCGGGCCGGTCGTTCCGCTGTGTCCGGCCGCCCGTCCCCAGGTTGCCGACCCTCCAATAGACCGCGGCCGGGTGAGGATGTTTCATCGCTAAACTGCGGCGATGACTGCATCGACGCTCGTGCTGCTGCGAACGCCGCCGCCTCCGGCCGGCCCGGCCTGGCCGACGCTGGCGAGGGCCCGGCGGGTATTCGCGCATGCCGATGCCGTCGATTGGGCCGTGGCCGATGTTCGCCTGGCCGCTGAGCTGGAGGTCTGCAGCAGCTCCTGGCAGCGTCGGCACGGCGATAGTCGGCCGCCGCCGCCGGCGCGGCTGGCCAGTCTGGCGCAGCTGACGGAAGCAGTGCTTGCCGGCACCTCGATCCGGAGCCTTGGGTTCGGCGGCGACGGTGGACGCAGTGGCGGGGTGCCGGGGCGCTTGCTGCTGGAAGTCGGATTCACGCCGGTCGATGATCGCCAACGGCGCGAAACGCTGGAGATTGCGCTGGCCGCGGCGGCCTTTGAACTGGACGGGGATGTGGTGTTCACGGGCCCCGGGGTCGCGCATCTGGCAGGCGATGGGGCGCGTGGCTGGGGCCAGCTGGTGGATTTCGGCTTGCTGGGGCTGTGGGCTGACTCTGCATTGCCCGATGCGGTGGTCGCTGCCAGCCCCTTGCCCGATGACCGATTGGCCGCGCTACGCTCGGCGGCCGCGACCCGGTTGCTTCTGTAGCGGCGCGGCATCCGTGAGATAATGGCTTCCGATGTCCGGCTCAAGCTTGTCTGATCCCGATTTCGTGCGCACGGACGACGGTGGCGAGCCGCCGTGGAGCGAGCGGCATGCCTGGGCGCTGGCGCGGGCCGACGGAATCGAGCTGAGCGAGCTGCATTGGTGGATGATCCGTTTTGTGCGTCGGCACTGGCTGGACTACGGCACGCCGCCGCTGATGCGCGTGACCGTGGCCGCGATGCGTCGCGAGACCGCCGAGACCGACGCATCCAGCCGCACGCTGTACCGGCTGTTTGCCGACGGCCCGATCAAGACTGCCTGCCGCTACGCCGGCGTGCCGCCTCCGGATGTCTGCATCTGACCCGAACCGAACACGGAAATTGCGCCATGAGCCAGAAACCCATCGTCATGTATTCGCGCGCGAGCTGCCCGTTCTGCGTCGCTGCGCGCAACCTGCTGCACTCGAAAAACGTCACCTGGACCGAAGTCTCGCTGGATGCCGAGCCCGACAAGCGCGCGGAGATGATTTCGCGCACTGGCCGGCGCACGGTGCCGCAGATCTTCATCGGCGATTTCCACGTCGGCGGCTTCGATGACCTCAACGCGCTGCACCGCGGCGGTGATCTCGATCGCATCCTCAGTGCTGAAGGCAGCGAGTAATGGCTGGCGCACGCGTGATCACCGTCATCCGCGGCGACGGCATTGGCCCGGAAATCACCGATGCGGTGCTGGAGGTGCTGGCCGTGCTGGCACCGGATCTGGAATATGACTTCCAGCTCGCCGGATTGGCCGCACAGGAAGATCAGGGCAGCTTGCTGCCGGAGTCTACGGTCGAATCGATCCGCCGCACCGGGGTGGCACTGAAGGGGCCTTTGACCACGCCGGTCGGCGGCGGCTTTCGCTCGCTGAATGTCGAATTGCGCAGGCGCTTCGACCTGTATGCCAATGTGCGCCCTGCAATCAGCTTCCCCGGCACCCGTTCGCGCTACGAGAACATCGACCTGATCACGGTGCGCGAAAACACCGAGGGCGCCTACCTGGCGGCCGATGCGTTCACCTCGTCCGACGGCAATCGTGCCGAATCGAAGATGGTGGCCACGCGCACCGGCTGCGAGCGCATCGTCCGTTATGCCTTCGATCTGGCCCGGCAGACCGGTCGGCGCAAGGTCACCGCCGTGCACAAGGCCAACATCCTCAAGGATGTATCCGGATTGTTCCTGGATGTTGCGCGCGCAATCGCTGCTGACTACAGCGATATCGAGTTCGATGAAATGATCGTCGACAACACCGCCATGCAGCTGGTGATGAACCCGCACCGCTTCGATGTGATGGTCACCACCAACCTGTTCGGCGACATCATTTCCGATCTGTGTGCCGGGCTGGTCGGCGGACTGGGGCTGGCGCCGGGCGCCAATATCGGCGACGAGGCGGCGATGTTCGAGGCTGTGCACGGTTCGGCGCCGGATATCGCCGGGCGCGGAATCGCCAATCCCTGCGCATTGCTGCTGGGTGCCGCGCAGATGTTCGATCATCTGGATCGGCTCGAGGATGCTCAGCGTCTGCGCACGGCCATCCGCGAGGTCATCGGTGCCGGCGATCGGGTCACGCCCGATCTGGGCGGGCGCGGTACCACCGAGAGTTTTGCCGCTGCGATCATCGACCGGCTGCGGGGATGAACCGGCGGCTTTGTGGTATTTTCGCAACAATTCGTCGCGCGATCGAAACGTTGAATCGGCATAAAGATGCGAAAAATTGCAGCGTCACGCGCTTGAATCGCTGTTGTCGGTTCGATTGTTGACTATGAAGTGTTGTATTTTTGCCAAACTGCGGGGTACACTTTCGCTTCGATGAACCGATTCGGGCAAATGGGACGGAAACCGAACTTGAGACGGCGGACCGCGCTGGCGCTCGGGGTCGCATTGTTGTTGCCGACCGCCGGCGTCCAGGCGATGCCCATGACCATGGTATCCGGCGCCGGCATGGCCTGGTACCTGGCCGGGTTCGAGCTCGGGCCCTGGCAGGCTTACCTCGCCGGACGCCTGACCCCGGACCTGGAGTTCATCGATCCGCCGGACGTGCCCGAGATTCCGCGCATCCGCATCGATGGCGATGTCATCCTGCCTGAATTCGCGCGGCCACTGCTCGACCCGCCGGAGGTGCCGCGGCTGTCGCTGTTTGCCGGGGATCTGAAGCGCACACTGTCGTTTGGCCAGTCGGCGTCGCTGGAATCGCCGCTGGTCGGTTTCGAGCGTGAATCGCTGCTGTCGGGGATACGCGCGCGGGTGAATCCGGCCACCAGTGTGCAGGTCTCGGCGGTGCTGGCCTCGCAGCAATTCAGCCACTCGATGCTCGACGTGGTCGAGTTCGACGGCGACTTCCGACCGGTCGACTTCAACCCCATGCGTCACGATCTGTCGCAGGGCGCCGGGGTTCAGCTGGGCATGGTCTCGGAACTGCTGCCGCGCCTGCAGATGAACGCCAGCTACCAGTCGCGCATCGATATGGACGAGCTGGCGATGCTGCGCGGCGTTCACGGCTACTCGGCCGACCTCGACATGCCGCCGCGCATGCGTATCGGCATGGACATGCTGGCCGGTGAGCAGACGGTGTTCACGGTGGCGGTCTCGCAGGTGTTCTACAGCGATGTCCAGGCCTTCCCGTCGCGGGCGTTGCCGTCGCGCTTCACCGCCCTGCTGGGCGACAGCGGCAGCCCGGAGTTTGCCTGGAACGATGTCACGATGTTCAGTCTTGGCATACGCTGGCAGCATGAAAGCGATTTCGATTTCCGGCTCGATTTTCACTCCCGCTCGCAGCCCGAACCGTCCTCGCCCATGTTGCTGGCCGCGCTTGGCGAAGAGCTCGCGCAGCACAGCGTGATGGTCGGGATGGGCAAGGGCCTGGGTGAACGCGCGCGCTTTGATCTCAGCGCCAGTTACGCGCCGCCGGAATTCGCGTTCGGCGGCAACGTTCTGGGCGTGGTCAGCTCCCGGCTCGACGCGGCCGTGGAAGTAGCCGCCCGGCTCAACATCCGCTTCTGATCCTGCACCGCGCCTCGCGTCTGCCGGGGTCGATGGGCGTGCGTCAATCGTTCATGTTGTATCCCTTTGTAGCCCGGGTAAGGCCAAAGGCTGCACCCGGGATCGGGCGAGATTGTATTCCCCAGGGTGCGCTTACCCGGGCTACGTCACTGCGCCGCGCCCTATCGCGCCGAGGTCTAGCGGAAACGAGTACGTAGTCAGGATGGTTTATGCTGTCGGCCTTTCAGGCGGCATCCCCTATAAAGACATGTTCGCGCAGCTTCGCGACTGGTACCACCGCAATTTCTCCGATCCGCAGGTCGGCATCCTGGCGTTGTGGCTGGTCGCCGGCGTGCTTGTGGTGGCGGTGCTGGGCGGCATCCTGGCGCCGGTGCTGGCCAGCATTGTCATTGCCTACCTGCTCGAAGGCCTGGTGATGCGGCTCGAGCAATTCGGGCTGCCGCGCATGCTGGCCGTGCTGGCGGTCTTTTCTGCCTTCATGGCGGTGTTGCTGGTGCTGTTTTTCGGCATCACGCCGATGGTCATTCGCCAGCTGGTCGATGCCGCGCGCGTGTTTCCCGACTACATCGGCCAGATCCAGAATTTCGTCGCGATGTTGCCCGAGCGCTATCCGCAGGTTGTCGGTGACGCCCAGGTCAACGACGTGCTCGAGAGCATCCGCAAGTACATCACCGAGCAAAGCGGGCGCGTGGTATCGCCTTCGGGCCTGATCTACCTGATCGGCCTGGTGGTGTTCCTGGTCCTGATTCCGATCCTGGTGTTTTTCATGCTCAAGGACAAACACCTGATTCTCGGCTGGTTCAGCCACTACATGCCGCGCAACCGCGACCTGACGATGCGGGTATGGCAGGAAGTGGACCAGCAGATCGGCAACTACGTGCGTGGCAAGGTGTTGGAAATCCTGATCGTCTGGATCGTCACCTACGTCACTTTCATGCTGCTCGGCCTTCCGTTCGCGATGCTGATCTCGATGCTGGTCGGCTTTTCGGTGTTGATCCCCTACATCGGCGCAGCCGTGGTGACCGTGCCGGTGGCGATCGTGGCGTTCATCCAGTTCGGCTTCTCGTCGGAACTGGCCGGGGTGCTGATTGCCTACGCCATCATCCAGCTGCTCGACGGCAACGTGCTCGTGCCGGTGCTGTTTTCGGAGGTGGTCAGCCTGCATCCGATCGCGATCATCGTGGCGGTGCTGGTGTTCGGCGGCATCTGGGGGGTCTGGGGCCTGTTTTTCGCCATTCCGCTGGCCACCGTGGTCAATGCCGTACTGCGCGCCTGGCCGCGCGCTGCGGTCGAGACCGATTCCGCACAGTCGGCATGAGCGCACGGCCGCAGCGGCCGGCCCGGCTCCGGTTCGTCGATCGCGCGCTGGATGCGCGCACCGGGACCCTGCGCTTGAGCTGGCAATTGGCGCACGAGCAAGGCGAACAGACGTTGTTCGAACACTTCGAGCTGGGCCAGCCGGCCGTGGATCCGGATCAGCCCGCGCGGGCGCGGGCCCTGAATGCGGCGCTGGACCTGCTGCACTGGATTGCCGGGATCAGTTACTGGAAACTGGCCTGCTGCGGCGCGGTCGCGTTCGAGCACGCTCGGCCATCGCCTGAAACCGCCGCGCTGCTCACCGCCCTGTACCGCGACGGTCTGGCCGAGCTGGCTTTTGTCAACCGATTATCGGCGCCGTGGTGGCCGGACTTCCTGGCAGCGCCCAGTTCGGAGTCGAAGCCGGCCGCGGCGCTCGGTTTGGCGCCGCGCACGCTGCTGCCGCTGGGCGGCGGCAAGGATTCGCTGGTGGCACTCGAGCGTCTGCGGGCCACGGGTGTGGAGCCGATCACGGTACAGGTTGGTTCGGCGGCACTCATCGCCGAGGTGGCGGCGGTGGCCGGCACCGAGCACCGCCGGATCGAACGCCGGCTCGACCCGGCGCTGGCCGCGCTCAACCGCGCCGGTGCGATCAACGGGCATGTGCCGATCACCGCGATCAATGCCGCAGTGCTGCTGGTCGCCGCGCTGTGGTGGGACTGCAACCAGGTCGTCTTTGCCAACGAGCGCTCGGCCAGTGTGCCGACCATGCACACGGTCGGTGGCGTCGCGGTCAACCACCAGTGGTCCAAGGGCTGGGCCTTCGAGCAGGCGTTCGAGCAGTGCGTGCAGCACGAGGTGGCGGCCGACCTGGCGGTCTATTCGTTACTCCGGCGCGATTCCGAGCTGGCCGCGTGCGCCGAGTTCGCGCGGCTGGATCGCTACCATGCGGTGTTTTCCAGTTGCAACCGCAATTTTCATCTGGATGGCCCGCGTACCGAGCGTTGGTGCCGGCAGTGTCCGAAATGCCGGTTCGTGTTTCTCGGGTTGGCACCTTTTCTGTCGCCGACGCGGCTGACCGATATTTTCGGCGAGGATCTGCTGGCCGACCCGGCCCAGGTCGAGGGCTTTGCCGCGTTGCTGGAGCTGGATGGGCCTCGCCCGTTCGAGTGCGTCGGCGAGGCCGGCGAATCGCGCAGCGCGCTGGCCGCGCTGGCGGCCGACCCGGTCTGGCGCGAGCATGCCGTGGTCCGGGCGCTGGCTGAACCGGTGGCAGCACTTGCACCCAGGCCGCTGGCGGCCTGGCAGGTTGCGTCTGGACCGCACGGCATTCCGCCGCCACCGCCATGCGTCTGAGCGATCTGGCCAGCGGCCATACCCTGGTGCTGGGTTTCGGGCGCGAGGGGCGCGCGCTGGAAGGCGCACTGCGCACACGCGCGATTGATGCACGCGTGAGCGTGTACTGCGACCGCACTCCGGATCCGTTGCCGGCGCATTGGTCGCTGCTTTCCGGCTCGATCGAGGCCCTGCCGTTTGTACCGGACCGCGTGCTGCGATCACCCGGGTTCCCAGTTGATCGAGCCCCGTTGCCGGCCTGGCGCGCACGTGGCATCGAGGTCACCTGCATCAGTTCGCTTTGGTTCGGCGAGCGGCCGGACGCACGCGTGGTTGCGGTGACCGGCAGCAAGGGCAAGTCCACCACCGCGTCACTGATCGCCCACCTGCTGCGCGCTGGCGGCCTGGAGGCGGCGCTGGGCGGCAACATCGGCGTGCCGATGCTCGATCTGCTCGATACGCGCGCCGACGTATTCGTAATTGAATTGTCGAGCTACCAGTTGAGCGATCTCGACGGGCACGTCGATGTCGGCGTCATTACCCGGCTGTTTCCCGAGCACCTGGACTGGCACGGCGGTGCCGAGGCCTACTATGCCGCCAAGCTGCGCCTGGCCGCGTTGAGGCGCGGCGGGCCGCTGTTCATCAACGCAGCCGATCCGCTGTTGCGAGCGGCGGTCGATGGTTTTTCCGATGTCAAATTCACCAACCGGGAAGATTGTCTGCAGGCCGCTGCTGACGGGGTCTACGAGCATGGCCGGCTGCGCCTGGCCGCCGCTCGATCACCCTTGCCGGGTCGGCATAATCTCGACAATCTGGCGCTGGCCGCAGCGGTCAGCGAAGCCGTGCTGGATTGCCAGCTCGACCTGGATGCGGCGCTGCAAGGCTTCCATCCACTGCCGCATCGACTCGAGCGGCTGAAGATGGACAATGGCCGGGTCTGGATCAACGATTCGATCGCAACCACGCCCTATGCCACGCGCGCGGCGCTGGATGCCTGCGCCGATCCGATCGTGCTGCTGCTCGGCGGGCTGGAACGCGGCCAGGACTGGCAGCCGGTGATCGATGGACTGCGTGGCCGTGCGCCGGTCACACTGGTGACTTTGCCCGACAACGGCCCGGTGGCAGCCGCGCGCCTGGTTGAGGCCGGTGTTGTTGCAGCTGACCGGGTGCGGCCGGTCGAGACCATCGAACAGGCAGTGGCGCAGGCCGCTGAATGCTGCCCCGTGGGTGGCACGGTACTGCTGTCACCCGGCGCACCGAGCTTTCCGCAGTTCAAGGATTTCGAGGATCGCGGCAGACGCTACGCGCGCGCCGTGGCCGCGTTGCCGGCGCGGCGCTGAAGGCTGCTACAAGGTGCGGTCGACGGCGAACCGGGCAAGCAGTTCCAGGCCGTCGCGTTCCGGTGTCGGCGGCAATCCACCAAGCAGTTCGACGGCCTGGCGCGAGAACTCGCCGGCCCGGCCGATGGCCGCGTCCAGCGCGCCGGTCGAATGCAGGATGGTTCGCACGCGCTCGAGTTGGCCGGTGCCGCCGTCGCGGATGGTCTGTTCGAGAAAGGCCCGGTCGGAGGCATCAGCGCTGCGCAGCGCGAGAATCAGCGGCAGCGTCACCTTGCCCTCGGACAGATCGTCGCCGAGATTCTTGCCGAGGTCGCCGCCGCTGCCGGAATAGTCCAGCCAGTCATCGGTAATCTGGAACGCCTGACCGAGTGCGAAGCCGAACTCGTGCAGTCGCTCTTCCAGTGCCGCGGGAGAACCGGACAGCACCGCGCCGAGGCGCGTGGCGGCCGCGAACAGGCAGGCGGTCTTGTCGCCGATCACGCGCAGGTAGCCCGATTCATCGACGCCGGTATCGCCCAGCTGCATCAGCTGCAGCACCTCGCCGGCGGCGATGGTGTTGGTGGTGTCGGCCAGGATCTGCATCACGCGGGTGTTGTCCAGCTCGACCATGAGCTGGAAACTGCGCGAGTACAGGAAATCGCCGACCAGCACCGAGGCGGCGTTGCCCCAGACCTGGTGGGCCGTGCGCTGGCCGCGACGACGGTCGGATTCATCGATCACATCGTCGTGCAGCAAGGTCGCGGTATGGATGAACTCGATCACCGCAGCCAGCTGGATATGGGCCGAGCCGCGGTAGCCGCAGGCACGCGCGGCCAGCAGGTGAACCAGCGGTCGTAGCCGCTTGCCGCCGGCATTGATGATGTACTCGGCAATCTGGTTGACCAGCACCACGTCGGACTGCAGCCGTCGGCGAATCAGCTGATCGGTGGCATCACGGTCGGTGGCCATGATGCTCATCACATCAAGCAGCGTGACCGGGGGCGATACGGGGCTGGGTTGATTCATTGCATGCGCGCGAACGTTTGGGCGATGATTATACGGGGCTGTCGGTCGCTTGGGCCGGGGCGTTCACGCCGGAATCGCGTCGGACGGGACGAAAGGATCGCTGTGCTAGACTTTCGTTTTAACTGATCGCTTGTGAGCACTAAGACGATGGCACGTGGAGTCAACAAGGTTATTCTGATCGGCAATCTCGGCGCCGACCCCGAAATTCGCTACACGCCGGCCAATGCTGCGGTGTGCAACCTGTCGGTGGCGACCTCCGACCAGTGGCGCGACAAACAGACCGGTGAAATGCAGGAACGCACCGAGTGGCATCGTGTGGTGATGTTCCAGCGGCTGGCCGAAATCGCCGGCGAATACCTCAAGAAGGGCAGCAAGGTCTATCTCGAGGGCAAGCTGCAGACGCGCAAATGGCAGGGCCAGGACGGCCAGGACCGTTACACCACCGAGATCGTCGCCAACGAGATGCAGATGCTCGACAGCCGTGGTGGTTCGGGGCCGATGGACGACGGTTATGGTGCTCAGCGCGGCAGTCGCGGCCCGTCGCAGTCGAATTCCGCACCGCCGCCGAAGGATTCCGGTCCCGGCGAAGATGTGGGCTTCGACGACGTACCGTTCTGAAACGCCCCGACGAGATCGCCATGACTGCATCGACCCTGCTGGTGACCGGCGGTGCCGGGTTCATCGGCTCAAATTTCGTTCACCACGCGCTCGCCGAGGGCGTGGATCGCGTCATCAACCTCGATCTGCTGACCTATGCCGGCAACCGCGAGTCGCTGGCCGGCCTCGATCCGGAGCGGCACCTGTTCGTGCACGGCGATATCGCCGATCCGGCCTGCGTGGCCGGTCTGCTCGAGGCGCATCGGCCCGACGCGATCGTGCATTTTGCTGCCGAGAGCCATGTCGACCGCTCGATCGACGACCCGGCCGCGTTCGTGCGCACCAACGTGCTCGGTACTCAGGTGCTGCTCGACCAGGCGGTGACCTACTGGCGCGACGGTCACAAGGATTTCCGCTTCCTGCACGTGTCGACCGACGAGGTCTATGGCGACCTCGGCCCGGACGATCCGGCCTTTACGGAAACCACGCCGTACGCCCCGAGCTCGCCGTATGCCGCCAGCAAGGCCGCCTCGGATCATCTGGTGCGCGCCTGGCATCGCACCTTCGGCCTGCCGACACTGATCACGAACTGCTCGAACAACTACGGGCCGCGCCAGTTCCCGGAAAAGCTCATCCCGCTGATCCTGATCAACGCGCTGGAGGGCCGCGAACTGCCGGTCTACGGCGACGGCCAGCAGCGGCGGGACTGGTTGTATGTCGAGGATCACTGCCGGGCCATCCTGCGGGTTCTCGAGGCCGGACGACCGGGTCGCACCTACAACGTCGGTGGCAACGCCGAGCGGCCGAATCTGGAGATTGTCGAAACGCTGTGCGATCTGCTCGACGCGCGCGTGCCGGGCGAGCGGCCGCGGCGCGAACTGATCCGCTTCGTCACCGACCGTCCGGGACACGACCGGCGCTACGCCATCGATGCCTCGCGCATCCGCGACGAACTCGGCTGGGCACCGGAAATGGACCTGGCGCATGGTCTGGCGGCGACGGTTGACTGGTATCTGGAGCAGCGCGAATGGTGGCAGCGCATCCGCAACGGTGCCTACCGTGGCGAGCGGCTGGGCGTGCGCGCGGTATCCTGAGACCGAGCGAGGGCTTGATGCAAATCATTGACACGGACCTGCCCGAGGTCAAGGTCATCGAACCACAGGTGTTCGGTGACGAGCGCGGCTGGTTTCTCGAGAACTGGCGCGCCGAACTTTACGCCGACGCCGGGATCAAGCTGGCCGTCGCCCAGCTCAACACCAGCAGCAGTGCGCGCGGCGTGCTGCGCGGCTTGCATTACCAGTGGCCCGAACCGCAGGGCAAGCTGGTGTGGGTCAGCCGCGGGCGAGTGTTCGACGTGGCCGTCGATATCCGCAGCGACTCACCACGCTTCGGGCAGTGGACCGCAGTTGAACTGAGCGCCGACAATCATCGCCAGTTGTGGATCCCCGAGGGCTTTGCGCACGGGTTTCAGGTCGTGTCCGAAGAGGCGACCTTCTCGTATGCCTGCACCCGACCCTACCGGCCGGACTTCGATGCCGCGATTGCCTGGAACGATCCGGCGATCGGCATCCAATGGCCCGAACCGCCCGCTGCGCTGTCGGCCAAGGATGCCGCCGCCGTGGTGCTGGCGCAAAAGTCACCCGAGGCGCTGCCGTCATGCGCATCCTGCTGACCGGCGCCGGCGGCCAGCTCGGGCGTCACCTGGCGCCGCGCCTGGCGAGCCTGGGGGAAGTGATCGGTACCGATCGTTCCGGCGGGGGTGACTTCGCCTGCGACCTGTCCGATCGCCGCCTGGTCGACAAGATGCTCGGCCGCGTCCGGCCCGACCTTGTGCTCAACGCGGCCGCCTACACGGCCGTCGACCGTGCCGAGGACGAGCCGGTGCCGGCCGCGCGCATCAACGGCGAACTGCCGGGCTGGCTCGGCGAATGGTGCCGGGCGCAGCACGCGGCCATTGTGCATTTCTCGACCGATTACGTGTTTTCCGGTGTTCTCGACCGACCCTGGCGCGAGGACGACACCACCGCGCCGGGCAACGTCTACGGCCACAGCAAGCTGGCCGGCGAACGGGCTCTGCTGGCCAGCGGCGCGCAGGGAGTGATCATTCGTACCGCCTGGTTGTACAGTCACTTTCCGGGCAATTTCCTGTCGGCCATCCTTACGCGCGCGGCGCAGGGTAACCCGCTCAAGATCGTCTCCGACCAGGTCGGCTCACCGACCTGGGCCGGTACGCTGGCCGAGGCCACACGGCGGCTGATCGAATTGCGCGAGCGCTGGTCGCCGGGCTGCCAATGCTTTCATGTCGCCGGGCAGGGCCAGATGTCGTGGTACGAGTTTGGCGTGGCCGCGATCGAGGCGGCTGTGGCCGCCGGCGCGCTCGACCGCGCGGTACCCATCGCGCCCATCGACAGTGCCGCGTGGCCGCAGAAGGCGCGTCGGCCGCAATGGTCGGTGCTCGATTGCGGTCGATATCAGGACTTCACCGGCCATCACCTGCCTACGGTCAATGATGACCTCGACCATTGTCTCCAGTTTTGGAAGGAGCAGATATGTTGATCCCCGTGATCATGTCCGGCGGTTCCGGCACGCGCCTGTGGCCGGTCTCGCGCAAGGCGCACCCGAAGCCGTTCATGCGCCTGGCCGACGGCCAGACGCTGGCCGGTTCAACGCTGAAGCGCGCCCTTGCGAGTACCGATGCCGGGCAGGTGCTGACCATCACCGCGCGCGATCACTACTTCCTGACCCGCGATATCTACCGCGAGGTCGCGCCGGATGCCGACATCCCGTTCGTGCTCGAGCCTGAGGGTCGCAACACCGCCGCGGCGATTGCGGCTGCAGCTCTCTGGGTGCGCGACCGGCATGGCGAGGCGGCGCGCCTGCTGGTGCTGCCGGCCGACCACCTGGTGCGTGACCTGGCCGTGTTCACCGAGGCCGTCCGGCACGCCGATGCGCTGGCGGCCGATGGCTGGCTGGTCTGCCTGGGCGTGCAGCCGACCCATGCCGAGACCGGTTTCGGCTACATCCGTGCCGGTGCCGCGCTCGATCATGGTGGGCGCCGAATCGAGGCCTTCGTCGAAAAACCCGATGCCGACACCGCCCAGCGCTACTTCGAAAGCGGCGAGTATTTGTGGAACGCCGGCATGTTCTGTTTCACCGCCGGTGCCATCCTCGAGGCACTGGCCGACCAGGCCGGCGACATTCTCGACGCGGTCACCGCAACCTGGGCCGAAAGCGATGCTTCCGGCGAAATCACAGAACTGGATGCCGAGCGCTTTGCGCGTGTGCGCAGCGACTCGATCGACTTTGCAGTGATGGAAAAAGCGCCGCGCCGCGCGGTCGTGCCAATGTCTTGTGGATGGAGCGACATCGGTTCCTGGCAGGCGATCTCGGATCTGTACGAGACCGATGGTGCCGGCAACCAGGTTCAGGGTCATGCCGTGCTGGTCGACGCGCGCAATACCTTTGTCCAGAGCAGCGAACGGCTGGTCGCCGTGGTTGGCGTCGATGATCTGGTGGTGGTCGATACCGGTGATGCGGTGCTGGTAGCCAAGCGCGGGCGCGCCCAGGAAGTCAAGAGCGTGGTCGAGGAGTTGACCCGGCGCGAGCACGCCTCGGCGGTGTTCCACCGCACCGTGCATCGACCCTGGGGCAGTTTCACGGTGCTCGAGGATGCCGCCGACTGCAAGGTCAAGCGGCTGGTGGTCAAGCCCGGTGGCGTGCTGTCCTTGCAGCGCCATAGCCACCGCAGCGAGCACTGGACCATCGTCGCCGGCATCGCCAGTGTGCGCGTCGGTGACGACGAATTCCAGCGTCACCCCGGCGAGAGTGTCTACATCCCGGCCGGATCGCTGCACCGGCTGGAAAACCGCGGCGAGCACAACGTCCACATCATCGAGGTCCAGACCGGGAGTTATTTCGGTGAAGACGATATCGAGCGGCTGGAAGATGTTTACGGCCGGGTTTGAGGGTCGGATACAGCTGCGCTGGCCGATGCTGCTGGTCGCCGCCTGGCTGACCGGCTGCGCGAGCATGATCGATGCTGGCGAAGACCTGCAAGATACCGGCTTTGTCGCCGCCAACATGGACTGGCGCGCCGGACGGCTCGAGCGTCTGACCGCGCCGTACGGCTACCTGAGCCTGACCGGCTTCGAGTTGCTCGAACCCGGAGCCACAACGCTGGGCAGCGCGCCGGACAACGACATCCGCATGGACCGCGGCCCGGCCCGCTGGGGTGTGCTGCACCTGGATGCCGGCGGCGGCGAGGTGCGCTTCGATAACGCCGCCCCGAAACAGGTGCTGATCGACGGTGAGCACCGCAGCGAAGTATGGATGGACCCGGAGCAACCGACCACGCTGCAGGTCGACGGCATCCATGCCCACCTGGTCACGCCCGGCGGGCGTCCGGCGCTGCGCGTGCGCGACCCACGCTCGCCAACGCGAGCACAATTTGTAGGACTCGACTACTTCGATCTCGATCGATCCTGGCGCATCGAAGGCGAGTTTCTGGCCAACCCGCCCGGGGCGACGCTGCCGATTGCCAATGTGCTGGGTCAGCTGATCGACGAGCCGAATCCGGGCCGGGTCCGGTTCGAGCGCCAGGGGCAGACCTTCGAGCTCGATGCCGTGGCCGCCAGCGACGGCCGCCTGTTCTTCATCCTCGCCGACCGGACCTCCGGGCGCGAGACCTACGGCCTTGGTCGTTTCCTGTACGCCGACCCGCCCGACCCGCACGGCCGCGTGCTGATCGATCTCAACCAGGCCTACAACCCCCCGTGCGCGTTCAGCGCCTACACCACCTGCCCCTTGCCGCCGCCGCAGAACCGTCTGGATGTCCATATCCGCGCCGGTGAACGCAAGTACAGCGGCAAACCGGGGATCGAAAAGCCGGCACTACCCCGGACCTGAGCACGGGCCGGAAGCGGCCCGAATTTCCGCACGCGCAAGGCCCGGTTCGCAGCTGGCGAGCCGGGTGCCGGCGTGCTCGGGTTCCGAATTGATTTTCTCTCGCATTCGCATTCCAGTTGACTTTTTTCAATCGCAGGCGTATTTTGCGTGCGTTGTATCACTGTAATGGCTTATAAAAGAGAATTCAAATAATCTGATTGACCAGTTTTTTTCGATATTTATGGCGTGTTTCCGCGCTGGTTTACGTAAGCCTGGAGTGAGCAACAAAGAAAACGGTGCATTTCGCGCCGGCGTGAAAACCAATCGACCTCGCACTTCGCGGTGGTCATGAATGGGAGCGAACAATGCAGAAACGAAGAGATATCCTCAAGCTGGGGATGGCCGCCGGTGGTCTCGGTCTGGCCAGCAACCAGGTGCTGGCCCGCGGGCAGATTCCCCAATCCGGGCTGGTTTTCCCCCAAGGCTTCACGCCGGCGATCTGGGAACGCCCCAGCCCGGCGGCCACACCGTTCAAGGATCCGCTGTTCCGGATGCCGGTGGCGCAGCCGATTCCCGCGTCCTCGCTGAGTCCGCGCCCCGACGGTCGCAGGCACCAGCGCTTTTACGATTTCGCCCCGGTCAAGTTCTACCGCGAGGTGATCGAGGAGCGGCGCTGGGTCTACCACAGTGACCCGCCCTATAACCAGGGTTCGTGGAGTTACACCATGAACGGCGCGATTCCGGGGCCGACCTACCACGCCCATTACGGCGAGCCGGTATTCGTCAGGCGCGAAAATCGCCTGCCGCCGGTGGGGGAGGGCAAGATCTCGTTCGCGCTGCCGTCGACCAGCATGCACCTGCACAACGGTCACACCGCGTCGGAATCCGATGGCATTCCAACCGACTTCATGAACCCCGGCGAGTTCTGGGATCATCACTATGCCAATTTCCCGGCCGGCAACGATCCCAACGAGATCATGACCACCTTGTGGTATCACGATCATCGGCTGGATTTCACCGCACCCAATGTCTACGCCGGGCTGGCCGGCTTCTACCTGTTGTTCGATGAGCTCGACTCGAACAACGAGCGCGATCCGAATCCGAACGCGTTCCGGCTGCCCAGCGGCGAATATGACATTCCGCTGATCTTTCACGATGTGCAGTTCAACGAGGACGGCCAGGCGGTGTTCGATTTCTTCGCCGGCGGCCAACTGCCGGCGGTGACCGATAAGAAGCCAACCGATTCCTCGCCGTCTACCTTGTACAAGGGTACCGACAACATCACGCTGTTCGGCATGCTGGGCGACAAGATCACCGTCAACCGCATCATCCAGCCGCGGCTGGAGGTCGAATCGCGCAAATACCGCTTCCGCCTGCTCAACGGGGGGCCGTCGCGCTTTTATGATTTCTATCTGCGCCTGGAGCGCGACGGCCGCACGATCGAGAATCATCCCGGCCTGAAATTCCTGGTGCTTTCGAGCGACGGCAATATGCTGCGCGAGCCGCTGGAGCGCGACCATCTCGAGGTCTGGGTCGCCAATCGCTTTGATGTCATTGTCGACTTTTCGGCCTTCCAGCCCGGTGATCGCATCTATCTGGTCAATCGCATGGAAATGCGTCGTGATGGTGCCGGGCCGACCGGGGTGCGCCTTGACGAGGGCGACCTGGCCATGCGCTTTGATGTCGTACCTGCGCTCGACGAAGATCCGAGCCGCATCCCGGACTTCCTGCGCGAGTTGCCCGAAGTCAACTTGAACGATGTTCGCCGCGAGCGCCTGTGGGTGTTCGACTACGACAACGGCCTGTGGACGGTCAACGGCAAGCTCATGGACGTCAACCGCATCGACGCCAATATCGAGCAGGGTTCGGCCGAAATCTGGACCATCCGCAACGCCGGCAATACCTGGGCGCATCCGATCCACAGTCACTTCGAGGAGTTCCAGATTCTCGAGGTCGATGGCAAGCCGGTCAAGGATGACTCGCTGCTGCGCAGCCGCAAGGACATGGTCGAGCTGGGGCCGAATACGGAGGTCAAGTTCTACGGCCGCTGGCGCGACTTCTACGGCACGCATGTCATGCACTGCCACAACGTCGTGCATGAAGACCACGAAATGATGATCCAGTGGCGCATCGTGCCGCCGGGACAGGGAGACTGAACCATGTCAAGCAAACACGTATCCATCGAATCCGAATCCGTGGATTCGGCCCGTCGGCGATTCGTCGCCGGGGTTTCGCTGACCGCCGCGGCCAGCTTGCCGATGCTGGCCTTTGCCGGCCTGCCCGGTGACGAAGTCCATCGCCGCACGGCGCTCGCGCTGCAGGCGGCCAACAACAAGGGTTGGCCCGACGTGCGCGTGACCGCGCATACCGGAGAGGTGTTCAATCTCTATTCCGGTCTGCTCGAAGACCGCGTCGTGCTGATCAACTTCATGTCCATCGGACGCGAGTCGCAACTGCCGATCACCGCCAGCATGGCGCGCCTGGTCGCTGCATTCGGCGATCGCATCGGTCGCGACATTCATGCCGTGTCGATCAGCTACGACCCGGCCGACACGCACCAGCGGCTGGCGGCATTTGCCGCTGACTTCAACGCGCCGGCCGGTTGGCGCTTCCTGTCGGTTGATTCGGCCGAGGATGTGGTGGCACTGGGCTACCGTCTGTATCGCAGCGAAGGGCGCTTCCGCAGCACCATGCACGCCGATCTGATCCACTACGGCAATGTCGGCGTCGGCCTGTGGGGCACGATGTCGAGCGAAATCGACGATCTCGACTTCGCCGTTCAGCGCGTGTCAGCCGTGTTGCCCGGACAGCCGTCCGGAAACCGCCTGCGCCGTGCCGGACCACGCCGTATCGAGGCCGACGGACCGGGTTTTCATCATCGCGATCGGGCCGTTCGGACCTGAGCTGCGGATTAAGGAGCAAAATCATGATGAGTAAACTCAAAGTTCTGGTGTTCGGCGCGATCGTCTGCGGAATCAGTGTTGAGGTCAACGCCCAGTCAACGGATCCGGGTCGCATCGACGAATTCCGGCAGATGCTGTGCCAGATGTATGCGCGTTTTCTGCCGGTGCTGCCGCCGGCCTGTCGCGAGCCCGAGCCACCCTCAACCTTCCCCGAGGCCCCGGCGGCCAATGCCTGCCCCGGTCACCCGGGCGTTCGCCCGCGCCCCGAATTCGCATCGGTGAATTTCGACAGTGATCGCGGCGTCTATGTGATCTCGACCCCGACCAGCGATCTGCCGCCGTCGAACAGCGAGGACAATCTGCCGAAGAACCTGTGCCCGACGGTGTATGAGAATGCCACGGCCACCGGCGGCGGCGAGATCCCGAACACGCTGCCGTCAACCCCGGATGAGCCCTACAACCTGCACCCGGAGCCGACCATCTCGTCGATCGACCCGACCTCGCCGTCGGAAGATCTGAAGGCCCTGCTTGATGCAATGCGCACGGCCGTGGCCAGCGAAGATGTTGAACTGGCAGAATCCGACATCCAGTTCGGGCTCGATATCCTCGAAGGCAACCCGATCGAGCGGACCTATACCGGCATGCCGTTGCTGCACTACAACGGCCCGAACAAGGTCAAGAAGGTCGAACCGATCTTCGATGAAGACGGTAACAAGATCGGTGGCCGGGTCGAACTGCGTCAGGTCTGGTTCGATGGCCGCATCATGGGTGACACCGCGTTCATCGATCCAAGCGACGTGATGGATGTGCCGTGGACCATGGTCGTGCAGGCCGATACATTGACCAACGGCCACGAGGACTTCGCGCCGTTCCAGATGTATTTCGATGACCCCGATCAGCTCGGGGGAATGCGCGCGCCACACATCGCCATGGACATGACGTTCTTCCCGATGGAAGACGGCACCCGCACCACGTTTGAACTGAAGATGGCCCCGGGCCGCTTCTTCAACCTGACCTATTACTGGGGCTGGCGCCTGCATCCGCCGCGCGTTCAGGTTACCGAGAACGCGCTCAAGCGCGCCGGCTCGGGCGAGAACGACCGCTCCCTGGTCGAGTGGGAGCAGTTGGTGTTCGGTAACGATCCGATGGGTAGCGAACAAGCCAAGCTCGCCGCGATTGCAATGATCGGTGATCTGGCGCCTGCCAAGCGCATGTGGAACCTGTTGCGCGGCTTGCGCGAAGGAACCCTCGTGCTCGACGAGGCCGCGGTGGCCGAGTTCGAGTCGGCGTTCTACGACTGGCGCGACCGCTTATCGCTGCCTTCGGGCATCGAGTACGACGAGGACTTTGACGTCAATGTCGTCTACCTCAACAACACCATGTACGGCCAGGTCAAGGGCAAGGGTAATTGGGAACAGACCGTTGATTTCAACCAGCCCGGCGACCAGGTGCGGATCAAGGTGCTCAACGGCGATTATTTCCCGCATGCCTACCAGTTCGTGGACTTCGGTGGCCTGCGTGGTTGGGAGAACACCTTCCACAGCACGGTCGATTTCGGCGGTGCCGGCCCGTGGTTCACGTTCGGACGGGCGCATTGGTGGCCGATGCTGCGTCCGGCACTGATGGTGCCGCCGGCCATGCCGGCCGAGGCACCCGCGCGCGCGCGCGTGCTGACCATCGACGACAGCATGCGCTGGCTGTATACACCACCGCAAGGCGTGACGGCCGCAGGCGGCAAGCGTTCGGCGAATGAACATGGCTTCCGCCCGGCGTGGCTTGACTTCAGCGATTCCCCGAGCATTCTGGCCGAGTTTCAGCACACCGAGCAGGAAGGCGAGGCGGTGCTGGGCATGCTGCCGCTGGAATTCCACATGAACCACACGCCGTCGAAACGGCTGAAGATGTACCAGTTCGACCCGCTGCATCATGACGTGGCGGTGTGGTCCATCCACTGATGGGCCATCAGCCGGGGTGAGGCCGGAAACGTGCCGCCGGGGCCATCCCGGCGGCGCGGTTTTTTCGACGACATGGAGGAGCGAACCATGAACCGATTCAAGCATTTGGGCCCAATCCGGGCCACGCTGGTGGCACTGCTGCTGGCGACCTCGGCGGTGGCCGAGGACGAGCATGCCGCGCACCGGGCGCAGGCCCTGGCCAAGCAGAACTTCCTGGTCAGCGAGCGCAGTTACGCCTTGCCGCCGGTGACGCTCGTCGATCAGACCGGGGCGCCGGTTCCGATCGAGCAGCTGCGGACCGGGGCCGAGCGCACCATCGTCAGCTTCATCTTTACTTCCTGTGCCGGCATCTGCCCGATGATCACCGCCAACGTGGCGCGGGCCTTGCCGGAACTGGATCGCATCGATGAGGATTACCAGGTGGTGCTGATCACCGTCGACCCGGAATTCGATACGCCCGAACGGCTGGCCGAATACGCCGGCCGCTTCGGCACCGGTGATGACGTCCGTTTCCTGACCGGCCGGTCCGAGGACGTGTTCCGCGTGCTGCGCGATCTGGATGCGTTGTACGAGGGCGACAACAAGATGAACCATCAGCCTGTCACGCTGATCTCCAACACGGCTCCGTCGGGCTGGCATCGCATCGACGGACTGATCGGCGCCGATACGCTGGTGCAGCAGTACCGTGCCGTGATCGAGCGCGAGCGGCGGGCCGGATGATGGCTCACCTCCATCGTGGTCTGTTGCTGATCGGTCTGCTGCTTGCAGGCATCGCGCCGCTGTCGGCCGGCGATGTCGAGGCCGGTCGCCTGCTCTACCAGTTCGGGCAGACCGCCGCCGGTGAGCCGGTGCGCGCGGACGCTTTCGGCGGCACCGAGCTTGCCGGCGAATCGATGGCCTGTGTGCGCTGTCACCGCAGGAGCGGCTTCGGTTCCTACGAAGGCGGCTATTACATTCCGCCGATCACCCAACCCTATCTGTTCGGGGGACGGCAGCTCAGCCGCGACGACCGCTTCCGGGCACTGTTCATGCAGGCCCAGACCGCCGAATTCCGCCACCAGGTGCGGCGCATTCGCGACCGCGAACCGTATACCGCAGAGACCTTGCATCGGGCGGTGGCCGAGGGTATCGACCCGGACGGGCGTGTGCTCGACCCGCTGATGCCGCGCTACCGGATCAGCGAGACCGACCTGGCCAACCTGCAGGCCTACCTGGAAACGCTGTCGGCCGGAATTTCACCGGGCATAACCGAGACCCATGTCGAGCTTGCGGTGGTCGTGCACAGCGATGTGCCGGCCGCCGAGCGTGAAGCGCTGGTCGGCACGCTGGAGAGTTTTGTCGAGTGGTACAACGAGCGCACCCGCGGCGATATGCGACTGGCCGGCCACTCGGTCTACGGTTCCAGCCTGTATACGCGCTATGCAAGGTTGTACCGACTGCACGTCTGGGAACTCGATGGAGCACCCGAAACCTGGGCTGGACAGCTGGATCGTCTCAACGCCGAGCGTCCGGCGTTCGCGCTGGTCAGCGGCAAGGTTGACGGGCCATGGATCGAGATCGGGCGCTGGGCCGATCGCAATGCCGTGCCGAGCGTGTTTCCGATTACCGACCTGCCGCACGAGCCCGGTCCGCTGGGTGGCTATACGGTGTACTTCAGCCAGGGTCGATTGCTGGAAGCCGAGCTGATGCCGGTATGGCTGGTGCGCGAGGGTGTGGCTTCAGTGGTGCAACTGGTCGGGCCGCGTGCGGTTGATCAGCATGCGGCCGAGCGGCTGAAGCTGCGCGCTGCGCGTAGCGGCCTGCAGGTCGAAACGCGCGCCATGGATCAAGTCGACGCGCTGCCCGAGGCCGGCGCGCTGGTCGTCTGGAATGATGTCGTGGATGCCGATCAACTGGCCGCCTGGCGCCGGCAGACCGGTGCGGGTGCCGTGCTGCTGCCGGCCGAGGCGCTGGCGAGCCTGCCCGAGACACTGGAGCCGAAGCTGGCCGAAGCCTTGCGCTTTTCCTACCCGTACGCGCTCGTGACCGACTACTACCCGGAGCGCCACCGGGCGCGCGCCTGGATGAACACGCGCGGGCTGGACTATGCGGCCGAGGATGTGCAGATTCGCGCCTGGTACGCGATGTCGATGTTCCGCGACTCGTTCATTCACCTGCTCGATCACTTCCACCGCGACTTCCTGCTTGAGGTGCTCGAACACCAGATCCAGGGCAGCCCCAACCCGGGCTTGTACCCGGACCTGCAGCTGGCCCCCGAGCAGCGCTTCGCCTCGCGCAGCGGTTATATCGTTCGACTCAATCCGGCGCTGGCCGGCGGGGTCGAGCCGGTTGGCGAGCGCATCGTGCCGTAAGACGCATCGAGCCGCGGGAGAAACTTGCCGGCCGCGGGTTTCAGCGGCCGGTAAAGTGCGGCTTGCGTTTTTCCAGGAACGCCGCCGTGCCTTCGCGCATGTCTTCACTGGCGCAGCAAAGCGCGAAGCGCGTGGTCTCGTAGGCCAGGCCCTGATCCAGGGCCATGTCCAGCCCGCGATCGACCGCCTCCAGGATCGCGCGCACCGCCAGCGGCGCGGCCGCGGCCAGCGTCTGCGCGATCGTCTCAACCTCGGCGTGCAGTGCCCCGGCTTCAACCACGCGCTGCACCAGTCCGAGCCGCGCGGCCGTCTCGGCCGTGACCGGCTCGCCGCTGAGCATCATTTCCAGTGCGCGACCGCGACCGATCAGGCGCGTGAGTCGCTGGGTGCCGCCAAAGCCGGGCAGGATGCCGAGCTTGATTTCCGGCAGGCCCAGCCGAGCGTTGTCGGATGCGTAGCGAAGATGACAGGCCAGCGCCAGCTCCAGCCCGCCGCCCAGTGCGAAGCCGTTGATCGCGGCGATTACCGGCTTGCGCAAGGTTTCGATCGAGCGCATCAGCCGCTGGCCGGCTGCGGCAAAGTGCTCGGCGCTGATCGGATCCAGCGCGCGGATTTCCGAGATGTCGGCACCGGCGACGAAGGCCCGCTCGCCGGCGCCGGTCAGGATGATCGCGCGGACCGTATCGTCTTCGGCCAGCGTCTCGAATGCCTGCTGCAGCTCGGCCAGCGTCGCGGCGTTGAGCGCGTTGAGTTTTTCGGGGCGGGAAATGGTGACCGTGGCCACGCCATCGGCGCGATCCAGAGAGAGATTTTCGAACGACATGGTGGGCTCGCGGTGGAATGCCAAGGTTGCCAGTCTATCGAACGCCCAGCGCCTGCAAGCGTTCGGCGAGCCAGATCAGCCCATCGGCGAGTCCTCGCAAAACGTCGATCAGCGAGAATGCATCGGGCGCGGGTTCGGCCGCGCCCGGTAGCAGCTTGAGCAGTGCGGCGAATGCGGCCAGGCACGCCAGGATCAGGATGCTGTTGCTTGTGCCGCGCATCGAGCGTTCTCAGGAATCGAGTTCCTGGCGAATGCGGTACTCGCGCGAGGTCAGCCAGGCCTCGAGCCGCTGCAGCCGCTTGTCGAGTGTGCGAAAGCGCTGGTTCAGCTGGCTGACGCTGTCGGCCGGCGCGCGCCGGGTCTCGCGCCAGAAGCGCTCGTCGTCCTCGTCGTGGTAAAGATCTTCGGGCTGGATCGGCAGCAACAGCGCCAGTGCCAGGTAGCCGATGATCATTACCGCGGTGAACGGAATGGCCAGCAGCACGGTGATCACTCGCAGCGCGGTCAGGTTGAAACCGGTCCAGTCGCTGATGCCGGCGCACACACCGGCAATCAGGCCACGCTTGCGATTGCGGTACAAACGATTGCGGGGATGGCTCATGATTTGGCTCTCCATTCGGGCGTATCGGCGTCGAGGATGCGTTCGAGATTGGCCAGCCGTTCCTCGAGCTTGCGCGCACTGTCGTGCAGGTCTTCCAGCAGTGTCTCGTCCTTGCTCGACAGCCGCTTGCTGGCCGAGTTGCGGGTGGCGTAGTGCAGGATCAGCCAGATCGGCGCGACAATGACCAGAAAGACGACCAGCGGGATGAACAGTAACTCGTTCATGATCCTGCAGGCTCCGACTTCGCCGCGCGCGCCGACTTCAGCGCTTCGAGTTCACCTTCGACCCGCTCGTCACGGGCCAGACCGGCGATTTCCTCGTCCAGCGTCTGCGCCTTGCGGCCCATGTCCAGCGACTCGGCCTCCGACTCGATATGGTCGATGCGCCGTTCGGCCGAATCGAAGCGGTGCAGCATCTCGTCGATCTTGTCGTTATGGATCTGCTTGCGGCTCTTGAGCTGGTGGCTGGCCGAGCGGTGGCGCAGCACGATTGCACGCTGGCGCGCACGCGCATCGTCGAGCTTGGCCTGCAGTCGGGCGATGTCCTCGTCGTACTTGACCAGCTGGTCGTCGTACATTGCCAGCTCCTCGCCGAGGTGCTCGATACGGTCGGCCAGCGCGGTCTTCTCGGCCAGCGCGGCGCGCGCCAGGTCCTCGCGGTTCTTGTCCAGCGCCAGATTGGCCTTGGCTTCCCAGTCCAGCTTCTGGGCTTCCAGTCGCTTGAGCAGGCGCGCGCGTTCCTTCTTCTCGGCCAGGTTCTTGGCCGTGGCCGAGCGGATTTCGACCAGCGTGTCCTCCATTTCCTGGATCATCAGGCGGATCATCTTTTCCGGGTCTTCGGCCTTTTCCAGCACCGAGTTCAGGTTGGCGTTGATGATGTCGCCCAGTCGCGAAAAAATGCCCATTTCGTTCTCCGTGGGGTGCGGTTGTCGTGTGCCGTGGAGATTCAATTGCCGTGCCAATGGTCTTGGCGATATAAATCAATCAGTTGCTCGAGCCCCTTGGCCTTCTTGCGGTTTTTATTACCCTTAAATGGTAATTTTCACCATATTTTCGATGACATGGCCGGTCGGCTGAACTTGTCGAATGGGTCTGAGTCCAAGGCCTGTCCGCGCCCAATCGCTCGGGTACAATTACGGGTTTACGTCAATTCTTGAATTTCAACGGAGGTTGTATGCGCAAGCTGTTCATGCCGGCCCTGGCCGCGCTCATCGTGTCCGCGCCGGTACTCGCGCAGGATCTCGAATCGGAGTCCGGCAAGCTGGGTTATTCGATCGGCTACGAGTTCGGCTCGGAAACGCGCCAGTGGGATGTCGATATCGATGCGGTGGTCGCGGCAATCCGCGACGCGGCGGCCGAACGTGATCCGCAGGTTCCGATTGAGGAAATGCAGCAGGTGCTGACCGCGTTCAACGAACGCATGCGCGCCGAGCGCATGGAGCAGTTCCAGCGCCTGGCCGAGGAAAACCGTACGCGTGCCGAGCAGTTCCTGGCCGAAAATGGCCGCAAGACCGGGATCGTCACGCTGCCCAGCGGTGTGCAGTACCGCGTAATCGAGGAAGGTGACGGCGCGCGCCCGACACTCAGCGACACCGTCACCGTGCATTACCGTGGTTCCAAGACCGACGGTCGCGAGTTCGACAGTTCGTTCGCGCGCGGCGTGCCGGCGGTGTTCCAGGTCGACGGCGTGCTGGCCGGGTGGCAGGAAGTGCTGCCGCTGATGCGTGAAGGCTCGTTCTGGCAGGTCTTCCTGCCGCCGGAACTGGCCTTCGGCGTGCGCGGCGATCCGCCGCTGATCGGTCCGAACGAAGCCCTGCAGTTCGATATCCGCCTGGTCCAGATCGGTGCGCCGGAAGGTGCCGGGTCGCAGTAGCGCGCGGCACGATCGATTGTCATGAGCGACCCGGCGCTGCAGTTGCAGCCGATCGAATCGCCTTGCGTGAGCATCTGCCGGCTTGATGATGACGGCGTGTGCGTGGGCTGCTTCCGAACCGCCGGCGAGATCGCCGGCTGGTTGGGCTACAGCGATGATGAGCGCCGCGCGATCATGCAGCAACTGCCCGCGCGTGCCGAGCAGCTGTTCGGTTCGGAGTGAGCGCCCGGCCGTCGCCGGGCCGCCCTGAACTGCGGCTGGCACCGCTACAGACGCCGCTGGCCGAACTCTCGGTCGGCGGCTATTGTCCACCCCACCTCCATCGGCCGCGTCCGGCCGCGGTCCTGATCGGCATTGATGAACAGCCACCGCACGGTGTCTGGCTGACGCTGCGCGCCTCGCACCTGCGCCAGCATGCCGGCCAGGTCGCGTTTCCCGGCGGTCGACGCGAGCAGCACGACGATTCGCCGGTCGCCACGGCCTTGCGCGAGGCGTTCGAGGAAACCGGCATCG
The DNA here is from genome assembly GCA_032251355.1 of Wenzhouxiangellaceae bacterium. Classification (GTDB taxonomy): domain Bacteria; phylum Pseudomonadota; class Gammaproteobacteria; order Xanthomonadales; family Wenzhouxiangellaceae. The sequence goes on from JAVVDV010000018.1 coordinate 50,734, forward strand.
CGCCCGAGCAGGTGCGACCGGCCGGGTTTCTGGACCGCTACGACACCATCACCGGCTTCCGGATCACGCCGGTGGTCGGGTGGGTGCATGCCGATCGCCGGCCACGGCCGGACGGTCGCGAGGTGGCCGAGGTGTTTTCCGTGCCGCTGGCCGAGATTGCCGACCCGGAATGTTATCGGCGCGAGCAGGTCCGCCACGCCGGCCAGACCTTCGAGATCCTCACCCTGGCCCATGCCGAGCACCACATCTGGGGTGCGACCGCAGCGCTGCTGTACGAGCTCGGCCAGCGCGTCGGCTGATGCCTGCGCGCGCCGCCGTGCCGCCGCCTCAATCCTCCTCGCGCAATCCGAACAGCAGTTCGATCGAACGGGTTTGTTCCGGTTCGATCATCAGGTGCACGTGGTCGCCGGCGTTCAGCCGGGTATTGTCCTGCACGCCCTGGATGCGGCCGTCGCGCACCAGCAGCAGGACATCGGCACCGTCGGGTAGCGGCAGGTCGCCGACCCGACTGCCGCAGGCCATCGCGGCCGGATCGAGATAGAACGACAGGATCCGAACCGGCAGCGACTCGGTCGCGGTGATCTCCAGCACCGGTGAGGGACGCGGCTGGCCGGCGCGCTCCACGCCCAGCCAGTCGGCCGCGCGCCGCACCGTCATGCCCGGCAGCACTGCGTTGACCACGACAATGAAGAACACCAGGTGGAACAGTTCGACCGCGCCGTCGACACCGCGCATCACCGGGTAGCTGGCCAGCAGGATCGGCACTGCACCGCGCAGGCCGGTCCAGGCGATGAATGCACGTTCACGGGGCGGGTAGCCAAACGGCAGCAGACACAGTGTAACGATCGCCGGGCGTGCGATCAGCGCCAGCACCAGCGCCAGCACCAGACCCGAAACGCCCCAACTGGCCAGCACGGACGGTACCGCGAGCAGACCCAGCACCAGGAACATCGAGATCTGGCCCAGCCAGGCCAGCGCGTCGTGCACGCGCAGGATGCCGGCGCGGTAGGGCAGGCGGCGATTGCCCAGCATCAAGGCGGCGACGTACACGGCCAGAAAGCCCGAACCCAGGAACAGGGTCGGTAATCCGAACGCCAGCAGTGCGAGAGCCAGTGTCATGGCCGGGTACAGGCCTGCGGCCGGCACACGCACCCGCGCAAGCAGTTGCTGACCGCACCAGCCGATCACCAGTCCGGCGATTACGCCGATGCCCAGCTGCAGCACCATTTGCAGCAGCAGGCCGGACCAGGAGAATTCATCCGGCGCCAGCAGCAAGGCAGTGAGCGAAAAGGTCAGCAGCACCGCCATCGGGTCGTTCAGGCCCGATTCCAGCTCCAGCGTCGCGCCGACGCGCCGACGCAACTGCACGTTCGATCCGCGCAGTGCGGCGAACACCGCGGCCGCGTCGGTCGACGACACGATCGCGCCGACCAGCATCGCCTCGATCCAGCCCAGCCCGAGCAGACGCGCACCGACGGCGACAATCGCGGCGGTACCGACCACGCCGACGGTGGCCAGCAACGCCGCCGGTGCCAGGTGTGCGCGCGCCACGTGCAGCGGCGTGTTCAGGCCGCCGTCAAACAGAATCAACACCAGTGCAACGGTGCCGATCCGGAATGCCAGCGAGTAGTCGTCGAAGCGGATCGGCAGCCATTCGCCGGCCAGCAGCCCCAGCCCGAGGAACAGCAGCACGGCCGGAAAGCCCAGCCGCTCCGACGGTCGACTGAACAGCACGCTGGCCATCACCAGAACCCCGGTGAAGGTCAGAATCCAGCCGATGGTGAGCGGTTCTGGCGGCGCCACGCGTTTCCCTTCTGGCCTGAAAGCAGATCGGGCAGTGTAGCGCGGGCCTCAGTCGGACAGCCGGAACAAACGCCCGAGCAAGCGGTGGATGGCCGGCTCGTGCCGCGCCAGCAGGCCGGGCGCATCGAAGCGGTACTCGCAGCACACGGCAAAGAACTCGGCCGGGCTCTCGGCCGCGTACGGGTCGATCCACGGTTCCAGGCCGCGCGCGAGCATTGCATTCAGCCGCTCGAAGGCCGCGGTGAAGCAACGGCTCCATTCGGCCGGATCGATGGACGGCGGCAGCGGCGGAAACCCATCCGGCTCACCGTTGAGGCTGTCGAGCTGATGCGCCAGCTCGTGCGCGACCACGTGGTAGCCATCCCCTTGTCCGGATTCGGCCACGTCGGCCAGCGACAGCACCACCGGCCCGCCGTGCCAGGCCTCGCCGGCGCGCAGGTCGCGGCCACGGTGGACCAGGCCATCGTCATCGACCTCGTCGATCTCGACCTCGAACGCGTCGCGGTAGAGGATGAAGGTACGAAATCCGGCCAGCAGCGCCAGGCCGCCGTCCAGCGCCACCTGCGCGGCAAGTACCGCGACCGGCAGGCAGTCGGCGCGATCCGGTTCCAGCCCGCCGGCACCGTGAAATTCCTTGCTGGCCAGAATCTCGCCTGCGCGCAGCGCCAATCGCGAATGGTTGGCCGGGTCGATCGCGGCCAGGCACGGCCAGCGCTTGCACAGCGCGGCCAGCTCGGCCGCATCGGGCATCAGCTCGCGTGCCTGCCGTTCCAGCTTGCGTCGACGCCAGGCGGCGAGCACCGACTCGGGTTTCCGGCCGCGCTTACTTGGACGATTCCACCCCCAGCCGCTTGTGCATGATCGGGCTGGTGGTGGTGTATTGCAGGAACTGGCGCGCCTCCGGATTGAGGTGTTTCTGCACCCCGAATGCGGCCAGCGCGGCTTCATGGAAGCCCGACAGAATCAGCTTCTTCTTGCCCGGGTAGGTGTTGATGTCGCCGATCGCGAACACGCCGGGAATCGAGGTCTGGAACTTCTCGGTATCGACCGGAATCTGCTTTTTCTCGATTTCCAGTGACCACTCGGCGATCGGCCCGAGGTCGGGGGCCAGACCCCAGAACACCAGGAACTCGTCGGCTTCGACCTCGGACTTGTTGCGCTCCAGATCGGTCAAGTCCAGAGCTTCGAGTGTGCCGGGTACACCGCGCGCACCGGTGACCATGCCCTGCACCGGCTTGATCCGGCCGGCGGCGGCCAGCGCGCGCATCTTTTCGACCGAGGCCGGTTGCGCGCGGTAGTCGTGGCGGCGATGGACCAGTGTCACGTGCTCGGCAATCCCGGCCAGGTCCAGCGTCCAGTCCAGCGCCGAATCGCCGCCGCCGAAAATTGCCAGCCGCTTTCCTGCAAAGCGCTGGCGGTCGGTCACGCGGTAGTGGACGTTGTCGGGTGCCAGATCGTCAAGCCCCTTGGCGCGCAGCCGGCGCGGCTGAAACGCACCCAAGCCGGCGGCGATGATGACGCTGCCGGCATCGAACTCGGTGCCCTTGGTGGTCAGCACGCGAAAGCGACCGTCTTCGCGTCGGGCAAAGCCGGTTACTTCCTGGCCCAGATGCATGCCCGGCTCGAACGGCCGGATCTGCTCGAGCAGCTTGTCGATCAGCTCCTGCGCGCCGATCACCGGCCAGGCCGGAATGTCGTAGATCGGCTTTTCCGGGTACAGCTCGCTGCACTGGCCGCCGACCTGCTTGAGCGAATCGACCAGCTCGGCCTTCAGGTCCAGCAGGCCCAGTTCGAACACCTGGAACAGGCCAACCGGCCCGGCGCCGACGATGACTGCGTCGGTTTGAATCGTCATGTTGAGAATCCTGTGATTGCGGTTGACGGCCACGCCATGCGGCATTGCCGGTAGCATCGTCCAAGGTTACATGAGGATGGCACTTTTGATGTCCGGAACCGAGCCGGTTCGTCTGCACCCGGAATGGCTGGAGGGCCTGAACGGTGAGTTTGAACAGGACTATATGCGCGAGCTTTCGGGCTTTCTGCGCCAGCGCAAGGCCGAGCGCGCGGCGGTCTATCCGCCCGGTGGACTGATCTTCAACGCGCTGGATTCGACACCGCCATCGGCCGTGCGCGCCGTCATTCTGGGCCAGGACCCGTACCATGGCCCCGGCCAGGCACACGGATTGTGCTTTTCGGTGCGCCCGGGCGTGCCGGTGCCGCCGTCGCTGGCCAACATCTATCGCGAACTGCACAGCGATATCGGCTTCGAGATTCCAGCGCACGGCTGCCTGCAAGCCTGGGCCGAGCGCGGCGTGCTGCTGCTCAACGCCGTGCTCACGGTCGAGCGCGGTCGCGCCGGTGCCCACCAGGGCAAGGGCTGGGAGCGCTTTACCGATCGTGTGGTTGAGGTCGTCAATGCGCTGGATCGGCCGCTGGTGTTTTTCCTGTGGGGCGCGCACGCCCAGCGCAAGGGTGCCGGCATCGATCGCGATCGCCATCTGGTGCTGACTGCACCGCACCCGTCGCCGCTGTCGGCGCATCGCGGCTTTCTGGGCTGTCAACATTTTTCGCGCGCCAACCAGTGGCTGAGCGAACGCGGCGAGCCGCCGCTGGACTGGACCCTGCCGGCGCAGCCGCCGGCAGCATGATGTGATTCAGCGCGCCTGGCTGAAGCCACTCCGCAACGCCGGCATCCTGGCCGGCGGCAAGCTGGTCCACGGCGTCTTGAGCTTCATCGCGCTGGCGCTGGCCGCGCGCACGCTGGGTATCGATGAATTCGGCCTGCTGGCCCTGCTGCACGGGCTGGTGATGACGCTGGCGCAGCTGGCCAACTTCAATAGCTGGCAGACCGTGGTGCGCTATGGTGCCGACGCGCTGGAACGGCTCGATCGTGCCGGGCTCAGACGGATCCTGATGTTCGCCTTCGGGCTGGACCTGCTCGCCGCCGCGCTCGCCGCGGTCCTGATCCTGTTGTTCGCCGTTCCGGTCGCGCGGCTGCTCGGTGTGCCCGAGGAGCTGCTGCCGGTCGCGCGCATCTACGCGTTTACCGCGCTGCTGCTGATCGGTGGCAACACCGGCTTCGGCATCTTGCGATTACTCGATCGCTTCGACCGGCTGGCGATCCAGAACACCTCGATCTCGCTGGTGCGCGCGCTCGGTTCGCTGGCGCTGTTCCTGACCGGCGGCGATCTGGTCGGTTTTCTGGTCGTCTGGGCCGGTGCGATCGCGCTCAGCCGCCTGCTTCTATATGTTTTCAGCGCACGCGAAATCGCCCGGCGCGCGCTCGGCGCGCCCTGGCAGGGCGACTGGCGAGTGCGGCTGGCACCGGTCGCCGGCATCTGGCGCTTTGCAATCGGCACCCACCTGATCGGCACGCTGCGGCTGACCGAGGCCCGGCTTGGGCTGTTGCTGGTCGGAGCGTTGCTGGGCCCGGCCGCGGCCGGTCTGTATCGCATCGCGCAGCAGTTCGCCGATGTCGTCGCGCAGCCGATCGACAAGCTGCTGGTGCCTGCGCTGCTGCCCGAACTCACCCGCAGCGCCGCGCGCGGTGACACTGCCGGACGACGCGATCTGGTGCTGCGCCCGGCGCTGGCGTCCGGCGCATTTGCCTTGTTCGTGCTGGTCGTGCTCGGGCTGTTCGGACGCAGCCTGATCGCGCTCAGTGTCGGCCCGGAGTTCACCGATGCCTGGCCGGTCATGATGCTGCTGATTCTCGCCGCGTTGCCGATTGCCGCGACCTTCTCGCTGGAGCCGCTGCTGATCTCGCTCGGTCGTCTGCGCGCCACCATCCTCGCGCGCATCGCCGCCAGCACACTCTATATCGTCTTGCTGGTCGTGCTCACCAACAGCCTCGGCCTGATCGGTGCCGGGCTGGCCGCGCTCGCCTATGGAATCCTCATCGCCACGGCCCTGGTCCCGATCGCCGCGCGTGCGGTGCGGGGGTGATGGATGACGCGCAATTTTTGGCCAGCGCGCGGGCCGTGTATGCTGTAGTCCGAACCGGCGGGGAATCAGCAATGGAACTCAACATCACCGCATTCGAGCGCGCCATCGAACGACTGCAGGAGGGGCTGGCGCGCTATCGTCTCGATGAGTCGGACACGCAGATCCGTGACGGCTTGATCCAGCGCTTCGAGTTCACATGGGAACTGGCCCACAAGACGTTGAAGCGCTACCTCGAACAGGCCTCGGCTGATCCTGACGCGGTTGACGCGATGCCGTTTCAGGAGATCATCCGCAGCGCTAATGAGCAGGGACTGTTGCGCAGCGATTGGCCGGTCTGGCGTCGCTACCGTGAAATGCGCGCGCGGACCAGCCACACCTATGACGAAAGGACGGCACTGCTGGTGGTCGAGGCGATTCCGGACTTCATTGCCGAGGCCTGCGCGCTGCGTGATGAACTCGCCAGCCGCCTGGCATGAACGCCGCTCGAACACAAATGCCCATTCAAGCACAGCCCGAACAATGGGTCATCATCTGCAGGATCTTGCAGGCCCACGTGCCGGACCGCGAAGTCCGCGCATTCGGCTCGCGCGCGACCGGCACGGCCAAGCCATACTCCGATCTTGACCTGGTCGTTCTCGGCGACCCATCGATCGGTCTCGACCGGCTGGCCGCACTCACCGAAGCATTCTCAGAATCCGACCTCCCGTGGAAAGTCGACATCGTTGACGGCGCACTCGCCGACCCGGACTTCCTGCGCCGGATTCAATCGCAGAGCGTTGTCGTTCAGCAAGCCGATCGATAGACATGCCCCGAAGCTTTAGGGCGCGGGGTAGGGTGTCGTTGAGCCGCAGGCGAAACGCACCGATTGACGTTCCGAAAACCGCTGTGCGGCGTTCGTTGGTGGTGCGATCCGGAGATCAGTAGTCCTTCATTTCGGTGATCACGGTGGATCGGGAATCGGCACCCAATTGAGCGCTGCCCTATCGTCGATCGATGTCAGGCCGTCTGACTGCGCGAAACATCCGGACCGCGTGGCTCCAACTGCTTCAGCGTCCCGAACAATCCATCAACGACATTCTCCCGGCCGGCGAACAGCGCCTCCGGACCTTCGCTGTGCAGGGTGCTGAACGGGGCTTCGTACAGTGCCTTGGCTTCGATCACGCCGTTCTGGCTGAGCTGGTCGATGATCAGTTCGACGAAGCGGATCTGGCGGGCCGAGAGGCTTTCGTCGCTCAGGAACTGCGAGAAGGCCGCCTGCACCGCCGCTCGATCCATGCCGACCAACGATCGGACAAAGTGAACCAGCGAGGGTGCCTGGCTGCGAGCCAGCAGGTCGGAGAGCAGGGTTTCGCCTTCGTCCTCACCGATCTGCACCAGCATGGTCTGGAGCTCTTCGAGGTTTGTTTTGGTCAGCGGTTGATTGCTGCGCAGGCGCTGGATAACGACGTTGTCGAGGTGATTGCGAAGGTACTCGCGCACCTTCTTCTCGTACTGTGCGCCGGTAATCCGCGGCATCGCGATGACTTCGCCGTCGCGTGTGCCGAGGATTTCGTCCTGCAGGTTGGAATAGACGACGTTGCGCTTCTGTCGATCAATAAACGGCACCAGCCCGCGCACGCGCCGGCGCATGTCTTCGAGCAGGTCCAGCGTCATGCCCTCCCAGAACTCCGGCGTCTGGATGGTTTGCAGGTAATCGCCCTGCTGGACAACGGCCGGGATGGCGGTCTTGTCTTCCAGCAGCTCGGCCACGCGAACCACCCGTTGCCGCTGCTTCTCGAACAGATTCGGGTCGCCCTCGAGCAGGGCAAGCTGCATTTTCAGGGCGGTCAGGTCGAACAGGCGCGATTCGACATCATCGGTCTCGAACTGGCTCGGCAGCGCGGCCAGATGCTGGCTGAGTTCCTGCCGGTCCTGATCGCTCAAGCGCTCCCAGGCCTCGCGTTTCTGGAAGTGCTCGACCGCCTCCAGGTGCATGCGCACGATGAAGTTGTTCCGGTTCATCGCCGCGACCTCGGCATGGAGCTGGTCGGCCAGGCCGATCTCGAGCTCCAGCCCGTCGTCGCGCTCCGGCTGGTTCTGCAGCTGGCCCAGCAGATCGACGCGCGCACGGAACAGCCGGGTGCCCAGTGGAACGCCGCCGCTACCTTCGATGCCGTCGGGATTTTCCTTGAAGAAATCGAAGTTGTAGCAGAAGTCGAAGACCCGGAAGTTTTCCTTGTCCATGCCGGGGCCGAACAGGTCCGGGCACAGCCGGGTGCCGCGGCCGATCATCTGCCAGAACTTGATCTTCGAGTACACCGGCTTGAAGAACACCAGATTGACCACTTCGGGAATGTCGATGCCGGTATCGAGCATGTCGACCGAGATGGCGATGTGCGGTGCCTTGTGAACCTGCGAGAAATCGTCGATCAGGCTCTGGGCATAGCTCGCGTAGTTGTCGATCACCCGGGCGAATTGGCCCTTGTACTCGGGATAGTGGTGGTTGAAGCGCGCCTCGATGAAAGCGGCATGCTCGTGGTTGCGGGCAAAGATGATGGTCTTGCCCAGCCGATCGCCGCCGGCCACCCGAGTGCCTTGCTCCATCAGGTGCTGCAGTGTCTTGTCGACCGTGTCCTGATTGAATAGCCAGCTGTTGATCGCCGCTGCGCTGACTTTGTCGGGCAGTCCGTCCTCGGCTACGTCGTCGCCCCAGTCCAGGCTTTCCCAGTGGGCTTTTTCTTCCTCGCTCAAATCATCGTAGTCAATACCCTCGCGCGGAAAGCGCAGGTCCACCTGCTGCACCCGGGGCGGCACCAGAAAGCCGTCGCGCACGGCGGTGTCCAGTTCATAGGCGTCGGTCGGCACGCCCGGCTCCAGATCGAACAACTCGTAGGTGTTGCGGTCGACCTGCTCGCGCGGCGTGGCGGTCAGGCCCACCAGCAGAGAATCGAAGTAATCGAAGATCGCCCGGTACTTCTGGTAGACCGAGCGGTGGGCCTCGTCGATGATGATCAGGTCGAAGTAACCGACCCCGAAGCGCGCCTCGCCGCGGCCCTCGGTGGCCTTCTCGATCAGCCCCATCATGGTCGGGTAGGTGCAGACATACACCCTGCCGTCGGTGTTCTTTTCGGTCACCAGATTGACCGGGCTTGATTCGGGCAGGTGCGCCTTGAAGGCGCCGCAGGCTTGCCTGACCAGCGACACCCGGTCGGCCAAAAACAGCACGCGTTTGACCCAGTTGGCGCGCTGCAGCAGATCGACCAGCGCGATTGCGGTGCGGGTCTTGCCGGTGCCGGTGGCCATCACCAGCAGCGACTTGCGCTGGCCCCGGGTCAGGCCCGCGCAGATGCTGCCGATGGCGCGTTTCTGGTAGTAGCGACCGGCAATCGCCTCGCGCACCTTGCCCACATCCAGCGGCTGGCGGCTGTCGCGTCGGCGGATCAGGCGCTCCAGCTCGTCTTTGCGGTAAAACCCGGCGACCTTGCGCGGTGGATAGAACGCGTCGTCCCACAGCCAGGTCTCGTAGCCATTGGTGTAGAAGATCAACGGGCGCTGGCCGTGCATCTGCTCCAGGCCGTCGGCATAGAGCTTGGCTTGCTGGCGTCCGGCGGTCGGGTCGACGGTAGTTTTCTTGGCCTCGACCACGCCCAGCGGCTTGCCGTCGTCGCCCCAGAGCACGTAGTCGGCATAGCCGACGCCCCTGGCATTGGGCATGCCCTGAACTTCGTATTCGCGGTCGCGGGGGCTGTCCAGCTTCCAGCCGGCGCGGTTCAGGTCCACGTCAATCAGATGACGGCGAGTTTCTGCTTCTCCGTAATCATGGGTGTCCGGAATGGCCTCAGCCTGTTCGCGCAGGCGGGCAATTTCCTCCTGCATCGCCTTGATCTTGGCGTTCTGGACATCGGCCTCCTGCTGGCGCTTGAGCTCGGCCGCAGAGCGTTTTTCGAGTTCTTGCTCCAGTTCGACCAGTCGCTCCCGCGGCACCACATCCTCGGCCACCGCTGCCGGCACGCGCTCATCGCGCCACGCTGCACCATCGCGGGAGTGGTTGGGGGCATAGGTACGGGTCAGCCAGTAGCAGAAGTGGTGCAGGTCGCGCACCGCCTGCATCGCTTCCCCGACCGAGACACTGGCCCGGTCGTGGGCGGCCTTGTTGCCGATCTTGTGGATCAGCTGCGCCTTCTGAAACACCCGCTCGTCCATCACCCGGCGCAGGCTGTTCTCGTACAAGAGTGCGGCGAGGTTGCGGTCGTAGGGCTGGTTCAGCCGGCCCTCGAAACGGTACAGCCAGTGCAGCGCGGCTTCCAGCGCGAAACGGGCGTGGAAGCAGGCGGCGCGTGGGTCGCCGTGGATATGGCCTTCCGCCTTGGTCGCAGCGACGGCGATCTCGCTGAAGCGCTTGGGGAGGAAGGCGAAGTTGGTCATCTGGACGGCCCCTTGATGATCCAGTCGGTTATCAGATTGACCCTAAAATATCATAACATCAATACTTTAGACGCTATCCAGGTGCCAGCAGCGGGCTGCCATGGTCGGACGCGAGCCGGACACCATTGCACCTTTTACGATCTCGACCCTATAATGTCAAATAAGTGGATTGGGAGATCCCGGTCGGCGTCTGGCCTCGGTGAGTTTCATCGGGGCCTTTCGCTTTTTTACGAGGGGAAAATCTTCATTCCGAGCCCTTCGTAGCCCTTTCCGGCTTCTGATCGTCCCCCTTCGCAATAGAATTTATTTTTGAGAACTTCGAAAGCGCGGTTTTGCTGTGTGGGTCTGAGTATGCGCAGGCCAATCGGTCGAGCAACCAGATCGGCCAGTTGCAATCCGGATGACATGGCTTTCTTGTTTGAGAATATGACTTCGAAAGGGAGGGGTTTGCCCAGGCGGTTGTTGCCGGATAAAGCAACCCCTGTTCTGTAAATTTTCTTATCCTTCCATCGGAACTATTGCTCCATCGTGAGGTAGACCCGTCCGGTTTCCCACTCGTCGGAGACTTCCATTGCAACGGCTGAGACCAGT
>JAVVDV010000019.1:0-50487 GCA_032251355.1 Wenzhouxiangellaceae bacterium
CCGCCGTTCGCGCTGTTCGATCCCGCGCTGGGCATGACCACGGTGGTGCCGAAGATGGACTTCACCCGCCCGGCGGTGGCCGACCCGGACATGCTGGTCAGCCTGATCGAACAGTACCGCGTCACCAACCTGTTCGGTTCGCCGGCCTTGATGAACACGCTGTCGCGCCACCTCGAGGCGCAGCGCGTGCAGTTGCCGACGATCCGGCGCGTGCTGTCGGCCGGTGCGCCGGTGCCGCCGGCGGTGGTCGAGCGCATGCGCGCTGCGTTATCCGAGTCCGCCGATCTGCACACGCCGTACGGGGCCACCGAGGGCCTGCCGGTGGCCACCATCAGCGGTCGCGAGCTGCTGGCCGGCTGTGCCGAGCGCAACCGCGCCGGCGACGGCATCTGCGTCGGTCGGCCGCTGGCGGCCAACCGCGTGCGCGTCATCCGCATCGACGATCGCGCAATCGAACGGCTGGAAGAGAGCATCGCGGTCGCAGACGGTGAGATCGGCGAGATCTGTGTCGCCGGCCCGACCATCACCGACCGCTACTGGCAGCGCGAGACGCAGACCCGACTGGCCAAGATGGTCGACGCCGACGGCACCATCTGGCACCGCATGGGTGATCTGGGCTGGTGCGACGAGGATGGGCGGCTGTGGTACTGCGGGCGCAAGAGCGAGCGCGTCGAGACCGTCGCCGGGCCGCTGTATACCGAGTGCGTCGAGGGTGTGGTCAACGCTGTGCGCGGGGTATTCCGCAGCGCACTGGTCGGCGTCGGAGCGGCCGGTTCGCAGATGCCGGTGGTGATCGTCGAGCGCGAGCGCGGCCAGAACAAGGCGGCATTGCGCGCGCGCGTGCGCGAGCGTCTGGACACATTGGCATCACCGGTGCCGATCGAACGCGTGCTGCTGCATCGCAGCCTGCCGGTCGACATTCGTCACAACGCCAAGATCCGCCGCGGCCAACTGGCGGTCTGGGCCGCGCGCCGGATGTAAAACACCCGGCCCCAATCGACCGTTGGTTTCGTCATGGTGAACGGGGTCATCCCGGACCAATTTGGTGAACTTCAAGATTTTTTTGCTCTATTTGATATGTGTCAATGATCTAATTAAGGAAATGTGAATAATCGGATATGCGGTCGCAGTACGGACCCGAAGGCACCCTGATCCACGTCGTAGCACAAGGAGTCACCATGAACGACGTTATTCGCATCTTCAATGCTTCGCGCCGCTGGCTGGCGGCCTGTCCGCCGCTTGGCGCTTTTTCGATCAGCCTGCTGGCTGCTCTCGGCTTGGTCGCGTCTGACGCGATGTCGGCCGAACCGTCGCTGGCGGAGCTGATCCAGGCCGAAGCCGATGGCAACGGCATCGATGTGCATGAACAGTTCTTTTCGCAGCAAGACTACGCCGGAACCGGCACCTGCCTGTTATGCCATCAGGAAGCCGGCGAGCAGATGCTCGACAGCGCCCACTTCAAGTGGATTGGCAAGGTCGAAAACATCGAAGGCCTCAAAGGCGAACAAGCCGGCAAGCTCAGTCTGCTGAACAATTTCTGCATTGCCACGGCCAGCAATGAAGGCCGTTGCACGCAATGTCATACAGGCTACGGTTGGAAGGATGACAGCTTTGACTTCAACAATCCGGAAAATGTGGATTGCCTGGTGTGTCACGACCAGACCGGCCAGTACAAGAAAGCCCCGACCACGGCCGGCCTCCCCGATCCGTCGGTCGACCTGCAGGCGGTGGCCAGCGCGATGCGTGTGGGCGCGAAGCCAACGCGTGCGGCCTGTATCGGCTGTCATGCTTTCGCCGGTGGCGGTGACAATGTCAAGCATGGCGATATCTCCAGCGACCTGTATGTGACCACCAAGGATTTCGACGTTCATATGGGCACCAACGGCGGCGACATGCTGTGCGTGGACTGCCATTCCAGTAACCACGACCCGAAGACCGGTAAAGTCAACCATGGCATGGCCGGCATGCCCCTGCACTCGGTTCATGAAGGCGAACTGCGCAGCTGCACCGATTGCCACGGCAACCAGAAGGCGATCCATCGCGGCACCATGGCCGGCTCGGTGTTGTTCTTTGACGACTGGCACAACCGGCTGGCCTGCCAGACCTGCCATATTCCGGCAATTGCCCGCAAGATCTCGACCAAGACCGAATGGTATTGGTCCGAAGCTGGCCAGAACGTCAGCCCGTTGCCGATTGACCGGGCTACGGGTCGCGCAACCTACGACAAGAAGAAAGGGACCTTCAAGTGGGAAAACAACGTCCGGCCACAGTTTCGCTGGTTCAATGGATCGTGGGAGCGCATGGTGCTGAACGTCAGTGACACCTATGACGAAGTGCCGATTCCGCTGGCTACACCGCAGGGTGATCGTCAGGACCCGAAGGCGATGATCTACCCATTCAAGATGATGGTCGGCAATCAGCCGGTTGACCCCGTCAACCAGCGTGTGATGGTGCCGCACCTGTTCGGCGGTGCTGGTGGACCCAACCCGTACTGGAGCAAGTTCGACTGGAATCTGGCAATCGAGGACGGTGCGGCCGTGACCGGCCAGCCGTTCAGCGGCGAGGTCGATTTTGTTGACACCACCATGTTCCTGACCGTCAACCATGAAGTCGCACCGGCCGCAGCAGCGTTGGGCCAGGGTGGTCTGTTTAGCGGTTGCATGGACTGCCACGGTCTGCCCGACAACACCGTCGACTGGCAGGCCCTGGGCTGGACTGACGACCCGCTGTTCGGCGGCGAGATCGCCGAGCAGTAGACAACTCCTTAAAACGCAGCCGTTCGCGGCTGTCCCGCAAGCGAGCAGAGCCCGGAATTCGTTCCGGGCTCTTTTTTCGGTCATGAATTTGCTGCGGAAGTCGCATCTGTGCATGACGATCGCGCTGATCAAACTGGACCGCGTGACAGCGATCCGGGCGACAATCTCGCGTCATGACCGTGGTTGAAAAATTACTCATCGCGCTGGCCATTGTCCTGGCGCTGCCGTGGCTGATCTGGCGGCTGGGACGCACCGAGCGCTGGGCGCCGCTGGTGGTGGTGCAGATCCTGACCGGCATCGCGCTGGGCCCGGGACTGCTCGGTGCGGTATTTCCCGGTGCCTATCAATGGTTGTTCAGCGCCGAGGTCATCGCCCGTCTCGAAGGCATCGCGATCTGGGGCGTGATGCTGTTCGTCTGGATTGCCGGCGTCGAGCTCGATCTTCACCAGGTCTGGCGCCAGCGCCGCGATACCTTGACCACTGTGGCATTGGCCACCAGCCTGCCGCTGCTGGCCGGATCGGCGGTCGGCGCGGCAATGTTGTTTCACAGTCGCGACTGGATCGGCCCGGGTGCTGCAAACTGGCAGTTTGCGCTGGCGATCGGCATGGCCTGTTCGGTCACTGCATTGCCGATCCTGATCCTGTTCATGGAAAAGCTGGCTCTGCTCCGGACAGCGCTGGGCCAGCGTGTGCTGCGTTACGCCAGCCTGGAAGACATTGCCGTCTGGGCACTGCTGGCGCTGATTCTGCTGGATTTCGAACGCCTGGGCCGTCAATCGGCGTTTCTGCTGGGTTTCATGCTGGCGGCCCGGGGTCTGCGCCGGCTGTTTCGACGCCTGACCGAGCCGGATCGCTGGTTCATCGCACTGGTATGGCTGGCACTGTGTGGTCTGGCCAGCGACTGGGCCGGCCTGCATTACATGGTCGGCGCGTTTCTGGCCGGCGCGGTGCTCGACGCCGATTGGTTTGACCAGACCGACATGGACCGTCTGCGCGGCCACCTGCTGCTGGTGATGATGCCGATGTTCTTTTTATCGACGGGCCTGAAAACCGAATGGGCGCTGGGTGGTGTCGCGGTACTGCTGGCCGCGTTGCTGATGCTGGCTGCGGCCGTCGGCGGACGACTGGCCGGCGTGTCACTGGCCGCGCGGATCCTGCGCTGGCCGGCCGGTCAGGCGCGCCTGGTCGGCTGGCTGTTGCAGACCAAGGCGCTGATCATGATCATCTTCGCCAACATCCTGCTCGACCGCGCCGTGATTTCTGCCGACACCTTCACCGCATTGGTGCTGATGGCGACGTTCAGCACCATGCTGACGATTCCGATGGTGGCGCGCCCCGGTCAGGCACGGTTTACTCAGACTGACGGTCGAGCAGGTTGACCGCATCGGTGGCCAGTGCGGCGATGCGGTCCCAGTCGCCACTCTGCACGGCATCGGTCGGCACCATCCAGGAGCCGCCGACGGTCAGTACGTTGGCCAGGCGCAGGTAGTCAGCGGCATTGCTTGGGCCGATGCCGCCGGTGGGGCAGAATTTCACGTCGCCGAACGGACCGGCGAAGGATTTCAGCGCCGTGATCCCACCGGCCGCTTCGGCCGGAAAGAACTTGAAGCGACGGTAGCCGCGCTCGAGCCCGGCAATGATCTCGCTGGCTGTTGCCACCGCCGGCAGGAACGGGATGTCGATGCTCGCGGCGGCCTCGTAGAGTGTCCGCGTGCAGCCCGGCGAGATCGCGAACTCGGCTCCGGCATCGCGCGCCCGGGCCAGATCGTCGGCGGTCAGGATAGTGCCGGCACCGACGCGCGCACCACTGACCGTTCGCATCGCCGAGATCGCATCCAGCGCGGCGGGCGTGCGCAGCGTGACTTCCAGCACCGGCAGGCCGGCGGCAACCAGCGTTTCGGCCAGTGGAACGGCGTGCGCCGGATCGGCAACCGTCAGTACCGGCAGCACCGGGGCCGGGTCGAGCAGGGCGTCGATGACGGAAATCAGTTGATCGGGCTGGGCGGGCATGGGCGGACTCTCGATGGGGCAACAGGGTGATGGTTCAGCGGCCGTGGTCGCGCAGGCTCAGCGCGGCACCCAGCAGGCCGGGCTCGGGGTAGGTGACCAGGGCCACGCGCACGCGCTCCATCCAGGCCGCGAAGCGGCCCTTGGCCAGAAACCGCTCGACGAACGCGCTGGCCTTGAGAAAATTGGCAAAGCGCGGCGTCATGCCGCCGGCGATTGCGACCGTGCGCGCGCCGTGGATCAGCGCGCAGTCGCCGGCGAAGCTGCCGAGCATGGCACAGAAGCGTGCCAGCGAGCGCCGTGCGATCACATCCTCGCCGGCCAACGCCTGACTGACGATCCAGGCCGGGCTGGCCAGTTCCTCGTGCGGCGTGCGCGTGCGCGACGGGTCCTTGCCGGCCAGCGCGGCGTGAATGCGCGCCAGCCCATCACCGGAGAGCACGCGTTCGACCGAGACACGATCGTGGCGAGCCAGCAGCCATTCGAAAATCTGCGTCTCTTCGTTGCCCTGCGGCGCAAAGCTGATATGGCCGCCCTCGGTTTCGATCACATGCCAGCGGTGCTCGTCGAACTCGGTGATCAGCGCCACGCCCATGCCGGTGCCTGGACCGATCACGCTGATCGGTGGCAGCGGCCGGTCGGCGTCGCCGTGGTGGATGAGCATCTTCTCCTCGGGCTTGAGCGCCGGGATGGATCGCGCAGCGGCGCCGAAATCGTTGATCACCAACAACTCGTCCAGGCCCAGCTCCTGCTGCATTTCGCTGCGGCTGAACGACCACGCCCGGTTGGTCAGCCGAATCTCGTCGCCGGTCACCGGGCTGGCTACGGCAATGGCCGCGCGCCGGATCGTCGTATGCGTGCCGATCGAGGCGATGTAGTGACGAATCGCGTGCTGGAGGCTGGCGAACTGGTCGCCCGAGAGCTTTTTCTCGTCGTGCAGGTTCGGGCGCTCATCGCCGTCCAGGTTGGCCAGTGCGAAGCGCGCGTTGGTGCCGCCGATATCGGCCACCAGCACCAGTTCCGAGTCGGGCCGGCTCATGCGTCTGCAAACAGCGCGCAGGCGCCGCTTTCCGCATCACCGACCCGCGCGCGCATGCCGCCGAACAGTTCGCGACCGAGGCCGAATCGATTGCCGGCCAGATCCAGTGGGCGCGTATCACGCGATCGCAGGGTATCGAGGTCGACGCGGCACTCGAGCACGCCGGCCTCGGCATCGATCCGCACCGGGTCGCCGTCGGCCAGCATGCCGATGGCGCCATCGGCGGCCGCCTCGGGCACCACATGGATGGCTGCCAGCACGCTGCCGGAGGCGCCCGACATGCGGCCATCGGTCAGCAGCGCGACCTGCTGGCCGCGGTCCTGCAGCACCTGCAGGGTCGGCGTGAGCTTGTGCAACTCGGGCATGCCGTTGGCCTTGGGGCCCTGGCCGCGGATCACAGCGACAAAGTCGCCATCCAGGCGGCCGGCCTTGAACGCCGCCAGCAGCTCGTCCTGAGAGTCGAATACGCGCGCCGGCGCCTCGATACGGCGATGCTCGGGCGCGACGGCCGAAACCTTGACGATCGCACGCCCGAGGTTGCCCTTGAGCAGTCGAATGCCACCCTCGGCTGCAAACGGTTCGCTTGCCGGACGCAGGATGTCGGTATCGCGCGATGCCTGCGGCGGTGGCTGCCAGGTCACGCCGTCGTCGGTCAGCACCGGTTCCTGCGCCTGCGCGTACAGATCGCCGCCGTGCACGGTGCGGATGTCCGGGTGCAGCAGGCCGGCATCAAGCAGCTCGCGGATCAAGAAGCCCATGCCCCCGGCTTCATGGAAATGATTGACGTCGGCCTGGCCGTTGGGATAGACGCGCATCATCAGTGGCGTGACGCGCGAAATTTCATCCATGTCGGTCCAGTCGATGACGATGCCCGCCGTACGAGCAATGGCCACCAGGTGGATGGCGTGGTTGGTCGAGCCGCCCGAGGCGCACAGCCCGACCATGGCATTGACGATGGCCTTTTCATCGACGGTGTGGCCGATCGGCGTGTACTGGTCACCAAAGGCGGTGATCTCGCAGGCGCGCTCGGCCGCGGCCAGCGTCAGACGTTCGCGCAAGGGTGTGTTCGGGTTGACGAAGGCCGTGCCCGGCAGGTGCAGGCCCATTACTTCCATCAGCATCTGGTTGGAGTTGGCGGTGCCGTAGAAGGTGCAGGTGCCGGGTGAATGATAGGACTGCGATTCGGCTTCCAGCAGGTCGGCCTGGCTGGCCTTGCCTTCGGCAAAGGCTTTACGCACGCGCGCCTTTTCCGGGTTCGGCAGCCCCGAGGGCATCGGGCCGGCCGGCACCAGTACCACCGGCAGATGGCCGAAGGCCAGCGCACCCATCATCAGGCCCGGCACGATCTTGTCGCACACGCCCAGCAGCAGGGCGGCGTCGAACACGTCATGCGAAAGGCTCACGGCCGTGGCCTGCGCGATCACGTCGCGCGAGAACAGGCTCAGTTCCATGCCCGGCTGGCCCTGAGTGACGCCATCGCACATCGCCGGCACGCCACCGGCGAACTGCGCGGTGCAGCCCTTGCCGCGCGCGGCCAGTTTGATCAAGGCCGGGAAGCGCTCCAGCGGCTGGTGTGCCGACAGCATGTCGTTGTAGGCCGAAACGATCCCGAGATTGGGTTGCTTCAGCGCCTTCAGCGAAGGCTTGTCCTCGCCGGAAGCGGCGAACGAGTGGGCCAGGTTGCCGCAGCTGATGCGCGTGCGTGCCGGACCGTCGTCACGTCGGTGCTCGATGCGATCGAGATACTGCTGGCGCGGAATCCGGCTGTTGTCCCGGATACGACGCGTGACCTTTTCGATAACAGAATGCATTATGGGCTCCAGTGGATTTCCAGGCGATCGCTGACGGCTGTCAGCAGCGCGGTGATTGGCAGTTTGGGTGTATGGCCGGTCGCGGCCTGTTCAAGCACGCGGCGCTTGGCCTCGCCGCGGATGGCGAGCAGCAGCATCGGGCAGCGCGCGATCGCCGCCAGCGTCAGCGAGATGCGCGCAAACGGCGCTTCGGTCGGCAGCGGGTCGGGGTGGACGACGATGACCGACTCGGGGTTGTCCGAATCCAGGCCCTGGGCGAGGTTGGCCGTGCCGGGGAACAGCGATGCAAAATGACCGTCGCCGCCCATGCCCAGCAGGCAGGCATCGAAACCGTCGCCGATGGATGCCAATGACGCATGCGCGGTCTTAAGATTCGGTTCCGGGCCCGGCCGCGGCGGGACAAGCGCGTGAAAAATCGCCGGAACATCGCCGAATTCGCGTTGAATGGCGGCCAGGTTGCAGGCCTTGTGCTCGTGCGCCACCCATCGCTCATCGCCCGGCAGGAGTTCGATTTTGGGCCAGTCCAGCGCCATCGCGGCCAGCGCGCGATAGATCGGCATTGGCGTTGAGCCTCCGGCCAGCGCCAGCCGGGCGCGGCCGGCCTCTGAAATGGCCGCGCGCGTCACCGCGGCCAGTCGCGTCGCCACGACCGTGGTCAGTTCGGCGCCGTTGGCGTGTTCGATCACGTGCATGATCGGCTACTCCCGCCAGCTGTGGCCGTGGCGCTCGGTCATCATGACCGCCGCCGATGGTCCCCAGGTACCGGCCTGGTAGATTTTCGGGGTTTGATCACGCTCGCGCCAGCCGGCCAGAATGGTGTCGATCCACTCCCACGCCGCTTCGACTTCGTCGCGCCGCACGAACAGCGTGCCGTTGCCCTCGATGGCATCCAGGTAGAGCCGCTCGTAGGCGATCCGACGACGGGTGTTCTCGAACGCCGCGTTGCGGTCCAGGTCCAGCGTCACCGGCGACAGTTGCACGCCGTCTCGGTCCAGCCCGGGCGTCTTGTTCATCAGGTTCAACGAGATGTGTTCTTCAGGCTGCAGCTGGATGACCATTGCGTTGGGCTGCATCGAACGCCGGTCGAAAATCGAATGTGGCACGGGCCGGAAGCGGATGTAGATCTCGCTGAGCCGATGCGCCAGTCGTTTGCCGGTACGCAGGTAAAAGGGCACGCCCGACCAGCGCCAGTTGTCGATGTTGGCGCGCAGCGCGACGAAGGTTTCGGTGTTGCTCTTGCCGCCGAGCTCATCGAGGTAGCCGGGCACGGCCTGGCCATCGATCGCGCCGGCAGCATACTGGCCGGCCACGCTGCAGGTCTCCAGCGACTCGCCCTCGATCGGCCGCAGCGAGCGCAGCACCTTGAGTTTCTCGTTGCGCACCGAGGTCGGATCGAAGCGCGCCGGCGGCTCCATCGCAAACAGGCACAGCAACTGCAGCATATGGTTCTGGACCATGTCGCGCATCGCGCCGTAGTTGTCGTAGTAGCCGGCGCGGTCTTCCAGACCGATCGACTCGGCGACCGTGATCTGCACCTGTTCGATATGGCGCGCGTTCCACAGCGGTTCGAACAGCGCGTTGGAAAAACGCAGCGCCAGCAGATTCTGGACCCCGTCCTTGCCCAGGTAGTGATCGACCCGGAAGACCTGCGGTTCGCTGAACGATCCGCCGATGCAGTTGTTGATTTCCATCGAACTGGTGAGATCGTGCCCGATTGGTTTTTCCATCATCACGCGCGCGCGCGCATCGCTCAGGCCGCCGCGCGCGAGCGCGGCGCAGATGACCGGGTAGAAACTCGGCGCTGTCGACAGGTGGATCAGTGTGTCGCCGTCGCCGCGTCGGGACTGGAGTTCGGCGGTCAGCGCATCGAGCGAGGCGTCCGAGCCCAGGTCCACGGCCATGTAATCGAGCCGCGCGAGCAATCGCTCCAGCGCGGCCTTTGCGTCTTCACCGTCAAGGTGGTTGCCGAGGGATTCGCGCGCGCGTTGCCGGAAGGCTTCACCATCGAGCTCGGAGCGCGCAGCACCGACGATTTGCAGCGCCTCGGGCAGCAGCCGGTCGCGTTCCAGCCCCAGCAACGAGGGTAGCAGCATGCGCTGGGCGAGGTCGCCGGTCGCACCGAAAATGACCAGCAGGGATGCAGGTTTGAATTCCATCTGAGTCTTGATCCTTCAATATCCGGGAGTCCGAACGGCGGCGATCGCATACAGTGCAGCTGCCGTCGAGCGGATGAATGAACCGGCGACTCCAGTGTCGCCGGATGTCGATTATGCCTGCAAGTGATTCTCGATGCGATCGCAAAGGGGACCGGCGAGCCGGTCGGCTGCATGCATCCGACCGCAATCCGGATCGGGCACCGGCGTACCCGGGCAGTTACCATCTGCAGGCTAAGTGCGAGCGCTGTGGCCCGAATCGATGAGCGATCTCATGACCCTGGACCTGACGGTATTGCTGACCATACTTGCGGTCACCTTCGGATTGTTCGTGCGCGGTCGGCAGCGGCTGGACCTGATTGCGATGGGGTCCCTGCTGGCGCTGTATGCGACCGGACTGGTCAGCGTGAGTGAGGCGCTGGACGGGTTCTCGCATCCGCTGGTGATCATGATTGCCGGGCTGTTCGTGGTCGGGGGTGGCTTGTTTCGCACCGGCGTCGCCGATGCCATGGGCCAGTGGCTGGAGCGCAACGCCGGTGGCAGCGCGCGTCTGACCATGGTCGCGGTGATGCTGGTCGCGGCCGTGCTGTCGGCGTTCATCAGTTCCACCGGCACCGTCGCGGTGCTGATTCCGGCGGTCATGGCGCTGGCTGCGCGTCGTCGTCTGGCACCGTCGCGGCTGCTCATTCCGCTGGCCTTCGGCAGCCTGCTCGGCGGCATGTTGACCTTGATCGGCACACCGCCCAACCTGGTGGTGTCGGCGGCCCGCATCGATGCCGGTGGCGATCCGTTCGGGTTTTTCGATTTCACCGGGCCGGGCCTGGTGATGCTGGTGCTGGGGGCCGGGTTCTTCGCGCTGTTCGGGCCCAAGCTTTTGCCTGAGCGCGGTCAGCGCACCAGCCTCTCGGCGCTGCCCGAGGCCTCGGAACTTGCCGCCGACTACCACCTCGATGACCGTCTCAAGCGCCTGCTGGTGCCGTCAGGCTCCAGCCTGGTCGGCCACAGCGTGGTCGACAGCACCATGCGCAGCCGCTTCGGGGTCACGCTGCTGGCGATCGGCAGCGCGACCGCGCGCGGTCGTCAGATCCGGCGTGCGCAGTCCGGCAGCGTGATCCGTGCCGGCGATCATCTGCTTGTTGCCGGCCTGGACGCGGCGGTTGAGCACTTATGCGCACAGACCGGTGCGCGCGTGCTCGATCAGCATTCGGCCTTGCCCGGCGCGGTGCGCCTGATCGAGGCGGTGGTGCCGCCGCGCTCGCGCTTTTCCGGCAAGTCGCTGCGCGAGCTTCGACTGCACTCGGGTGCCGGGGTCACTGTCGTCGCGCATCGGCCGATCCGCGAGCACGCGCTGGCGCCGCCGGATCTGGATCGGCGTCTCGAGGTCGGCGATGCATTGCTGATGACCGGCGATATCGCCGCGCTGCAGCACCTGGGCCAGAGCGCGCGCGATCTGGTGCTGTTGGGCGGCGACCTGTCGCAGCAGGCACGGCGCACCGAGAAAGCGCCGATCGCGATCGGGGTAATGCTTTTGATGCTGGCCGCGATGACGATGGGCTGGCTGCCAAACGTGATCGCGGTGCTGGCCGCGGCGGTGGCGATGCTGGCGCTGCGCTGCCTGACGGTCGAGGAGGCCTTCGGCGGCATCAACTGGGAAAGCGTGATCCTGATCGCCGCCGTGCTGCCGATGGCAACAGCACTGGAGAAAACCGGCGGCATGACGCTGGCTGCGGCCGGGCTGCTCCACCTGGCCGAAGGTCTGGGTCCGTACGCATTGCTGACGGCGATCTTCGTACTGACCTCGGGACTCAGCCAACTGGTCTCGAATACAGCAACCACCGTGCTGGTCGCGCCGATCGCGCTGAGTGCCGCCGGTGCGATGCAGGTGCCGCCTGATCCGGTGCTGATCACGGTGGCAATCGCCGCCTCGACGGCGTTTCTGACCCCGGTCGCCTCGCCGGTCAACACGCTGGTCTACAACCCCGGCGGCTACCGCTTCGGCGATTTCGCGCGCATCGGTTTGCCGTTGCAACTGCTGCTGTTGATCGCCACGCTGGTGGTGGTGCCGCTGTTCTTTCCGCTTTGACGGTTCAGCCGCCGGCTTCGCGCCGCCGCAAGCGCGCCAGCACGACGAAGCTGCTTGCCGCGGCCACGGTCAGCGACAGCGGCAGCAGCAGGATGTAGCGCCCGCGTCCGGGCTGAAGGTGCTCCAACCACTGGTACAAGCCGATGCCGAGCAGCGGTGCCAGCAGCCCGCGGATGCCGGTCAGCGTGACGTGAATGGCCATATACAGGGTCGAGCGGCCGTCGGATGAGAAGTCGTTGTGGCCGAGGTTCCAGCCCAGCTTGCCGCCGGCAAATGCCGCCCCCAGTACCAGCGCGCCGAGCCAGAACAGCCACGGCTGGATGAACAGGGCACCGGGCACGAAGCAGGCCATGGCCGCGACGAACATCCATGAATGCACGGCGCGGTAGTCGAGCACGTGCATGCGATCGAGCCGGCGTGCCCAAAACGGCGTCATCAGCGAGACGGCCAGCAGCGGCACGGTGGTCGTGACCATGACCTGCTGCCAGCGCGGCATGCCGAGCTGCTCGGTCAGGATCACCACCAGCAAGCCGATCACCATCAGGTTGCCCGAACCGAACATGAACATGGTTGCCATGTAGCGCCGGTACCAGCGATCATGGCGCAGCACGTCGATTGCATCGGCGAAGCGAATGCGGCCGGTGCCGGCAGCGGCTTCCTCGCGCAGCAGTCGGCCGTGGCCGCGCACGGTAAAGCGCCGGTAGCGCCAGGCCGCGAGCACCCCGGCCAGTGCCGTGATCGGATACAGCCAGCGCCAGGCCTCGGGCTCGATCTCCATCATTGCGCCGATGCCGGCGGCGGTCAGCGCCATGACGATCGAGTAGGTCACCGCGATCTGTCCGGTGACGGTTGCCCGCACCGGGCGCGGGAAGTTTGCCCGCCAGATCGCCGCGCGCAGCGTGATCACGCCGCACCAGCACAGCCGGGTCATGATCATCCAGCCGGTCAGCCAGACCAGTCCGAATGCACTGACCGGTGCCAGCGCGATCGCCAGCGTGCCGGCTCCGGTCAGCGCCATCAGGGTTGCGACCCAGCGTGTCTTGCTGTGGCCGTGGGCGAGGTTGGCGAACACCAGACTGGCAATATTGGCAAACGCCGGCGCACCGGTCACCAGTGCCACGGCCAGATTGACCCGTGCGGCCGCCGCAACCTCGGCGAACCCGGTCTTGACGATAACCCCGAGCAGCCCGCCTTCCAGCGCCCCCAGCGCGATCGCCATCAATGCATTGACCTGAACCTCGCGCGGCATCAGCGTGCGTGCGATAAACGGAAGTTGCGGTCGCTGAGCGCGCATCGGGGCATCCGGTGGAGGTCACTTGCATGGTAACGGCTGCGCCGGCATTCATTGCTGCGGACGCGAAATGGCATTGAAAAGCTCGGGCGCTGCATCCATGCCTTATGAAGATGACCGAACTGGAGCGAACCATGCGAACACGAATGATTGCCGTAGCTGCCGCGTTGGTGTTGACCGCCTGTCAGGGTGATGATGAAACCAAGCGCGAGGTCGAACAGGCGCGCGATGCGATCGAACAGGCGGCCGAGGAAACGGCAGAAGCCGGCCAGCGCGCGGCCGAGCAGGCTGGAGACGCGGTCGAGCAGTCCACCGAATCCGCTGCCGATCAGGCCCGGGCGGCGATCGGTTCGGTCAGTGCCGAGGCCCAGCAGGCCTGGCAGAGCGCGGCGCAGGCGGCATCGGACGCGCGCGCGCGGGTCGACGCGCTCACCGAATCGGGTCTCGAGCGCGGATCCGAGGCCTGGACACAAGCTGTCGAAGCAGCCCGTCGGGCGCAGGAACAGGCCCGTCAAGCGCTGCAGGATGCAGCCGCATACTCCGGCGATCGCTGGGCGGCCGTTCGTGAAAAGGCGCGTGCCGCATACGACCAGGCCGAGCAGCGACTGGCCGAGTTGACCGCGGACAGCGCCAACTGACGCCCAGCGCAAACGGCCAGAGTCACCCGGCACCGCGCAAAGCGTTGCCGGGTCCGATAATTGAAAAAATAGGTCGCGTTGCATCCTTCGGGCACTTTGGAAGTCAGCGATAGAAGTCAGCGACGCTACGAACCGGGCACCCGGCGCACGGCTTCCGGTTACCATCTCGGGCATTCTGTAACCCGGTAGCGATTGCCCGTGAACCAGCCTTACAACCCGGCCGAAATCGAACCCGCCGCGCGCCAGCGCTGGGTCGACGAGCAGGCCTTCCGCGCGCCGGACCAGCCCGGCGACGATGCATTTTATTGCCTGAGCATGTTCCCGTACCCGTCCGGGCACCTGCACATGGGCCATATGCGCAACTACACCATCGCCGACGTGATCACGCGCCACCTGCGCATGCAGGGCCGAGCGGTGCTGCAGCCGATGGGCTGGGACGCGTTCGGGCTGCCGGCCGAGAATGCCGCCATTGCCAGAGGTGTGCCGCCGGCGAAATGGACCCGCGACAACATCGCCCACATGCGCGGGCAGTTGCAGGACCTGGGGTTCGCCATCGACTGGCAGCGCGAGCTGGCGACCTGCGATCCCGAGTACTACCGCTGGAACCAGTGGCTGTTTCTGAAGATGCTCGAGGCCGGGATTGCCTACAAGAAGA
The DNA here is from genome assembly GCA_032251355.1 of Wenzhouxiangellaceae bacterium. Lineage (GTDB taxonomy): Bacteria > Pseudomonadota > Gammaproteobacteria > Xanthomonadales > Wenzhouxiangellaceae. Next base: position 14,434 of record JAVVDV010000019.1, read on the forward strand.
CCGGCACGGTCAACTGGGACCCGGTCGACCAGACCGTGCTGGCCAACGAGCAGGTGATCGACGGGCGCGGCTGGCGCACCGGGGCCGAAGTCGAAAAGCGCGAGATTCCGATGTACTACCTGGCGATCACGCGCTACGCCGATGAACTGCTGGAATCGCTGGATGGGCTGGAGGAGTGGCCCGAGCGCGTGCGCGCGATGCAGGCCAACTGGATCGGCAAGTCGACCGGCGCCGAGGTCGAGTTTCCGCACGCCGATGGCCGGCTGAAAGTATTTACGACCCGCCCCGATACACTGATGGGCGCGACCTACATGGCGGTCGCGCCCGAGCACCCGCTGGCGCGCAAGGCCGCCGAAACCCGGCCCGATGTGGCCGAATTCATCCGTTCCTGCGCCACCGGCGGGGTCAGCGAGGCCGAGATCGCGACCCAGGAAAAGCGCGGCATCGACACCGGCCTGACCGCCACCCACCCGCTGACCGGCGACGAGTTGCCGATCTGGATTGCCAACTATGTGCTGATGGGCTATGGCGAAGGTGCGGTCATGGCCGTGCCGGCGCACGACGAGCGCGATTTTGCGTTCGCCAACCAGTACGGGCTGCCGATCCGCCAGGTGATTGCGTCGACCGAGGGTGAGCCGGCCTACGACGATACGACCTGGCAGGACTGGTACACGGCCAAGGAAAACGTCCGCCTGGTCCATTCGGGCGCTTACGACGGGCTGGATTTTCAGGCCGGTTTCGACGCCATCGTCGATGCGCTGGAGGAAAAAGGCCTGGGTCGGCGTCGGGTCCAGTTCCGGCTGCGCGACTGGGGCATCAGCCGCCAGCGCTACTGGGGCTGTCCGATTCCGATCATCCATTGCCCGAGCTGCGGCGATGTGCCGGTGCCCGAAGACCAGCTGCCGGTGGTGTTGCCCGAGGATCTGGTGCCCGACGGCTCGGGTTCGCCGCTGGCCCGATGCGAGGCCTTCGTGGCCTGCGACTGCCCGAACTGCGGCCGCCCGGCGCGGCGCGAGACCGACACCATGGACACCTTCGTCGACTCGTCGTGGTATTTCATGCGCTACCCGTGCAGTGACAACCATGAAGCCATGGTCGATGCACGCACGCGGGCCTGGATGCCGGTCGATCAGTACATCGGCGGCATCGAGCACGCCATCCTGCACCTGCTGTACGCGCGCTTCTGGACCAAGGTGATGCGCGACCTCGGGCTGGTCGAAGTCGACGAGCCGTTCCAGCGCCTGTTGACCCAGGGCATGGTGCTGGCCGAGACCTGGTACCGCGAGGACACCAACGGCCGCAAGACCTGGTTCAACCCGGCCGAGGTCGATGTCGAACGCGATGCCAAGGGCCGGATGGTCGCGGCGGTGCTGGCCGGCGATGGCCAGCCGGTCGAGTTCGGCGGCATCGAGAAGATGGCCAAGTCCAAGAACAACGGCGTTGATCCGGCGGTGATGGTCGAACAGTACGGCGCCGACACCGTGCGCCTGTTCTCGATGTTTGCCGCGCCCCCGGAGCAGAGCCTGGAGTGGTCCGAGGCCGGTGTCGAGGGTTCGTGGCGCTTCCTCAAGCGGCTGTGGAACCAGATCCATGCGCACCTCGATGAGGCGCCACCGGCCGCACTGGCCCCGGCCGCGCTGGATAGCCAGGCGCTGGATGCCCGGCGCAAGGTGCACGAGACGATCAAGAAGGTCAGCGACGACTTCGGGCGACGCTACAGCTTCAACACCGCGATCGCGGCGATCATGGAATGCAGCAATGTGCTGGCGAAGTATCAGCCCGGCGACGATGCCGGCCGGGCGGTGCTGCGCGAGGGCTTCGAGGCGCTGGTGCGGCTGCTGGCACCGGTGACACCCCACTTCTCGCAAGCGCTGTGGCAGAAGCTGGGCCATCAAGCGTCCATCCTGGAGGCCGGTTGGCCGGTGCTCGATGAGAATGCGCTGGCCCAGCAGCAGGTCACGTTGGTGGTGCAGGTCAACGGCAAGGTGCGTGCGCGCATCGAAGCGGCCCCGGATGCCGATCGCGATCAGGTCCAGGCGCTGGCGCTGGCGCAGGAAAATGTCCAGCGCCACCTCGAGGGCATGACCGTGCGCAAGGTGATCGTGGTGCCGGGCAAGCTGGTCAATATCGTGGTGTCGAGCTGATGGGTGCATCGGCACGCGCATTCATATTGGCACTGCTGGCACTGACTACCGCCGGTTGCGGCTTCCAGTTGCGCGGCCAGGCCAGTCTGCCCGAGGAAATGGCGACCACCTGGGTGCAGACAGCCGATCGCACCAGCCCGTTCATCCGCGAGCTGGAACTGCTGCTGCGCGCCAACGGCGCCGAGCTGGCCGCCGCACCCGGCAACGGCGTGGCACGGCTGGAAATCCTGACCGAGCGCATCACGCGCCGGGCCTTGTCGATCTCGGGCGAGGCGCGTGTGCGCGAGTTCGAGCTGGTGTTCGAACTGCGTTTTCGTCTGCGCGGGCCGGATGGCGAGCTGCTGCTGCCGGCCGAGTCGTTGCGGCTGGCGCGCGACTACACCTTCGATGAGCAGGAAATCCTCGGCGCGGCCAACGAAGAGGAGCTGATCCGCGATGAACTGCGGCGCAGCATGGCCCAGGCGCTGATTCGAAGACTCGAGGCCTTTGGTCGCTCATGAAGGTCACGCCCGAGCGTCTGGACAAGCAACTGGCCGGCGGACTGGCGCCAATCTATCTGCTGGCCGGCCCGGAGCGACTGATTGTTGAAGAGGCGGCCGATGCCATCCGTCGTGCCGCGCGCGAGCAGCAGGTATCCGAGCGCATCGCGCTGACTGCTGACGGTCGTTTTGACTGGTCCGAGCTTGAGCGTGCGACCGAAACCGGCTCGCTGTTTGCAAGCCGACGGCTGGTGGAGTTGCGCGTACCGACCGGCAAGCCCGGTGCCGAGGGTGGCAAGGCGTTGCGTGCCTGGGTCGAAGCCGGGCGCGACGATGTGCTACTGGTGATGTGTGATCAGTGGGACTGGAAACAGGAAAAATCGGTCTGGTTCCAAGCGATTGAACGTTCCGGGGTGTTTTTGGCAGCACGGACGGTCAAGCCGCACGAACTTCCGGGCTGGATCGGCCAGCGGCTCCGGCGCGCCGGATTCTCGGCCGATCGCGCCGTGTGCGAATTCCTCGCCGCCCGGCTGGAAGGCAACCTGCTGGCCGCGGCGCAGGAAGTCGATCGGCTGGCGCTGCTGTTTGCGTCCGGTCCGCTGACGCTGGCGCAGGTGCGCGAGGCGGTGGCCGATTCGGCGCGTTTCGACGCCTTCCGGCTGACCGAGCTGACGCTGATCGGGCAGGCCGGGGCGGCGCTGCGCTGCATTCGCGGGCTGCGCGAATCGGGTGTCGCGCAGGTGCCGATACTCTGGGCGCTGGGTCGCGAGCTCGACGTTGCTGCCCGGATTGTGGCCGATCAGCGGCCGGCCGCCGACATCTATCGGGATCTGAAGATCTGGCCGGCGCGGCAGAAACCGATCGATGCCCTGGTTCACCGGCTGGGGCGCGTGCGCATCGCCGAGTGCCTGATCGAGCTTTCGAGACTGGATCTGCAGACCAAGGGCCAGGCGCCGGGTGATTTCTGGGTTGCGCTGGAGCGTTTCGTCGTCACGCTGGCGCAGGTTCCCAATCGGAGCGCGGCATGAGCCGGCACGCGATCGCGGTATTCGGCGGCACCTTTGATCCGGTGCATTACGGCCATCTGCGCGCCGCCGCCGAGGTCGCCGAACAGCTGGGTGTGGATGATTTTCGACTGCTGCCGGCCGGCCGGCCCCCGCACCGCGACGGCACCTGGGCCAAAGCAAGACATCGGCTGGCGATGCTGGAGCTGGCGCTGGCCCCGCACGCCGATCTGTCGGTGGACGAACGCGAAGTGATGCGCGCCGGGCCGTCGTACATGAGCGATACGCTGGCCAGTATTCGGTGCGAGGCCGGCGAACAGCCGATCATGCTGTGCCTGGGTCAGGATGCGGCCAACGGTCTGGACCGATGGCACGACTGGCAGCGATTGCTCGAGCACGCGCATCTGGTCGTGATGACCCGACCCGACAGCCAGCCCGGCTACTCTGAAGCGCTGGAACGTCACCTGGCCGGGCGCTGGGTCGCGTCTCCGGCCGAACTGATGCGCACCGCGGCCGGCCGGGTATGCAACGTCAACGTCACCCGACTGGCGATTTCCTCGACCGACATCCGCAACCAGCTCGCCGCAGGTCGCAACCCTCGGTTTCTACTGCCGTCGACCGTGCTGGCCTATATTCAAAAGCATCATCTTTATCGCGGCTGAGCGGTCAGGATCCAGCCCATCAGCCGTTTGTGTGAGCCGCTCGATCGTCCTGTCCAATCAGCCCGTAAAACAGCGTTTCCAGATAGGCGGTGGCGGAAAAGCCTGGGGCCGATTTCCCTCTGGCAATCGAGGGCATCATTTCCAATCGGCGGTGACTGCCGGCGAAAACCGTGCCCATGACCAGCTGGTCGATCCCGATCAGGTGAAACTCGCGTGCTGAGCCGTCGACCATCGCATTGGCCAGTATCCGTGCGAAGCGCGCACGCAGCTCGTCGAGACGAGTCTCGACCAGCGCTCGGGCAGACGGTTCCAATGCACTGAGCAGGCTCAGCCGAATCAACGGGTCGAGGTTGGAGACCTGGCGGTCATAGAGTCGCCGTAACGCGCATTCAAGGTGATCCAGCGCACTGAGGCCAGCTTCTCCGGACTGCTCCTGGGCCGCCTCGATCAGGTCGCAGCTGCGCTCGAAGCAACCCCTGAGCAGCGCGTCCTTGTCGGCAATGTGGTAGTAGAACGCGCCCCGCGTAACGCCTAGCTCGGCTGCGATCTCGTTGAGTGACAACGATCGATATCCGCGTGCGTTAAGCGCGCGCGTGCCGGTGCGCAGAAAAGCTTCGCGCTTGATGCGGTTCCGGGCCTCGCGATCAAACACCGAGTCGACGGCCTCGCCGGCGGGTGGATGGAAAGACGGTGCGTTGGGGCGCGCACGAGAATTGGCCAGACCGTTTTCGAGCAGATCCAGCAGGCCATTGATCGCGCGTTCCACCGCGTCGGGTCGAATTTCGCCCAGCCACCGCGGCAGCCAGTGCAGCATGTTGACGAGAAAGAACAGCGTTGCGTCAATCGAGCGTACGCCGATCGAGCCATCCTCATGCCCGCGCATGAGCTGGTCTCGACAACCAACCACCAGTTCCCGGTAACGCTTCAACAGGGCTTTGCCGATCGAGTCTTCCAGGCTCTGAAGATCGGCAATGAGTGCGACAGGGGGACGAAGCCCGCCCAGCGCATCTGCATGTGCGCGGGCGTGCGCGCGAATCCACGCCAGCACAGCGCCGCGTCCGTTGGGTGCACCGGCGGCATTTGCCAGAGCTGTTTCGGAGAAAGTCAGGGCACTCTCGTAAGCCTCCTGCAGCAGTCCGTCCTTGGACTTGAAGTAGTAGCTGATTGAAGTCTTGACTGTACCGAGCCTATCACCGATATCCTCGAGCCGGGTGTCGGCATAGCCCTGTTCGTTGAACAGGCGCGTGGCCTCGGCGATGATCAGCCCGCGCTTTCCTCCGTTTTCGTGTGCAGATTCAATTTGCATATTTAGAACTGCTAACTTTGCCCGATCGAACATTCTAGTTTGTTCGAGCCCCCTCGCAGGCGAATAATTTGAACGAGATGTATGAAAGGATTGACACTGTTCAATCAAGATGTCATAGTCTCGCCACAATTACAACTGCTTCGACGGGGAAATCCATGTCATCAAAGACCATCATCACTCCACGAAAACTCCTTACAGCCAGCATTGTTGCACTCTTGAGTGTTCATGTAGCAGCCGACACCGACAGCGAATTTGACGCTGCCGCCGAGTCGTCCGCGGCCCAGCAGAGCAATCGGCAAAGCGCCTCGAACCAGGGCCAGACCAATTCCGATTCCCAGGCCCAAGGTGAGCGGGCGCAGCCGGAAACGCGAGCTTCGGACTTGCAGGGCCCGCAAGTCGCCGACCGAATTATCGTCACCGGCTCGAGCATCGCCGGCGCTTCGGATTCGGGCACGATTGCGGTCTCCACGCTAACTGCCGAGGAGTTGGCTACCTACGGACAGGTTTCAACCGGCGAGTTGCTCGAGAACTTGCCGCAGGCGGGCTCGTTCGAGATCAATAGTTCTTCCGATGGCCCGAATGATGCGCGAGGCGATGTCTCTACCGTGAATCTGCGCGGCCTGGGTAGCGGCAATACGCTGATTCTTCTGAATGGACGCCGGATGGCGCCGCATGCCGTGTTTCAGGATGTGTCCACCGCGGGTGCCGGTTCGGTGCCGCGATCGGTAACCAACGTGCAGGCTTTTCCGGCTGATGCCATCGATCGCGTCGAGGTGCTTCGAGACGGCGCTTCGGCTCTGTACGGTTCCGACGCCGTGGCGGGTGTCATCAATACGATTCTTGCACCTTCCTACGACGGTACTCGGATAACGGTTCGAGGCAGCACGATCGAAGGCACGGATGAAGAAGAACTGAAGGTCGATTTCGCGACCGGTCTGCAGTTCAACAACGGCGCGACAAATATGGTCGTGACCGGCTCCTATTTCACTCGTGATGGTCTGTTTGCAACCGAGCTTGGGCCGCAATTCAATAACGTTGACAAGCGTGCACTTTTGGAGCGGCGAGGCAGCCCCTGGGCTGGTTCAACAGATTTCCGCAACACTTCGACGCGCTCCCCGTTTGGCCAGTTCAGGGTCGGCGAGTTGCTCGACGATGGCACTTTTGCCCCGATTGATGTCGGTGGATTGACGGCATCGGATGGTGATTTCCATGTCCAGCCGTGCGGATTTCCCGGATCACAAGTTGTCCAGGGGACTTTCGACCCGCTGGTCGGCGATGTCTGCTTGGATGACGGGAACCTCAACACCACGCTAAGGTTTGATTTCAACAGTTTTCAGCCCCTGGATTCGTTCGGAGAGGGTGCTGAAATTTCGTTGGATCCGGCCTCTGCCAAGGGTCGCCAGCTGATTTCCGACGCGGATCGATACAATTTCTACTCGTTGATTGAACACGATCTTGACAGTGGTGTTCAGCTTTTCGGGGAATTTCTTTTCTATCGCTCAGAGACAGAATCGTTGCGAGCGGCGCAACCCATTGATGACGGGCTGGCGTTCATTTTGGTGCCAAGAACGAACTTCTGGAATCCTGTTGGCGCGATCACGAGTCCAAATAGGGTCGAAGATATCGATGCGCCGGACGAAGGTCTGGACATTCTGATTTCTCGGTGGCGACCGACCGAGTTAGGCCCGAGAATCTTCTCGGTCGACTCGACTGCTTTCAGAACCATGGGCGGTGCTCGGGGCGAATATCGCGGCTGGCAATGGGAAAGTGCACTGAGTTATAGCGAGAATCACGTCACCGATACTTCACGCAACCGGATGTCGAAAACTCTGCTGCAGGAACAGTTATCACTCTCGACACCCGATGCGATCAACCCATTCGCTGGGCCGAATGCCAATTCGCAGGAGCAACTCGATCGCATCCGGATTTCGGTTACAAACAAGGGCGAGACGGAACTCGGAAGTTGGGATTTCCGTGCCTCCAATGCCAGCCTGATTGATAACTGGGCCGGTACGATCGGCGCGGCATTCGGATCTGAGATTCGTTACCAAAGCTACGATGAGAACCGCGATCCGCGGTTGGACGGCAGCATCACATTTGATTCGGGTGATGGCGGCGTTTCCGATATCTCCGATGTCGTTGGTGTGAGTCCAACGGCGGATTCCGACGGCGACCGGACGGTTTATGCGATCTACGGCGAATTGCTGGTGCCGCTAGTTGCTCCTTCCGATGGACTCTGGACGAATGAAGTGAATTTTCAGGTCGCCGCGCGTGCGCAGTATTTTGACGATATCGAAGACTTTGTGGTCAAGCCAAAATTTGCGCTGTCCTGGTTTCCGGTCAATTCTGTCAATTTCCGTGCCGCCTACAGCGAGGGCTTTCGGGCACCGAATCTGGTGCAACTCAATCGCGGAGATATTTCTCGTCTGAACCAAGGGATTGTCGATTTTGCCCGTGCCGATGTGACCGGCGATCCGGATGATACCGGCGAGACCTTCAGAGCCACCATCAGAAGTTCCAACCCTAATCTGAAGCCGGAAGAGTCGGAGACGATCGTGGTCGGTGTGACGATCACGGCCCCGTTCGTTGAAGATATGGTCTTCAACTTCGATTACTGGAATATTGAACAGAAAAAAATCATTGGCACACTTGGGCCCGAGGTGATCTTGGCGCTCGATGCGTTGGCGATTCGTGACGGTGGCTCGGACCCTCGGGTGATCCGCGATGCGCTGACCGATGTTGATCTCGAGCAATTTGCTGCATTCAATGCGGCCAATCCGGATGACCAGCGCGTTCCGGTAGGAACAGCTCGAGCTGTTGTTGATTCGTTCATCAACCAGGATAGTCAGGAAGTCGAAGGCCTTGATTTGGGTGTCCGAGGCTCGCTTGACTTTGGTCAATATGGCCGTTTTCGCTATTCTGCCGAAGCCTCTCGCTTACTCACCTTCGATCTAAATCGTGCAGATGATATTGACGAAGCGCTCTCCGATCCGCAGTTCGGCGAGATTTTCGCAACCGAGTTTGATGCACTCTCGGTCAATCGTCGACGGCTGAATGGAAACCCGGACTGGCGGTTGAGTGCAAACCTGAACTATCGAGTAGGCCAGTTCGGAGCCGGCGCTTCGGTTCGCTACATCTCCAGCGTCGAAGACACAGGGGCCGACAATGTTGATGTTGACGGTGATGGACAGAATGATTTCTTCACCGTTGAAAGCTGGACACGCGTTAATACGTTCGTGGACTACCGCTTTGGTTTGGGGTCGGTCGAACGTCTCCGCGCTCGGTTCGGCGTCAACAATGTTTTTGACGAGAATCCGCCGCTCGCTGATGATGCGCGGGGATTCTTGACCAGCCTTCATTCAGTACGCGGCCGCGAGTACTACCTGCAATTGCGTGCTGAGTTCTGACGCTTCGGGCCAAAAGCAGGGTCAGCCAATGGTCTGACCCTGCGTCTAGTCTGCAAGTACCGCCTCCATCCGTCGGGAGATTTCCTATGTGGTACCCACGGGGTATCAAGCTGCTGTTGTTCCTCCTTTTTTTCGGGCCGCCATCTTTCCTGTTCGCAAAAGAACGCATTGCGTTTGAGTTCTCGGGTTGGACAGGTCCTGCGCTGACCGTCTATGGCGTTGAGCCGGAGTCCGTCGGACCCGACACGCCAGTAGTTTTCGTGATGCACGGCGTCTTGCGTAATGCGGCGGAATATCGCGATAACTGGGTTGATTTGGCCAAACAACACAGTCTTCGCGTATACGTGCCAGAGTTCGATCGCGAGCGGTTTCCCGGTGCAGCGGCTTACAATCTGGGTAACGTCGGCGGCGAAGGTCCCAGTGCATTCGCAGCGATTGAGCCGATCTTTCAGTACCTGCGCGAATCGCGTGGTGTGACCACAGACGGATATGTGCTGTTCGGACATTCAGCAGGCGCACAATTTGTACATCGATTCGTATGTTTTGCTAAGCCGAAACAAATGCTTTTAGCGATTGTTGCCAATGCCGGTTGGTATACCCTGCCGGATCGAGACGAGCTCTGGCCGTATGGGCTCGACGAGATTGATCCCGGTGCTTGCGATATCGAGCAATGGCTGACTCTACCATTGCTGATTCTGCTCGGTGAGGAGGATACAGATCCCGAGCATCAGTACTTGCGACGCACGCCCGCGGCCATGCGTCAGGGTCCGCAGCGCTTCGCGCGCGGACACTACTTTCTGCAGGCCGGACAGGCTGCGGCCGAGGCGAGAGACGTGCCGCTTCGCTGGCGAATCGACACAGTGCCAGATGTTGGGCACGACAATGCAGGAATGGCCAAGGCAGTTGCCCCGCGTGTTCGTCAGTGGGTCGGCGAGTTTGATTTGACCACTGGACAGTCGCGCTTGTGAGCGTTGCGACTGCGTCGCCGATGGCTCTGCATCAGCGTATCGGGCGGGTGGCCGGTCCGATTGCTGCGCTGGCGATGTTTTTTCTGTTCCGGCCCGATGACTTGGCGGCCGAAGCGCAGGCCGTCGCTGCGATCGCGTTATTGATGGCGATCTGGTGGGCGACCGAGGCTATTCCGGTCGCGGTTACGGCCTTCCTGCCGCTGGTGTTATTTCCGCTTCTGGGCGTGAGTCCGATTACCGAGACCGCGCCGTCATATGCCCATCCGACCATTTACCTGTTCCTTGGCGGTTTCGTGATTGCCCTGGCGATCGAGCGTAGCGGCCTGCACCGGCGAGTCGCTCTATTCGTTTTTCGATTCGTCGGTGTCGAGGGCCGAGCGTTGGTCGGTGGCTTCATGATGGCGGCTGCTCTGTTGAGCATGTGGATCTCGAATACCTCGACCACGTTACTGCTTTTGCCGATTGTGATGTCGGTGGTCTTTGTTATTCGGGAGACGGTTGATGACCTGAGTGAACGACAGAGCCATGACTTTGAGACTGCAATCCTGCTGGGACTCGCCTATGGTGCATCGCTGGGTGGCATGACGACACTGGTTGGTACGCCGCCCAATGCGTTCATGTCGGGTTTCATGCACACCACGTATAACGTCGAGATCGATTTCGCGCGCTGGATGCTGGTGGGTGTTCCGTTGGCTTTGGTGATGTTGCCGATCAGCTGGCTGATGTTGACTCGGGTTGTGTTCCGCGTTGATTTCCATAGCTCCCCGGCGGTGCAAGAACATGTACAGGAAATTGCCGATGAACTCGGCACGGTGAGTACTGCCGAGAAGCGGATTGGCATTCTGTTTTTGTTTCTTGTCATCGGCTGGATCGCACGAGCCCCCATGGAACGTCTGCTGGGTATTACTGAACTGTCCGACGCCGGCATTGCAATGATGGCGGCGATCGCCGCATTTATTATACCGGCGGGCAGCATGGCCGGCCCATTGATGCGGTGGGAGGATACAAGTCGTCTGCCATGGGGCGTGCTGATCCTGTTCGGCGGCGGTCTGGCCCTGGCCGGTGGCATGTCCGGCTCCGGTCTGACGCTGTGGATGGGTCAGCACCTCGCTCCATTGGGCACGATCAACATTGCCATCCTGATTATTGCCGTGACCCTGCTGGTAATTTTTCTGACCGAACTGACCAGCAATCTTGCGACGACGGCTACGTTTTTGCCGGTGATGGCGGCATTGGCAGTTGAGACCGGTCATGACCCACTGGTGTTCGTGATCCCCGTGACGCTGGCGGCCAGTTGCGCGTTCATGCTGCCGGTGGCCACGCCCCCGAATGCCATCGTTTTCAGTTCCGGTTGCCTGTCGATTCCACGTATGATGCGTGCCGGCATCCTGCTCAATTTGATCAGCGTGGCTGTGCTCTCCGCAATTGCTATCCTGCTCGCGCCGCTGGTATTTTGAATAGATGGAAAACTGCATCAAGAAAGCATGCTTATGAGACCAATTCATGTCGGCGCGATACTTGTCGGGACCATTGTTTTGGGCTGCTCGATGTTGGGATTGAAGCCGGTGCATGCGCAATCGTTCGCGCCCGAAGTTGAGGCGCTTTTTTCTGAGCGGGCAACGCATGCACGGGTGATGCAGGTCGAGGCCGCGATCGCGCTTTCCCAGGCTGAATTTGGGTTGGTATCCGAACGGGGTGCGCGCGAAATTGCCGACAAGGCGCACCCCGACTTCGCGCCCACAGATGAAATTCGTGCCGAGCAAGCCCGCGTTCGTCACCGCATGGTCGCGCTGCTCAACGTCTGGCGCCGATCCTTGGGGCCAGAGGCCTCTAATGCGTTGCATCTTGGCGTAACCACCGTCGATATCTATGACACCGTACTGATCTTACAGCTGCTCGATGCCAGTGAGAAGATGATTGATGCGTTGGCCCGTTTTGAGCAGGAGCTGGTTTGTCTGGCGTTGCCGCATCGCGCAACTCCGATGATTGGTCGCACGCTGGGGCAGCATGCGTTACCGATCACTTTTGGCAAAAAGGTCGCAACCTGGACCGCGCTAAATCGGCGCAATATTGATCGTCTGCATGAGGTTCGCGCGAGACTGCGTAGCGCCGGCGTGCTCAAGGGTGCAGTGGGTAGCCACCTCGGTCTGTCCGACCAGGGCATTGAGGTTGAGCGCGGTGTAGCCCGTCGACTTGGACTTGACGAACCCGAACCAGCCGATTGGCGTGCGTCGCGTGATGTATTCGCCGAGTATGCGCAGACACTTGCTTTGCTGGCCAAGTCGCTGTCGGCCTTCGGTCACGAAGTTTTTCGTTTGCAGACCACCGACATCGGCGAGCTTTACGAGAAGCGACCAACTTCGGCGGTGGGTTCGAGCACTATGCCGCATAAACGAAATCCATCGCTGTCGGAAGCACTGATGCACCACGGTCGAATGATTCCGGCGCTGGCATCCGTTCTACTCGATGACGTCGAAAGTAGTTTCGAGCGCGATAACACCTCGCGGCCCAATCGGACGCTCGCTGAGCTATCGATTCAGGCTGCCGACGCCATCGATGACGCGCGCCGATTGCTCGGTCGGCTCGAGATCAACGAAAAAAGGATGCGAGCCAATCTTGACCGTACCGATGGCATGATCATGTCGCAGCGGTTGGTGCTGTTTCTGGCCGAGCGTATGGATCGTGATGAGGCCGAGGCGCGAGTGCGCGATGCGGCTGCCGTGTCCATGGCACGGGAGACTGCTTTTCGGGATGCACTGCTCGAGGACCCGATCCTGGCGCCGTTAATTGCGGCGCAGCTGGAGGCATTGCTGGATCCGACCTCAGCTCTGGGCCTGGCTCCTGAACAGGTTGATCGAACCATCGAATGGATTGATGAGCGCCGCTACGCGCGTTCTGAACCGTCATTGCATGCTTGTGCTTCGGACAATTGAGCGCAGAGTGCATGATGGTTTGACTCGGTTTGCCGGGTTTTAGCGGATCGCGGTCGCGATTCATCGCACTGAATTAATGCCCAGATTCGGCGCACTTGCGTTAACCAGCCGGTCAAGCAAGGCACCGACCCGGCGCACGTCGGCCTCGGAGTTGTACAGCGGGGTCGGGCTGAGCCGGATGATGTCGGGTTCGCGCCAGTCGCCGACCACGCCTTCGGTCTGCAAGGCTTCGAACAGAGCGCGTCCGGCTTCGCGGCCGGCGGCGACGCGCACGGAGACCTGGCACCCGCGGCGCGCGCGTGCGCGCGGTGTGACGATCTGCAACGGGCGGCCGGGCAGGGCGTCGATGGCCTCGATCAGCAGGCCGGCCAGGTCCGGTTCGGCATCCTGCAGGCTGTCGATGTTGGCTTCTCGCCACAGCTCCAGTGTGCCGGCCAGTGCGGCCAGGTTGAACATCGGTGCTTCCGAGACCTGCCAGCCCTCGGCACCCGGAATGGCCCGGAAATCCGGACCCATGGCAAAACGACTGGCCTCATCATGGCCCCACCAGCCGGCCAGGCGCGGGCCGTCGAAGTCGGCATGGCGTTCGGCGACGAAGATCCCGGCGACGGCACCCGGACCCGCATTCAGATACTTGTAGCTGCACCAGGCGGCAAAATCCGGTGCCCAGTCGTGCAGCCGCAGCGGCACGTTGCCGATCGCGTGCGCCAGATCCAGCCCGATCGGGACATCATGCTGCCGGGCGGCGCGACAGATCGCATCCAGGTCGAAGCGCTGGCCGGTGCCGTACTGCACGCCCGGCCATAGCACCAGTGCCAGTTCGTCAGCGTGTTGCGCGATCGCCTCGACCACGCGCGCCTCATCGATCAGGCCGTCGTCGCCGGGTGCGATCTCGATCAGGTCGGTGGCCTCGTCCAGACCATGCAGGCGAAGCTGCGCGACCACGGCGTAGCGGTCGGACGGAAACGCGCCGCGCTCGATCAGGATCTTGCGCCGGGCGCCTTGCGGCCGAAAGAAGCTGATCATCAGCAGGTGCAGGTTGTTGGTCAGTGAGCCCATCGCGCAGACCTCGCCGGGTTCGGCCCCGGCCAGACGCGCGAGCACGTCGGTGCATTCGCGGTGCATGGCAAGCCAGGCCGGATCGCCCTTGAAATGCCCGTCAACCGCCAGCCGCCCCCAACGCTCGATCTCGCGCTCGATGCGCGGGCGCACGGTGTCGGCCAGCAGCCCCAGCGAGTTGCCGCACAAATACAGTTTCTTTCCCGCCGAACCATGGTCGGGAAACGTGAAGCGATGCCGAAATGCGCCTGCCTGCATGGAGGGCTCCAGTCTTTGTTTCGAAAGGGCCATCTTGCCAGAACGGGGCGGGCGATCAGTCAGCTGTTCAGAAATTCGTCGGGTGTGAGGCCAGCTTGCTTGAGGATTGCCCGCAATGTGCCCTCGGGCATGTCGCCGGGATGGTTCGGAATGGTGGTGTACTTGCCCGAAACCGGGTTGAACCAGATTTCGTGACTGCCGGCAGCCTGCCGGTCGAACTCGAAACCCAGTTTTTTCAGCTGGTGAACGATTTGCCGATACTTGAAGCCTGCCAGTCTTCCCATCAGCCACTGACGACCAGGGGATAGTCGAACGAGTCACTGGCAAGCGGAAGCTGCGTGGCTTCGGATCGCTCCGTTCTTGCCTCGATCAGCTTCCTTCCCACATCACGAGCGATTTCGAGCGTTTCCTGAATCGTGCGCCCCTGTGCCACCAGTCCCGGCATCTCGTCGCTGGTCGCCAAGTACACGCCTTCAGGCAACTTTTCGATATGCAGGTTGATCAGGTGTTCCATGTTTGCATCCAGAGCGGGAAACTGTTGCGGTGACGACAGATTAGCATTTTGCAAGAACGGCTTTTCATTTGCGAAACGGTTCCGGTGGGTGGCATGAGTGGAAAGCGAGACCGCTACACTTCTGCTTTCGTTTTGAATGATTCTGACCATGGATGTCTCTGACTTCAACTTCGACCTGCCCGATGAGTTGATCGCGCAGGCGCCGCTGGCCGAGCGCAGCGCCAGTCGGCTGCTGGTGATGGATCGCAAAAGTGGTGCCTTGCAGGACCGCCGTTTTGCCGAGCTCGACGAGTTGCTGGAACCCGGCGATCTGCTGGTGTTCAACGACACGCGCGTGGTGCCGGCCCGGCTGTACGCCGAGAAAGACAGCGGCGGGCGGGTCGAAATCCTGATCGAGCGGGTGCTGGAGGACGGTCGGGCGCTGGCACAGCTGGGCGCGAATCGCAAGCCGAGACCGGGCATGCGCCTGACCGAGCTGGAGACCGGCGCGGCAATTACGGTCGAGTCGCGCGAGGACGCGTTCTGGCGCCTGCGGCTGGATACGGCCAGCGGCGACTGGTCGGCGCTGATGGATGCCGCCGGCCACATGCCGCTGCCGCCCTACATCCAGCGTGCCGACTCGATCCGTGATCGCGAGCGCTACCAGACCGTCTATGCGCGCGCGCCCGGTGCGGTGGCGGCGCCGACCGCCGGGCTGCATTTCGACGACGCGCTGTTCGAGCGGCTGCAGGCGCGCGGCGTGCGACGCGCGTTCTGCACGCTGCACGTCGGTGCCGGCACCTTTCAGCCGGTGCGCGTGGAGCGTGTCGAGGACCATCGCATGCACCCGGAATGGCTGTGCGTCGACGAGACGCTGGTCGAGGCGGTGCGCGCGACCCGGGCGGCCGGTCGGCGCGTGGTCGCGGTCGGCACCACCGCCATGCGCGCGCTGGAAACCGCGGCCCGCGCGGGGGCGTCGCCCGACGCGCTGACCCCCTTCGTCGGCGACAGCCGGCTGTTTATCTACCCCGGATTCGAGTTTCGTGTGGTCGACGCGCTGGTGACCAATTTCCACCTTCCGGGCTCGACCCTGGTGATGCTGGTGGCGGCCTTTTCCAGTCGTGATCACATTCTGTCCGCCTACCGGCACGCGGTCGCCGAGCGCTACCGCTTCTTCAGCTATGGCGATGCGATGTTGATGATGTGATGTTGCGCTGCAACATCGCGCGCGCATTGCCGTTATATTCGGTCGCTTCTACCGTGCTCCAGGCGATCTGCCATGTGCTCCATCCTCGGTCTGCTCGATATCCACGGCTCTTCCGACGCGCTGCGCGCCGAAATGCTGGAACGCTCACGGCGGATGCGCCATCGCGGGCCGGACTGGTCCGGGATTCACGCCGACGAACGCGCGATCCTGGCGCACGAACGGCTGGCCATTGTCGACCCGGTCAGCGGCGCGCAGCCGCTCTACAGCGCCGACGGCAACGTGGTGCTGGCGGTCAACGGTGAAATCTACAACCATGGCGAGCTGCAGGCTCGTCACACGCCCGGTCACGCCTACGCCACGGCTTCGGACTGCGAGGTCATCCTCGGGCTGTACGAATGCATGGCGCCGGCCGAACTGGCGCGCGCGCTCAACGGTATCTTCGCCTTCGTGCTCTGGGATGCCGCGGCCGGACGCTACCTGATCGCGCGCGACCCGATCGGCGTGATGCCGCTGTACTGGGGGCGCGACCGCGACGGCCGCCGGGTAGTGGCCTCGGAACTCAAGGCGCTGCACGATTTTTGCGACGAATTCGAGATCTTCCCGCCCGGCCACATCTACGACTCGCAAAGCGACGAACTGATCCGCTACTGGGACCCGGCCTGGCGTCACCAGATGCCGACCACGATCGACGATGAAGAGCAGGCGGTCGCAGCCCTTGCCGAAGGCCTGGAAGCCGCGGTCACGCGCCAGCTGATGTGCGATGTGCCGTATGGCGCGCTGCTGTCGGGTGGGCTGGACTCGTCGATCATCGCCGCGCTGGCCGCCCGCCACAGTGCGCGTCGTGTCGAGGCCGGCGAGCGCGAGCCGGCCTGGTTTCCGCGCCTGCACACCTTCTCGGTCGGCCTGGAGGGCAGCCCCGACCTGGCCGCCGCCGAGCGCGTCGCCGCGCATATCGGCTCGGTCCATCACGCTTTTACCTACACGCTGCAGGAAGGCCTGGATGCGGTCGAGGACGTGATCCGCCACCTTGAGACCTATGACGTGACCACCATCCGCGCGGCCACACCGATGTTCCTGATGAGCCGTCGGATCAAGGCCATGGGCATCAAGATGGTGCTCTCCGGCGAGGGCGCCGATGAGATGTTCGGCGGCTATCTGTACTTCCACAAGGCACCGAACCCGGAAGAGTTTCACTTCGAGACCATCCGCAAGCTCGATGCGCTGCACCAGTTCGATTGCCTGCGCGCGAACAAGTCCACCGCCGCCTGGGGTGTGGAGGCGCGTGTACCGTTTCTCGACGTCGAACTGCTCGAAACCGCGATGACGATCGCGCCCCGGCTGAAAATGACCGGTCCGGAGCGGATGGAGAAATACCTGCTGCGGCGTGCGTTCGAGCACCTGCTGCCCGCCGATATCGCCTGGCGGCAGAAAGAGCAGTTCTCCGACGGGGTCGGTTACGGCTGGATTGACGCCCTGCGCGACCAGGCCGCAGTGCGGGTCAGCGAGGCCGAGATGAACGCGGCCGAAGAACGCTTCCCGGTCAATCCGCCGGCGACAAGGGAGGCGTATTTCTACCGCAGCCTGTTCGAGAAACACTACCCCGAGCCGGCCGCGATCGCCACTGTGCCCGGCGGCAAGTCGATTGCCTGCTCATCGCCGGCCGCGATCGCCTGGGACCCCGAATTCGCCAACCGCGCCGATCCGTCCGGCCGCGCGGTCGCCGGAGTCCATCAGCAGGCGACCTGAACTGCTGAAGTGCAGGCAGCGAGTTATTTTGCAGGAGCCGGCCTGCCGGCGATCAGTCTCAGCCCGGATTATTCATGAACCCGGCGTAGCGAGACGGCGCCAGGTCCCGTAGATGCGGCGTTTCGCGACCGAGCGAAACGTCGCAGTAGCTGGGGTCATGAATAATCCGGGCTCAGGGTGCGCCCGGATCGATCAGCTTGCCGGGGTTGAGGCGATTGTCCGGATCCAGCGCGCGCTTGATTGCGCGTTGCAGCTCGAGCGCGACCGGGTCGCCGCGGCGGGCGAGTTCGTCGACGCGCAACTGGCCGATGCCGTGTTCGGCGGCAATCGAGCCGGCCAGCGCCTGCACCCGGTCGAACACGATCCGGTTGATGGTCGGCTCATGTGCGCGGAAGCCTTCGTCGCTGCAGTCGACCGGTCGGCTCAGGTTGAAATGAAGATTGCCGTCGCCGGCGTGGCCGAATACGCACGGCCGGATGCCCGGGATGGCCTCGCGCAACTCGGCCAGCGTGGCTTCGATCATGGTCGGAATCTGCGCGATCGGCACCGAAATGTCGTGCTTGATGCTGGCACCGGCCGCGCGTTGGGCGGGTGAAATCGCCTCGCGCAGCGCCCACAGCGCGTCGGCCTGCGACCCGGACTGGGCGATCACCGCATCGTTGATCTGGCCGGCCTCCAGTCCTGCGCCCAGCCAGCCCTCGCCGGCCTGAGCCAGGAAATCGCCGTCCAGCGCGCTGTCGGCCTCGATCAGTGCATACCAGGCATGCGCCGCGTCCAGCGGGTCGCGCGCACCCGGCAGGTGGGCAATCGACAACTCCAGCGCAAAACGCGGGATCAGTTCGAACGCGCTCAGCGTCTCGCCGAGGTTTGCGCGCGCCCCGGCCAGCAGCTCGATCGCGCCGGACACGTCGTTCAGTCCGCACAGCGCGGTAAAGCGCTGACGGGGACGCGGCACCAGACCCAGCGTCACCGCCGTGATCACGCCCAGCGTGCCTTCGCTGCCGGCCAGTAACTGGACCAGGTCGTAGCCGGTGTTGTCCTTGCGCGGCCGGTCGAGCCGATTCAGCACACGACCGTCGGCCAGCACCGCTTCCAGCCCGCGCAGCAGCGAGCGTGCGTTGCCGTGCCGGATCGTGGTGTTGCCGCCGGCATTGGTTGCGATCACGCCGCCGACCGTGGCTGTGCCTTCCGAGGCCAGCCACAGCGGCAGTTCGAGCTCGTGTTCGTGGGCAGCTGCGCGCGCCTCGGCCAGCGTGATCCCGGCATCGGCGGTCAGCGTGCCCGCCGCAGCGTTGACTTCGAGCCGGGTGCGCAGCCGCTCCAGGCTGACCAGCACCTCGCGCCGGTCCGCGCCGGCCGAGGCACCGCCCACGGTGCCGGTGCCGCCGCCGCGTGTGACCACCGGCAGCCCATGTTCGGCGCACAGGCGCAGGATGGCGGCAACCTCCGCGGTGGTTGCCGGGCGCAGCGCGACGACCGGCCGGTTCCGGAAGCGCCCGCGCGGTTCGTCCAGCAAACGGTCCGGGATTTCAGCATCGATGTGCACATTGGCTGGCCCCAGCAGTTGCCGGAAGCGCTCGACCAGTCTTGCCGAATCGGTCACGGTCGGATCACCCGAACGGGTCGCGTGGAGCCGCATGATAGCCGCTGAAGTTCCATCAGGAGGCGGCGCACTTGATTTCCCGGAAATTGATTCATGTCATTTACTTGATTGTGTCATCCTGATTACACTTGCGCACTTTGCCTTCTTACACAGGGAGTATCCAACAACCCATGAAAGCCATCCTGCTGTGCGCCGGCCAGGGCAAGCGCCTGCTGCCGCTGACCGAAGATCGTCCCAAGTGCCTGGTCGAGGTCGCCGGGGTGACGATCCTCGAGCGCCAGATCCGCGCCCTGGCTATGGCCGGTATCGACGAGATCGTGGTTGCGACCGGCTTTCGCGATGACCAGATCATCGCCGCGCTGCAGGCGCTGGATCCGCCGTTGCCGCCGCTGCGGGTCAGCTTCAACCCGTTTTATGCCGTCAGCGACAACCTCGCGACCTGCTGGCTGCTGCGCCACGAGATGCATGGGCCGTTCCTGATTATCAACGGTGACACGCTGTTCGAGACCGAGATCGCGCGCCGCGTGCTGGCGATGCCCGATGATGTGTCGATCCGGGTCACCGTCAACCGCAAGCCGGCCTACGACGACGACGACATGAAAGTGGTGCTCGACGGCGACCGGCTGTGCGCGATCGGCAAGCAGCCGTTTGCGAGCATCGACGCCGAATCGATCGGCATGCTGCGGTTCGATGCGCGCGGAGGCGCACTGTTCCGCCAGACGCTGGAGACCATGATGCACGAGTCCGAAGGCAACGCGCGCTGGTACCTGTCGGCGATCGACCGGATTGCGAACACCGCGACCGACGCTGTCGGTGTCTGCGATATCACCGGCCTGCACTGGTGCGAAATCGACACCCCCGGCGATCTGGCCACCGCCGCCGAGCGGCTCGGCGTACCGGCGCTGCCGGCTGAGCGCGCGCGCGGGCGCGGCGTGGCATGAACGCCACATTGGAGAAATTCGGCGATCCCGAGACCCGTCTCTGGCGGGGCGAGCACTGGACGGTGCTGCTGCGCCCGGCGCAGCTCACGCTGGGTTCGCTGGTACTCGGTGCCAACGGCGAGCAACGCGCCTTCGGTGAACTGTCGCCGTCGGCATTCGCCGAACTGGGGACGACCATCGCGCGGATCGAGCGGGTGTTGTCGGCGCGCTTTGGCTACCAGCGCATCAACTACCTGATGCTGATGATGGTCGATCCGCACGTGCATTTTCATGTGATCCCGCGCTACGACGGCGTGCGAGCCTTCGAAGGCCTGGATTGCGAGGACCGCGCCTGGCCGGGCCCGCCGAACCTGGCCGAATCGATCGAGCTGGGCGCGCCGCGCCAGGCCGCGCTGCTCGAGCGCTTGCGACTTGATTTTGCCGAGGCCGGTTGAGCCGAACGGAACGCGCCGTGGACGCACCTGAACCCGAACTCTTCGGCCTGGTGATCGGTGGCTGCGAGACGCCGCTGTGGCACGTGCCGCCGCACGAGCGCGCGCTGCGGCTGCTGGGCCAGCTCGGCATTGCGCGCCAGCGGGTGCGGTTTGACGAGAATCCAGAGGCGGCCGAGTGGCCCGCTTCGTCCCGCGTGCTGATCATTCGCGTCGACTGGCTGTACGAGCCGCGCACGCTGGCGCCATTGCTGCAAAGCGATGGCAGTGTGCTGTTGTGCGCTGCCGACAACCGTGCCTGCGCCGCGTGTGGGCCGTCGGATCGGCTGGATGTGCTGGCCGAAGCCGTCGCCGATCGGGCATCGCCCAGCGCGCTGGGCGACGACTGCACGGTCCTGCGTGCCGGCGACCTGACCCGTGCCGATGCCCGCCTGCGTCGTGCCACGCCGCCGCTGCTGGCCGCAGTGACGCCGCAGCGGGCCGCACAGCTGGAGGCGGAACTCTACGGCAACGCCTACAAGGGCGTGACCGACCTGGTCACCAAGTGGCTGTGGCCGCGTCCGTCGGCCTGGCTGGTGCGCCGCTGCGCCGCGCTCGGCCTTTCGCCCAACCAGGTCACCCTGATCAGCCTGCTGCTGGTGATTCTTGCCGGTGTGCTGTTCGCGCGTGGCCAGTTCACCGCCGGTCTGCTGGCCGGCTGGGTGATGACCCTGCTCGATACCGTTGACGGCAAGCTGGCGCGGGTGACGCTGCAATCCAGTCGCATCGGCGGCCATTTCGATCACGGCATCGACCTGATTCATCCACCGTTCTGGTACCTGGCCTGGGCGCTGGGTCTGGCCGGGGCCAGCCTGCTGCCGGATGCGCTGAGTGTCACCGACGCTGCGTTGTGGATCTTCATCCCTTACATCGTCGGCCGGCTGAGCGAGGGCATCTACGGCTGGACCATCGGCGGCACGATGTTCCTGTACCGGCCGTTCGATTCGTGGTTCCGGCTGATCATGGCGCGGCGCAATCCGGCGCTGATCCTGCTGACCGGTGCGCTGTTGATCGGTCGTCCCGATCTTGGGCTGCTGGCGGTGATCGGCTGGTCGCTGATCTCGGTCGCGGTGCAGGTCGGCCGCCTTCTCGCCGCACTGATCGGCTGGGCCCGCAGCCATCAGCGGCCGACGGCGTGGCTGACCGAGCCGAGCGCCGAGCAACGCTACCCGCGCAGCTTCGCCACCTTCGCCGCCACCCGTGGCGCGTTTCGCCGCTGAGACTTATTCCGGACTCGCGCGCTCGACTTCCTCGCGGATCAGCCGACCCAGGTAGCGACAGTAACGGTCGAGGTAGTTCATGCCGTGGTCAGATCCGGCCAGCCACGGGTTCATCAGCGTATGGCGCAGCAGGAAGATGTTGCCGTTGTTGGCATCGGCGCGGTCGTCGTCGGGGTCGACGAAGCTGTCCGGGTCCAGCCCGAGTGCGGCGGCCAGGCGCGCGGCGACCGGGTCGGTCAGCGAGCTTCGCGGCACGCGCGTGCGCGAGCCGAAGAATTCGCGCTGGCGCGGGTCCAGCCCGGAACCGACGCGCAGTCGCTGGTACAGGCGCTCGCCGAAGCGATTCATCGTCGCCAGGTCGCGGTTGCCCTCGGGGTTGACCGCCAGGCAGATCAGGTTGGTGTCGGGTTCGAACGGCATGATGATGCGTGCGATGCCGTTGAGATCGGCGGCCAGGTCATCGATGTGTTCGAAGAAGTACTCGCAGTTGTGCACCGTCTCGGCGCACAGCCGGCCGAAGTGATCGTGATTGAGCGGCAGCACGCGGTGCGTGACCCAGGCCGCGGCCGCCGCCGCACCCGGCTTGGAGCCCTCGATGATGTACTTGCCGAGGTTATGGAAGCGGCGCTGATACTCGGCGTCGTTGTCGTCGGCATCGAATACGTAGGCCGCTTTCTGGCTGATGAAATCGGTCATCGCCCGGTTGCGCGCGACATAGGCGCCGCAGCCGAACGGAATGAAACCGAGCTTGTGCGGGTCGACCGTGATCGAGTCGGCGTGGCGCAGCGCGCCGAAGGCGTGGTAGACGTCCTCGGAGGGAAAGTAGTGGAAGGCTTCGCGCAGCTTTTCGTGCGCGACCAGGCTGCCGCGCGCGTCGCGAAAGATGCTGGTCAGATAACCGCCCCAGGCCGCATCGATATGAATGCCGAATTCCTGGCCGGCGCGCCGGGCACGTTGGCGCGCGCTGACGATGCGATCGATGGGATCGATCGAGCCGAATTCGGTCGAGCCGAGTACGCCGACCACGGCCAGCACCGGCTGGCGGCGCTCGGCCGCGGCATGCAGCGCTTCGTCCAGCGCATCGCCATCCATGCGCATGCGTTCGGTGACCGGCACGGTGATGAGGTTGGCGCTGCCCAGCCCGAGCAGGTTCAGCGCCTTGGCCCAGGAGTAGTGCGCGGTGACCGGCACCAGCACGCACGGCGTCGTTGCCGGCGGCAGTTCGCGGTGAAATTCGGCTGCACCGATGGCTTCGATGCGGCGGGCCTCGATCGCCGCGGCCAGTCGGCGCGCACGTGGTGCGTCGAGTTGCTGACCGGCGGCGGCCAGCAGTTCGCGCCGCAGTTTCACCGTGCGATCGACCGACAGGTTCAGCAGCGTCCAGTCATCCAGCGTCTCGAAATCATCCGGCAGCCCGGCCAGCAGGCCGGGTCGGAAGTCCAGTGCCTGGCAGGCCCGGCGCGCGGCCAGCGGCCACAACCGAAGCGCGCGCAGATACCACAGTGCCTCGTCGTTGGCCAGCGTGCCGCCCGAGGTTACATGCCCCCAGGCGCAGGGCTCATGATCGGGCTCGGTATTGAAGCCGAACATCGCCGCCAGTTGCAGGCCGACATCCAGCTCCATCGGCAAGGTCACCGGCGCGGCTTCGTCGGTGACGTGATTGGGGTTGTAGAGGGTGGTGACCATCTGCGCGATCAGGCCGGGCAGCAGCAGATCGGAGGCCATGTGGCCGATGTAGCGCGGGTTGTAGAACGGCGCGGTCTGCTTGAGCCGCGCACTCAGTCCGTGCAGCTCGGTTTTCATGCGCGCGACGAACTCGCGGAACTCGCGCTGATCGCCGGCCAGGACCGGGATCAGCGGCGGATCTTCCGGATGCACGTTGCGCCGCCAGAAGCAGTGATCGCGCAGGAACTCGACCAGCAGTTCTTCGAGCAGCTTGTCGTTTTCGGCGTACACACCCAGAAAATACGGGTTCAGCCAGTCCATCGATTCGGGGTGATCGGCGTGATTCGGCATGGCTGGCTCCGCGAGAGCGACGAAACCGCCATTCTCGACCGATCCGGGTGTAGTGAATTTGACAGGTGTCAAGTTGCCCCTGTGTCGCGGCCCGCTTCATTTCAGTGTCCGTGCTGAGCCATCACCTGCTTGTATGGGCCGAATGGTAAAATCACATAGAAACATATTTATGGGTATATGTGCATGCGGACAACACTGGAGCTTCCCGATGATCTGATGCGTCGGATCAAGGTGCGCGCCGCCGCCACCGACCGCAAGTTGAAGGACCTGGTCGAGGAACTGGTGCGCCGCGGGCTGGAGGCGGCCGAGGCCGCATCGAGCGAAGATCCGGTCCGACGGTTCCTGAGTCATCTGGAGTTCCATGCCGATGGCACGGTGACCAATCCCGATGGCGTCGATGATCCGGATTTTTTCCAGGCATTGGATTCCATTCGCGCTGCGGGCCGAAGCGAGCTGCCACGTGACCCGTTCGCCGACGATGCGGACACCTGATGCGCCTGCTCGATACCAATATCCTGAGCGAGCTGATTCGCCCACGGCCGGACCCGTGCGTGATCGCGTGCTTGCGGCGCCGGGCGGATAGCGGTCTGTATGCTTCGGAGCTGACCCGTTTCGAATTGCGGCGCGGTGCGTGGCTGCGGGATGACCCGGAGCCGCTTTGGTCACGCATTCGTGCATCGATTCTGCCGCTGGTGCAGTGGCTGCCGCTTGATGAGGCGGTCAGCCTGCGCGCCGGTGAGCTTTCAGCCGCGTTGCGTCGCACGGGTTGCGAGATCGGCGTGGTCGACACGCTGCTGGCTGCAACGGCCCGAGCACACGATCTGGTGATGGTCACGCGCAACGTCCGGCACTTCCGGTACATCGACGGGCTTGAACTGGAAAACTGGTTCGATCTCGAGGATTGATTCCAGCCGCGGACCTCTGACCGAATGACCCGCGCTTGATCAGCTCACCGCGCGGACGGCTTCGAGTTCTTCTTCGGCGGCCATCCAATCGTGTTCCAGCGTCTCGAGCCGGGCCTTGAGCGCGCCGTCTTCGGCCAGCAGTTGTTGCAGGCGGTCGGCGTGTTCGGGCTGGTAGAGCTCGGACGCGGCCAGCTGTTCGGCCAGTTCGCGCTTGCGCGCCTCGAGTTTCTCGATCTCGGCGGTGAGCTTCTTGATGCGGTTGGCCAGCGGCTTGACGCGTTCGCGCTCGGCGGCCTTGCGCTGGCGCGCCGCGCGGCGTGAACCGGTCGACGATGTGCCGCCTTCGCCAGCCTGGCTGCGGCGCAGGTGTTCGCGGTAGCCGGCAAGACCCTCGCGCCAGGGCCGCACGCGGCCGTCGGCGATCAGCCAGTAGTCATCGACGGTCTCGCGCAGCAGGTGGCGGTCGTGCGAGACGGTCACCACCGCGCCCTCGAACCCTTGCAGCGCCAGGGTCAGCGCATGGCGCATTTCCAGATCCAGATGGTTGGTCGGCTCGTCGAGCAGCAGCAGGTTGGGCGCGCGCCAGATGATCAGTGCCAGTACCAGTCGCGCGCGCTCGCCGCCGGACAGTCGTGCGCACGGGTCGGTGGCCAGATCGCCGGAAAAGGCGAAGCCGCCAAGGAAGTCACGCAGCCGTTGTTCGGGCACATCGCCGGCAATGCGCGCGAGGTTGTCGACCGGATTGAGCGTGGGGTCGATCTGTTCGAGCTGGTGCTGGGCGAAATAGCCGATGGTCAGGTTGCGGCTGGACTCGAGTCGACCGGACAGCGGCGCCAGGTCGCCGGCCAGCGCCTTGACCAGGGTGGACTTGCCAGCGCCGTTGACGCCCAGCAGGCCGATGCGGTCGCCGGACGACAGGTTCAGCGAGACCGTTTCGAGCACGCGCGTGTTGCCATAGCCGAGCGTGACGTCCTCGAGCCGCAGCAATGGGTCGGCGGCGCGGCCGGGCTCGGGAAATTCGAAATCGAACGGGCTGTCGGCATGGGCCGGCGCGATTTCCTCCATCCGCGCCAGCGCCTTGAGCCGGGCCTGCGCCTGCTTCGCCTTGGTCGCCTTGGCGCGGAAGCGATCGACGAAGGCGCGCATGTGGGCGATCTGGTGCTGCTGCTTCTGGTACTGCGCCTGCTGCAGCCGCAGCCGTTCGGCGCGCTGGCGCTCGAAGTCCGAATAGCCGCCGGAATAGCGATTGAGCGTGAGCTGCTCGATGTGGACGATGTGGTCGACCACATCGTCGAGAAAATCGCGGTCGTGCGAGATCAGCACCAGTGTGCCGGCGTAGCGCTTGAGCCAGCCTTCCAGCCACTCGATGGTTTCAAGATCCAGGTGGTTGGTCGGCTCGTCGAGCAGCAGCAGGTCCGACGGGCTCATCAGCGCGCGCGCCAGCGACAGCCGGATGCGCCAGCCGCCGGAAAACTCGGCCACCGGCTGTTCGTGTTGATCGGCGGCAAAGCCCAGGCCGTTGAGCAGCGAACCGGCCCGTGCGCGGGCGTCGAAGCCGCCGGCGTCGTCCAACGCCTGGTGCGCGTGCGCGATGCGCTCGCCGTCGCCGGATGCATCGGCCGCGGCGACTTCACGCTCGGCCGTGCGCAAGCGGGTATCGCCGTCGAGCACGAACTCGATCGCCGGCCGCTCCAGATCGTCGATCTGCTGGGCCATGTGGGCGACGGTCCAGTCGGTCGGAATCGAAAGCCTGCCGGCATCGACCTCGAGCTCGCCCAGCAACGCCGCAAACAGGCTGGACTTGCCCGCCCCGTTGGCCCCGACCAGGCCGATCTTCTGACCGGGATGCACGGTCAGGTCGGCGCCGTCGAGCAGCACTTCGGGGCCGCGGCGCAGCGTTATGGCGTCGAGTCGGATCATGGGCAGGGACGATACCGGAAAGTCAACCCTGCGGCTGGCCTCACTGGTGCAGGCGCCGCGCCTGAACCTCACCCGCTTTCATGGAGTGTTCCCGCCCAAGGTAAAACCTGGGGTCAGGTCTTGCATCATGCATCACTCGCTTGACGCGCGATTCGACTGGCTGTGGTCTGGTGGACTCCAAAATAGCGAGCGATTTCGGTGAGGGTATACGCACCGGTCCGATAGGCTTCGGTAATCGCCTGATCTCGATCCGCTGAAACTCGAGCAATCTGGTCCAGGCTCCGAGCGGGACGCAGTTTCTTCGGAACCTCCGTGCTGATCGATGCATGCTCGAATTTGTCGAGGATGGTCTCGAGAAACGACTCGCTGCCCAGGAATCCAGGCCGGGGCATTTGGTCGAATGGCTCTTTGGCGTTGATGCCCTCGGCGACAAACCGTGCGAACGCGCGCCGCGCGGGGCCGCGCTTGGTATGGAATAACTTCAGCGTCTCGTCGACATGCCAGCGTTCGCCTCGATCATTAAAAAGCCCCGGCCATTGGCCGGGGCGTGTTGCATTGCCAATCGGCAGAGCCGGGCCGCGTTGGCCCGGTCTGCCGCGGCGGTCAGTCCTGCAGGTTCAGCGGCGCCCGCGCGGCGACGCCACCCTGTCCATGACAGGTGCTGCACCGGGTCACGATCTGATTGCGATGACCGTTTTCCTTATCCTGCAGCCACTCGAACGACATGTCGCCGGGCTTGAACAGCACGGTGGAGAAGGCCGGGATGGACAGCCAGTCGACATCTTCGATCGCATCGACCGCGACCGGCTCAACATCCCCGCCCAGCGTCAGCGGTACCGAGATGTTGTGGGTGCGGCCCCCGTTATTGCTGTCATGGACCGCCACGCCAAAGGTGAACTCACGTTCGCCGATGGCCGACAGGTCGATGTCGTTGGGCGAGCCGGTGTTCAGATCGCGGATCAAGGTAACGGTCCAGACGCCATTTTCGAAGGACCGGTTCGAGCGCACGTGGTGCTGGTCGCTGTCGCCGGTGTAGTCATCGTTCAGGAACGGACGGTTGATGAGACCGCCGGCCAGCGCCTGGGCGGCGACCTTGTTCAGCTCTTCGGCGTCCAGATCGGCAACGCGCACGGCATTGGCGCGCGGACCGAAGTTGATCAGCGCATGCTGCAACTCGCCGGCTTCCATCCGCTCGATGGTGTTGAACGCCCACAAGTCGCCGATGCGTGCTTCGGTGATCAGGCGCGTGCCATCGTTGAGGAAGTAGAAACCGCTGTTCAGTGCGGGGTCGTAGACGAAGGTCGGCAGCTTGACGGTGCGCGCCTGACCGTTGACGACCACGTCGAACTCGCTGCCGAAGCCCTGGTTCTCGCGCAGGCGCAGGCGATTGCCGTCCGGCCCGACCGAATTGGCGTCGCGCTGGCGACCCTCGGAATCAGGATCCTCACGCAGCTCGGCGCTGATCCAGGTGTCTTCGGCAAAGCCCATCGGACCCGAACGCGAGCCGCGCCAGTGCCACATGTCGGCCTGATAGGTGCCCGGATCGACGCGTCCGTTGATCACGTAGTGCGAGGCCACCCCGGTGTTTTCCGGCATGTCGGGCAGGTCTTCGTGGCAGCTCATGAAGCAGCCGAAGGATTTGGTTTGCTCGGACAGAACAAAATCGCTGGTTTCGGTCTCGAAAATCACCGCGACGCGATCCTCGTTGACGCGTGTGGCGCTGTCGCGGCTGATATTCGCAATCGGAGCACCCCATTCACCATTTTCACCGAGTTGGCGAAGATCGTGCAGGACCCCGGGGTAATTCTTGTTCGTGCGCCAGCTGAACTGGAGTGCGAGACGGTCAAGGTCGCGCGCGGCGCGCACCAGCACGTTGATATTGGAATCGGTCCGCGAGACATCGGGCTGGAACACGGTCGGCCGTGAGGCTTCCGGGTCGCAGCTGAACTCGGACGGGTTGACCCGTTTTTCCAGCGGGATGATTTCGAACTGGCCGGCCGGGCCGCCGTCAGCGAGCTGGTAGTCGACGATGGCGCGGTCGCAGTCGATGAACGTCACCGAGAGATCGCCGGCCTGGACGCTGGCTTCTGCGCCGGTCGCAGTTTGCGCAAAGGCGCCGCCGGAGGTGGCGAACAGCGGGCCGCTGGCGGTGTTGGAGTTGCTGCCGATGTCAAGTTGGCCGGTCAGCCAGCGGTTGTCGGCCGCACCCACCGTTTCGAACGCCGGTTCGGCCGCATCGGTGCCGTAGGTGTACCAGGCCGCAAACAGCAAGTTCGAGGTTTCGATGAAATCGAAGGTAATGCCCTGGCGGTTGTCTTCGCCCTCGACAACCTGTACCCATTGGCCCTGCACCAGCGGATAGTCGATCTGGAATGCATCGGCCTGGAGCGCATCGATCGCGCCGCCGTCGAATTCGATCATGAACACCGGGTCTTTCGACTTGAAGCTGACGAAGTTGCGCGAATCGCCGAAGTGGGTGGCCTTGCGGCTGGAGACGCTGCCGATCAGGCGGCCGTCGGCGCTGAAGGCGCGCGCGGTCCCCGGGCGGATCTGATCGCCGTGGACGAAGAAGAATTCCACGTTCATCATCGGTTCGGCGAACACCAGCGTGGCCGCGGCGCTGTCGGCAACCAGTGCATGCTTGCCGGAGGCGCGCAGTGCCGAGTTGTCCAGCCAGGTGGCCTGGCCACCGAACCAGCGTGCGGCATCCATGCTCTTGGCCGAGCTGGACTGGGGCTGGTTTCCCGGCTCGAAATCGAGCTTCAGTGCTGTTTCGGCCAGCGCCGACCCGGTGGCCAGGATGCCCGCGATCATTCCCGAAAGCAGTGTCTTCTGCAAATGCATGATTAATTTCCTCTTTTGATGACGATGATTTCGGGCGGTGTCCATTGCGTGCACGGATCAGCGGCGTACCGGCCTCTGCGGCGGATTCGTCGAGAATGGTGTAAAGGCACTGACCAGTCCTCAAGGTAGTCGATCGGCAACCGCGAAACATTGATGTATATCAATTCGGACATGGCTCGTACCGTTCCCCCGAATGCAAGCTGTCGCTATGCGGATGACAAATTGGTCATGGTCTGCCATGTGTGCTAGCGTACATAACAATACGCTGGCGGCGGTTTAACATCTTCTATTGTGAGGAAACGTCCGCCGGACAGCGAACCCGTGTCCGGTTTGTCGACAGCGCAAGGCAATGCCAGGAGCACCCGCCATGCCGGTCTCTCAGAAGACGCCGACGGAAAATCTTCTTCTCGACGCCCTTCCGCCTGAAGCAAAAGCACGCTTGTTCGCGTCGATCAGGAAGGTCGAACTTCCCTTGGGTACGGTCATCTATGAGGCCGGGCAGCAGGTGGAGTACGTCTATTTTCCGGTCGACTGCATTATCTCTCTGCTCTACGTGATGCTGGATGGCTCCTCGGCCGAGATCTCGGTGGTCGGCAACGAGGGCATCGTCGGTATTGCGGTATTCATGGGTGGACAAAGCACGCCGAGCCGGGCTCTTGTCCAGAGTGGTGGAACGGCCTGGCGACTGCCCGCAGCAGAGCTGAAGAAAGAGTTCAACCACCATCCTGAAATGCGCATGTTGATGCTGCGCTATACCCAGGCACTGATCACGCAGATGGCGCAAACGGCCGTTTGCAACCGGCACCATTCGATCGATCAGCAACTTTGCCGATGGTTGTTGCTTTCGATGGATCGCCTGCCGACCAGCGAGCTGACCATGACGCAGGAATTGATCGCAAACATGCTGGGCGTTCGGCGAGAGGGCGTGACCGAGGCGGCCGGGAAGCTCCAGAAGGCCGGCATCATTCGCTACCAGCGCGGCCATATCACGGTGCTGGACCGCCCCAGGCTGGAAAAGCGGTGCTGCGAGTGCTACGAAGTGGTCAAGCGCGAAACCGACCGACTCCAGAATTACGCGATCTAAAAGCTCAATGACGGGCAACTTCCCACGTTGCCCGCTATTGACGACGAATCAGCCTGCGGCGATGAAGCGTCTCGTTGCAGGCCAAGCATACCTTCGCCATGTACCTTGCAGGCGAATCCGTCCGGATCCCTGAATGTTGCACTCCTTGCGGTTGAACCCGTAAGTGCGCCAACGTACCGACGCCGGTCTGCAGTCTCTGTAGATTTGGATGGTGCCAGCATCATTTGATGAGGAAACAACATCATGAAAGCCTTTCAACTAACGGCCGTCGTTTTGATCGTGCTCGGCGTCCTTGCGCTGGCATACGGTGGGTTTACCTATACCAGCGATACGCATGAGGCCAATCTCGGCCCGATCAGCGTGGTCGTCGACGAGAAGAAGCACGTGAGTGTGCCGATCTGGGCCGGCGCCGGGGCTGTTGTTGCCGGTGGCCTGCTGTTGCTGTTCGGTGCCCGGCGCTGAACGGCCGCACCTGTCTCTTCCATGCTTACGGAGCAAGAAAATGCGTAATCTGAATCTGATCAACCCGGCGCGTCGCCTGTCACTGTTCGCAGGCGTGACAGGGCTGATGCTGCTGTCCATTGGTTGTGCCGTCACCCCGCCCGCACCGACGGCATCGCTGGCGGCGGCGCAGCAGGCCATCACCAGCGCCGAACGCTCGGACGCGCAGAAATATGCCAGCGGTGAACTCAACGATGCGCGCCAGCGCCTGCAATTGGCCGAGCGTGCCGTGCGCGATCAGAACATGATCGAGGCCGAGCGACTTGCAGAAGAATCGAAGGTCGCCGCCGAACTCGCAGCCGCGACGACGGAAACATCCAAGGTGCTGGAATCGAACCAGGAACTGAGCCGGGGCGTACAGGCCCTGCTCGACGAAATGCGCCGCACAGGAGACCAGCAATGAGATTCTTGACCACAATGCAGTCCCGGAGCACAGGACGCACGACAGCGCTGCTGAGCGCGCTGCTCATCCTCGCCGCTTGCGCAACCACGCCACAGAGCCCTCCGGGCGCTGCCGAGGCCCGCAGCGATCTGAGCGCCCTGCAATCCGACCCGAATCTGGCCGCGCGCGCGCCGTTGGAGCTGCGCGAGGCCGAGGCTGCGGTTCGTATCGCGGAGCGGCCGCTGGCGCCAGTCGAATCCAGCCTGGGCGAACATCGTGTCTTCATGGCTGAGCGCAAGATCGACATCGCCAGGGCCAGGGCGACCGGGCGTTACGCCATGGACCAGCGCGCCGCGCTGGTCGAGGAGCGCGACCAGGCCAGGCTGGCGGCACGTAGCCGCGAGGCCGAACTGGCCCGCGCCGATGCCAGCCGCGCGCGCAGCGATGCGAACCTTGCTCGCAGTGACGCCAGCAGGGCCCAGGATGCGGCATCGTTGGCGCGGTATGCCGAAGTTCAGGCCATGGCCGAGGCCGATGCGGCGCGCCGGGACGCCGACGCGGCGCGAAGCTCCGAAGCACGCGCCACGGCCAGTGCCGATGCACGCACGGCCGACCTGGAGCGCCAGATCAACGCGCTGGAGGCAGAAATTACCGACCGCGGCCTGGTGCTGACGCTCGGCGACCTGCTGTTTGCCACCGATCGGGCCACACTCGAGCCCGGCGCCGATCGCCATCTGGACCGGCTGGCCGGCTTTCTCGAGCGCTACCCCGGGCGACGCGTCGAAATCGAGGGGCACACCGACAACGTCGGTGCCGGGGAATACAACCTCGGGTTATCCCGACGCCGCGCCGAATCCGTCCTGAGCGATTTGACCCGGCGTGGTATCGACTCGAACCGGCTCTCGGCCCTGGGCTTCGGTCAGGAACGACCCATTGCCAGCAACCTGACGGCCGCGGGTCGGCAGCAGAATCGTCGGGTGGAGATCATCATCGAGAATCCGGAAACGCTGGCAAGCGATTATTAATCCAGCAACGAAATCCCTGCGGTTTTCGTTGAACGGCATTTGCGGCGCATGTCCGCAAATGCCTTTTTTATCTTTCGGGACCTATTCCACGCCGATATGCTTCGACGCCGGCTGCATAGCATTCGCAGGCGACCTCTTCGAGACCGTGCCGTGAAAGCAGGCGAATATGTCCGCGCGAATAGACGATCAGTTGCTGCTGCTGTAGATTCCCGGCGGCAATCGTGACGGCGCTGCGGCGCACGCCCAGCATTGTGGCGAGGAAGGCGTGGGTGAGTTCAAGGCCCTTGCCGTCCGAACGGTCGTGGGTCATCAGGAGCCAGCGCGCCAGTCTTTGCGAAACGTCATGAAAGCAGTTGCAGGCGATGGACTGTGCCAGTTGAACAACCAGAACGTAGATATAACGGTTGCAGAGTTCTCGCAGTGCCGGGCTGGACTCGAGCTGCCCGATGAAGGCCGACGCGGATATACGCAATACGGTACCGGAACCCTGGACCATGCTCGTGTGGGGCGCGAGACCTGAGCCAAGGGCCAGTTCGGCACCCAGCATGCCTTCGTTGCCAATCAGGTGGAGTTCCAATGGTTTGTGGCCAACCACCTTGATGACAAGCGATGCGAATCCGGACAGCGGAAAATACGCATGCTGAACAGGCATGTCTTTTCTTGCCAGCAATTCACCAAACTGCATGGTCACCGTTTCGCAGTGCGTGAGAAATTGGCTGAGCTGTCGTCGTGGAAGCGCATCGAGCAAGCGATTGCCAACCCGGTTATCGGTACGGCGTTTCATCGCAACCATGATGTTGTCAATGTCCGACTGGCGATGATGCGTGCTCCGAGTGCCCGCATGAAGGAAGGATGCATGAATGCTACCGATGGAGTCGATGGGTTCAACAGCAACAGACGCTTTGTAAGCGTTTTTCTGCAACGTGCATGGCATCATGCGGCTGTAATTCTTTGTGCACTGTGCGATTGCGCACATCCGCTCCGCTTTCACTGGCGGCAATGGCTTGGTTCCGGTATCGCGCTGCGTCCGTCTGCGTACGCTGGCGCACGGACAGGGCAAGGGTTTCGGATCATTGTCTGCGGGAAGACGTTGCTTTCAGGTTGACTTGATCGTACGTTTTTTGAGAACCAGTTTCCATCCGCGCGGTTTTCCCCGGCCATGAGCTTTGCAATGAATTACCGGCCGGCGCTGATCTGATGTGCTGGCCCTTTCTACCATCATTCTCCACATCCACGATGTGAAGCGGGAGGCTTGATATGTTCAAATCCTTAATCATGAATGCAGTCGTCGCGCTGGCATTGGTCGCCATGATCATGCCGGCACAGGCGCAGCTCGTATCCACCGGCGATGCGCTTGCACTCGACGCCGGTAACCTGGGGGGTCGTGTCGAGGCCTATCTCCTGCGCGACGATGTGGCCGCCGAACTGGCCGAGCTGGGCGTGAGCCATGAGATGGCAATGGCGCGAGTGGCCAATTTGAGTGCCGCCGAGCTGGAACAGATTACCGGGCGGATCGACCAGATGCCGGCTGCTGGTGACGGCGTGATCGTCGTCCTTGGGGTTGTCTTTCTTGTGCTCATCATTCTCGAACTGGTCGGCGTCACGAATATCTTCAGGCGGTGATGTCCGGTTCGCACAACGGGAAATATAAAACAGGCGCGGCCGTTCTGGCCGCGTTTTCTGTTCTGGTCACCGGCTGCACCGGTTTTGATACGAAGATCCCGGAAACCTGGATGCCGCGAGTGGAGCTGGACGAAACACCGTTTTATCCACAACTCGAACATCACTGCGGCCCGGCTGCGCTGATCACGATGCTGGAAGCATCCGGAGCTGCACCAGGCTATGGCGAGGTTGCCGAACGAATCTATATCCCGGCGCTGAAGGGCAGCCTGCAGGTCGAACTGATGGCCGCGACCCGGAGTTTCGAGCGCATTCCATTTCGGCTGCCGGGCGACTTTCTATCAGTGCTGGCCGAGGCCGAAGGCGGCCGACCGGTCCTGATTCTTCAGAACCTTCGCGTGCGCAGTGTGCCGGCCTGGCACTACGCCGTCGTCATCGGATACGACCGTAAACGCTCCGAGGTCCTGATGCGGTCGGGAACCGAACGCCTGCAGGCAACCCCGGCCAGGCGCTGGATGCGTCAGTGGGACTGGGCATCCCGATGGGCGATCGTGGTGCTGGAGCCCGGCCAACTACCGCTCAATCCGCATCGCCCTGCGGTGCTGCGCGCGCTGGCCGACTTTGACGATCATGCACCTCCCGCACCTCGTCTGCGGTCCTGGGAGAGCGCAGCCCAACGGTGGCCGGATGAGCCCCTGGCGTGGATGGGTGCGGGTAATGCGAACTACGAGCTCGGCTTGCTCGAAGAGGCGGTCACCCACTTCAAACGCGCGCTGGACCTGAGGCCCGACAGCTGGCCGATTCGATTGAACCTTGCCCAGGTGCTGCTGGAGCTCGATCGGCCCTGCAGCGCGCAACGACTTGTCGAGGCCCAAAGCATGCCCTTCGATCACTCTCTGAGCATTGCCCACGGAAACCTGACCCTGCGGCTCGCCAGGGACTGCGATCTCCAGTCAGGCCCATGACTCGTATGTGCGGTAGGGAACGGACAGGTGACGAGTCGCAACGCATATTGGAGCCTGACCACAGCTTCGAGGAACCCCTCCAATGTCTCTTATCAATCTGATCATCACGCTGGTGGTCGTCGGCGTGCTGCTGTGGCTGATCAATAGCTTCATCCCCATGCAGCATACGATGAAGAAGATCCTGAACGCAGTCGTCATCATTATCGTGATTCTCTGGCTGCTGTCCGTATTTGGAATACTCGATACCGGAATGCGCATCGGCTAGTTGTTCTTCATGCACACCGCGGTCATGTGTTCCCAGGCGTACAGACGGCGAAGGCCACCCCGCATATCCTGATGATCGTGCGCTCGCTTCGAGCGCCACCACCGAACACCAGATAATGTTTATCAGAAGAAGAAAGGCTGACCGAGCTGCATCCACTTTGGCCGTTCTTATGTCGGCCGTTGCTATCACTTTCCTGGCCGCATGTTCTAAACCCGCCTTATTCGTCAGACTACGCTTTTCCGCAATATTCGGATAAAGTTTGACCGATTTGAGTATGTGTGTGCGGGTTCTCGGACGATTTGCGCTCGCGGGCAGTTCCGAGTGAGCGATTGGGCGCGATTTGTGTGCGAATGCGAAGCAGTCGCTTTGGTTTGGATACAATCTGCCCTGACGCGACCGCGCCGCAATGCGATGAGGCTCGCGCGTTATCCGGGCGAGAATCGGTAGTGCTGCAGTTTGCGCCAGAAACGGCTCCAGTCGCCGGCTGCGGTCCATGCGATGACGAAGGTCAGACGTCGGCTGTTGCTGACTACCCGCGCGGCGACCCGCAGCAGGCGCTCACGGAAACGCCTCAGGCTCCAGCCCTGACCGGTTGCACGCTCCATGATCGCTCGCCCGGCATGCAAG
>JAVVDV010000020.1:0-48495 GCA_032251355.1 Wenzhouxiangellaceae bacterium
GGCGCCGAATGGTCGGATTTCAGGCCATCCAGCCGCGTGGTCCCATCGTCGTTCGAACGATCGTCGTTGGGTTCGCCGGTCACAGTGGGGCGAGCTCCACGGTCGAGAAATCGCTGAACGGCTTGAAGCGCGCGTCCGGCGCGGTGCCGGGGCGCACGATCTGCACCGCCGTCATGCCGGC
Source organism: Wenzhouxiangellaceae bacterium (assembly GCA_032251355.1). Taxonomy (GTDB): domain Bacteria; phylum Pseudomonadota; class Gammaproteobacteria; order Xanthomonadales; family Wenzhouxiangellaceae. The sequence continues at coordinate 182 of JAVVDV010000020.1, forward strand.
GCTTGCGGCGGCGGCCAGTTCATCGCCGATGTCGGAAAAGAACCCGATCTCGGATGTGCGAGGCCGGTCTCGGCGTGGATCCGCGCGGCGATGACGCGGTAGGAATCGGCCTGTTTCTTCGGCCCTGTGGTGGTGTCGAAAAAGCCTTTGAAGCGATCGCGCAGGTCGCCGAAATCGCTGTGGCCGAAATACAGTTGCTGCGCGGCAATCGAGCCGGACGAGTACACGTACAGCGGGGTGCCGGCTGCGTGTTCGCGCTCGATCCACGCGAACGCATCCGGGTAGAGATGGGCGGTAAACGCGCCCGAGGCGTAGCCGTTTTTCCAGACCATGCCCTGCAGTTGTTTCAGCGGCGTGGCCTTGACGTCGGCATCAATCCAGGCCAATAGCTGATCAACCAGCGCGTCGCGGTTGTCCGGGTCGAGCCCGGCCTCACGCGCGGTCGCCGCAAGCTCTTTGGCCACCGCCGGTTCGTCGGCGTGTTCGGCGATGAAGCCCGGCAGCGCATCGCGCGCATACGGGAACAACACATGCTTGACGAACGCGATGTCGGCGATGGTGCCCTCGATGTCGAGCAGCGCGCAGCCCGCCATCAGCCGTCGAGCCGCGGGAATCGGCCGGCGATGTCGCTGCCGGTGAACTGTGCGACCCAGCCCTCGGGGTTGTTGAACAGCCGGATCGCGGTGAATTCGGGTCGCGGGCCCATATCGAACCAGTGCGGCGTGCCGGCCGGCACGCTGATCAGGTCGCCGCGCTCGCACAGGACCTCATAAACTTTTTCTCCCAGATGCAGGCTGAACAGGCCGCGCCCGTTGACGAAGAAACGCACCTCGTCCTCGGCGTGGCGATGCTCGTCGAGGAACTTCTTGCGCGCCTGCTCGCGCTGGGGGTGGTCGGGCCACATATTGACCACGTCCACCGTCACGTAGCCGCCTTCGTTCTTGAGGCGCTCGATGTCCTCGGCGTAGGCCGACAGAATGGCTTCATGCGGCTCGTCCGGTGCGATTTCGCGCGTGGCGTGCCAGCGTTCGAAACGCACGCCCTCGGGCGCCAGCCAGCCGGCGATCTCGGCGTGGTCCTCGGAGCGGAACTCCGGGTGAGTGGGGTCGGTGTCGGGGTAGACGGTCAATCGGCTCATTGTTGCTCCATCCAGTGCAGTTGTAGCAGGAATTCCAGCGCCTCGAGGTGGCGCGCGGCATCGGCGACACGCGCGCCCCAGGCGTACAAGCCGTGGCCGGCGATCAGGTAGCCGGCCGGGGCGCGGTCCAGCCACGGCTCGACCGAGGCGGCCAGGCGCGTCATGTCCTGGTCGTTGGCGACCACCGGCAGCTCGATGCGCGCCTCGTGGCTGCTGATGCCCGGTAGTGCCTTGAGCAGTTCCAGGCCCTCGAAGGCAATGGCTCCGGGCGCGTCAACCCGCCGCGAGAGCATTGTCGCCATCGGTGAGTGAACGTGCAGGACGGCGTGGATTCCGGCAAAGCGGCGGTAGAGTTGAAGATGCAGGCCGGTTTCGGCCGACGGACGCGCGCCATCTGCGGACTGGCCGTCGCGGTCGATCGGCATCAGTCCGTCGCGCGTCAGCCGTCGCTTGTCCAGCCCGGAGCGGGTGATCCAGATCGTCTCGCCGTGGCGCACGGAATAGTTGCCACTGGTCGCCGGTGTCCAGCCGCGGCGGCCGAACTCGCGCGCGGTCTCGACCAGCTCATCGAGCTCGGCGACGGTCGATTCATCGCCGATGGATTCAGCGGCGTGCGGCGGCGAGGTCGGCATGGGTCCGGCTCCAACCGTGGGCGAAGCGGCGATTATGAAGCAACGATTATCACGACTGGGGTTTCATGCCAAAATGCGGCGCATGAGTATTTCTTCACTGTCTGCGGCGCTGCGTTCGGCGATCGCGATCGGGCTGATCTCGCTGAACACCATCGTCCATGTGCTGCCGCTGATGGCGGTCGCGCTGGCCAAGGCGGTGCTGCGCTTTGCGAGACTGCGCAAGCATTTCGATCACTGGCTGGTGGCGATTGCCGAAAACTGGATCGGCGTCAACAGCTGGATGTTCGACCACCTGACCTCGACCCGGATCGAGATCGAGGGTCTGCCCGAACCGCAGCCCAACGGCCACCTGCTGGTGATCTGCAACCACCAGTCCTGGGTCGATATTCCATTGCTGCAGAAGGTGTTCAATCACCGGTTGCCGTTCCTGCGTTTTTTCATCAAGAGCCAGCTGATCTGGGTGCCGCTGCTGGGCCAGGCCTGGTGGGCGATGGACTTTCCGTTCATGAAGCGCTACACGAAGGAACAGCTCAAGCGCCGCCCGGAACTGGTCGGACGCGACATCGAGGCCACGCGCAAGGCCTGCGAGAAATACCGCCACATTCCGACCTCGATGATGAACTTTGTCGAAGGCACGCGCTTTACCCCGGCCAAGCGCAGCCAGCAGCAGTCGCCGCACGAACATCTGCTCAAGCCACGCAGCGGCGGCATCGCCTTCGTGCTCGAGGCGATGGCCGACAGCATCGACCGCATTGTCGATGTGACCGTCGCCTATCCGGGCTGGGATGCGCGGCGGCCGAGCCTGGTCGACCTGTGCGCCAATCGCATCCGCGAGATCCGCATCTCGATCCGCACCATGGAGGTGCCGGCCTGGGTGCGCGGCCTGGACTACCAGGGCAACCCCGACGACCGCCGCCGCTTCCAGGACTGGGTCAACCAACTGTGGTCGGAAAAAGACCAGCGCCTGGACCGCCTGCTCGATCCCCTGCTCGATCGCGCGCCGGGTTGAGGGCAGGGCGAGACTGATGCGATCCCCCTGGCTGTTTCTCGCCCTGGCGATCGTGTCCGAGGTGATCGGCACCACGCTGCTCAAGGCCAGCGACGGCTTCACCCGGCTGTGGCCCTCGGTCGGTGTCGTGGTCGCCTATCTGGTCGCGTTCTACTTCCTTGCACTCACGCTCAAGACCATACCCGTAGGCATCGCCTACGCAATCTGGGCCGGCGTCGGCGTCGCCCTGATCGCCGTGGCCGGCTGGCTGCTGTTCGACCAGCGCCTGGACCTCCCGGCCATGCTCGGCATCGGCTTGATTGTGGCGGGGGTGCTGGTGTTGAACCTGTTTTCGGGATCAGCGGGCTGTTGAGTCCTCGATCCAGCGGCAACTTCACTTGCGTTGAGAAATTGATCACGGAGCCGGAGAATGCCAGCCTTTCAAAACACATTTCGATTCTAGGTCGGTTAAGCTAAAGATCTCGGTCATGACATTTAACCCATAAAAAGTATATTTAATTCAAAATCTTAATCAAAGAAGCGAGCTCATGAAAAACTCTTCGGTATCTCGATACATGGGTAACAGTCAATCCTTGGAAGAATGGTTGTTGCAGCAGGATCGCGAGGTTTATTCAGCGAGGTCGAAAGCAAGCCCAGTGCAGGGAAAAAAAACTTATCGCCTCATAGATCTTTTTGCGGGGGCGGGCGGTATGACCTTAGGTTTTTCGCAAAGGTTTGGTCACCCCTTCAAGTCTGTCTGGGCAAATGATTTCAACGATTTCTGTGTTGCAACCTATAACGCAAATTTTGGCGCTCACTGTATCGCGGGCGATATTGTCGATTTGCTTCGAGATCCAGCAACGGTGATACCTGAAGCGGACGTTGTGATTGGAGGTCCCCCCTGTCAGGGCTTCAGCTTATTGAACAAAAACCGCGCTGACGATCCACGGAAGCAGCTTTGGCGTCCATATTTTGAGGTTCTTGAAAGATCGAATGCCAGCGTCTTCGTCATGGAAAACGTGCAGCAACTTCTGGGTACCGCAGAGCATAATCAGATTCTTGAAAAAGCGAAGGAGTTAGGGTTTCGGGTCGCGAGTGAGGTGCTTGTCGCCGCTGACTATGGTGTCCCGCAGACAAGGAGGAGAGCAATAATCATTGGTTCGAAGTCGCTGGATCCGTCCTATATTTTCCCCCCACGTAAGACGCACTTCGATCCTAAAAAGCTTGCGGTTCAGCCGGGGCTTATTGGTGGGAGTAATGATAACTATTTTTTTGATGCGGAACCTTGGAGAACAGTTAAGGATGCAATAGCAGATCTGCCTGAGCCAAAGGGGATCGAGGTGCGTGCTACGTCCGGGCCATTAAATCTGCATTTCGGTCGGAATCCTACTGAGCTAAGCAAAAAACGGTATCGCGCCATACCTGAGGAAGGAATGAATCGATTTGATCTGCAGGAGAGAGCGCCAGAGTTGACGCCGAAGTGCTGGGTGCGGAAAAAGACTGGCGGTACTGACTTGTTCGGTCGGCTTTGGTGGGACCGGCCTGCGGTGACGATTAGAACAGAGTTCTTCAAGCCTGAAAAAGGAAGATACCTTCATCCGGAAAAGCATCGTCCAATTACTCATAGAGAAGCGGCGAGATTTCAATGTTTCCCTGATGAGTTCGAATTCAAAGGTAGCAAAATAGAAATTGCAAAGCAGATAGGGAATGCCGTGCCTCCCCTGCTGGCAGCGCGCATTGCTGATGTGGTTGTCACTATACTCAATTCCAAATCCTAATCAGCATGGCGGATATTTACCCCGCAAGCAAAAGAAGTGCGATCATGGCTAAGGTCAGGAGTAAAAATACAAAGCCTGAATTGTATGTTCGCTCTCTTTTGCATCGTCATGGTTACCGCTTCAGGGTTCACAGGAAGGATCTGCCCGGAAAACCAGATATTGTGCTTCCAAAATAATAAAACAGTGATTTTTGTGAATGGATGCTTCTGGCATGGGCACTCTGGTTGCTCGCGCGCAAAGTTACCAACAGCGGCGTCGTGATTTCTGGAAAAATAAAATAGAAAGTAATATCAAACGAGATGATAGGTCATGCTTTGATCTGATGGCAAGGGGCTGGAAAGTTTTAACAATTTGGCAGTGCGAAATTGCTAATGATTCAGTGCTGATTAGTAAATTTATGAGAATAAGCTATGAATGATGAAGATAGCGAAGCACTCGCTATTTCAGAGCGGCTCCGTGAGAAGATTGAGCAGCTTCTCAAAGACTATCATCAAGAACTCAGAAGCGGAACGCTTAGAACAAAGGTCCAAGCGTTAGTTCCAGTTTTCAGGCAATTGAGAGAGCTTGGAAAGTCCCTCATGCCTATTGAAAATGCGAAAGGAGCCAGGGATAGGATTCTTGTTTATTTCCGAGAGCATCCGGGTGCCGTCATAGAGGGAGATGAGTTGCTCGTTATTTCCGGCATTCAAGAATACGCGCGAAGGATTCGAGAATTGCGAGTTCAATTTGGCTGGGCAATTACCAGTGGGACCGCTGTGCGAGAGATGATTTCGCAGGAAGATGATTCTAATCTCCCCGCTGAGTATCGGAAAATGAAACCGGATGATTATGTGCTTCTCCGAATTGAACAAGATAAAAAGGCCGCGCATAGGTGGCACCTTGCAAACTCCATCCGTAAATCAAAAGGTTCTGTTCGTCAAAGAATCCTGGATTTTCTGCTAGCGAATTTAGGAGAGCCTGTTCTAAACGAAGAGCTACGCTATGTGGCTAATAATAAAACTGAATGGGCGCGACGAGTCAGAGAGTTAAGAACAGAATATGGATGGCAAGTCGCGTCTAAGACCACTGGCCGTCCGGATCTGGCGATTGGTGAGTATGTTTTGGAGAGCGATCGACAGCTACCTTCCCATGATAGACGAATACCAGATGACGTTAGAGGGTTCGTGCTTCGACGTGATGAATATAAATGTCAAGAATGCGGCTGGGGGCATAGTGAATGGAATAGCTCAGATCCTCGTCACTTAGAGTTGCATCACATAGAGCATCATGCGCAAGGCGGTAAAAATGTGGCTAGTAATCTTAGAACTCTTTGCAATCGGTGTCACGACAAAGAGCACCGAAATATTCAGTCTCGCATCTTGTAATTTGGTCCTAGTAAAGCCGAGAGGTTGTCAATTTCTTTCGAGAATCATTTGAGATAGAAGAAGCAGAATAATCGGTCAGGAGTAAGTCTTAATCCTGGCTATCTGGGCCGCGGGGCGGAAAAAGAAAGTAGGGTGATATTGATCAGGATGATCTACTGTTTTCCAAAGTGAGCCAAGCATCTTTTTGACTACATCGCGCAGGACAACCCAGGGCCGCGGCACGCGTGGTCAAGGCAATCTACGACAAGGCGCATGTGCTAAACGATCCCTGATTACGTATTTTCCTCAGTCATCGACGATCGTCGATGACAATTGGGCAGGCTGCACTGAGTGCCCGGTAGACCGCCGTGCCCGCCGCAGGGTGCGTCGAGCGCGGCGAACACGCACCGCACCGTCTACCAGCAGGCTCGGGAACGGAACCCGGCCCGGTGGAGTGGTGAGACACGAAACTGGTCTCCGGTCGGTGCCGTGTGGCTGAACCCGGAGAAGGAAAACCAGCCGATCACTCAGGCTGCTTGAGCATGAAAAAGGCGACTTCTAGCTTTACAACCACCGACCCGACGCGGATGCGCCTTGGTCGCTTCAAGCTCGCCCGGTGGGTTTCGCCTGCGGCTCAACCCACCCTACGCCGTGCCCATCGTTCCGGGGCATGGCGGAAACAAGTACGTAATCAGGTATACATTTGGTTCCGCTGTGCCCCGGCGCAATGGGGCGCGGCGCAGGGTGCGATTGAGCCGCATGGAAAACGCACCGAGTGGTGTTCTGGAATCTGCCGGCATTATGGGTCTGCCTGCCGCCCGGCCAATACCTCCAGCACCGCCTCTCCATAGCGCTCCAGCTTGTGCCGGCCGACGCCGGAGATTTCGGCCAGTTCGGCGAGTGTCGTCGGGCGGGCTTCGAGGATGGCGGCGAGTGTGGCGTCGTGGAAGATGACGTAGGGCGGTACGCCCTGGGTGTGGGCGGTGTCCAGGCGCCAGCGGCGCAGGGCTTCCCATTCGGGTGATTCGGTTTCGATGTTCGCAGTGCGCGCTTTGCCGCGCGTGCGCTTGACCGCCTTGGGGTCGCGGCGCAGTTGCAGCGATTGTTCGCCCCGGAGCAGTGGCCGGCAGCGCTGGGCCAGGCGCAGGCCGCCGTGGCCTTCGGGGTCGGGTTGCAGGTGGCCGAGTGCCAAGAGTTGCCGGATCACCGAGCGCCAGGTGGTGGTGTCGATGTCCTTGCCGATGCCGAAGGTGCTCAAGCGATCGTGGCCGAGGCTGGTGATGCGCTCGGTGTCGGCGCCGCGCAGCACGTCGATGACGTGTCCGGCACCGAAGCGCTGGCCGGTGCGGTAGATGCACGACAGCGCCATCCGCGCCGGTTCGGTGGCATCCCAGGTGGCCGGCGGCTCAAGGCAGTTGTCGCAGTTGCCGCAGTCGCCGGGGTGGTGTTCGTTGAAGTAGCCGAGCAGCGGTGGACGCCGGCAGCCGGCGTGTTCGCAGTAAGCCAGCAGCGCTTCGAGCCGTTCGCGTTCCAGCCGCTGGTGGGCGTCGGAGGCGGTCGAGGCGGCCATCAACTGGCGGATCTGCATGATGTCGGCCAGGCTGTAGACCATCCAGGCGTCGGCCGGCAGACCATCGCGACCGGCGCGGCCGGTTTCCTGATAGTAGGCCTCGATGCTCTTGGGCAGGTCGAGGTGGGCGACGAAGCGGACGTCAGGCTTGTCGATGCCCATGCCGAAGGCGATGGTCGCACAGATGATGATGCCGTCCTCGCCGATGAACGTGTCCTGGTGGGCCTGGCGCTGCTCGGCTTCGAGCCCGGCGTGGTAGGCGAGCGCGGACAGTCCGTGGCCGCGCAGGAACTCGGCCGTTTCTTCGGTGCGCTTGCGCGAAAAGCAGTAGACGATACCGGTATGGCCGCGGTGTTCGCGTTCGATGAAGTCCAGCAGCTGACGCCGGGCGTTGTTCTTGAGCGAGACGCGGTAGCGCAGGTTGGGCCGGTCGAAGCTGTCGATGAAGGTCTGTGCGTCATCGGGCAGCAGGTGACGCGCAATCTCGCCGCGCGTGCACTCGTCAGCGGTTGCGGTCAGCGCGATGCGCGGGATGCCGGGAAAGCGTGATCCGAGTTGCCCGAGTTCCAGGTACTCGGGCCGGAAATCGTGGCCCCATTGCGAGACGCAGTGCGCCTCGTCGATCGCGAACAGCGCGATCGGGCAGCGTTCCAGCATCTGCAGCACCGGCTCGCGCAGCAGGCCCTCGGGTGCGATGTAGAGCAGGTCGAGCCGACCGTCGACCAGGTCGCGTTCGACCTGGCGGCGTGTGTCCGCATCGAGGCTGGAGTTGAGCACCGCGGCGGCGACGCCGTTGGCGCGCAATGCCTCGACCTGGTCGCGCATCAGGGCGATCAGCGGCGAGACGACGATGGCGGTGCCGGCGCGCAACAATGCCGGCACCTGGTAGCACAGCGACTTGCCGCCGCCGGTCGGCATCAGCACCAGCGCGCTGCCGCCGGCGGCGACGCTGTCGATGATCTCGCGCTGACGGCCGCGGAAGCGGTCGTAGCCGAAGACCTGCTTGAGGATGTCGTCTGCGCTGACCGTCATGCGGGCTCGGGGTGGCGATGGGGCGGCACCCCGGCCGGCGGGGCTACTGGATGATGATATAGGGATCCAGCGGCGGGCGCTCCGAGTTGTTCGGGTCGACGACGTCGTACTTGCAGCCCGGGGCCACGACACAGGGGTTGGCGTCCGAACGGATCAGCAGGCTGCGACCCGATTGGCGGTTGATGTTGAACCGGTAGACCGGTTGGCCGGCCGGATTGACGAACGGCGTTCCCTGATCGCTGAAGATGATCAGGGCCGGCTCGTCGGTGGAAAACGTGATCTGCGCGCCGGCTGAGGTCGTGACCACGCCGGGCCAGGCTTGCGGCGGTGTGCCGGGATTGTCCGGAATCCGGATCTGCACCGTGCAGTCGGGCGGACAGGTGGCCGAGTCGGGCTGGGCCTGCGCGATCGCGGCCAGGCACAGCAGGACCGCGCCGAAGAGGTTGCGGGAAAGGCGCGGGGGTGTTGAGCGGGTCATCGTGAGGTCTCCTGGGTAATGGATTGGGTGATGGCCTGGTGGCGCGCGCGCAGCGCATCGAACGGCGATCGGTTCCAGACGTCTTTGAGGCGCGGGTCGGCGTGCAGCAGGTAGAACGGCATGCCTTTGGCGATGGCCTGATCGAAGGCCTCGGCCGCTTGTTCTTCGTCGCCCAGCAGGTAGTGGGCGAAGCCGGTGGTCAGCAGGGCATTCAGGTCCAGTTCGGCGGCATCGGCAAGGCTGGCAATCGCGCCGCGCGCGGCATCCTCGTAGCTCAGTGCGGCCAGGTGCATGGCCAGCATGGAGCGCGCTTCATGGTCGTTGACGTTGATCTCGAGCCGCTGCGTGGCGGTTCGGATCACGTTGCGATGGTAGGGCTCGGCATCCGACGCCCGGTTGCCCTGGATCCGGATCGACCAGGCCAGAAAGCCGTTCAGGCGCGGGTCGCCGGGGGCCATTTCCGAAGCGCGACGAAACATGGCCTCGGCGCGCGCAAACTGCCCGGCGAAAAAGTAGTTGGTACCGGCATTGGAGTAGGCTGCGGCGTTCGGCTGCCGGGTTATGGACTGTTCGAAGGCGTCACCGGCGCGCAGGAATTCGCCGCGCGCGAAATGAATCGCACCGCGGATGTTCCAGGGTTGGGCATTGTCCGGGTCCAGTTGCAAGGCACGCTCGACCGCCACGGCGGCGGCATCGAGCTTGCCGCTGGAGTAATGGATCTGTGCTTTCTGGTGCGGGTAGCGCCACTCGGCCGGGTCCAGCGCAATGGCTCGTTCGATCGCGTCCAGTGCGCTTTTGAACTGGCCCTGACGCAATTGGGTGGCGGCCAGTCCGGCATGCGCCTCGGCGTTGTTGGGATCGCCGCGCAGCGCACGCTGGAAGGACTGCCCCGCCTCGGCGAGTTGCCCGCGCCCGAGGTGCAGCGAAGCGATGGCAACTTGGGTTTCGGTGCGTTCCGGGAAACGGGTTTGCGTTTCCAGGCACTGGCGCATGGCGGCTTCGGCGCGTTCGGGCTCGCGGTTGAGTTCGTAGTTTTCCCACAGTGCCCGGCACAGAGCGGCCGAGGCCAGGCCGAAATCGGGATCGATCCGCAGCGCATTCATCAGGTGGGCGATTGCCTGTTCGATGCTGTCCGCGCTGGGCTGACGGCGAAGCTGGTCGCGACCGCGCAGGTATTCGTCGTAGGCCTCGGGCTGCACCGTTGCAATGCTGCTCTGGCCGGGAAGGTCAAGCTCGATCTGCATGGCGCGCGCGATCTCGCGCGAAATCCGATCCTGCAGGTCGAATACGTTTTCCAGCGTTCCGCCGAAGGTTTCGCTCCAGACCTGGGTGCCGGATCGACCGTCGATCAAACGGGCGCTGATGCGCAGTTCGTTGCCGGCCCGCCGAACACTGCCTTCGAGCAGTGTCTCGACCCCCAAGCGCTCGGCCGTGGCGCGTGCGTCCAGACCCTCGTCGCCGAGTGCGAAGGCTGAGGAACGGGCCGTGACCCGAATCCCGTCGATGCGCGCCAGCTGGTCGGTGATGGTCTCGGCAACGTCGTAGCCGAGGTAGCGACTTTCTTCATCGGCCCCCAGGTCGCGAAACGGCATCACGGCGATGCTGGAGCCGATCTCCGGGATGGGCTGGCGCGACGGGCCCATCAACACGATGGCAAGAATGACCACCAGCGCCGCGATGATGACGTAATCGATCCAGCGGCTGGACAGCAGACTGGGCGTCGGCTCGCTCGCCGCTGCGCGCGTGTCGCGCTGCACGCCCTCGTGGGTAAGTTCGTAGAACCAGGACAACACCGCGACGACTGGCGCGCCGACGATGCCGATGCCGATCAGCATCTTCATGATCCAGGCCGGCGCCATCATTGCTGGCAGGACCACATCGCCGACCTGCAGGACCACCCAGAAGCTGACCGTGTAGGCGCCCATCACGCGGAACACGTGGCGACGCTTCAACTCGGCAACGGTGGTCTGAAAGTCCATCGGCATCCCCGGGGCTGTCGCGTGCAATGCGAGCGGCCGCATGCTGGCATCGGTCGGGTTCAGCCGGCCCCGGCTTGCGGGACCGCGAACTCCGTGCAAAGTATACCTGTCAGCTCGGAAATGTGAAACCTATTGCAAAAATGGAAAAATATCAGGTGGTCGTTGCAACGGTGGGCGACGGCTGCGTGTCACCTACAACCGCATGGCCCACTAGCGCCAGGGGTTGCAGTCGTAGCCGGCAATCCGGATCAGTCGCTGCAGCTCCATGCTGCCGATGCCCTTGCCCAGCGGCGAGAAGTCGTAGTCAACCCGAATGCGGTTGCAGTCGACAGGCTCGATGGAGATGCTTCCGGCACGAACGGCAGGAATGTCGTTTTCGGCCGGCTGCATGCTGTCGGTGATGAAGGCACCACCTTGAAGCGTCACCATGTCGTCGATCGTGACCGGGCCGGGTTTGGCCTGGTCGGCGCCGGTATTGCCGACGACCCAGACCGGGGAACCGTCGAGGTAGGTGAACAACACCGCGAACACGAAGTTGGCGTCGATCTGTTCGGCGATCTGCAGCACCAGGCCCTGGCGCTCGGCACCGGGGCGAATCCACTGGCCGGAGTAGCGTCCGTTGAGAACAGGTCGCGCGAATTGCGGCGGGTCGACCGAGGGCTCGAAGCGATCGAGCGTGAACAGAGCGCCTTCCGGCAGCGCCGGCGAGAAATTGCCCCAATTCACTTCCAGCGTGAATTCATTGTTGTAGTCGGCCGGCAGGAACTGGGTCCGGCCATCGATGGAGACCGGCTGCACGGCCAGCATCCAGGTCGTGCCTGTGGTGGTCAGGATGCCGCCGGACGCGCCGACATTGCCGCTGCCCGGCAGCGTGATCAGTTGCGCCTCGTGGAACGGCACATCAACCCGGCCGACATCGGCAAATACTGTTGGCACGACCACCGGGTTGCGGCCCGCGGTCTGGGTGAGCCGCACCAGCACCACCGAGAAGCCATCATCGGCGCAGGCCACGCGCCAAACCTGCACGCGCACCTCGCTGTCGCGCACCGTGCCCTGTGCCGACGGCGCACTCACAAATTCATCGACCAGGATGTTTTCGCTGCTGGCCGCCTGCCGCGGCAGATCAATGGCCAGGCAACCGGGTGGGAACGGCGTACCGAGGTCGGTCAGCAGGTTCAGCTCGCCGGTCTGGGCGCGCGCGGGCAGGGCGCCATGCAGGGCGAGGGCGGAAATCAGCAACAGTGCGGCGCGTGGCATGTAGATCCTCCTGGACGACCAGCGATGTCGGCATTGTAGCCAGTGCGTCTGACCGGAAGCTGAACGGGTGCCGGTGATAGACTTGCAGGCTTGTTTCCCTTTTCGTGCAGGACCTCCATGGCAGGACATAGCAAGTGGGCCAATATCCAGCATCGGAAGAAGGCCCAGGATGCCAAGCGCGGCAAGATCTTCACCCGCCTGGTGCGTGAAATCACGGTCGCCGCGCGCGAGGGCGGCGGTGATCCCGAGGCCAATCCGCGCCTGCGCCTGGCCTGGGACAAGGCCAACGCGGCCAACGTGCCCAAGGACAACATCGAGCGTGCGATCAAGAAGGCCACCGGCGACCTCGAGGGCGTCAATTACGAGGAAATCACCTACGAGGGCTATGCGCCCGGCGGCGTGGCCGTGATGGTCGAGACCGTCACCGACAACCGCAACCGCACGGTCGCGGCGGTGCGCCACGCGTTTTCCAAGCACGGCGGCAACCTCGGTACCGATGGCTCGGTCGCTTACTTGTTCGAGAAGACCGGTGTGATCACCTTCGCGCCGGGCACAAGCGAGGACAAGGTGATGGAAGCCGCGCTGGAAGCCGGCGCCGAGGATATCGAGACCGACGAGGATGGCTCGATCGAGGTGCTGACCACGCCCGAGCAGTTTTCCGGTGTGCTCGGTGCGATGCGATCGGCCGGGCTGGAACCGGATGAGGCCGAGGTGACGATGCGGCCGTCGACCTGGGTCGAGCTCGATGCCGAGGCCGGCGGCAAGCTGGTCAAGTTCCTCGACCTGCTCGAAGACCTCGACGATGCCCAGAATGTCTGGCACAACGCCGATATTCCGGCCGAGGCCTACGAGTAGCCGGTGCGGATTCTCGGCCTGGATCCCGGCTCGCGCGTGACCGGCATCGGCATTATCGAGGGCGAGCGGCTGATCGAGGCGCGCCAGCTGCAGCTCGGCGACGGCGACATGCCCGAACGCCTGGGCGCGATCTTTGCCGGCGTGCGGCTGGCGATCGAGGAGTTCCTGCCCGATGCGGTCGCGGTCGAGACAGTGTTCGTCAACCGCAACCCGGCCGCGGCGATCAAGCTTGGCCAGGCGCGCGGGGCGGCGATCTGCGCGGCGGTACAGGCCGGTCTGGCTGTGCATGAATACGCGCCGCGCCGGATCAAGCAGGCGCTGGTCGGCAGCGGTGCGGCCGACAAGGCCCAGGTTCAGCACATGGTGCGCGCGCTGCTGAAATCGGATCGTACCTACGGCGCCGATGCCGCCGACGCGCTGGCCGTTGCGCTGTGCCACTGGCATACCCATCAGACCGCCTCCAGGCTCCCGGCCGGGGTGGTGCTGCGATGATTGACGCATCATGATCGGGCGGCTGTCGGGCACGCTGATCGATCGGCGACCACCGTGGCTGTTGCTCGACGTGGCCGGAGTCGGCTACGAGATCGAGGCGCCGCTGAGCGTGTTCGACCGCCTGCCGGCGACCGGCCAGCCCTGCACCTTGCTGATCCATCAGGTATTCCGTGAGGACGCCCAGCTGCTGTTCGGTTTCGTCGAACGCCAGGATCGTGAACTGTTCCGCGGCTTGCTGAAAGTATCCGGCATCGGTCCGAAGGTCGCGCTGGCGATCCTGTCGAGCGTGTCGGCCAGCGACTTTGCGCTGCTGGTCGAAGCCGGTGATGCGCAGGCACTGACGCGGCTGCCGGGCATCGGCAAGAAGACCGCCGAGCGCCTGGTGCTGGAAATGCGCAGTCGCATCGACGGGTTGGAGTTCGGCAGCGCAGGCAGTGCCGCGGGCGGCACAGGGATCGGCTCCGATGCAAACGCCGAGGCGCGTGCCGGCCTGGTCGCGCTGGGCTACTCACCGGCCGAGGCGCTGAAGATGATCAAGGGCGTTGATGGTGCCGAAAGCGCCGAGGCGATCATCCGTCAGGCATTGAAGAACCGGATGCAGCGCTGACGGCGGATCGGTCTCGGGCCGGCAATCCGGCTTGCGTGACCGGCGCGGGTCTGGCAAGGTTGCGGTCTTGTCCGCCGAGAGGAGATGGGATGAAAGCCTGGATTTTGCTGCTGACGGCGCTGCTGTCGATGCCGATGTGGGCGCACGCGCAGTTGCGTGCGTTCGTCGGCGCGCGGGTGATCCCGATCGACCAGCCGGAGCTGGCCGATGGTGTGCTGGTGATCGAAAACGGCGAGATTCGTGCCGTCGGCGCGCGTGGGGACGTGCGCATCCCGCGCGGCGCCGAGGTGGTCGAACTGGCCGCCGGCAGCGTCATCATGCCGGGCATCGTTGATACCCACAGCCACATCGGCGAGGTCTCCGGCGGCGACCGCTCCGGGCCGATTCAGCCCGAAACGCGCGCGCTGGATGCCATCAATGTGCGCTCTTCAGGCATCAAACGCGCGTTGTCCGGCGGCATCACCTCGGTCAACGTAATGCCCGGCTCCGGCCACCTGATCAGCGGCCAGACCATTTACCTCAAGCTGCGCGACGGCAACAATGTGATGGATCTGGCCTACCGCTTCGATGACGGCGCGCCGGCCGGCGGGCTGAAGATGGCCAACGGTACCAATTCCCTGCGCGACGCGCCGTTCCCGGGCACCCGCGCCAAGTCGGCCGCGCTGGTGCGCGCGAAGTATGTCAAGGCGCAGGAATACCAGGCCAAGATCGAGGCCGCGGATGATGAAAAGGATCGCCCGGCACGCGATCTGGCGATGGAAGCGCTGGGCGAGGTGCTTGCCGGCAAGCGCATCGTTCATTTCCACAGCCATCGCCATGACGATCTGCTGACCGCGATCCGGCTGCGCGATGAGTTCGGCTTCCGGTTGGTGCTGCATCACACCAGCGAGGCCTGGCGGGTGGCCGACGAAATTGCCGCGGCCAATGTGCCGGTCTCCCTGATCCTGCTCGACAGCCCCGGTGGCAAGCTCGAAGCGATGCACCTGCTGGCGAAAAGCGCGCCGGCGCTGGAGCAGGCCGGTGCGAAGGTTGCTTTTCATACCGATGACTGGATTACCGATTCGCGCTATTTCCTGCGCATGGCCGCGTTTGGCATACGCGCGGGGATGTCGCGCGAGGCCGCGCTCGTGGCGCTGACCCAGGCCGGTGCCGATATGCTGGATCTCGGTGGGCGGGTCGGTTCGCTGACGCCGGGCAAGGATGCCGATTTCGTGATTCTTTCGGGCGATCCGTTCAGCGTGCGCACGCGCGTGCTCGAGACCTGGGTCGAGGGCGAGAAGCGCTTCGATCTCAATGACCCCGATGACCGACGGGTTGCCGAGGGCGGTGTCAACGCCCTGACCGACGACGACGGTGCTGGTCATCTGCACGGCATCGGGCCGCACGCCAGCCACGCAACGGGAGCCTCGCAATGAAACGGATTTTCCTCATTCTGTTGGTTTCCCTGGTGAGCACGGTCGGCGTGGCGCAGGACATCGCGGTGCGTGCCGGCACACTCCACACCGGTACCGGCGATTCGATCGAAAATGCCACCGTCGTGGTGCGTGACGGCACGATTGCCGCCGTCGGACCGGCCGATCGCGTGGCCATTCCCGATGGCTTCGAGGTCATCGAAGCGGCCGTGGTCACGCCGGGTCTGGTCGATGCCCGTTCGACGGTCGGCCTGGCCGGCGCGCTGAACCAGCCGCACGACCAGGATCAGCTCGAACGATCGTCGGCCATCCAGCCGGAGCTGCGTGCGATCGATGCCTACAACCCGCGCGAGCGGCTGGTTGAATGGCTGCGCGAGCACGGCATCACCACGGTGCATACCGGGCACGGCCCCGGCGAGATCATTTCCGGCCAGACGCTGATTGCCAAGACCGCCGGCGATACCGTCGACCAGGCCGTGATCGTGCCGGCCTTCGGTCTTTCGGCGACGTTGGGCGATGGCGCGACCGGCCATTCGCGCCAGACACCGGGCAACCGCAGCAAGGCCGTGGCGATGCTGCGCGAGCAGTTGATCAAGGCGCGCGAGTACCGGCAAAAGCTCGACCGCGCCGACGACGACAAGCCCGGTCCGGACCGTGACCTGGCGCTGGAGGCGCTTGTCTCGGTGCTCGCAGGCGAGGCGCCGCTGATCGTCGAAGTCCACCGCCACAACGACATCATGACCACCCTCAGGCTGGCCGATGAGTTCGGGTTCCGGCTGATTCTGGCGGGTGCTTCCGATGCGCATCTGCTGATTGATGAAATCCGCACCGCCGGTGTCGGCGTGATCCTGCACCCGACCATGATCCGCTCGCGCGGCAGCAGTTCGGAGACGGCCAATTTCTCGTTCACCACCGCGGCCAGGCTGATCGAAGCCGGAATTCCGGTGGCGATGCAGTCCGGCTACGAGGGCTATGTGCCGAAGGTGCGCGTGGTGTTGTTCGAGGCCGCGCTGTTGCTGGGCTATGGCGTTGATTTCGACCAGGCGCTGGAGCTGATCACGCTGGCCCCGGCGCGCATGCTCGGCATCGCCGACCGGGTCGGCTCGATCGAGGTCGGCAAGGACGGCGACCTGGCGCTGTTCGATGGTGACCCGTTCGAATACACCAGCCATGTCATCGGCACCGTGATCGAGGGTCGTCGGGTCAGCCAGGCGCTGCGCTGAGGGGGCCATTCTGCCAACGTGGGCTGCCGCCGGCGGCGTGGTCGGGCTCGATTTCCGCTACCATTCCGTCTGACTTTCGACCCCGGACCCTCGCTTGCCGATGACCCGCGCAACGGACGAGCCCGAATCGCCCGAAGCCGCCGAGCGGCTGGTGTCCGCGCGCCCGGGCGACGAGGAAAGCCGCTTCGAGGCCAGCCTGCGGCCGACGCGGCTGGCCGAGTACATCGGCCAGGCGACGATGAAGGACCGATTGAGCATTTTTCTGGAATCGGCGCGCGCGCGCGCCGAGGCGCTGGACCACGTGCTGATCTTCGGCCCGCCGGGGCTGGGCAAGACCACGCTGGCCAATGTTATCGCCGCCGAAATGGGCACACGGTTGCGCCAGACCTCCGGCCCGGTGCTCGAGCGTGCCGGCGACCTGGCCGCGATGCTGACCAACCTCGAGCCGGGCGACGTGCTGTTCGTCGACGAGATTCACCGCCTGTCGCCGGTGGTCGAGGAGGTGTTGTACCCGGCGATGGAGGATTACCGGATCGACATCATCATCGGCGAGGGGCCGGCGGCGCGCTCGATCCAGCTCGATCTGCCGCGCTTCACGCTGGTCGGTGCCACCACCCGGGCCGGGTTGTTGACCTCCCCGCTGCGTGATCGCTTCGGCATCGTCGAGCGGCTGGAATTCTACGATGTCGATGATCTCGCCCGGATCGTGCAGCGCTCGGCCGGCATTCTCGGCATCGCCTGCGATGCGGCCGGAGCCGCTGAAATCGCGCGCCGTTCGCGCGGCACACCGCGCATCGCCAACCGGCTGCTGCGGCGGGTGCGCGACTATGCCCAGGTGCGCGCCGAAGGTCATATCGAGCACGCGGTCGCGCGCGCCGCGCTGGAGATGCTGCAGGTCGATGCCGAGGGCTTCGACCAGCTCGATCGACGCCTGCTGCATCTGTTGCTCGATCAGTTCGAAGGCGGACCGGTCGGCGTCGAAAGCCTGGCTGCGGCCTTGTCGGAAGAGCGCGGCACGATCGAGGACGTGATCGAGCCCTACCTGATCCAGCAGGGCTTCCTGGTGCGCACCGCGCGCGGGCGCATGGCCACGCGCAAGACTTGGCAGCATCTGGGTCTGAAGGCGCCGACCGGCGACCTGTTCGACGGGTCGGCTGGATGACCGGGCCGCGCCACGAGTTTCGCTATCGCGTCTACTGGGAGCACACCGACGCTGGCGGAGTGGTCTACCACGCCCGCTACCTGAACTTCCTCGAACGTGCGCGCTCGGACTGGTTGACGGCGATGGGTATCCACCAGACGCGCCTGCGTGCCGAGGCCGGGTTGATTTTCGTCGTCACACGCGTGGAGATCGACTTTCGTCGCCCGGCGCGGCTGGATGATGAACTTGCGGTCGGCGTTTGCGTCGAACACTGCGGTCGTGCGCGGCTGGATTTTGTCCAGGACATCCATCGTGACGGTGAACTGCTGATCACGGCCACGGTGCGCGCAGCCTGCCTGCATGCCGATCGCTTCACCCCGGCGCGCTTGCCGAAGGACTTGGTCGAGCGGGCGCGTGAGCCGATCAAAAACGAATGACAACAATATTTTGAAACTACCTTCTGGAAATTGAATGAGCACCGATCTGAATGTCTGGACGCTGATCAGCGAAGCTACGCTGGTGGTGCAATTGGTGATGACGCTGTTGCTGGCGGCCTCATTGGCCTCGTGGGCCATCATCTTCTCGCGCCGGCGCGCGCTGGCCCAGGTTGAAAAGCGCAACCGCGATTTCGAGGAGCGATTCTGGTCCGGTGCCGACCTCGGCCAACTGCACGAAAAGCTCAAGACCGAGAACCGGATTCTGGCCGGTCACGAATTGCTGTTCGAAGCCGGTTTCGAGGAATTTGCCCGGCTCAAGGACGAGCAGCAGCTCAACGCCGACACATTGGCCGCGGGGGCCCAGCGTGCGATGCGCGTGGCGCTGACGCGCGAGGTCGATCGGATGGAGCATGGTCTGAATTTTCTCGCCACGGTCGGCTCGACCAGTCCCTACGTTGGCCTGTTCGGCACCGTCTGGGGCATCATGCACGCCTTCTTTGCGCTCGCCGGTGTGCAGCAGGCCACCATCGCCATGGTCGCGCCGGGCATCGCCGAGGCCTTGATTGCCACCGCCATGGGTCTGGTCGCCGCGATCCCGGCGGTGATTGCCTACAACCGTTTTTCCAACCAGGTCTACCGGCTGGAAGTGCGTATGGACAATTTCAAGGAAGAATTCGCCGGCATCCTGTTCCGTCAGGTCCGCAGGCTCGGGGGCGCCTAGACCATGCAGCCCGATGCCCCGATCCGCCGTCGCCGCGCTGCGATGGCCGAAATCAATGTCGTGCCCTATATCGACGTGATGCTGGTGTTGCTGATCATCTTCATGGTGACCGCGCCGCTGCTGAATCTGGGTGTGGAGGTCGAGCTGCCCAAGGGTCAGGCCGAGACGCTCGAGGACATGGGCGATCCGCTGATGGTGATCGTGCATGCCAACGGTGACCTGTATCTGAACGCCGGCGATGTGCCCGAGCTGATCGATCCCGAGACGCTGGTCGAGCGCGTCTCGGTGTTTGTCGCCCGCAACCCCGAGCTACAGGTGCTGATCGCCGGCGACCAGCAGACCAACTACGCCAGTATTTATGAGGCGATGGTGTTGCTGCAACGCGCCGGGGTCGGCGCGATCGGCTTCATGGGCGATCCGCCGGACGCTGCGCCATAGCCATGCGCGCACGCCACGTGCACGCGCCCGGGCGACTGTCTGCACTGCTCGATGGCGTCACCGCGCTGCTGCTTGCCGTGCTGGTGCATGTTGCGGCTGCCGGTTTGCTGTGGCTGGGCAGCCTGAGCTGGCAGCCGCGCACGCCGCCGCCGGTGGCCGCGTTTTCGCTGGTTGATGCGCAGCCGTTCGTCGAGCGACGGCAACAGGAAGTCGAGCGTGCGGCCGAACAGGAGCGCCAGCGCCAGCAGGCTCTGGCCGAGTTGGAGGCCGCCGAGCGCGCCCGTCAGCTCGAAGTCCAGCAACGCCAGCAGCGCGAGCGCGAGGCTGCCGAGCGCCAGGCATTGATCGAGCGCCAGCAGGCCGAGCAGCGCCGGCGCGAGCAGGAGGCGGAGCAGCAGCGGCGCGAGGAAGAACGTCGCGCACTCGACCGCCAGCGGCGCGAAGCCGAGCAGCAGCGCCAGCGCGAACTCGAAGACCTGCGTCGCCAGCGCGAGCAGGCCGAGGCCGAGCGCCGT
This sequence comes from Wenzhouxiangellaceae bacterium, assembly GCA_032251355.1. Taxonomy (GTDB): domain Bacteria; phylum Pseudomonadota; class Gammaproteobacteria; order Xanthomonadales; family Wenzhouxiangellaceae. The sequence continues at coordinate 20,218 of JAVVDV010000020.1, forward strand.
GAACAGGAACGCCGGCTGGCCGAAATCGCCGAGCGGCGCGAGCGCGAGCGTGCCGATGCCGCAGCCGCAGAACAGGCCGAGCGCCTGCGGCTGGCGCGCCAACAGGCCGAACAGTCGGCCCGGCGCGCGACGCTGGGCGAGGAATATCAGTCGACCATTAAGGCCCTTGTGGAGGAAAACTGGATAAGGTGGGCGACGACTAGGCCTGGGATCGAGTGCAAGTTAAGGGTCGTGCAGACAACTGGTGGTTGGATCATCGAGCAATCGATTATGAGTCCTTGCAACGCTGATGAGGCAACGCGGCGCTCGATACTTGAAGCTGTTCAACGCGTTGAGCGTTTTCCGTATGACGGTTATGAAGAGGTATTTGCTCGTGAAATTGAATTCATTTTTCGCTACGACGGCGATTAGCCTGCTGCTGGCGCTGGCCGGCCCGGTCCGTGGCCAGTTGCAGATCGAGATCGTCGACGGTGTCGAGGGCGCGCTGCCGGTCGCGGTGGTGCCGTTCGCGTTCGGCAATGCTGAATTCGCGCCGGAAACGCCGATGCACGAGGTGATTGCCGCCGATCTCCAGCGCAGTGGCCTGTTCGAGACCTTGCCGGTGGCCGACATGATCGATCGACCCAGCCGGCCGCCGGAGGTGCAGTTCGGGACCTGGCGCCTGCTCAAGGTCGATTACGTCGTGATGGGCCGCTGGATTCCGGCCGGCGACGGCATCAACGGCGAGATCGAGTATCACCTGGTCGCCGTGGCCACCGGCCGCACCTTGTTCTCGCGCGCGATTGCAGCCGGGCCCGGCGTGTTCCGGCTGCGCGCGCACCAGATCGCCGATGCCGTTTACGAAGAACTGACCGGCATTCCCGGTGCGTTTGCCACGCGCATTGCCTACGTCAAGGTGTCCGACGCCGGCACGCCGGAAGAAATGTTCGAGCTGATCGTTGCCGATGCCGACGGCCACAATCCGCAGACCATCGTGCGCCACAGCCAGCCGATCCTGTCGCCGGCCTGGGCGCCGGATGCGCGGCGACTGGCTTACGTGTCGTTTGCCACAGGCCGCTCGAACGTGGTGATCCAGGACATCTTCACCGGCCAGCGCGACATCATCTCCGACGAGCGCGGCATCAACGGGGCGCCGGCGTTCTCGCCCGACGGACGGTATCTGGCGATGAGCCTGTCGCGCGGCGGCAGTCCGGATCTTTGGCTGCGCGATCTGCAGACCGGGCGCATGGAGCAGTTGACCCGGCATCATTCCATCAATACCGAACCGGCATTCGCGCGCGACGGCCGCCACATCTACTTCACCTCCGACCGCGCCGGCCAGCCGCAGATCTACCGGATTCGTCGCGACGGCAGCGATCTGCAGCGGGTGACCACCGAGGGGCGCTACAACTCGCGCGCCTCGATCGACCCGAGTAACGGTCTGCTGGCGATGGTGCACGGCGAGCGCGCGCGCTTCCGGATCGGCGTGCTGGACCCGGACAGCGGACGATTGCGTGTATTATCCAACGGCCCGATGGATGAATCGCCGAGCTTCGCGCCGAACGGGCAAATGCTGCTGTACGCCACGCGCGAGGCCGAGCAGGGGGTGCTCGCGGCGGTATCGGTCGACGGTCGATTTCGCCAGCGGCTGGTGCTGGCCCAGGGTGATGTGCGCGAGCCGGCCTGGTCGCCGCGGATGCAGCAATGATCGTATACAAAATGATTCACGAACCCAATTCAAGTGTCAATTCCGGAGGCATCATGAAGTCCGTATTCCGTCTGACGGCCGCACTGACCCTGCTGGCCTTGCTGGCCGCCTGCGGCTCGCAGCCCACGCGCGAAGTTCCAAGCGAACCCGACCCCGGCACCGGGCTGCCGGACCGGCCGAGTCAGCCGATCGAAACCGACCGTATCGACCCGGCGAATTTTGCCGATTCGCGCAACCTCGAAAACCCCGACAGCGTGCTCAGCCAGCGCGAGATCTACTTCGAGTTCGACCGCTCGGATGTGCGCGCGGAGTATCTGCCGATCCTGCGCGCGCATGCGGCCTACCTGCGCGCCAACAGCAGTGCCCGGATGCTGCTCGAAGGCCATGCCGATGAGCGCGGGTCGCGCGAATACAACCTGGGCCTGGGCGAGCGGCGCGGCAACGCGGTGCTGGAGCTGATGCTGGCCGACGGCGCTGCCGAGCGCCAGATCGAGGTGGTCAGCTACGGCGAGGAACGGCCGGTCTGCCGCCAGACCAGCGAGGCGTGCTGGGAGCGCAACCGGCGCGTGGAGATCGTCTACACCGCGCGCTGAGCGGTCGAGGAGCCCTGAGATGATGCCGATGCGAGTTGTGATCCTGCCGTTGGCGATACTGCTCGTTGGCAGTACGCCGGTCTTCGCGCAGCCGGCATCACAGCCGGCTGCGGGCAACGAGTCGGCCGCGCGCCTGATCCTGCAATTGCAGCAGATGCGCGAGGAAATCCGTGAGCTGCGCGGCATGGTCGAGGCGCAGGCGATCGAGATCGAGAATCTTGCTCGGCGTCAACGTGACCAGTACCTGGATCTGGATAGCCGCCTGAGTGGCCAACGTGCGGGTACCGCGGCGGGCATCGATGCCGGCCAGCCGGACGCTGGCCGGCCAGTGCCGGAGCTGTCCACCGGTCCGGCCGTTCGTATCGAGCGCCCACAGAGCGTGCCGCAGGTCGCCACCGTGGCCGCGCCGGAGGTCCGTGAAGCGATCGACCCGGAGCCCGAGATCGTGACGCTGGCCGACCCCGGCGATGCGTCTGCGCGACAACTGCGCGAACCCACGGCAGAAGAGCAGCAACTCTACGACCAGGCCTTCCTGGCGCTGCGTGAGACCCGCTACGGCGATGCCGCCGAGGGCTTTGACCGCTTTCTCGATCAGTACCCGGATTCGTCCTACGCGCCGAACGCGCAGTATTGGCTGGGTGAGGTGTACTACGTCACGCGCGATTTCGAAACCGCGCTTGGCCAGTTCCAGTCGCTGTTGCAGCGCTATCCCGGCAGCGGCAAGCAGCCCGACGCGCTGCTGAAGATCGGCTTCAGCCTGTACGAATTGCGCGAGTGGGGCCGCGCGCGTGCCGCGCTGGAGCAGGTTGCGGCGGATTTCCCCGGTACCAACTACGCCCGGCTGGCCGAAAACCGGCTGCGCACCATGCGGCTGGAAGGGCACCTGTAGCGCGTCACATCGGGCCCCGCGCCCGATTCAAGGCAATGCATTCCTCCTGCAGCCGGTCGGATGGGCACGATCCGTGTTGCAGTGCAACAAACCCGTGCAAGAGGATGTGAGCCCATGACACCCGAACAGGTGCGCAGCTTGTCGGCGATGCCGCCGGCCAACCCCAGTTATCCCTGCGGTCCGTATCGCTTTGTCGACCGCGAATACCTGATCATCATCTACGAAAGCGATCCGGACGCGATCCGGGCGATGGTGCCCGAACCGCTGGAACCCGATGGCAGCGGCCAGGTGTTCTACGAGTGGATCAACATGCCCGACAGTTCCGGGTTCGGCTCCTACCAGGAGACCGGTGTCGTCATTCCCTGTCTTTTCCGGGGCGAGCCGGTCAACTACACGGCGATGATGTTCCTCAACGACGAGCCACCGATCAGCGCCGGGCGCGAGATCTGGGGCTTTCCCAAGCGCTGGGGCGAGCCGAGCCTGGATGTGCGCGCCGACACGCTGACCGGCACCCTGCATTACGCCGGCGAGCGCGTGGCCATGGGCACCATGACCTACAAGTACCACGATCGCCTGGCGCCGAACCCGGAAGACCGCGGCGCGCATCTGCGCAAGACCTCGGTCAACCTGAAGGTGATTCCCTGCGTGACCGGTGGTCAGCGCGTGGCCGAACTGGTGGCCTACAACCTGACCGATATCCACATGCACTTCCATTACGCGGGCCCGGCGCGCTTGCACCTGATTCCACACATCAATGCGCCGGTGGCTGATCTGCCGGTGCGCCGTGTCGTCGAAGGACGGCATTTCAAGGCCGATCTGACCCTGCCATACGGCCGTGTACTGCACGATTATCTGGCCTGAACGCGTCCCCGATCGAAAACGAACCTGGAGAAACAAGCAAATGAGCGAACGAAAAACTGCGGTAGTGACCGGATCATCCAGTGGCATCGGTCTGGGCGTGGCCCGCGCCCTGGCCGCCGAAGGCATGAACATCGTCATGAACGGCATTGAACCGGAAAGCGAGGTCGAGGCGCTGCGCGCCGGGCTGGCCGAGGAGTTCGGGGTCGAAGTAATCTACGACCGCGCCAACCTGATGGATCCGGACGGGTGCCGGTCGTTGATCGATGGCGCGATCAAACACTTTGGCGCGGTCGACGTGCTGGTCAACAACGCCGGTATCCAGTTTGTCTCGCCGGTCGACGAGTTCCCGGACGACAAGTGGCAGGCGATCATCAATCTCAACCTGTCGGCGGCGTTCTACACCATCAAGCAGGTGTTGCCGGGCATGCGCGAGCGCGGCTGGGGGCGGATCATCAATATTGCTTCGGCCCATGGCCTGGTCGCCTCGCCGTTCAAGTCCGCCTACGTCGCGGCCAAGCACGGCATTCTTGGTCTGACCAAGACGGTGGCACTGGAGACGGCCGAGCAGGGCATCACCATCAACGCGATTTGCCCGGCCTACGTCTGGACGCCGCTGGTCGAGCGCCAGATTCCCGATACCGCCAAGGCGCGCGGCATCACCGAGGAGGAAGTCAAGCGCGACGTGATGCTGAAAGCGCAGCCAACCAAGCGGTTTGTCGAAACCACTGAAATCGGCGCGCTGGCAGCCTTCCTGTGCAGCGACGGCGCGGTCTCGATGACCGGTACGGCACTGCCGGTCGACGGCGGCTGGGTCGCGCAGTAATGGCCGCCAGAATGGCGACCAAGCGCAAGCCGATCAACCTCGCGCTGCAGGGCGGCGGCGCGCACGGGGCATTTACCTGGGGTGTGCTCGATTACCTGCTCGAGGACGGGCGCCTGGACATCACCGCCATTTCCGGCACTTCGGCCGGTGCGATGAACGCCGTGGCACTGGCCGATGGCTACACCCGCGGCGGGGCCGAGGGCGCGCGTGCCAAGCTGGCCGAATTCTGGCGCGCGATCAGTGACGCGGCACGGTTCTCCCCGATCCGCCGCTCGCTGGTCGATCGGCTGATGGGCAACTGGTCATTGGACGGGTCACCCGGCTTCCACGCGATGGATGCTTTGACGCGCCTGGCCTCGCCGTACCAGCTCAATCCCCTGAACATGAACCCCTTGCGCGACATTCTCGAAAAGACCATCGATTTCGAATGCGTGCGCTCCTGCGATGCAATCCGGCTGTTCATTTCTGCGACCAATGTCGAGACCGGGCGCGTAAAAGTGTTTGACAGCAATGAGATGAACGCGGACATGATCATGGCCTCGGCCTGCCTGCCGTTCATGTTCCAGGCCGTGGAGATTGACGGGGTGCCGTACTGGGACGGCGGCTATATGGGCAATCCATCGCTGTTCCCGTTCTTCCACGGCAGCGAGTGCGCCGATGTCGTGATCGTGCAGATCAACCCGATCGAGCGCAAGGGCGTGCCCAAAACCGCCAGCGAGATTCAGAACCGGATCAACGAGATTGCGTTCAATGCCAGCCTGCTCAAGGAGTTGCGCGCGGTCGATTTCGTCGCCCGGCTGATCGAGGCCGGACGACTGAACGCCGATGACTACAAACGCGTGCGCATGCACCGGATCCACAACCAGGACGCGCTCAACCCGTTGGGCGCTTCGTCGAAAATGAACTCTGAGTGGTCGTTTCTGACCCATCTGCGCGACATTGGTCGCGACACCGCGGCCGACTGGCTGTCGCGCCATTTCGACGATATCGGCCGCAGCGATACGGCCAATATTCGCGCGATGTTCCAGGGCCGGGATGCTGAATTGACCCACTGAGCGGGCGCGGCGCAAGGCCCGGCTTATTCGTCGTCGCCGGCCTCGAGCAAGCGATACAGCAGCGCGTGCGCCTCGCGCGGGCTGAGCGCATCGGGATCGATCGTGGCCAGCAGTTCCCGAACCGGATCGGGCTTGGCTGGAATCCGGGATTGTGGCGTGGTCGGCATCGTGTCGAACAGGCTGAGCTGGGGGCTTTCGGCGCGCTCGGCACCGCGCTCCAGTCGTTCCAGGTGTGCGCGCGCCTCGCTCAGCACACGGCCGGGCAAGCCCGCCAGGCGCGCGACCTGCAGCCCGTAGGACTGATTGGCCGGGCCCTCGCGCACGCTGTGCAGGAACACGATGCCGTCACCGTGCTCGCGTGCATCGAGGTGGACGTTGACGATGCCGTCGTGATCCTCGGCCAGCCGCGTCAACTCGAAGTAATGGGTGGCGAACAAGGTCATCGCGCGTGCGCCCAGCGCGAGCTCACCGGCCACCGCCCAGGCCAGTGCCAGGCCGTCGAAGGTCGAGGTGCCGCGGCCGATTTCATCCATCAGCACCAGCGAGCGTTCGCTGGCGTTGTGCAGGATGTTGGCGGTTTCGACCATCTCGACCATGAAAGTCGAACGACCGCGGGTCAGATCGTCGCCGGCACCGATGCGGGAAAAAATCCGATCGACCGGGCCGCAACGCATGGATCTTGCCGGCACGAAGCTGCCGGCATGGGCCAGCAGCACGATCAGCGCGGTCTGACGCATGAAGGTGGACTTGCCGCCCATGTTGGGGCCGGTGACGACCAGCATTCGGCGATCGGGGCCGAGTGCGCAGTCGTTGGGCACGAACGGCTCATCCTGCACCGCCTCGACCACCGGGTGGCGGCCGGCGCGGATCTCCAGCCCGGGCTGGTCATCGAGCTGCGGGCGGCACCAGTCCAGCGTCTCGGCACGCTCGGCCAGCGTGACCAGTACGTCGAGCGCGGCCAGTGCGCGCGCCGTGGCCGCCAGTGGCGCGTGCTCGGCGGCCAGCTCGGCAACCAGGCCTTCGTAGAGATTCTTTTCCAGCGCCAGCGCGCGTTCGCGCGCCGACAGCACCTTGTCCTCGTGGGTTTTCAGCTCCTCGGTAATAAAACGCTCGGCATTTTTCAGCGTCTGGCGGCGGCTGTACTCGGCCGGCACCTGGTCGGCGCGCGCCTTGCCGATCTCGATGTAGTAGCCGTGCACGCGGTTGTAGCCGACCTTGAGCGCGGCAATGCCGGTGCGTTCGCGCTCGCGCGCCTCGTATTGCTGCAGGAAATCGTCGGCATTGGTCGACAGTTGTCGAAGCGCGTCGAGCTCGGCATTGAAGCCTTCGCGGATCACGCCACCGTCGCGGATCAGCATCGGCGGCTGCTCGACCAGCGCGCGTTGCAGCAAGGCCACGCGCTCCGGCTGGGCCTCCAGGTCGGCTTGCAATGCGGCCAGCATCGGACTGTCCAGCCCGGCCAGCGACGCCTGCAGTTCGGGCAGGCCTTCCAGTCCGGCGCGCAGCGTGGTCAGGTCGCGCGGCCGTGCCGTGCCCAGCGCGATGCGCGTGACGATGCGTTCGAGATCGCCACCGCCGGTCAGGGTTTCGCGCAGGCGGTCGTGCGCGTGCTGGGCGATCAGGGTCTCGATTGCGTCGTGGCGCTCGGCCAGCGCGGTTCGATCGGTCAGCGGCCGCAGCAGCCAGCGCCGCAGCTCGCGGCTGCCCATCGGCGTGGTGGTTCGGTCGAGCAGGCCGAGCAGGGTGTTTTCCTGCAGGCCATCGGGGTGGCGGTCGATCTCGAGATGGCGGCGGGTGGCCGCGTCCAGCACCAGGTGGCTGTCGTGGCGCTCAAGCACCAGGCCGTCGATGTGCGGCAGGTCGCGCGTGAGCATGGCGCGCGCATAGGCCAGTAGTGCGCCGGCAGCCGCAACACCGGCACCGGGTGTATCGATGCCGAAGCCGGCCAGATCGCGGGTGCCGAATTGTTCGCATAACGCGCGCTCGGCGCTGTCGACGTCGAATTCCCAGTCCGGCCGCGCGCGGATCGCGCCGGCGCTGCCGGGCAGGCCGGTCATCGACTCCGGATGCAGCAGCTCGGCCGGCCGGAGCCGTTCCAGTTCGGCGGCCAGCGCCTGGGCATCGTCGGGCTCGGCACAGCCCATGCGACCGCCGGCCAGGTCCAGCCAGGCCAGCCCGAAGCCCGACTCGGTGCCACAGCAGGCCGCCAGCAATCGGTCACCGCGCTCGTCGAGCAGCGATTCCTCGGTCAGCGTGCCGGGCGAGACGATGCGCACAACCTTGCGCTCGACCGGGCCCTTGGCCGCATCCGGATCACCGATCTGCTCACAGATCGCCACCGACTCACCGCGCTTGAGCAGCCGCGCCAGGTAGCTGTCGGCAGCATGGTACGGCACGCCAGCCATCGGGATCGGTTGGCCGGCCGACTGGCCGCGCGCGGTCAGGGTGATGTCCAGCAGCGCGGCGGCGCGCCTGGCGTCGTCGTAGAACAGCTCGTAGAAATCGCCCATGCGGAAGAACAGCAGGATGCCCGGATGCTCACGCTCGACCTCGGCCTTGAGCCGCAGGTACTGCTGCATCAGCGGAGTGTGCGAGGCCTGGGGGCTGCTGGTCATCGAGCAAAGGGACACCGGGTACAAGCGTGCATCGTAAAGGCTGGCGCCAGCGCTGGCATCACTTTTACTGCTACAGGCTGTTTTTGGAACCGCAGATGAACGCAGATGGACGCAGATAAAACCAACAACAAAAGCAAACCTGATTACGTACTCATCTCAGCCAGTGGTCGCGCCCTCGATCAAGCAACTGTTTTTGATTGAAACCGCAAGTGAACGCGAATGAACGCAAAGGACACGAGAAAAAATACGTCCATCCAATGCCAAAGCCAACGGTTGCGCGACGTTTTCGGCTGAAACCTTCACTCACCTCGGCGGATTGAAGTCGTAATTCGCGTTCATTTGCGTGTATTTGCGGTTCAAACGCCTTTTCCATTCGATGGCCGACGATCACGAGACCTCTGCTGTACCAAGGATGTAATCAGTAAAGCATAAAGAAAAAGAGTGACGGACGAGCGGTAACAAATATATCCCCGCGATTCAATCATCTGCGTTCATCCGCGTTCATCTGCGGTAAAAAAAACCAATCGGCGCTTTCGCCAGATCGCGCCACCCGTCAGGCGCGAGATCAGGGCATCATGCCCACCCATGAAATCCCGATTCGATGATGAGGCGCTGATTGCGCGCGCGGCTGCGGTGGCGATTGAGCTAAAGGCGCAGGGGCGCACGCTGGCGCTGGCCGAGTCGTGCACGGGCGGCTGGATTGCCAAGGTCTGCACCGACCTGGCCGGCAGTTCGGCCTGGTTTGAGCGCGGCTACGTGACCTATTCCAACCTGGCCAAGAGCGAGGCACTGGGTGTCCGTCCGGCGGCGCTGCAGCGTTTCGGCGCGGTCAGTGAAATGGTCGCCGCCGAGATGGCGCGCGGTGCGCGACGGGCCGCGCATGCCGACTGGGCGGTGGCCGTGACCGGGATTGCCGGCCCCGACGGCGGCTCGCCGGGCAAGCTGGTCGGCACCGTGTGCTTCGGCTGGATCGGTCCGGACGACGAGGCCGAGACCGAAACCTGCCTGTTTGCCGGCGAGCGCGACGAGGTTCGGCGGCGCACGGTGGCCCACGCGCTCGACGGACTGCTGGCGCGGTTGTGAATGATCAGCCGCAGCGCCGGCTGTTCTTCGCGCTGTGGCCGGATGAAATGCTTCGATGCGAACTGATTGCCGCGCGTGAATCGCTGGGCAAGCCATCTCGGCGCGCGGTGCCCGCTCACAATCTGCATTTGACGCTGGTGTTCCTCGGCGATCGCCCGGCCGCCGAATTGCCCCTGATCCTGGCGGCCGGCGATGCGGTTTCAGCGCCGTCGTTCGAACTCGTGCTGGATCGGTTCGGCTGGTTCCGCGGTGCACGCGTGGCCTGGCTGGGGGCTGCGGTGCCCGAGGGCGGCCGAGCGCTGGTCGAAGCCCTGAGCGCGGCGCTGAGGGCTCGCTCGCTGGCGTTCGATCGGCGCGACTGGGTGCCGCACATCACGCTGTTTCGGCAGGTCCGCGAGCGGCCGGCGATGCCGGACATCGCGCCGATTCCCTGGTCGATCCAGTCTTTTTCGCTGATCGAGTCGATTTCCGGGCGGCCGTATCAGGTTTTGAGAACGTGGCCGCTACACTCGTGCACATGACCCCGGTGCCGGTCACTGATTTCGGAAAACGCGACGGATGGACTCGGAATCTTGCCTGGATTCGGCTGCGCCGGGTTGGCAGCGACAGGCGTGTGGGATAATTTCGCCATCGCACGAAACGCTACCTTTCAACTGGAGAATGACAGTGGATGACAATCGCAAACGCGCGCTTTCGGCCGCGCTGGGACAAATCGAAAAGCAGTTTGGCAAGGGCGCGATCATGCGCATGGGCGACGAAACCGGAACCCGTGACGTGCCTGTGGTCTCGACCGGCTCGATCGGGCTGGACCTCGCGCTGGGGATCGGCGGTCTGCCGCGCGGGCGCGTAATCGAGATCTACGGGCCGGAATCGTCCGGCAAGACCACGCTGACGCTGCACGCCGTGGCCGAGGCGCAGAAGGCCGGCGGCACGGCCGCGTTTGTCGACGCCGAGCATGCGCTGGATCCGAGCTATGCCGAGAAACTCGGCGTCAACGTCGACGACCTGCTGGTCTCGCAGCCCGACACCGGCGAGCAGGCGCTGGAAATCACCGACATGCTGGTGCGCTCCGGCGCGGTCGACATCGTGGTCGTCGATTCGGTCGCCGCGCTCACGCCCAAGGCCGAAATCGAGGGCGAGATGGGCGACTCGCACGTCGGCCTGCAGGCGCGCCTGATGAGTCAGGCGCTGCGCAAGCTGACCGGCAACATCAAGCGCACCAACTGCATGGTGATCTTCATCAACCAGATCCGGATGAAGATCGGCGTCATGTTCGGCTCGCCCGAAACCACCACCGGTGGCAACGCGCTGAAGTTCTATTCGTCGGTGCGCCTGGACATCCGCCGCATCGGCGCTCTGAAGAAAGGCGACGAGGTGATCGGCAACGAGACGCGGGTGAAAGTGGTCAAGAACAAGATGGCGCCGCCGTTCCGGCAGGCGGTGTTCGAGATCCTGTATGGCGAGGGCATTTCGCGACTCGGTGAGGTGATCGATCTGGGCGTGGAGCACAAGCTCATCAACAAGTCCGGTGCCTGGTACAGCTATGGCGACGAACGCATCGGGCAGGGCAAGGAAAACGTCCGCCAGTTCCTCAAGGAGCATCCCGAAATGGCGGCCGAAATCGAGCAGCGCATCCGCGAAATCGTGATGCCGCCCAAGGTCGGCAAGGAAGCGGCAGTCGCCGAACAGGCCGAGTCGGCAACCGGCTGAAATGCCTTCGGATCGCGACAGTCGCGATCGGGCCGCCGCGCCGGCCAGTGAGGGCGAGGTGCGCGAAGCGGCGATCCGGCTGCTGGCCCGTCGCGAGCACTCGGTGCGCGAACTGGCGCGCAAGCTCGACCAGCGCGGTCACGATGCCGCGTTGGTCGAGCGGGTGTTGGCCGCACTCGGCGAGGCCGGGCTTCAATCCGACCGTCGCTTTGCCGAGAGCTGGTGTCGTCAGCGGGCCGAGAAGGGGTATGGCCCGTTGCGAATTCGTGCCGAGTTGGGCGAGCGTGGGGTGGCTTCGGACGTGGTTGAGCAGGCGCTGGAGACACTTGAGGCCGACTTCGAGGCCAACGCGCGCGCCTGGTATCAGCGGCGCTATCGGCATCCGCCGGCCGATTTCCGCGAGCGCGCACGTCGCAGCCAGGCGCTGTACCGGCGCGGTTTTGATGGCGATATCGTGCGCGCGGTGGTTGGTTGACGCACGCAGATAGGAACGAGTCTCACCTGCCTCAGAATAATCTGAGTGGTATCAGAAAAATCCGAGTTAAATTTTCCGTTTTTCTGAGAGGTTACCGGGCAGCAATCCGATGCCTGCCTTGAACGTGCGGTCTAGACTAGATCCTGAAAGTTGGTGGGGTGACCTGAACACATTTGATTGTTCGGGAACTTTAATGGCGTCAGAATCGCTTCTGACGCCATTTTCTTATCCGGCCAGGCAGTGGGGTGCCTGGCCCGTTTCTCTGCTGCGGTGGTGCGTGCCGATCAGAGCGCTTCAAAGATCCCCGCCGCACCCATGCCGGTGCCGATGCACATCGTCACCAGCCCGTATTTCTGCTGGTTGCGGCGCATGCCGTGGATTGCCTTGGCCGCCAGGATGGCACCGGTCGCGCCCAGCGGATGACCGAGCGCGATCGCGCCGCCCAGCGGATTGACCTTGTCCGGGTCGAGGCCGACATCGCGGATCACCGCCAGTGCCTGCGCGGCAAACGCCTCATTGAGCTCGATCCAGTCCAGCTGTTCTTTCGATACACCGGTCTGCGCCAGCACCTTCGGGATCGCCGCAATCGGGCCGATGCCCATGATTTCCGGCGGCACGCCTGCGACCGAGAAACCGCGGAACACCGCCAGCGGTTCGAGTCCGTATTCCTTCAGTGCACGCTCGGAGACCAGCACCAGCGCGCCGGCACCGTCCGACATTTGAGAGCTGGTGGCGGCCGTGACCGTACCGTCGGCGCGGAATACCGTGCGCAGCTTGCCCAGTGCCTCGGCCGTGGTATCGCGGCGCGGGCCTTCATCGGTATCGATGACCTGCTCGATCTTGCGGATCGCACCCGAGGTCGGGTCGGGCAGGTGGTGGGTGACGGTGACCGGTCGAATCTCGGTGAACGCACCGCTATCGATGGCCGCAATCGCTTTCTGGTGCGAGCGGTAGGCGAACTGGTCCTGATCCTGACGCGAAACACCGTATTGTTCCGAGACCTTCTCGGCGGTAATCCCCATGCCGTAGGCGATCGCGACGTGCTCGTCGTCGAACACGCGTGGATTCATGGCGATCTTGTGACCCATCATCGGCACCATGGTCATGGTCTCGGTGCCGCCGGCAATCATCACGTCGGCCTCGCCCAGTCGGATGCGATCGGCGGCCATTGCAATCGTCTGCAGACCCGAGGAGCAGAAGCGGTTGACCGTCACCCCCGGCACGTTATCGGGCAGGCCGGCCAGCAACGCGCCGATGCGCGCGACGTTCATGCCCTGTTCGGCCTCGGGCATCGCGCAGCCGATGATCACGTCCTCGACCTTCTCCGGCGGAATCCCCGGCACTTCGGCCATGGCCTCGCGGATCACGTGCGCGAGAAGATCGTCCGGACGGGTATTGCGAAAGCCGCCCTTGAAAGCCTTGGCAACCGGCGTGCGGACGGCAGATACGATGTATGCGTTACTCATTGGTCTGGAATCCTGTCTGTAAATCACTGATTCACTCGAAAAGTAGTCGGAATTGTTTGGCTGGCGTAGCGAGCGGCCGGCTGTCGGTGGCCGCCGGAGCGCAGGATCCGCAGTGGACGAGAAATGTCCATGAGGATTCCGAGCACCGCCGGACGCCGACAGCCGCTCGCGCAGTAGCCAGACATCAATTCCGGAGTGGTTTGCCGGTCTTCAGCATATGCACAATCCGCTCCTGGGTCGGCTTCATCTTCGTCAGTTCGACGAAATGCTTGCGTTCCAGTGCATACAGCCAGTGGATATCGACCGGTGTGGCACGGTCGATGGCACCGCCGCACAGGGTGTCGGCAATGCGCTGGCTGATTTCGAAGTCGTGTGGGCTGATGAAGTGGCCTTCGAGCATGTTGGCCAGCAGCATCTTCAGGGTCGCGATACCGACATCGCCGGCGGCCGGGATTTTCCGGTCCGGCAGCGGCGCACGGTAGCCGGCGGCATTCAGTGCGGCGATCTCGCCATGCGCGGCATGCAGCAGTTCGTGCTCGTGCATCACGATGCGGTCGGCCTCCGTTAGATAACCCATGCTGCGCGCTTCCATCGCCGAGCCGGAAACCTGGCCCATGGCGACCTGCTTGAAGCGCTTTTCCAGTAACGGGAAGCTGTCGCCGGCCACGGTCTGGTCGAAGACCCGGAACGCCAGCGTGCCCAGCCCGCCGCCGGCCGGCAGCAGGCCGACACCGGCCTCGACCAGGCCCATGTAGGACTCCAGATGGGCAACGATGCGGCTGGTATGCATGGCCAGTTCGAGGCCGCCGCCCAGCGCCAGACCGCGCACTGCGGCAACGCTGGGAACGGCTGCATGGCGCAGGCGCAGGTTCGCGTTCTGGAAATCCTCGACCAGCTTCTCGACCTTGTCGAACTCGCCATTGTTGACCCATTCCATCGCCGCCTTGAGGTTGGCGCCGGCCGAGAAGGGTCCGTTGGGTTGCCAGATCACGATGCCGCCGAATTCACGCTCGGCACGCTCGATCGCCTCGTTCAGTCCATCGATCACGCCATCGTCGATGACGTTCATTTTTGATTTGTGCGAAACGATCAGGACATCGTCGCGCAGCGTCCACAGGCGCGCGCCGGGCAGGTCGGCGACGGTGGTGCCGGTCGCGGGCTTTTCGCCGACCAGGCGCGGCGGCATCCACTGGCGTTCGAACACGGCCAGGTCCGGCCGGGCCGAGGTCTGGCCCTCGCCGGTGACCGAGCCGGTCGAAGAATGCGCCGCATCGACCTGGTCGACCCAGTCGGGCAGGGCTGCATCGGCAGTCGCAGTACCGGCCTCGATATCACGACGGACCAGGGCTGCGATCTCGTTCCAGCCGGCGGCCTGCCAGATTTCGAACGGGCCGTGCTGCCAACCGTAGCCCCAGCGCATGGCCAGATCGATCTCGCGCGCCGAATCGGCAATCTCGGCCAGGTGGACGGCGCAGTAGTGGAACAGGTCGCGATGGATGGCCCAGAGGAATTCCAGTTCCGGGCGCTGCGAGTTGGCCAAGGCGTTCAGCTTTTCAGCCGGGTCCTTGATCGCCAGCACCTGCTTGACCTCATCGTCGAGGCTGTAGTCGGTATCGCGGTAGCTGCCGGTTTCCGGGTCGAGCACGCGGATCGCCTTGCCTTCCTTGCGGAAAACGCCGGCACCGGTCTTCTGGCCCAGCGCGCCGGCCTCGATCAACTGACTCATCCACTTCGGTGGCTGGTACTGCGCGTGCCAGGGGTCATCGCCGAGTTTGGACTGCATGGTCGAGATGACGTTGGCCATGGTGTCGAGCCCGACCACATCGGCCAGCCGGAAGGTCGCCGACTTCGGCCGGCCGATCGCCGGTCCGGTCAGCGCATCGACGGTATCGAAGCCCAGGCCCAGCCGTTCGGCGTGGTGCACGGTCGAGATCATCGAGAACACGCCGACGCGGTTGGCGATGAAGTTGGCGGTATCACGCGCGCGCACCACGCCCTTGCCGAGCGTCTGGGTCAGGAACACCTCAAGCTGGTCGAGCACGGACGGATCGGTGCCGGCATGCGGAATCAGCTCGACCAGATGCATGTAGCGCGGCGGGTTGAAAAAATGCACGCCGCAGAAGCGCGCGCGATTGGCCTGTGGCACCACCTCGGCCAGCTCGCTGATCGAAAGTCCGGAGGTATTGGAGGCAAAGATCGCATCGGGCTGAATGTGCGGCGCGATCCGGTCGTACAGCGACTTCTTGATGTCGATACGCTCGGCCACGGCCTCGATGATGAAGTCGCAGTCGGCGAGTTTTTCGGCGTCGTCTTCAAAGTTGGCCGGAATCAGGAATTGGCTCAGCGACGAATCGGCCAGCGGCGGTGGCTTGAGCTTGCCCAGGCGACCGATTGCGCCCTTGACCAGATCGTTGCGTCCGCCTTCCCTGGCGGGCAGATCAAACAGTCGCACCGGGATGCCGGCTGCGGTCAGGTGGGCGGCGATCTGCGCGCCCATGACGCCGGCACCGAGCACGGCAGCTTTTCTGACGATGAAGCGATTCTCGGACATGGTTGTTGTGTTCCTGTTTTTAAATTCTGACGTTCCGTTCATCAACGGAAAGCGGGCTAACTCGCCATTTTCAGCGGTGATTCGGCTTCGCCGAACTGCGCGTGGCTGAGAGATTCGGGTTCGAATTCATCGACTGCGATCACCTCGGCGGCCAGGCGTTGCGCTTCGATCAGCAACTGCGCCTGCTCCTGGTTGATCAGCCCGGCCTTGACCGCCTCGGCGGCCAATTCATCGACATTGACCGGGCTCGGCATCCGCTTGAGGCCGTTGAATACGATACGCTCGGCTTCCTCGGCCGCCAGCATGGCCTCGAAGGCGCGCACCACCATGCCACTGCTCAGCCCGTCGGTGGGCTGGAATGCGCCGTGGATCAGACGATCCCGCGATGCGTTCTGGTTCAGCAGCAGTCCGGCAAGCTTGCGGCCGACGCGGTCGCTGGCCTCGCGCTGGCGACGCCCGAACGGGAAGCAGATCAGCCGCAGCACACGACCGGTCAGTGGCGACGGGAAGTTCGCGAGCACACCGTGCAGGGCTTCTTCGACCCGGTGCAGGCTGTCGCTCACACCCCACTCGACCAGCGGCAGATCGGCGTCGGGACGGCCATCATCCTCGAAGCGCTTGAGCACGGCGCTGGCAATGTAGAGATGGCTGAGGGCATCGGCCAGCCGCCCGGACAGCTTCTCGGCAAACTTGAACTTGCCGCCCAGCAGTAGCAGCGTCGTATCGGCGGTAAGCGTGAAGTTCGCGCTCAGGCGGTTGATGCGCTGGTAGTAGCGCGCGACCGGACCGGACACCGGCGCACTGCTCAGCCGGCCGCCGGTCAGTCCGAGCACCAGCGAACGCACGCCGTTGGAGATGCTGTACCCCATATGCCCGAAGAAGGCACGGTCGAAGTCGGCCAGCGCGCGCGGCGAATCGCTGGTTGCAGCGGTCATTTCCTTGAGCAGCCACGGATGGCAGCGGATCGCGCCCTGGCCGAAGATGATCATCGAGCGGGTCAGGATGTTCGCACCCTCGACGGTGATGGCAACCGGGATCGAGTGGTAGGCGATGCCGAGGTAATTGCGCGGCCCCATGATGATGGACTTGCCACCGTGCACATCCATCGCGTCGTTGATCACGCGCCGGTAAGCCTCGGTCATGTTGGCCTTGAGGATGGCCGACAGCACGGCAGGCTTCTCACCCTGGTCGAGTGCGACCAGTGTCATCTTGTGGGCCGCTTCCATGCGGTAGGTTTCGCCGGCGATTCGCGCCAGCGGTTCCTGGATGCCCTCGAACTTGCCGATCGGCTGCTTGAACTGATAGCGCACGCGCGCATAGGCACCGGTCAGCATGCTGGCGACCTTGCCCGAGGCGACCGATTGCGCCGGCAGCGAAATCGCGCGTCCGGCCGACAGGCAGTGCATCAGCATGCGCCAGCCCTGGCCGACGCGTTCCTGACCACCGATGATCCAGTCCATCGGAATGAATACGTCGGTGCCGCGGGTCGGGCCGTTCATGAACGGTGCGCCGCTGGGAATGTGGCGCTTGCCGGTTTCCACGCCCGGTGTGTTGGCCGGAATCAGCGCGCAGGTGATGCCGAGATCTTTCTTTTCGCCGAGCAGGCCGTCGGGATCGTAGGCCTTGAAGGCCAGGCCGACCAGGGTTGCGACCGGTGCCAGGGTGATGTAACGCTTGTCCCAGGATACGCGCAGGCCCAGCACTTCCTTGCCCTGGTACTGACCCTTGCAGACGATGCCACGGTCGGGCATCGAGGCGGCGTCGGAGCCGGCCAGCGGCGAGGTCAGCGCGAAGCATGGGATTTCCTCCCCGCGCGCCAATCGTGGCAGGTAGTGATCCTTCTGCTCGCGGGTGCCGAAGTGGTGCAGCAATTCACCGGGGCCGAGTGAGTTGGGCACCATCACGGTGGTCGCGCAGGTGGAGTTGCACGAGGCGATCTTGGTTACCACCGCTGCATTGCCCTGGGCCGAGAAGCCCAGCCCGCCGTACTCGCGCGGGATGATCATCGAGAAGAAGCGGTGTTCTTTCAGAAACGCCCAGACCTCGGGCGGCAGATTCTGGTCGTTCTGGATCTGCCATTCATCGAGCATCGCACACAGTTGTTCGACCGGACCGTCGACAAACGCCTGTTCTTCCGGCGACAGCGAAGGGGCCGGGTGCTCAATCAGCTTCTTCCACTTCGGCCGGCCCGAGAACAGTTCGGCATCCCACCAGGTGGTGCCCGATTCCAGCGCTTCGCGCTCGGTGTCCGACATTGCCGGCAACACTTTTCGGAACCATCCGAACAGTGCATGCGTCACCAGTTTCTGCCGCAGTGCCGGGATCGCGGCGATCAGCAGCGGTACGGCGATGACGGCCGCGAGGATGCCGACGGCCGGATGCAGTCCCTGGATGAACGCGCCGACGGCGGCGACGACCATGACCAGAGCGGCTGCCCAGGCGGGCGCGGCGAAGTAGGCAAGAGCCAGCGGAATCAGCAAAACGGCAATCAGTGCAAGCGTGGTCATGCGACGTTCTCCGTGGGTTGTGTCAAAACAGGCGCGTCGGTGGCGCTTTCGCGCAGGCCGGCGCAGGCGAATCGAATCAGGCCGCGCGCAGTGTCTTCGACCTGCTCGGCGCGCGTCTCGGCCATGGTGTAGGTCAGCGCTCCGATCAGGAAATCGAGTTGCTGGCGCAGGTTGTCCGGGATCGTGCCGAGCGCGCGCCCGACCGCATCGGCGAATGCGCGCATCACGTGCGAGTACTGGCGCGCGATCTTGCCGTGCAGCTGGCTGGCGTTCTCCGACCAGGCGCGCATCAGCAGGCGCATGAAGCGGCCGCCGTCGCCATTCGAAGACGAGGTCAGAAGCAGTGCCGGGTAGATAAAGGCCTCGAGAACCTGCTCGAGCTGCGGCGGGTCGGATTCGGCCAGTGCCTCGTCCAGCCGCGCCAGCCGCTCGCTGTTCAGTTCGTCGAGCCGGCGCTGGAACACCGCCAGAATCAGCGCATCCTTGGAGCCGTGGTGGTAATTGACCGCCGCCAGGTTGACCCCCGCCTCGTGCGTGATCTGCCGCAGCGTCGTGGCATGAAAGCCCTGATCGGCAAACAGCTGCTCGGCGGTATCGAGGATGCGTTGGCGGGTGGTGTCGGTCAAAAGCAGGGTCCGTGATTCCTGTGGATGGCGGTAATTCAGACATACGATTGAAACATTGGTTTCAAACGAGCGTTTGAATCCTACCATTGGACCGTAACGATTGCAATTGCTTTCAACACAGCGAAGGCGGATGCAGCAGAACAGACCTTTGATTTCGAGCGATTGGGAGCACCGGTATTGGCCGAGCTACCCCCGTCTCAGGTTTTGAGACGGGCGCGCGTGAGGCTGTTCGGCGATGATTTCCGATCCGGTTTGCAATCACTTCGATGCCTGGTTTGCCCGCGCCGTCGGTGCGCCGACGGCGATCCAGCGTGCGGCCTGGCCGGTCTTGCGCGATCGGCGCAATGCCTTGTTGCTGGCCCCGACCGGGCGCGGCAAGACGCTGGCGGCGTGGCGGCCGGTGTTCGAGCGCCTGGCGCGCTCTGCGTGCGGCCGTCGCGCGGTTCGAGCCTTGCATATCGCGCCATTGAAAGCGCTGGCACGCGATGTCGCCGCCAATCTTCAGCCGATCGCGGCATGCGCCGGGCAATGCTGCGCGCGGCCGATCGCAGTTGATCTGCGCTGTGGCGACACCCCGGCCGATGCAAGACGGCGCCAGCGGCGGCAACCGCCGGCGGTGCTGTGCACCACGCCCGAGACCCTGTTCGTGCTACTGGGCAGCGCCGGTGGACGGTCGATGCTGGCCGGTGTCGAGACGGTTGTGGTCGACGAGTGGCACGCGCTGGCCGAAAGCAAGCGCGGTCAGCACCTGCTGCTGTCACTGGCGCGGCTGGATGCGCTGTGCGGCCGGCCGGTGCAGCGGATCGGCCTGTCGGCCACAGCGCGACCGGCGCAGGCGCTGGCCGATCATCTCTGCGGCGGTGACTGCGAGATTCTCGAGCCCGAGCCGCCGGCCGCGGTGGAGTTGCGGATCGAACGGCCGGCGATGGCGCTGGGGCCGTATCCGACCTCCGTCCATTGGCAGCAGGTCCACCAGCGCATTGCCGAACAGACAATGGCCGAGCCCGACGCGTCGGTGCTGGTGTTCTGCCAGACGCGCGCTCAGGTCGAACGTTCGGCCGCAGCACTGGATGCGGTATTGGCCGAGGCCGGGTTTCAGGATGCGGTCGGCGCGCACCACGGCAGTCTGGATGCCAGCCATCGCGAGACCATCGAGGCGCGCTTCAAAGCCGGGCAGCTGCGCGTGCTGGTCAGCAGCGCTTCGCTGGAGCTTGGGCTGGATCTGGGACGGGTCGATCGAGTCTGCCAGCTTGGCGTGCCGGGGTCGGTCAACCTGGTGCGCCAGCGCGCCGGGCGCAGCCGGCATCGCCCGGGCGAGACGCCGCGCATGACGCTGTTCGCGCTCACCGTGAATCAGTGGCTCGAGGCCCACGCGCTGTTGCAGGCGCTGCGAGATGGCGTGATCGAGAACAGTCGCTTGCCGACTGCCGCCGACGATCTGCTGGCGCAGCAATTGGTGGCCATGGTGGCCGCCGGCCACGGTCGCGTCGACGACCTGCTGGAAATCGTGCGGCGCGCCTGGCCGTGGCGCGAGGCCGATTGCGATCTGCTGGAAACGGCTTTGGCGCTGCTTGCGCAGACCGAGCCTGAGATGCCGGGGCCGCAAGCGCATTGCCTGATCGAGCGCACCGATAGCGGCTGGCGCGCGCGTGCCGATTGCGAGGCGCTGGTGCGCATCAATGCCGGCACCATCCCGGAGTTTTTCGAGTACGACGTGCGCTGCCGCGAGACCGGCACGCCGGTCGGGCGGCTGGACGAGGAGTTTGCGTTCGAGTCCTCGCCGGGGCAGGTGATCCAGCTTGGGCAACGCGCCTGGCGCATCCTGCGCGTCGAGACCGGCCGGGTCTGGGTGGAGCCGGTCGAAGACAGCGCGATGGAGCTGCCGTTCTGGTTCGGCGAGGGTCGCGGACGCAGCGCCGAGATGGTCGACCGAATGCTTGCCCAGATCAGCTCGGATGCTGCAGCTGCGGCCGACCCGGATGCGCGCCGGATGCTGACCGAATCGGCCCGGCTGCTCGGCGCGCTGCCGTCGGTCGGCCGGCTGGTGATCGAATGCTTTCCCGACCCCGGCGGCGACCGCCACCTGGTGCTGCACACGTTCGCCGGTGCGCGCATCAACCGCGCCTGGGGTCTGGCCCTGCGCAAGCGCTTCTGCCGGCAATTCAACTTCGAACTGCAGGCCGCGGCCACCGACGACGGCATCCTGATTTCGCTCGGCGTGACCAGCCGCTTCGAGCTGGCCGAGGTGGTCCGGTTCGTGCGCAGTGCAACGGTCGAGGAGGTTCTGGTCCAGGCGTTGCTGGATACCCCGCTGTTCCTCACGCGATTTCGATGGTGTGCCAACAATGCATTGAAATTATTAAAAAATGATCCGCGCGGGAGGCGCCCCGCACAGCGCCAGCGCAGCGAGGCCGAGAACCTGGTCGCGTGCGTGTTTCCCGATCAACTGGCCTGCCTGGAGAACCTGTCGGGTCCGCGCGAGGTGCCCGACCACCCGCTGGTCCGGCAGGCGCTGGACGACTGTCTGCGTGAGTCCATGGACGTTGATGGCTTGAAGGCATTGCTGGCGCGGATCGAGTGCGGCGATCTTGAGGTGCACGCGGTCACCACCGATGCGCCATCGCCGCTGGCCGACGCGCTGATCCATGCGCCGCGCTTCAGTTTTCTCGACGAGGCCGCCGCCGAGGAGCGGCGCACGCGGGCGTTCGAGGGGCGAACGCTGTTCAAGCGAACCCCACGGGCAGATTCAACACCTGCGCCGGTGCAGCGACCCGGCGACTGCCTGCCGACGCCGCAGGCGCTGGCCGAATGGCTGGATCAGGTCGGTTTTCTGACTGGCTCCGAAGGCGAGCGCGGTGTCGGGCTGGCGCGACCGGTCCCGCCGGGAGGCTGGAGTCGCGCGTTTGCGCGGCTGGTGCGTGAGCGCCGGGCGGTCAGCGTGCCGCTGGGAAAGCAGGGGCCGATGCTGTGGATGACGATCGAACACTGGGCGGCCCTGCGTGGCTGCCGACCCTCGCTGGCCTGCCGCCCGCACATCCCGGCAACGATGCTGCCGGCGGTCGATACGAATCCGTGCACACTGCTGAACGACTGGACCGAGCGCCGGTCGCGCATCGCCCCGGGCATGGGTTGTGAGCGACTGGCCGAATTGCTGGGGTTGCGGGCCGCCGAGCATGCCGCCTGAGAGGTCCTGATCGGCGTATCCAGCATTCCAAGTCCGGCCAAGTATGCGAATCTTCATAATCCAGAGATTGCGTGCGCCCAAGCTGGAAGCACGGAGGAAGGAGATTGATGGCGCGAGCGAAAACACGGTACGCGTGCAACGAGTGCGGAGCCAGCCAGCCGAAGTGGGCCGGCCAGTGCCCCGACTGTGGGGCCTGGAACGCGCTGGAAGAAGTGCGCGAGAAGCAGGCCTCGCCGCGTGCGCGCGGCGGCAACTGGACCGGTCAGGCGTCGGCCGAGGTGGTGCGGCTGGGGCACGTTTCGGCCGAGTCCACGCCGCGCTTTCCGTCCGGTCTCAAGGAACTCGACCGGGTGCTGGGCGGTGGCCTGGTGCCCGGCTCGGTCACGCTGATCGGCGGTGATCCGGGCATTGGCAAGTCGACCCTGCTGCTGCAGGCCCAGGCCGCGATTGCCGCCCAGCGCAAGGCGCTGTATGTGACCGGCGAGGAATCCGCCGGTCAGGTGGCAATGCGCGCGCGCCGACTGGGCCTGGATCCCGATGCGATCGAGTGCCTGACCGAAACGCAGGCCGAGACCGTGCTGGCCACGGCCGAGGCCAACGGCCCGGCCTTCATGGTGATCGACTCGATCCAGACGCTGTGGAGCGAGGCGCTGCAATCCGCCCCCGGTGCGGTCGCGCAGGTGCGCGAATGTGCGTCCCGGCTGGTGCAGTATGCCAAGCGCTCCGGCTGCGCGGTGGTACTGGTCGGGCATGTGACCAAGGAGGGCGCGCTGGCCGGGCCGCGCGTGCTCGAGCACATGGTGGATGCGGTGCTGTACTTCGAGTCCGATTCGGGCAGCCGGTTTCGGCTGATCCGCTCGGTCAAGAATCGCTTTGGAGCGGCCAACGAGCTCGGCGTGTTCGCGATGACCGACGCCGGCCTCAAGGGCGTGGCCAATCCGTCGGCGATTTTCCTGTCCGCTGACGAGGAGCCGGCACCGGGCTCGTGCGTACTGGCCACGCGCGAGGGCACCCGGCCGATGCTGGTCGAGGTCCAGGCGCTGGTCGCACCGAGCAGCCTGAGCCAGCCGCGGCGGGTGGCGGTCGGCATCGATCCGGGCCGGCTGGCGATGCTGCTGGCGGTGATGAACCGGCACTGCGGCATCCAGATCAACGATCAGGACGTGTTCGTCAACGTCACCGGCGGGATCCGGGTCAATGAGACCGCCTCGGACCTGGCGGTGGCGCTGGCGTTGCAATCGTCGCTGCGCGAACGGCCGCTGGATCGCCATCTGATTGCCTTCGGCGAGGTCGGGCTGTCGGGCGAATTGCGACCGGTCTACAACGGCGAGGAGCGCCTGCGCGAGGCCGCAACGCAAGGGTTTCGCACCGCGCTGGTGCCGGCCGGCAATGTCAAGGGCGTGCGCGCGAAGTTGACTATCCGCGGTTGCCGCCGGTTGGCCGAGGCTTTGGCCGCGGCGCGCGAAAGTTGACCGCGCCGGGTGCTCGTGAAACAATCGCGGGCTTGATGAAACAACGACAAGGCCTGCCACGAGCGTGAGTGAACCGAACCGCCAACCCATTGCCAAGGTCGATACGGCCTGGCTGCGCATGGAGCAGCCGACCAACCTGATGATGATCACCGGGATCATCCAGCTCAAGGATTACCCGGACTTCGAACAGCTCAAGCAGGTTATCGCCTCGCGCTTCCTGGCCTTTCCGCGCTTCCGACACAAGGCAGTCCAGACCGCCCGCGGTGCGTGGTGGGAGGAAGACGAGGATTTCGAGCTGACCTCGCACATCCGCCGCATCGCCTTGCCCGGCGATGCCGGCAAGGTGGAACTGGAAGAATTCGTCTCCGAGCTGGCCTCGACGCCGCTGGACAAATACCGACCGCTGTGGCAGTTCCACTATGTCGAGAACTACGTCGACGGGCCTGTCGTGGTGGTGCGCATCCATCACTGCTATGCCGACGGCATCGCGCTGGTGCAGGTGATGCTGTCGCTGACCGACACCGACCGCGAGCAATCCACCGCGATGGTCGACCCGCGCCAGTGGAAGCGTCACCGCGCGCGCGAATCGAACGTGTTCAAGCGCCTGCTGGAACCGGCGCGCGAGGGCCTTGACGCCCTGCAGCATCTGGGCAGCAAGTTGGTCGACGAGGCCGCCGGCCTGATCCGCGATCCGGGCCAGGCATCCGCCTACGTCGATTCGGCCTCCGAGATCATGTCGGAACTGGCGACCATGCTGCTGCTGTCCGATGACCCGGAGTCGCGTTTTAAGGGCAAGATCGGCGTGCGCAAGCGCGTGGCCTGGACCGATCCGCTGCCGCTGCTGGAGGTCAAGGCGATCAGTCAGGCGCTGGGGTGCACGGTCAACGACGTCCTGATCGGCATCATGACCGGCGCGCTGCATCGCTACCTTAAAGACTACGACGAGGATCCTTCCGAACTGGAGATTCGCGCCACCATCCCGGTCAACCTGCGGCCGCTGGAGCATGCGCGCGATCTCGGCAACCACTTCGGCACGGTGTTTCTCGACCTGCCGATCTGGGAGTCCAATCCGCTCGCGCGCGTCTACCGCGTGGCCGAGAACATGCACCACCTGAAAAGCTCCAAGCAGGCGACCGTGTCGCTGGGGTTGCTGGCCACGGTCGGCATGGCGCCGGCGGCCGTGCAGCAGGCCGCGCTGGAACTGTTCGCGCGCAAGGCCACCACCGTGCTGACCAACGTGCCCGGCCCGCGCCAGTCGCTGTACCTGGCCGGCAGCGAGATTGACCAGATGATGTTCTGGGTGCCGCAGAGCGGCTCGATCGGCATGGGGATTTCGATCCTCAGCTACAACGAGCAGGTCTACTGTGGCGTGATTACTGACAACAAGCTGGTGCCGGATCCGCAGCGCGTCGTCGCCAACTTCGCGATCGAGTTCGAGAACCTGCTGCACCTGGTGATGATGCTGGGCCCGGCCACCAACCGCTCGCCGGAAGATGTCGAGAACCAGGTCCAGGCTTGGCTGGAGCAGTTTGCAGAGAACTGATGCTCGCCTGGTGGCGGCAAATTCGATGTCGGGTCGGGCTTGCACCTCGATCGCCAGCGAATACGCACCGGACAAACCCAGGCAGCAATCTGCACTATGACTCCCCGGCCGGCCGGCCCGTCGCATGCGCCTCGATCACCTGCCCATAAGCAATGCCGGCATCGTTGACCGGCAGGCGCTCTGGAATCCGCACCTCGAATCCGGCATCCTGCAACGCGTCCACGGCCCGTTCGGCCAGCAGCGCGTTCTGGAATACACCGCCGGTCAGTCCGACCGCAATGAATTCATGCTGCGCCCGGAGCACCTGCGCGGTTTCGGCGATCGCAACGGCCAGCGCCTGGTGGAAACCCAGCGCACGTTCGGCCGCCGGGCGCGCGCCATCGGCCATCCAGCGCATCAGCTCTTGCCAGTCCAGCCGTAACAAGTCCTGCGCGTCCGCCTTAAGGCCGACCCGCGGCGGCTCGCACATGCTTCCCTGCCGCGCCAGCGCCTCCAGTCGGGCCGGACCCTGGCCTTCGAAGCTGGAGGTATGCCCGAGCCCGGCCAGCACGGCGGCGGCATCGAACAGGCGACCGGCGGCACTGGTCCACGGGCTGGCCAGGCCCGATTCCCAGGCATGGCGCAGCAGCGGATCGACCGGCGGCGCGTCGGCCCAGTCAAAGCCGGCCTGCCAGGCGATCGACTGCGCCGTGCGCCACGGCTGGTGAATCACCTGGTCGCCGCCCGGCAGTCGGAAGTCTTTCAGGGCGGCCACGCGTTGCCACGCGCCCGGTCGGCCATGTAGCACTTCGCCGCCCCAGGCCTGGCCGTCGCGTCCGTAGCCGACACCGTCCCAGGCAAATACCAGTAGATCGTGGTCCAGAAGGCCGAACTCGCCGGCCAGCGCCGAGGCATGCGCCTCGTGGTGGTAGACGCGCGCCAGCGGCAGCCCGGCGTCGCGTGCCCAGCGGCTGTTGGGAAAGTCCGGATGCGCGTCGCAGGCCAGACGCTCGGCCCGAACGCCGTAGAGCGCCTGCAGGTCTTCGACCACCTGCTCGAACACCGCCACTGCACGCGGGCTGTCCAGCTCGCCGATGTGCGGCGAGATCACCACGCGCCGTTTCCAGGCCAGTGCAACACAGTTTTTCAGGAACGCGCCGACCGCCAGCAGCGGCCGGTCCAGCGCCATCGGCAGTTCCAGCTCCAGCGGCGCATTGCCGCGCCCGAGCCGGATCGGGCGCACCCGACCGGCCACTGCGCGCCAGACCGGATCATCGGCCGGACGCTGGATCGGGCGGTTGTGATGCAGAAACGCATCCGCGACCCCGGCCAGACGTGCATCGGCCTCGGCCGGATCGGTGAGCACCGGTTCGCCGCTCAGGTTGCCCGAGGTCGCAACAATTGGCCGCCGAAGCTCGCCCAGCAGTAAATGGTGCAGCGGCGCATACGGCAGCATCAGCCCGACCTCGCGCAGCCCGGGCGCGATGTTGAGGGCCAGCCGCGCGTCTGCGCGCATCGGCGCAAGCACGATCGGGCGTTCCGGGTCGGACAGGCGATCGGCAATCGCCGGCGTGAGCAGCGCCAGCGCGCGCGCACCATCCAGACCGTCGTCGCCGGCCATTGGCACCATCACCGCCAGCGGCTTGTCCGGGCGGTGCTTGCGCAGCCGCAGTGCGGCCACGGCCGGCTCGTTGTCGGCCAGGCAGACCAGGTGGTAACCGCCGACGCCGCGAATCGCGACCACGCCGCCGCCGCGGATCACCTTCAGCGTTTCGGCCAGGGCCGCCTCGTTGCCGTCGACGACGCGATCGCCCTGGCGGAAGCTCAAGCAAGGGCCGCACACCGGGCAGGCCAGCGGCTGGGCGTGGAAGCGCCGGTCCAGCGGATTGGTGTACTCGGCATCGCAATCCGGGCACAGCGGAAAGCCGGCCAGCGTGGTGTTGGGCCGGTCGTAGGGCAGGGCGCGGATGATGGTGTAGCGCGGCCCGCACTGGGTACAGTTGATGAACGGGTAGCGGTAGCGGCGCTCTTCGGGGTCGCTCATCTCGGCAATGCAGTCGGCGCACAGGAACTGGTCCGGCGGCACATGGATATCGGGCTCGCCGGCATCTTCGCTGTGGCGGATCTCGAAGCGCTCCGTCGGCGGCACGTCGACCGGATCGTCGTTCAGCAACTCCGGCCGCGCCAGCGGCGGCGCGTCGGCGATCACCCGTCGCGCAAACTCGGCCAGCCGCGCCTCCGGGCCGTGAACCTCGACCTCGACCACCCCGGCTGCATTCAACACCCAGCCGGTCAATCGCAACTCGTGCGCCAAGCGGTAAACAAACGGCCGAAAACCGACCCCCTGTACCCGGCCGGCGATGGTGATGTGGCGGCTGTTCAAGTCAGGCAAGGTAAATTCAGCGGAAACCGCAGATGAACGCGGATGAACGCAGATTGAAAAGCGATGGGTACGAAAAGCATCAGAAGCTCGACGAAAAAATTGCTGCAGTTGTCATAAAAATTGTGAAGAGAAGCATGCGGTTGATCTGCGCCTGGATTGTGCTTGCATATTCGGAGCGGCCAAGACGCGCTTTGTTTTCGCATTTTCTATTCCGCACGTCCCGTATTCCGAAACGTTCAGGTTTTATTAACGGTCATGGGGCCGGTTGCGCCACCCCGGAGAATGAAAGATGCTTAGCGCGGGAGCCGGCGGGCTGGAGGTCGCGCTAAGGTTTGGTGGCTTTGACCCCGTTTATTAACGTGACTGCCCGGATCGCCTCGTATCCCGGATTGCCTCCATTGAGAGCGAACGCTAAAACGGCCCTTGGCGCTGAAAATGCCCAAGAGGCATCGCGATCCGGTCACCCGCCGCCTCCCGCTTTTTGATTGTAGAACAGCGGAGGTGGATATGGAACTTACGGCGATTTACCCGACCAGCATTGGTCTGGATGTTCATCAACGCCAGATCAGTGCCTGCGCCATCACGTCAGGACCGGACGGTCAGGTGACGGCGGAGCACCGTCAATTTGGGTCTTTCAAGCGTGATCGGCGCGCGCTGGCCGAATGGTGTGCGTCGAAGGCGCCGGATGTGGTAGTGATGGAGAGCACGGGGATCTACTGGAAGAGCCCGTATACCGCGCTGGAGCGGGTGGGGATCCGGGCGCTGGTGGTCAATGC
>JAVVDV010000021.1:0-43679 GCA_032251355.1 Wenzhouxiangellaceae bacterium
GTCAGGCCATGGCGCAGGCAACCGAGGCCCGACGTCGACAGCGCATTGCCGCCTTGACCGCGGCGTTGGCGCGCCTCGAGCGCGGCGAGTTCGGGCAATGCCTGGAATGCGAAGAGCCGATTGCCGCGGCGCGCCTGGAGGCGGACCCGGCCAATACGCTGTGCATCCAGTGCGCCAGCGCCGGTGAGCAACGCTGAGAAGATCCTCAACTTTGAAAGGAACGAGGTGACCAGTCGGCGATCGGTACCGGCCGGGCCAGCAGAAAGCCCTGGAAGTACGCGCAGCCCAGTCCCTTGAGCGCGTCAAATTGTGCCCGGGTTTCAACGCCCTCGGCCACCACTCGAAGTTTCAATGCCTGGCCGAGGGCCACGGTGGCGCGCACGATGGCCTCATCGCTTTCGTCTTCAAGCATATCGGCGACGAAGGCCTGATCGATCTTCAGGGTCGCGAACGGCAGGTGCTTGAGGTAGGCCAGCGACGAGTAGCCCGTTCCGAAGTCATCGAGCGCGAAGCGCACACCCAGTTCGCGGCACTCGTGCATGCGCGCTTGACCCTGCGTCAGGTTGTCCATCACCACGCTTTCGGTCAGCTCCAGCACCAGGCGTTCGGGCACGATTCGGTGTTCGAGCAAACAATGGCGTAGCCGGGCCACGAAATCCGGTTGATGAAACTGCTGCGGACTGATGTTGATGGCCAGCTGCAGCGTGGCGGTGGCGGGCTGTTCGGCCCATTTGGCCAGCAGCCGGCAGCCCTGTTCGATGACCCAGTTCCCGATCGCCACGATCAGCCCGCTTTCTTCGGCGGCCTCGATGAATGCACCCGGTGCGACCAGCCTTCCATCGGGATGCTGCCAGCGCAGCAGTGCCTCGGCACCCACCACCTGGCCGGCGGCGTCGAACACGGATTGGAAGTGCAGGCGGAACTGGTCCTGGTCCAGTGCGCGGGTCAGTTCATTCTGGAGTGTGAGTCGCTGTTCGATCTGTTGCTGCAATGCCGGATCGAACAGTCGCCAGTGACCGCGGCCTTTCGCGCGCGCCTGCTGAAGTGCGATTTCGGCACGGTTCAGGACCTGGTCGGCCGGGGTTTGCTGCTCGAACAGGCTGGCACCGATCGATACGCTGAGCGCGATATCGGCCTGGCCCTCATGGTGCTCGGAGTAGGGGCGCTCCAGCGCGGCCTTGTGCCGCTCGATGCGTTCCACCAGCGCAGGGTCCGGCGCTTGCTCCCTGTCCATCTCGATGCTCAGCAACACCGCGAACCGGTTGCCGGCAATGCGCGCGACCAGCGCATCGGTGCCCTTGCACTCGTTGCTCAGCCGCCGGGCGAGCTCGTTCAGGATCCGGTCGCCAGTCTCATGGCCGTTCAGGTCATTGATGAACTTGAAACCATCGATGTCGATCACCAGCAGCAGACCGGACCTGGCCTTGCTCAGCCGCTCCAGCAGCAGGCTGCGGTTGGCCAGGCCGGTGAGTTGATCGTAGTAGGCCAGTTCATGCACCAGCTTGCGGGTCTGGCGCTGATCGCTGATGTCGGACTTGATGCCGACATAGTGTGTGACCGTGCCGTCGGGCTGGCGGATCGGCGCGATCGTGGCTTCCTCGATGTAGGTTTCGCCGTTCTTGCGCGTGTTGTGAAATTCGCCGTGCCAGATTTCACCGCGCTGAAGCGTGGCCCAGAGTTCGTCGTAGACTTCCGGCGGCGTCAGTCCCTGGTTGAGCAGTGACGGGTTGCTGCCGATCAGTTCTTGTTCGCGGTAGCCGGAGGATTTGATGAAGGCCTGATTGACGAACTCGATGCGTGGCTGGGTATCGGTAATCACGATTGCCGCCGGGCTTTGTTCGACCGCGCGCCCGAGCTTGAGCAATGCGGTTTCGGCCTGAATGCGTCCGCTGCGTTCGCGCGCTGCCCGAATCGATCGCTGTACCGTGCTGGCCAGGCGCGTGAGATTGTCCTTGAGTACGAAATCGGCAATGCCGTAGCGCAGCAGATCGACCGCCATCGTCTCGGTCACGGTGCCCGAGACCAGCACGATTGGCAGATCGGGTCGGTCCTGCTGGATCGTGGTGATGGTCTGGTGGAATTCCATGCCGGGCACGGTGTAGTCGTACAGCACCGCATCCCGGGGTTGTCGCAGTGCGTGCAACAGCTCTGCAGTGGTATTGATCCGCTCGATCCGGCAATTGATGCGATCGCGCGCCAACTGCCGTTCCAGTAGCAGGGCATCGGCCGGATTGTCCTCGATCAACAGCAGGTTCAGGCCGGACGGGTCAGGCATGCCGAATCTCAGGTGGCGGGCTGGTTGGTGGCGACCCAGTACAGGCCCAGGCGGGCGACGGTGTTGGCGAACTCGGCGAATTCCACCGGCTTGCGCACGAAACTGTTGGCGCCGTTGACGTAGGAACGCAATCGGTCAGCCGGCTCGTCCGACGAGGTCAGGATCACCACCGGCAGCAGCTTCGTGCGCGGGTGCTGGCGCAGCTGGCCAAGGACCTCGAGACCCGACAGTCGTGGCAGGCTGATGTCGAGCAGCACGACGATCGGCAGTTCCATGGGCGGATCCTGCTCGCCGAGCAGGTAGTCCAGCGCCTGCTGGCCATCGCGCACCACATCGACTCGATTGCCGATGCCGGATTTGTTCAGCGCGCGCAGGGTCAACAGTTCGTCCTGGGGATTGTCCTCGACCAGCAGAATGGGTCCGGAGTTCATCGCGCAGCATCCTCGGTAGATACATCCGAAGCCGGCGCCGCCGAATCGGCAGCGGAACCGGAACGGCGGGGAAGCAGAATGCGAAACCGAGCACCTTGACCAACAACCCCGGCAGCTTCGATCTTACCACCGTGGCGTGTGACGATCCGCTGCACGGTGGCCAGGCCGACTCCGATACCAGGGAACTCGTCCTGGCGGTGCAGACGCTGAAACGGCGTAAACAGCGCCCCAGCATGGCGCATGTCGAAGCCGGCACCGTTGTCCTCGATCACGAAGCCATCGTGGCCATCGTCGTCTTCCCGGGTCAGCCGAATCTCGGCGTTCGGCCGCTCGCCGGTGTATTTCCAGGCGTTGTCGATCAGGTTTGTCACCAGCGCTTCGAGCATGCGTGGATCTCCATGCACGGTCAGGGTCTCGGGCAGTTGTGCATCGACCCGGCGCTCGGGCTGCTGGGCGGCCAGCAACGACAACTGGCGACGCGTGATCTCGGCGATATCGACCGGCAGTGGGTCGAGCTCGCCGCGCGTGGTCCGGGAAAGCGTCAGCAGCGCATCGATCAGCGCGCCCATGTGGGCGCTGGCCGTTGTGATCTGGTCCAGGTACATTCGGCCCGCGTCGTCCAGCGCATCGCGCTGGTCTTCTTCCAGAGCACGCGCAAAGCCGCTCATCGCGCGCAGCGGCGCGCGCAGGTCGTGGGAGACTGCGTAGGTGAATGCATCGAGTTCGGCGTTGGCCGCCTCAAGCTCGGCGGTGCGTGCGCGCACCATGCGTTCCAGACGCTGGCGCTGGTTGGCCCGTTCGCGGCGCTGTGCGGCATGCGCATCATCGATGCGTTGGAGGAGTTTCGTGATCAGCGCGTAGAGCATCACCGCGGTGACGATCACGAACAGCCAGCCCTTGATCAGGCTGGCGTGGACGATCGCTTCGCTGGAATGGAACACGGCCTCGACGGCGAGATCGGAAAAGCCGATCCACAGGCTGGCCACGACCAGGTAGGTCAGCACGATGCCGGCTGCACCGCGATCGGCCCAGCGTTGCCACAAGCGTTGCCAAAATAGGCGCGAGTCGGACACGGCTCAGTCGACGCCCGCCAGGCAGGGGAAGAAGTCCATGTCCACCTTCATCAGGTGTTGCCGGACGAGTCGGTTGACCAGGAAGTCGAGCAGTTCCCCGTGCGCGCCAACGCCGCTGGCCACACGCTGGCGCAGCATCTCGGCTTTTTCCAGTAGCGCCTGGTGGCTGCGGCGGTGCTTGCGAAGATCGGCATAACCGATTCGTTCCAGCAGCGCCTCCTCGTCGCGAAAATGGATCCGGCTGTGGTCGATCAATGCATCCAGTCGACGGGTGGTTTCGGCGTCGTCGATTTCCGGATCGATGCTGACGGTGATGAGCTCATTGGCCAGCTCGAACAGGCGCTTGTGCTGGGCATCGATCATCGGGTGACCGCTCTCGTAGCGCGGCAACCAGGGCATCATCAGCGGGTTTTCCTCAAGCCCGTGGTCGGGCCAGGGCAGCTCCGGTGGAGCGACCCGGACGCGGTTGCGCCCGGCCTGCTTGGCGGCGTACAGCGCCTGGTCGGCGCGCTTGAACCAGTCTGAATTGGTTTCGTCGTGTTCGAGGGTGGCCGCGCCGATGCTGACCGTGAGCTCCAGTGGGGCGTCGGACTCGAAGCGATGCTGCGCGACCGCCCGGCGCAGGCGTTCACCGACCGTGCCCACACCCCCGGGGCCGGTGTTGGGTGCGAGCACCACGAATTCCTCGCCGCCCCAGCGAAACAGGCTGTCGATCGCGCGCAGTTCACGGTCCAGGCAGGTGGCCAGCTGCTGCAGGATCCGGTCGCCGACGTCGTGCCCGCGCTCGTCGTTGATACGCTTGAAATGATCGATGTCGATGATCAACAGACTGATCGGCTGGCGCAGGCGCAGGGCCCGGGCATGTTCGCGCTCGAGCATTACCTGAAATTGCTGGCGGTTCCAGATTCCGGTCAGCGGATCGGTGACGCTGGATTTCTCGGCCTCGACCAGTTGCTGGCGCAGCCGTTCCACGCCTGGTGCATCGGCATCCTGACGCAGCACCAGCAGCAGCCAGTCGCCGAGATCCACGCGCATCAGCCGTGCGTCTTGGCCGCGGTGATCGAAGCGGTTGAGGCGAATCGATTTTGCGGGAGGTTCTGCAACCAGCGGTGCCAGCAATTCGGCGTCCAGCGGCATGCCGGGCAGCTCGCGCTGCAGGGCAGGGTTGGTCAATAGCTGGCTGCCATCCGGGCGCATCAGCGCCAGCGGTTCCGGACTTTGCATCAGGCCGGTCAGCCAGCCGCCTTGTTCATTCATGCGCCGTTCTCTTGGAGTCGGGGAATGGATGTCCATCCATCGCCGGCATTGTAGACGGGCGATCAGGCTGAAAACTTGATTCGGATCACATCAGTTTGGACAATCGACCCGCCGCGCGCGCGTTGTGCCAGACTTGACGATCAACCAATTGTTCTGGAGTGGCGAGGATGAATCTGCTGCGCGTGCTGCCGGCGATACTGAGTTTCTGGCTGCTGGCGGCGCATTTTTACCGCGCCGGCTGGCTGATTCCAAGTGCGCTGTGCGCGCTGCTGCCGCTGTTGTTGTTGTTGCGTCGGGACTGGGTGCCGCGACTGCTGCAGGCGTTGCTGGTGCTGGGCGCGCTGGAATGGTTGCGCACGCTCTACGGGCTCGCGTTGATGCGCATGGCGTTCGACATGCCCTGGGCCCGGCTCGGCCTGATCCTGGGCGCGGTCGCATTGTTTGCCCTGTTCGCCGCGGTCCTGTTCGAGACGCGCGCGCTGAAGCGTCGCTACCGGCGCGAGTTGTCCAGCGCCGACAGGTAGATGCCGGGGTCCGGGCGCAGCCGGTAGTTGGCGGCCACCTCGATGAAGCGCACGATGCCGTCGGCGTCGACCACCACAACGGTCGGCAGCGCGGCGTCGGCCGGGTAGCCCAGCAGTTCCATGCCTGCCGGAGCTGCACCGGGTGCCTCGATGCCCAGGCTGCGTGCGGCGCGGTTGTCGACATCGCGCAGGAAGCGTGCGGGGATGTCGAAGCGCTCGGCGATCGCCCGGGTATGCTGCTGTGATTGGCTGCTGATCAGCCACAGTTCGGCACCACGGCGCTCGATCTCGCGCCATTGCGCGGCGAGTTCCCGGATCTGGGCGGTGCACAAAGGGCACCAGTTGCCGCGGTAGAACAGCAGGATGGCCGCGCGTCCGGCCAGTGATCGGCTCGATACCGTGCGGCCCTCACTGTCGCTGAGTTCGAAGGCGGGCAGCGGCTGGCCCGGAACGGGTATCCCGGTCGGTCGGGGTTGGCGCGAATACCAGCGCAGATAGATTTGCCAGCCGGCCAGCGCCAGCACTGCGCCGAGCAGAAACGGTTGCCACTGTTCGCCGTAGCGATAGACCGCGCCCATGGTCAGGACCGCACCCAGCCCACTGATGACCGAAACGAGCACGGGATGGGCATCGGTGCGCGCCGGGCGCGCCAGCATCAGCCAGCCGAAAAAAGCCAGCGGTGCGCCGGCGCCGAGTGCCAGGCCCAGCGCGGCCAGGCCCGCCCCCGGCGCGTCCAGCTTCGACAGCGCGAGCAGCAGCAGCCCGACGAGCATCAGCAGGTAAACGGTGATGAACCAGCGTTTCATTGGACGGGATGCTCGGGTCAACGGCAGGAACAACGATTGTCGCCGATTCTCGTTGCCGGCGCGCTGGCGTCTGGTTCACAACCACGCGGATATAATTTCAAGCTTGATTTCGTTTTGTTGGGGACGTTCAATGCATTCCGTACGAATCGCGGCCACTGCCGCGCTGATGAGCTTGTGTCTGGTGTCGGTTGCGGCCGGGGCCGACGAGGTGTGGTTGCAGGACGGGTCGCGCCTGATCGGCACGGTCACGGCCATCGAAGGTGACGTGATCACGCTGGAGACGCAGTTTGCCGGCACGCTTTCGATCCAGCGCGAGTTCGTGCGCGGCCTGGCAACCGAGTCCGAGCAGCGTTTCGTGTTCGAATCCGGCGAGCGCGTGGTCGGGCGCTTGCACTGGGACGCCGAGGGTGGGCAGCAGATCCGCTCCGAACGCGCCGGCGCGTTTGCAGTGGCGGCCGAGGAGTTGGTGGCGTTGGAAGACCCGACCGCGCCGGTGATGCAGACCCCGGAGCAGCGCGCCGCCGCGGTCTGGTCCAGCGAGGTCTCGCTGTCGGTCAACGGTGCTTCCGGCAACACCGACCAATTCGGTGCCAATCCGCGCTTTTCGGCGCTGCGCGAAACCGAGTTCGACCGGTTGCGCTTGGGGCTGCAGGGGCGCTTCGCGAGCCAGGATGGAAGCCAGACCGAGAACGAAGTGATCGGCACGGCCGGGCTGGAACGCGATTTTACCGATCGCTGGTTCGTCTTCGGTGCGCTGCGGCTGGAGCGTGATGAATTGGAAGACCTCGACCTGCGCGCCAATGTCGACCTTGGCGCGGGCTATTTCGTGATCCGCAGAGACGGCCATGAATTCAAGCCGCGTGCCGGTTTGGGCGTGCAGACCGAATCGTTCCAGAACGGTGAGTCGCGCGAAGACGTGGTCGCCGTGGTCGGCTGGGATTACCACAAGGATCTGAATTCGCGCTGGCACTTCAACCATGTGCTGGACTACCGCCCGACGGTCTCCGATCCGACCGGATCCTACCGCGTCGACAGCGAGGCGGCCCTCGTTACGGTGAGCAACGATGGTCGCTGGGGTCTGGCCTTGCGGCTGCGTAACGAGTACAACGCCGACCCGGAGCCGGGCGTCAACGAGCTCGATACCATCTATACGGTCGGTATTCAGCGATCGTTCAAGTAGCCAGGATTGTCACCGGCACGGTCCCGGCGGCGTGACCGGGGCCGGGGTCCAGTCGGTGGCCATTTGATCGGCCAGCTCCGCGAGGTCAGCGCGCCCCGAGGGCAGGCCGCGCTGGGCCTGGCCGTCTGCTGCGATGGTGGTGACAGTTTCGAACTCGAACAGCTTGCGCACTTGGGTGCGATTGACTTGAGTACCGTAGTCGTCGATCGCCAGGCGCGTCGATTCGATCTGCGCCATGCCGAGGATGCCGAATAAAGCACCCAGGGCCCCCGTGATCGGCTGGCCGGCCACGCCACGCACGTGTTCGTAGGCGATGAAATGGTCGGTTTCGAGCAGCAGGTAGTCGATCTCACGCTGGTGGCGCATGCGCACATGCGGATCGCTCATGCGGTCGATGTACTCGTAGCGTTCCGGGCCACCGGACCAGGCCACGCGCACGGCGAGCGCGCGCCGCACGCGGATCGAGCCCTGGTCATCAGCCAGTCGTT
The DNA here is from genome assembly GCA_032251355.1 of Wenzhouxiangellaceae bacterium. GTDB lineage: Bacteria > Pseudomonadota > Gammaproteobacteria > Xanthomonadales > Wenzhouxiangellaceae. Next base: position 8,035 of record JAVVDV010000021.1, read on the forward strand.
CGGTCAGCGGGGCGACGTAAAAGCGCTGATCGAACGCGCGCACGTTGGCGATGGCGGCGGGAATGGCATCGTCCGGTGTATCCGTGGCAGCTTGCCAGGCCACCAGGAAATCGGCCGGGTTGATCCAGAACGGTCCCTGCGCGCCAACCGCTGGATGTTCGGCCAGTGCGAACAGGAAATCGGCCACGAAGCGCGCCTGATTGGTGGTCGTTCCCGTGGCATAGCCGCTTTCCACGATCGGTTCGATCACGGCCTGCAGCAGCGATGCCGGAAGCGGCGCGCGCTCGCAGACCGACTCGGCGATGGCCGGCAATGTCAGCGCGCACAGCAGCAGCGCGATGGCCGAGCGTGTTCCGATCGTGTCGAGGGTTCGATTCATCGCAGGTATCGCGCTGGAGTCTGACCAGGACCGAGCATGCGCCAGCGTCCGTGCATGCTGAGTCGACAACCTTCATTGAAATCCGTCACCGGGCCTGCATTTGCTACACTTCGCGATTCGCGTGGCACGACGAGGAACCATGGCCGGCAAGCTTTTCATCAAGACCCACGGCTGCCAGATGAACGAGTATGACTCCGACCGGATGGCGGAGGTGCTGGCAGCATCGCACGGGTTGACGCTGACCGACGATGCGGCCGAGGCCGACGTCATCCTCGTCAACACCTGCTCGATCCGGGAAAAAGCCCAGGAAAAGGTGTTCTCGCAGCTCGGTCAGTGGCGACCGCTGAAGGAAAAACGCCCCGAGGTGATGATCGGCGTGGCCGGCTGCGTGGCCAGTCAGGAAGGTGAGGGCATCGTCAAGCGCGCGCCGTTCGTCGATCTGGTGTTCGGCCCGCAGACAATTCATCGCTTGCCCGAGCTGATCGAGCGTCGGCGCAGCAGCGGCAAGGCGGCAATCGACATCAGTTTCCCCGAGATCGAGAAGTTCGACCATCTGCCGCCGCCCGGCGCGCGCGGGCCGAGCGCGTTCGTCTCGGTCATGGAAGGTTGCTCGAAGTACTGCACCTTCTGCGTCGTGCCCTACACCCGTGGTGAGGAGGTCAGCCGGCCGCTCGACGATGTGATTGGCGAGGTCGCCGGACTCGAGGCCCAGGGTGTACGCGAGATCAACCTGCTCGGCCAGAATGTCAATGCCTACCGCGGGCCCATGCATGACGGCGGCATTGCCGACCTGGCGATGCTGATCCGCTATGTCGCGGCCTTCGATGGCATCGAGCGAATCCGCTTTACCACCTCGCACCCGGTGGAGTTTTCCGATCGGCTGATCGAAGCCTTTGCCGACACACCGAAGCTGGCCAACTACCTGCATCTGCCGGTACAGTCCGGCTCCGATCGGGTGCTGGCGCTGATGAAGCGCGGCCACACCGTGCTGGAATACAAGCACAGGATCCGCAAGCTGCGCGAGGTCCGGCCCGATATTTCGCTGTCGTCGGATTTTATCGTCGGCTTTCCCGGCGAAACCGAGACCGATTTCGAGCAGACCATGAAGCTGATCGAAGATCTGAATTTCGACCAGAGCTTCAGTTTCATCTACTCGGCCCGGCCCGGCACGCCGGCGGCCAGTCTGCCCGATAACGTGCCGCCGGGCGACAAGAAGGTCTGGCTGCAGCGCCTGCAGACCCTGCTCAACGAACAGGCCGGCGCGATTTCGCAGGCCATGGTCGGTACGGTCCAGACCGTACTGGTCGAGGGGCCGAGCAAGAAGGATCCGGCCGAGCTGGCCGGGCGCACCGAGAACAACCGGGTGGTCAATTTTGCCGGTCCGGCAAGTCTGGTCGGGCAGTTCGTGGACCTGCAGATCACTCAGGCGCTGGCCAATTCGTTGCGCGGGCGCATTGCCGCGCGCGATGCCGCATGAGCACGACCCTGGAACCGGTCACGATCGAACTCGAGCCGGCCGACAATCAGCGGCTGGCCAACCTGTGCGGAGCCTTCGATGAGCATCTCAAGCTGATCGAGAAGCGCCTGGGTGTGGACATCAACTCGCGCGGCAACCTGTTTGCGATCGAGGGTGAACCCGAGGCCAGCCGCAATGCCCGCCGCGTGTTGCGCAAGCTGTTTCGCCAGACCGAGCGCGAGGTGCTCACGCCGGCGCTGGTCAACCTCAGCCTGCAGGTCGCCGGGCTGGACGAGCCGGATGATGCCGAGGCCGAAGTTGCCATTCGCACCCGCCGCGGCCTGATCCGGGCGCGCGGCCCGAATCAGCGCAGGTACCTCGAGCGCATCAAGACTCACGACGTCAACTTCGGCGTCGGCCCGGCCGGCACCGGCAAGACCTTCCTGGCCGTGGCCTGCGCGGTCGACGCGCTGGAGACCGATCGTGTCCAGCGCATCGTGCTGGTGCGACCGGCGGTCGAGGCCGGCGAGCGGCTGGGTTTTCTCCCCGGCGACCTGGCGCAGAAGGTCGATCCGTATCTGCGGCCGCTGTACGATGCCCTGTTCGAGATGATGGGCTTCGAGAAGGTCGGCCGGCTGATCGAGCGCAACGTGATCGAAGTCGCACCCCTGGCCTACATGCGCGGGCGCACCCTGAACGATGCCTACGTGATTCTTGACGAGGCCCAGAACACCACGCCCGAGCAGATGAAGATGTTTCTGACCCGGATCGGCTTCGGTTCCAAGGCGGTGATCACCGGCGATTTGACGCAGATCGACCTGCCTTCGAAGTCCTTGTCCGGGCTCAAGCAGGCGATCGGCCTGCTGCGCGATGTCGAGGGCGTGGGCATGACGTTTTTCGATGCACGCGACGTGGTCCGTCACCCCCTGGTGCGCGCCATCGTCGAGGCTTACGAGCGGGCCGATGCACAGGCCGATGAGGAGCACCATGTCCGTTGAGATTCAGCGTGAATTGATGGCCGAGGATTTGCCGGCTGATGCCGAACTGGTGGCCTGGGTCGAGGCCGCGCTGGCCGATCCGCATGATGCCGAGATCTGCATCCGCATCGTCGACGAGGCCGAGGGCCGGGCGCTGAACCGGCAGTGGCGCGGCAAGGACTACGCCACCAATGTGCTGAGTTTCCCCGGCGAGGCGCCGCCGGGTCTGCCGCCCGGCGAGATGGCTGCACTTGCCGGCGATATCGTGCTGTGCGCGCCGGTGATCGCGCGCGAGGCGGCTGCCCAGGGCAAGCCGTCGACCCATCACTGGACACACCTTGTCGTCCATGGAGTCTTGCACTTGCGCGGCTACGACCATATACATGCCGATGCGGCGGTCGCGATGGAACAGACCGAATGCCGAATTCTGGCCGAACTCGGCGTTCCCGATCCCTACGCTGATGTCCCGCACGGGGCCTGACCCATTTTTCCGGTGTCCATGAACGAAGAATCCGACAGTAGCGACAGTAGTTTTCACAACGGCGACGCAGCCGCCCCGCGAACCACCTGGCTCGAGCGGCTCGGACGCGCCTTTGGTGCCGACCCGCGCAGTCGCGAGGATCTGCTGGAACTGTTGCGCGAGGCGGCCGGCTCGGGGCTGATCGAGGCCGAGACGCTGGCGATGATGGAGGGCGCGCTGGAGGTCGACCAGCTGCAGGTGCGCGATGCCATGATCCCGCGCTCGCAGATGGTGGTAATCCATCAGGGCGACACGCTCGACGACATTCTGCCGATCATCATCGAGTCCGGTCACTCGCGCTTTCCGGTCGTCGGCGAGGACAAGGATGAAATCAAGGGCATCCTGCTGGCCAAGGACCTGCTGCGGCTGGTCGCGCGCGAGCACGGTCTGACGCTTGCCGACCTGGTGCGCGAGCCGGTCATCATCCCCGAGTCCAAGCGCCTGAACATCCTGCTCAAGGAATTTCGCCTCAGCCGCAACCACATGGCGATCGTGGTCGACGAGTACGGCGGCGTGGCCGGTCTGATTACGATCGAGGACGTGCTCGAGGAAATCGTCGGCGAGATCGACGACGAACACGACGCCGAGACCGTCGAGGACATTCGCCGGCTCGAGGATGGTGGCTTTGCCGTGCAGGCACTGACGCTGATCGACGACTTCAACGAAGCCTTCGGTACCGAGTTCTCCGACGAGGAATTCGACACCATCGGCGGGCTGGTGGTATCGCAGTTCGGTTACGTACCCGAGGTCGAGGAGGCGGTCGAGTTCGGTGGCTTCCGGTTCGAGGTCACGGCCGCCGACGAGCGGCGGCTGCATGCGATGGACGTCCGTCCGGCGACCTGAAGAACGCTTCAGCGGCGGTTGCCCAGGATCTCGCGTGCCATCCTGTTGGCAGGATCTGCATTGAGCACCTGTCGGGCCAGTTGGTGGGCGCGATTTCGATTGCCCAGTTCCAGTTCGGCGGCGGCCAGAAATGTCACCACGGCGATCGAGGGATTGATGCGCGCGGCCTGCTCGAGATCATCCCGGGCCGCCGCTGCGCGACCCATCGCCAGCAGTGCGCGGCCGCGAGCTTCATGGAAGAACGCCGTTTCGGTGGCATTGAACGCGGCCGTGTCGATCGCGTTGGCGAACGTTACGGCACGGGCATTGTTGCCGGTGTAGTGCAGCGCGAAGATCATGTTCAACAGCGTCGGTGGGCGCAGACGTCCGTCCTCGGACGCAAGCGCGATTGCCTGGGCGCGCTCCAGTGCCTGCAATGCCTCGTCGAAGCGCTGCTCGCGCATCAGTTCCTTGCCCAGACTGGTCCAGGCGCGCTGCGAATCGGGGCTGACCTGTGTCTCATGCTGCAAAAAGGCGATGTGATCGGCCCACAGCCGGTTGCGCGCGTGGCCGGCGACGGCCACCGCCAGCAGCACGCTCAGGGTCACGATTGCCCCGAAATGACGCATCCGCAGGCGATCGACCAGAAAGGCCAGGCCGAGCGCGACCACGCTCAGCGCGCCGGCATTGGGCAGGTAGGTACGATGTTCGAATACCAGGTCGATGATCGGCAGGAAGCTCGACTCGATCACGTGGGCGAGATAGTAGAACAGCACGCCGAAGGTGACCAGCGGCAGCCGCCGCCACAGCGCTGCGGCCCCGCCGATCAGGGCCAGGTGGCCGGCGGCGTACATCCAGGTGGCAAGCGAAAATCCGTCGGCCAGCGGCAGGTCATATTCCAGCCGCTGTTCGCCGATGAAGACCAGCAGTCCGAGGTAGCGCCACAGCACGTCCATTTGCGTGGCCAGGTAGTCGACGCGGCCGATCTGGCCGGTCTCGCGGGTCAGTCCAACGATGTCGAAACCCGGCTGCATCAGCAGCCAGCCGCAGGCCAGCGCAGTCAGGGCGGCCAGCGCGAGAGTGGCTGCCCAGGCGCGCGCTCCGGGCCGTCGAAAGAACAGCAACTCGACCAGCACCAGTGCCAGCGGCAAGGTCGCGGCGGTCTGCTTGCTGAACATCGCCAGTCCCGCGCAGGTCGCGCAGGCCAGGTACAGTCGCCAGGACGCGCGCAGTCGTGCATGCACCCAGGTCGCCAGCGCCAGCAGGTAGAACATCGCCATCAGCGAGGTATAGCGCTGGACGATGTAGGTCACTGCCTGGGTCTGCAACGGGTGCAGCAGGAACAATGCCGCGGCGATCCACGGCACCCAGCGCAACCAGTCTGGCCCGTCGCGCAGCGCCGGCGTGCCGAGCAGGCCCCTGAGCAACAGCCACAGCCCGAAGCCCGCGCCCAGGTGGATCGCAAAGTTGACCAGGTGGTAGCCGAACACCTGCTCACCGTGGACGGTGTAGTTGGCTGCCAGCGTCCATGAGGCGATGAAGCGTGCCTTCGAGAACTGCCAGACGGCCGACGGATCGAAGGCATTGTGCAGCGCCGGGTTCTCGAGGATGATGCGGAAATCGTCGAGGAAGAACCAGGTCGAGAACGATGGCCAGTAGACCAGTGCGGTCACGACAGCCAACAGCGCGGTGAGCCATGGCGCCTGCTCGACGGGGAATGACGAATTCGTGCCCCGGGCCCCCTGCGGCATGCTCATCCTCCCTGCTCAGTCCTCATTCGAAGTCACGTCTGCATCGCGTCGCGTACGTTCCTTCTCAAGCTGAGCCTCAAGCATTGCGACTTTCTGGGCCAGCCGCAACAGGCGGCGGCGCGTGGTCGAGACTTCCAGGTCCTCGTGCAGTGCCTTGACCACCAGCACCAGGATGGCGAGCGTAAACAGCAGCGCCGGCGGATAGTCGACGCCGACCAGGCGCGCGGCATCGTCGATCAGTCGCGGCTTCAGTCCGAGGATGCCAACAACACCGGCAATGCCCAGCCACCACAGCGCATGGCTGATCGGCAGCCGGTCGCTGCGGATCAACCACAGGATCAGACCGATAACGATCAACGCCAGCAAGGCGGCAAAGCCCGGCAGCGTAATCATCGGCGTGTCCTTCGCACCCGCCGGCTGCCACCGATCAGGCAGGAGTAGACCAGGTAGTAGCCGACCATCGCCCAGGAACTGAACACCCGCGAGCGGCCATGGCGGCGCGGGCGCATGCGCACGTGGTCTTCGACGATTTCGAAACGGTTGCGCACCAGGTGCAGCAGCACGCCGACATCCTGATATTCGAGCAAGGTGCAGTCCTGCGAGGCCAGCAGTTGCACGGCCTCGCGAGCGTAAACTCGATAGCCCGAGGTCAGGTCGTCGATGTTCAGGCCGCTGAGCGCGCGCAGCACGCGCCAGGCCAGTTTGCGGCGCTGGTTGGCCCGATCCGGGCACGAGGCGATGATCACGTCCGGCGCATCCGGCGCATCCATTCGTTCCAGCAATGCGGGGATGTCCTCGGGATGGTGCTGACCGTCGGCATCCAGGGTGATCACGTAGCCGAAACCCAGCGCCAGCGCCTGGCGCATGCCGGTCTGAATCGCCGCCCAGCTGCCGCCGTGGAAGGGCAGGCGCAACACCATGGCGCCGGCCGCGCGTGCAATCTCCGCGGTGCGATCGTTGGAGCAGTCGTCGATCACGATTGCGGGAATCCCGGCCTCGAGTACTCGTCGCACCACGTCACCGACATCATCGGCCTCGTCGCGCGCCGGAATGACCGCGCACGCCCGCTTGCGCGCCGGATGCAGCCGCCGAACCGGTTTTGTGGCCGCCGCTGACGGCGACACGGCCATGGATGAGTGCACGTACCTTCCCCGGAAAATCCCGATCAACGTTGATTCCAACAACGCCCAAAACGCTACCTCGGGAAAGTATAGCGCCTGCAGCCCGAAAGCGTTTGACTAGTGGGCCATGCGGCTAATCTAGGTAACACTAAGCCGCCGCACAAGCGTCGTGGGCAAGGCGCGCGAGTTGCCGGGCCGTCCAGCGAGCGGAACGCTGCCCACGGCGCTTGTGCGGCGGCACCGCCGTCAAAAAAAATGGGAGCCCCTGTGCCGGCGCGACTCGGCGTTGCGTTTCTTGGCAAGGGCGCGCCATTCCCGGCGAAACGCGCCTTGATTCGCACCGGCACAGGGGCTCTGAGTGTTACCTGCAACCGCATGGCCCACCAGGGTCGCCTTCAGGATCGTTGACGGGATGGAGGAGTGGCGGCGCGCCGTCAGTCCTGGCGGATACCTTCGATCGCGAGCGTGAGTTCGACTTCTTCGGCCGCCGGCAGTTCGTAGTCGATGCCCCAGTCCTTGAGCCGCAGCGTGGTGCTGCCCTCGAAGCCGCGCCGGAAACCGCCCCACGGGTCCTGGCCGGCGCCGATCTGCTCGACCTCGATCGCGATCGGCGCGCTGCGGCCGAGCAGACTCAGCTCGCCCTCCAGCCGGTAGCGATCGTCGCCGAGTGGTACGAACGCGGTGGACTCGAAGTGCGCCTGGGGGAATTGGCTGGTGGTCAGGAAGTCCTCACCGCGCAGGTGATCATCGCGCTGGCCGTGGTTGGTGTCGATGCTGCCGGTGTCGATGCGCACCGAGACGCTGGAGTTCGACGGGTCGGCCGGGTCGAAGGTAAATTCGCCATCGAAGCGGTTGAAACGGCCGTATAGCCAGGAAAAACCCAGATGCGGGATTCGGAACTGAATGAATGCATGCTGGCCGCGGATGTCGATCTGGTAGCGTTCAACGGCTTCGGCGCGGGGGGCGGCAAGCGCAGCGGCAAGTGTGATGGTCAAGGCGAGGCCTCGGAACATGTTCGGGTTCTCCTGACAAAGGTTCGGTGGATCAACGAGTCTACGTATAATGCGACCGAAATGGTGAATGCCGGATCGGTGTTCGTAGGGTAGACGGGAACGGACTGGAGGTTTGGGCATGACCACGCAACGCGGCATCCTGGTGGCCGGAAACTGGAAGATGAACGGATCGGTCGCGCTGGCCGAGGAACTGGCTGCGGCGGTGGCCGGATTCACGCCACCGGACGACGTCGAGGTGCTGCTGATGCCGCCGTTTCCCTACCTCGAGCGGGTCGCGGACCGGCTGCAGGCGATTGATCACTGTGCGCTGGGCGCGCAGGATGTCAGTGCGCATGACAATGGCGCCTACACCGGCGAAGTTTCGGCAAGCATGCTGGCTGAACTGGGCGTGCGCTATGTTCTGGTCGGGCATTCCGAGCGCCGCCAACTGCACGACGAGGACGACGCGCGGGTCGCGGCCAAGTTCGCGCGCGCCCAAGAAGCCGGCCTGACGCCGGTGCTGTGCGTGGGCGAGACCGAGGCGCAGCGCGAAGCCGGGCAGACCGGCGCGGTCGTCGGTCGCCAGGTCGGGGCCGTGATCGAGGCCTGCGGCATGCAGGCATTGGACAATGCCGTGATTGCCTACGAGCCGGTCTGGGCAATCGGTACCGGACGGACCGCATCGGTTGCTCAGGCTGCAGAAGTGCATCGGCAAATCCGGTCCCTGCTGGCCGGGCACGATGCTACAATTGCCGGCCGAATTCGGATTGTCTACGGCGGCAGCATGAAGCCGGACAATGCCGCCGAACTGCTGGCCTGCGACGAAATCGACGGCGGCTTGATTGGTGGGGCGTCGTTGCAGGCGGACAGTTTCCTGGCCATCGCTGCGGCCGCCTGAGGTCGGAAGCGGTTGCGGCATGCGCCGGGCTGTCGGGTCTCGCGCGTCATGGTGTGTGTCCGGAATGGATAGCGTTGGGTTGCGCTGCTGGTGTCGGAAGGTGCCTCAGAAAGCAGCCGGTCGTTGAGCTGGAGAAATCGAAGAGCACATGTTTACCACGTTGATCGTTTTTCAGGTACTGGTCGCAATCGGCTTGATCGCCATCGTGCTGGTTCAGCGCGGCCCGGGTGCGACCATGGGCGCGGCCTTCGGTGCCGGCGCTTCGGGTACAGTGTTCGGCTCGCGCGGTGCCGGAAACTTCCTGACCCGGACCACCAGTTGGCTGGCCCTGGCATTCTTCGGCATCAGTCTGACACTGGCGGTTCTGGCCACCCATGTCGCCTCGGAGCCGGTCGATCGCTCCGTGCTGGATGAATCCGTGCTGGCGCCGACCGTCAATCAACCGGCGGCTGACCCGGCGGGCGCGGCAGGCATTGATGAAGTGCTGGACGAAATTGATGCCGGTGCCCCCGCGCCGGCAGAGGATGCAGCGGTCGAGCCGGCCGCAGCGTCCGACGATACGGATACGGGAGCGTAGGCCGTTGATGTTGCAAGTTGCGCCGAAGTGGTGGAATTGGTAGACACGCTGTCTTGAGGGGGCAGTGGCCCTAGGCCGTGCCGGTTCGAGTCCGGCCTTCGGCACCAGCAACTTGCTAACCGCCGTGGATGTGCCCGCGTGTGATCGGGGCATGTCGCAAGCGGAACAACATGCGCGAACCGTTGGCCGGCCCGGTCCGGTATCATCGCGGTCGTGCTTCAGACTCGCGAGGAACCTGATCGATGCTCGAACAGTACTTCCCGATCCTCGTTTTCCTGATGATCTCCACGGGAATGGGTGTCGGCCTGATGGTCGCCGGGGGCATTCTGGGCCCACGCCGACCCAATCCTGAAAAACTCTCGACCTACGAGTGCGGTTTCGAGTCCTTCGAAGACGCGCGCATGAAGTTCGACGTGCGTTTCTACCTCGTTGCGATCCTGTTCATCATCTTCGACCTCGAGATCGCCTTCCTGTTTCCATGGGCGGTGGCGCTGGAGCAGATTGGCATGACCGGCTTGATCGCGATGACCGTGTTTCTCGGCGTTCTTGTGGTCGGGTTCATCTATGAATGGAAGAAAGGTGCGCTGGAATGGGAGTAGACGGCAAACTCGACTCGATTGACGACATCCTGCGTCCGAACGCCGACGCCAATCCCCTGGCCGGTCGCGGCTGGGCGGTGACCAGCGTGGATGCGCTGATGAATTGGGCCCGCACCGGCAGCATGTGGCCGATGACCTTCGGCCTGGCCTGCTGCGCGATCGAGATGATGCACGCCGGTGCCGCGCGCTACGACCTCGACCGTTTCGGTGTGGTGTTCCGGCCCAGTCCGCGCCAGTCCGACGTGATGATCGTGGCCGGCACCCTGACCAACAAGATGGCTCCGGCCATGCGCAAGGTCTACGACCAGATGCCCGATCCGAAATGGGTGATCTCGATGGGCTCGTGTGCCAACGGCGGCGGCTACTACCACTATTCCTACTCGGTCACGCGCGGCTGTGACCGGATCGTGCCGGTCGATATCTACGTGCCGGGCTGCCCGCCGTCGGCTGAGCAGCTGATCTACGGCATCCTGCAGCTGCAGAAGAAGATTCGGCGCACCCAGTCGATCATGGCGAGTGCGGCATGAGCGAGTTCAGCGAACGCAACCAGGTTCCGGCCGAGCGGGTGCGCGAGGTGCTGGGTGAGCGCATGGTCCGCCTCGATGAAGTGCGAGGCCAGCTGATCGCCGAGATTGCGCCGGCCAACTGGCTCGAGGCCTGTCGGCTGCTGCGCGATGCGCCGGCCGTGGCCTTCGACATGCTGATCGATCTATGTGGTGTCGATTACCTCGGCTACGGTGACGACGAGTGGGAAACTGCCGAGGCCAGTGGCTCGGGTTTTTCGCGCGGCGTTGATTTTCTCGGCCCCGGCCGTTTCGACTGGGCCAGTCGGCCCGAGGCTGGCGAAATCCCGAACCGCTTCGCGGTGGTCGTGCAACTGCTGTCGACCCGCGACAATCGTCGCCTGCGTCTTCGCTGCCACCCCGATCAGGTCGATTTCCCGATGCTGCCGTCGGTGGTCGAGATCTGGAATTCGGCCAACTGGTTCGAGCGCGAGACCTTCGACCTGTTCGGAATCGTGTTCGAGGGTCATCCGGACCTGCGCCGGATCATGACCGACTACGGCTTCATCGGCCACCCGTTCCGCAAGGACTTCCCGCTGATCGGCAATGTTGCCGTGCGCTATGACGAAGAACGTGGGCGCGTGGTTTATGAGCCAACCGAAATCGAGCCGCGCGTGCTGGTGCCGCGCGTGATCCGGCGCGATTCTCGCTATATCAACGAAGCGCCCGATAGCGCGGAGGCCGGGCATGGCTGAGATTCGAAACTACACGCTCAACTTCGGCCCGCAGCATCCGGCCGCGCACGGTGTGCTGCGCCTGATCCTGGAGATGGATGGCGAAGTCGTGCGGCGCGCCGACCCGCACGTTGGCCTGCTGCATCGCGCGACCGAAAAGCTGGCCGAGTCCAAGCCGTTCAACCAGTCGATCGGCTACATGGACCGGCTCGACTACATGTCGATGATGATCAACGAGCACGCCTACGTGCGTGCCATCGAACAACTGCTGGGCATCGAGGCGCCCGAGCGCGCGCAGTGGATTCGCACGCTCTACGACGAGATCACCCGGCTGATGAACCACCTGATGTGGCTGGCGGCCAATGGGCTGGATCTCGGCGCCATGACCCTCTTCCTGTACTGTTTCCGCGAGCGTGAGTACCTGCTCGATGCCTACGAGGCGGTCAGCGGTGCGCGCATGCATGCCTGCTATTACCGGCCCGGCGGCGTCTACCGCGACCTGCCCGAGGAAATGCCGCGCCATCAGCCCTCGCGTTTCCGCAAGGACGCTGATATCAAGCGCATGAACCAGTGGCGCGAAGGCTCGCTGCTCGACTACCTCGACCAGTTCATGGCCTACCAGCTTGAGCGAGTCGATGACTACGAGACGCTCCTGACCGACAACCGGATCTGGAAGCAGCGCAATGTCGGTATCGGCGTGGTCTCGCCTGAGCGCGCGAAGCAGTTGGGTTTTACCGGCCCCATGCTCAGGGGTTCGGGCGTGGCCTGGGATCTGCGCAAGAAGCAGCCGTACGCGAAATATTCCGAGGTTGATTTCGATATCCCGGTGGGAACGAACGGCGATTGCTACGACCGCTATCTGGTGCGCATCGAGGAGATGCGGCAGTCGGCGCGCATCTGCCAGCAGTGCATCGAGTGGCTGCGGCATAACCCGGGTCCGGTGATGTTGGGCGATCACAAGATCACGCCGCCCACGCGCGCCGAAATGAAAGACGACATGGAAGCGCTGATCCATCACTTCAAGTTATTTACCGAGGGCTACTGCGTGCCCGAAGGCGAGACCTACGCTGCGGTCGAGGCCTCGAAAGGTGAGTTCGGCTGCTACATGATCTCGGATGGTGCCAACAAGCCGTTCCGGGTGCACCTGCGACCGCCGGGCTTTGTCCATATCTCGGCGATGAACGAGATGACCGAGGGTCACATGCTGTCCGACGTGGTGGCCGTGATCGGCACCCTGGACATCGTTTTCGGCGAAGTGGATCGATAGGAACGAAACGATGCAGCCACATCAATCACCCGCAGCCGGCAAGGCCGAACTGCTCAACGATGCCACACGCGCAACCATCGAGCAGTGGAAGGCGAAGTTCCCCGAAGGTCTGGAAGGCAGGCGCTCGGCGGTGATCCAGTCGCTGGTTGCCGCTCAGCACCAGAACGGCGGATTTCTCACCCAGGAATTGATGGACGCGGTGGCCGACTACCTCGAACTGCCGCCGGTCTGGGTCTACGAGGTCGCGACTTTTTATTCGATGCTTGAAACCGAGCCGGTCGGCCGCAACACGATCTCGATCTGTACCAACATCTCCTGCATGTTGTGCGGCGCCGATACGGTTGTCGACTATATCGAAAACAAGCTCGGCATCAAGATGGGTGAGACCACGCCGGACGGCCGGATCTTCCTGAAGATCGAGGAAGAATGCGTCGCCGCCTGCGTCGGCGCGCCGATGATGATCGTCAACGGTCACTACCATGAAAAGCTGACCGAAGAAAAGATCGATCAGATTCTGGATGGGCTGGAATAATTCTTGATTCTTGAACCGCAAATGAACGCAAATAAACGCAAATATGATCTGAAAGGGTGTTGCGGCACTCGTTGTTGCGAAATGCGCTCGTTCGCCTGGGCCCCAATCAACAGCGCCGTTCAGTGTGTAGTGCATTTGCGTGCATTTGCGTTCATTTGCGGTTTTCCGATTGTTCAAGACCAAGGGTGTCTTCATGGCTGAACACAACGTTTGCTTCACGCATCTTGACGAGCCCGAGTGCTGGTCGCTGGAGGCCTACCGGCGTCATGGCGGCTATCAGGCCTGGGAAAAGATCCTGGCCGAGAAGACGCCGCAGGAAGACATCATCGAGGAGGTCAAGAAATCGGCGTTGCGGGGTCGTGGTGGCGCAGGCTTCCCGACTGGATTGAAGTGGTCGTTCATGCCGCGCTCGGCGCCGGGGCAGAAGTATCTGCTGTGCAACTCCGACGAGTCCGAACCGGGTACCTGCCACGATCGCGACATCCTGCGCTACAACCCGCATGCGGTGATCGAGGGCATGGCGATCGGCTGTTACGCGATGGGCGCGTCGGTGGGCTACAACTACCTGCGGGGCGAGTTCCATCACGAACCGTTCGAGCGCTTCGAGGCTGCGTTGAAAGAAGCCTATGAAGCCTGCCTGCTGGGCAGGAACATCAAGGCCTCCGGCGTTGATGTTGATCTCTACGCCGTGCTCGGTGCCGGCGCCTACATCTGCGGTGAGGAAACCGCGTTGATGGAGTCGCTGGAGGGCAAGAAGGGCCAGCCGCGTTTCAAACCGCCGTTTCCGGCCAATTTCGGTCTGTACGGCAAGCCGACCACGATCAACAACACCGAGACGCTGGCTTCGGTGCCGGCGATCCTGCGCAACGGTGCCGACTGGTTCCTCAACATCGGCAAACCGAACAATGGCGGGCCGAAGATCTTCTCGGTCTCCGGACATGTGAATGCGCCGGGGAACTTCGAGATTCCACTGGGAACGCCGTTTGCCGAGTTATTGGAAATGGCCGGCGGTGTACGAGGTGGCAATGCGCTCAAAGCCGTGATTCCGGGTGGTTCCTCGATGCCGGTACTGCCGGCCGAGACGATGATGGAAATCACCATGGATTTCGACGCGTTGCAGAAGGCCGGCTCCGGTCTGGGTTCGGGTGCGGTCGTGGTGATGGACGAAACGACCTGCATGGTGCGCGCCTGCACGCGCATCGCGCGCTTCTACTACGCCGAGTCCTGCGGCCAGTGTACGCCCTGTCGCGAAGGGACCGGCTGGATGTATCGTGTGCTCAAGCGCATCAGCGAAGGGCAGGGTCGGCCGGAGGATATCGACCTTTTGGTCTCGGCCGCCGGCCAGATCGAAGGCCACACCATCTGCGCCTTCGGCGAAGCCGCCGCCTGGCCGGTGCAGGGTTTCCTGCGTCATTTTCGACACGAATTCGAATACTACGTCGAACACGGCCGCTCCATCGTCGACGAAAAACTCGGCGCCGCGGCTTGAGTCTGCTTTACCGCAGATGAACGCAGATGAACGCGGATAAATGAAGATTCGAAATCAACTTACAAAAAGCAGGAAGAGCACGAAGAGCATATAAGATGAATTTGTCGAGGATTTATAACGAACCATTCTCGCCGGGGCTTTTCAAGCGCTGTAGGCCGGAGCTCGTTCTTTCTTCGCTTCCTTCCCTGTTCAAGGAGCAGATTGATTTTCATCTGCGTTCATCTGTGTTCATCTGCGGTTAAAAAGCCTTTAGTGGAACGAGACATGGCAACAGTCGAGAAACAGGACACGGATCTGCTGACCATCGAGGTCGATGGTCGCGAGGTTCAGGCGCGCAAGGGCGAGATGCTGATCGAGGCGACCGATCGCGCCGGGATCGAGATTCCGCGGTTCTGCTACCACCACAAGCTGTCGATCGCGGCCAACTGCCGGATGTGTCTGGTGGACGTGGAGAAGGCACCCAAGCCGCTGCCGGCCTGTGCCACGCCGGTCGCGCCGGGCATGAAAGTGTTCACGCATTCCAAGCGTGCGCGCGATGCGCAGCGCGGGGTGATGGAGTTCCTGCTGATCAATCACCCGCTGGATTGCCCGATCTGCGACCAGGGCGGCGAATGTGAGCTGCAGGATCTGGCGATGGGCTACGGCCGCTCGATCTCACGGTTCACCGAGCGCAAGCGAGTGGTCAAGGACAAGAACCTGGGTCCGCTGATTGCCACCGACATGACCCGCTGCATCCACTGCACCCGCTGCGTGCGCTTTCTCGAGGAAGTTGCTGGCACCGCCGAAATGGGCGGTATCGGTCGCGGCGAGAAAACGGAGATTTCGACCTTCATCGAACGCAACATCGAATCGGAGCTGTCCGGCAACATCATCGATCTGTGTCCGGTCGGGGCGCTGACCAACAAGCCGTTCCGCTTTTCCGCGCGTGCCTGGGAATTGTCGGCGCGACCCGGTGTTGGCTTGCATGACTGTGTTGGTTCGAATCTTTTCTATCACGTCAAGGCCGGTCGCATCATGCGTTGCGTGCCGCGCGAGAACGAAGCAGTCAACGAGTGCTGGATCGCCGACCGGGATCGCTACAGCCATTTCGGCCTGCAGGCCGAGGATCGCGTGACCGCCCCTCGCATCAAGGTCGATGGCAAGTGGCGCGAAACCGATTGGGACACCGCGATGGCACATGCGGCCAAGCGACTGCGCAGTGTCGTCGACGCGCACGGTGCGGAACAGCTGGGCGTGCTGGCCTCACCGCGCGCGACGGTCGAGGAGCAGCTGCTGCTGGCGCGTCTGGCCGAGGAACTGGGTACGCCGCACCGCGACCATCGACTGCGGCTGGCCGACGCGAGCGATCCGGCGCTGGGCCAGGCCTGGCTGGACCGTCCCTCGGCCGAGCTCGAGACGGCTGACGCCGTGCTGCTGGTCGGTAGCAATCTGCGCCACGAGCAGCCGATCCTGAACCAGCGCGTGCGCAAGGCTTGGCGCCGAGGTGCTGCGCGCGTGATGGATGTCAATGCGACGGCCTGGTCGTTCCCGTTCGATCTGCACCGCCGCTGCGTGGTCGCGCCCGATCACTGGGTGGCGGCGCTTGGGCGTGTGGCACGCGCCGCGTTTGCCGCGCGTGGAGATGAATTGCCCGACACCGCCCTGGGTCGCTACCTCGCGACCCTGGATGCCGATGAAACCGCGACCGTCATGGCGGCCACGCTGAATGAGGCCGCTGCTGGCTTTCTCGTGCTCGGCGACCAGGCGTTGTTCCATCCTCAGGCGGCGGCCCTGCGGGCGCTGGCGACCGAGATTGCGGCCTTGCTGGACGTGGCGCTCATGGTGCTGCCCGGTCCGGCCAACAGCGAGGGTGCCTGCCGTGCCGGTATGGTCCCGGGTGCAGGCGGACTGGCGGCCAGCGAGCAGTTGCGCGTCGGACTCAAGGGCTATCTGCTGCATGACCTCGAGCCGCAGTTCGATGTCGCCGATCCGGGCGCTGCCCGGCTGGCACTGGATGCGGCCGAGTGCGTCATTGCGCTGGCGAGTTTTGCCGGCAGCGATCTGCTCGATACCGCGGACGTGATCCTGCCGCTGGCACCGGTACCCGAGACCGACGGCAGCGTGATCAACCTCGACGGCACGCGCCAGTGGTTGAAAGCTGCGGCAAAACCGCCGGGGCAGGCGCGCGAGGGCTGGAAGATCCTGCGCGCGCTGGGCGAGCGGCTGGCGTTGGACGGTTTCGGCTTTGCCGGCCTGGCTGACGTGGTCGAGCGCTTCGATGCGCTGGATCGGCCGGTGGCACAGCCGGCAGCGGTCGAACGCTTCGACTCGGATGCCGGCGGTTTGCGGCGCGCAGGTCCGGTCGCCAATCATGCGGCCGACTCGCTGCTGCGTCGCTCGCAACCGCTGCAACAACGCGAGTCTGCGCAGGCCGCCGACCCGCGCATTCATCCCGAGACCGCCGCGCGCCTGGGCTTGGCCGATGGCGCGCCGGTTCGGCTGCGTCAGGCCGAGCGCGAAGCCGAGGCGGTGCTGCGTCATGATTCATCCGTCGCGCCGGATACGGTGGTGCTGGCCAGTGGAACCTGCTTGTCCGGCCGATTGGGTGCGGCCTGGGGTGCGATCGAAGTGGAGGCTTGCCCATGACCGAGCAATTGCTGACGCTGGCCTGGACCATGGCCAAGATTATCGCCATCGTCATGCCGTTGACGATTGCCGTGGCCTATTTCACCTATGCCGAGCGCAAGGTGATCGGCTTCATGCAGGCGCGCGTCGGACCGAACCGCGTCGGGCCCAAGGGGCTGCTGCAGCCGTTTGCCGATGTGTTCAAACTGCTGCTCAAGGAAATCGTGATTCCGACCAATGCCAACAAGGTGTTGTTCGTGATCGCGCCGATGCTGACCCTGATTCCGGCATTCACGGCCTGGGCGGTGGTGCCGTTCTCCGACTGGCTGGTGCTGGCCGATATCGACGCCAGCCTGCTGTTCATCCTCGCGATGACCTCGATTGGCGTGTACGGTGTGATCGTCGGTGGCTGGGCCTCGAACTCGAAGTATGCGTTCCTGGGTTCGCTGCGCTCGGCGGCCCAGATCGTCAGCTACGAGATCGCGATGGGTTTTGCGCTGGTCGGCGTGATCATTCTGGCCGGCAGTCTGAACCTGCGCGAGATTGTTGCGGCCCAGTCCGGCGGGCTGTTCAGCTGGTTCTGGTTGCCGCTGTTTCCCTTGTTTGTGATCTATTTCATCTCCGGCGTGGCCGAGACCAATCGCGCGCCGTTTGACGTGGCCGAGGGCGAATCGGAAATCGTTGCCGGCTTCCATGTTGATTATTCCGGCGCGGCGTTCTCGCTGTATTTCCTGGCCGAATACGCCAACATGATCCTGATCTCGGCGCTGGCCTCGTTGCTGTTTCTGGGCGGCTGGCTGAGCCCGCTGCACGGCCTGCCGCTGATCGGCGAGTCCGGGCCGCATTGGTTCCTGCTCAAGACCTTTGGCTTCATGTTCCTGTACCTGTGGTTCCGCGCGACATTTCCGCGCTACCGCTACGATCAGATCATGCGGCTGGGCTGGAAGGTCTTCATTCCCATCACGATTGTCTGGATCCTGGTCGCCGGCGTGATGCGCGTGACCGGGCTGTACGGAGGTTGACGATGCACGCGGTACGCCAGTACTTCCAGTCGCTGCTGTTGCTGGAGCTGTTCAAGGGTCTGAACGTGACGTTTCGGCACATGCGCCAGCCGAAATTCACGCTCAATTACCCCGAGGAGAAGGCGCCCAAGTCGCCGCGCTATCGCGGCATCCACGCGCTGCGTCGCTATCCGAACGGCGAGGAGCGCTGCATTGCCTGCAAGTTATGCGAAGCGGTCTGCCCGGCACTGGCGATCACGATCGAATCGACCCAGCGCGAGGACGGTACGCGCCGCACCACGCGCTACGACATCGACCATTTCAAGTGCATCTACTGTGGATTCTGTGAAGAATCATGCCCTGTGGATTCCATCGTCGAGACGGATTTCACCGAATACCACTTCGAGAACCGTGGTGAGAACATCACCAACAAGCAGCAGTTGCTGGCTATTGGTGACCGTTTCGAGCAGCAGATTGCGGCGGCCCGGGCCCAGGATGCGCCTTATCGATAAACGTATCAGCAGCCCGATCGCCCTCGGGGCAAGTGCGCGGGTGCCGTGGGTGCAGGGCCAACCCGCCGTAAACGCCGCGTGCGTGGGTGGAATGCTGCTGGCTGAGACCGAACCGAGAGCAAGAACAAGAGCCTGAATTCAATGCCGATCATCGAAATCGTTTTTTATCTGTTCAGCACGATCGCGACGCTCGCCGCGCTCGGCGTGATCACCTCGCGCAACCCGGTCTACTCGGTGCTGCTGCTGGTGCTGACGTTCTTCTCGTCGGCCTGCATCTGGCTGCTGATGGGGGCCGAGTTTCTGGCCATCACGCTGGTTCTGGTCTACGTCGGCGCGGTCATGGTGCTGTTTCTGTTCGTGGTCATGATGCTCGACATCAACCTCGAAAAGCTCAAGGCCGGTTTTGCCAGCTACCTGCCGGTCGGCATCCTGGTGGCACTGACGATGGCCGCGCAGTTGTTCATCCTGTTCTGGGTGCGTGGAACGCCGGGCCCGGCGCTGGCCGATGTCGCGGTTGCCGACGAAAGCAACACGCGCCTGCTTGGCGAATGGCTGTTTACCAAGTACCTGTACCCGTTCGAGATTGCCGGGTTCATCCTGTTGGTGGCGATCGTAGCCGCCATCATGCTGACCCATCGTCGCCGCCCCGGAACCCGGCATCAGGATCCGGCCGAGCAGGTCCGCGTGCGGCGCGAGGATCGCGTTCGCCTGGTACGCATGGATTCCGAGGAGAACTGAGCATGTTGACGCTATCGCATTTCCTCACCCTCGGCGCCATCCTGTTCTCGATCGGTGTGGCGGGCATCTTTCTGAACCGCAAGAACATCATCATTCTGTTGATGTCGATCGAACTGATGTTGCTGGCGGTGAACATGAACTTCATCGCCTTCTCGCGTTTCCTCGACAACATGGACGGTCAGGTATTCGTGTTCTTCATCCTGACCGTGGCCGCGGCCGAGGCGGCCATCGGGCTTGCCATTCTGGTCACGCTGTTCCGCAACCGCAGCACGATCAACGTGGAAGACATCGAGGAATTGAAGGGCTGAGCGCGCCATCCGTTCGTTCTGACGAGATCGCAGCAGCCAACCACAAATCGTTTCGGACATAACAAGACGTGGATATAAAGACAACCTTACTGCTGATTCCGCTGCTGCCGCTGGCCGGGAGTGCCATCGCGGGGCTGTTGCGTCATCAGGTCGGGCGCAGTGGCGCGCACTGGATCACGATCCTGGCGGTGGCCGGCTCATTCCTGCTCTCGGCTTCGGTGGCACTGCAGGTATTCTCCGGGGACTGGCAGGTACTGAACTACACCGTCTACGAGTGGGCAGTGCTCGATGGCATCCGCTTTCAGGTCGGATTCCTGATCGATTCGCTGACCGCGCTGATGATGATGGTCGTCACCTTCGTCTCGCTGATGGTTCACATCTACACCGTCGGCTACATGAAGGATGATCCGGGCTACCAGCGCTTTTTCGCCTACATCAACCTGTTCACCTTCGCCATGTTGATGCTGGTGATGGCCAACAACTTCCTGCAGCTGTTCTTCGGGTGGGAAGCGGTCGGCCTCGTGTCTTACCTGCTGATCGGCTTCTGGTTCAAGAAGGAATCGGCGGTGCGCGCCAACCTCAAGGCCTTCCTGGTCAATCGCGGCGGTGATTTCGGCCTGCTGCTGGGTGTGGCCGCCGTGCTGATGTACATGGGTTCGCTGGACTACGCCGAGGTGTTTGCCGCCGCGCCCGCAGTCGCCGGCCAGACCATGACGGTCTTTGGCGGCAGTGAGTGGTCAGTGATGACCTTCATCTGCATCTGTCTGTTCATCGGAGCGATGGGCAAGTCGGCGCAGGTTCCGCTTCACGTGTGGCTGCCCGATTCGATGGAAGGTCCGACGCCGATCTCGGCGCTGATCCATGCTGCGACCATGGTGACCGCCGGGATCTTCATGGTCGCGAGGATGTCGCCGCTGTACGAATTGTCGACCACCGCATTGAGCTTCATCCTGATCATCGGTTCGATCACGGCGCTGTTCATGGGCCTGGTCGGTATCGTCCAGAACGACATCAAGCGTGTGGTCGCCTATTCAACGCTTTCGCAGCTGGGTTACATGACCGTGGCACTGGGTGCGTCGGCCTACTCGATCGCCATATTTCACCTGATGACGCACGCCTTCTTCAAGGCGCTGCTGTTCCTCGGAGCCGGTTCGGTGATCATCGCCATGCATCACAAGCAGGACATGCGCGAGATGGGCGGGCTGGCGAAGATCATGCCGATTACCGCGATCACGGCCTGGGTCGGATCGTTGGCGCTGATCGGCTTTCCGTTCACCTCGGGGTTCTATTCCAAGGACCTGATCATCGAGGCGACCAAGCTGGTCGATCGGCCCGGTGCCGGGTTCGCGGTGTTCGCGGTCTATGCCGGTGTGGTCATCACCGCGCTGTACACCTTCCGCATGCTGTACCTGACCTTCCACGGCAAGTCGCGCGCCGACGCCGAGACGCTGTCGCATGCGCATGAATCGCCCTGGGTGGTGACGATACCGCTGATCCTGCTGGCGATCCCGTCGCTGGTGATCGGTTACCTCACGGTCGAACCCCTGCTGTTCGGTGGCGCGCTCACCGATGCCATCCGTGTGTTGCCGGCCAACGACCCGCTGCCGCACCTGGCCGAGCACTTCCACGGGCCGGCGGCCTTTGCGCTGCACGGCTTCATCACCCCGGTGTTCGGGCTGGCGATGCTCGGGGTTGCCGTTGCGACGTATATCTACCTGTTCAACCCGCGCCTGGCCGAGACCTTGAAGTCGCGGTTTCACGGGATCTGGACCGTGCTGGACCGCAAGTACGGCTTCGACGAGTTCTACCAGAAGGTGGTCGTCGGAGGCGGTCTGGCGATCGCGCGGGTGCTGTCGCAGGTTGGCGACCGAACGGTGATCGACAACGGCCTGGTCCATGGTTCGGCCCGGCTGGTCGGGGCGCTCTCGAGCCGGCTGCGAACGGTGCAGACCGGTTTCCTGTACCACTATGCGTTCGCGATGATTATCGGCCTGGTCGCGCTGGTCTTCGCCTTCGTGCTGCTGAGGGGCTAACTCGATGGAAAACAGCTTGCTCAGTCTGATTGTATGGTTGCCGGTGCTGGCCGGTGGTGCGTTGTTGTTTCTGGACCCGGCACGGGTCGGGCTGGCGCGTTCGTTCGCGCTGCTGACCGCCCTGCTGGCCTTTGCCCTGACGCTGGTCGCCGTGGCCGGCTTCGATGCCGGCACCAGTGCGATGCAGTTCGAGCAGAAGGTGGTCTGGATCGCGGCCTTCGATATCCATTACCACCTCGGCGTGGATGGCCTCTCACTGCCCCTGATCGCGCTGACTGCGCTGACCACGCTGCTGGTGGTCATCGCCGGTTTCGGCATCGAGGACCGCCCGGGCCAGTACCTCGGCGCCTTCCTGATCCTGTCGGGGCTGATGTCGGGCATGTTCGCAGCGCTCGACGCGATGCTGTTCTACGTGTTCTTTGAAGCCATGCTGGTGCCGATGTTCCTGATCATCGGCATCTGGGGCGGACCGAACCGGATCTTCGCGACGATCAAGTTCTTCCTGTTCACGTTTTTCGGCTCGGTGTTCATGCTGGTCGCGCTGATCTGGCTGTACCTGGAGTCGGGCAGTTTCGCCGTCGCCGATCTGCATGCGGCTCCGCTATCGTTGAATGCACAGATCTGGGTGTTCCTGGCCTTCCTGATTGCGTTCGCGGTCAAGGTGCCGATGTGGCCGGTGCACACATGGCTACCCGACGCCCACGTCGAGGCACCGACCGGTGGTTCAGTGGTTCTGGCCGCGGTGATGCTCAAGATCGGCGGCTACGGGCTGGTGCGCTACTCGCTGCCGATTGCGCCGGATGGTGCGGCCGCGCTGGACTGGCTGGTGATCGGCCTGTCGCTGGTCGCGATCGTCTACATCGGTTTTGTCGCACTGGCGCAGACCGACATGAAGAAGCTGATTGCCTACAGCTCGATCTCGCACATGGGTTTCGTCACCCTGGGGCTGTTTCTGGTGTTCGCGATCGTGCGCAATACCGGTGTGACCGATGGCGCGGTGCTGGGCATGTCGGGCGCGATGGTGCAGATGATTTCGCACGGGTTCATCTCCGGTGCGATGTTTTTGGCTGTCGGCGTGCTGTATGACCGCGTACATTCCCGAGAAATCTCGGCCTACGGCGGTGTGGCCAACACCATGCCCTGGTTCGCGATGTTCGCGGTGTTCTTCTTCATGGCCAACTCCGGCTTGCCGGGCACCAGTGGCTTTGTTGGTGAATTCATGGTCATCCTGGCCGCATTCAAGGCCAATGTCTGGTTCGCGGTAGCCGCGGCGATGACGCTGATCCTGGGTGCCTCCTACAGCCTGTGGCTGGTCAAGCGCGTGTTCTACGGCGAGGTCGCCAACGACAACGTCGCTTCGCTGTCGGATCTCAACGCGCGCGAGTGGACGGTCATGGTCGTACTGGCCCTGTTCACGCTCGGGCTCGGCCTGTGGCCGTACCCGCTGATCGAAATGATGGAACCTTCTGTGGCCCACCTGGTGGACCATGTCACTACTTCAAAGATCCCCTGACCGATGACTGCTGCGGAACTGTATCTGGCGCTGCCGGAAATCTTCATCGCCACCATGGCCTGTGTGGTCCTGCTGGCCGATCTTTACGTCACCGAGAAGCGACGCGGGCTGATCCACTCGCTGGCCTTGTTTGCGCTGGTATTTGCCGCGATTCTGACAGGACGCGACCTGGTGCCGGCCGGACAGACGCTGATGGCATTCAGCGATACCTTCGTGCGCGACCGCTTCGGCGATGTGCTCAAGTTGTTCGCCTATATCACGCTGGCCGGCGTGTTCGTCTATGCCAAGCACTTCCTGCGCAGTGCCGGGCTGTTCAAGGGTGAGTTCTACGCGCTCGGCCTGTTTGCACTGCTCGGCGTGATGATCATGGTCTCGGCCGGTTCCATGCTGACGGTCTATCTGGGGCTGGAGATGCTGGCCCTGACCAGCTACGCGCTGGTCGCGATCGATCGCGAGTCGGCGCGCGGTTCCGAGGCGGGCATGAAGTACTTCATTCTGGGTTCGTTGGCCTCCGGCATCCTGCTCTACGGCATCAGCCTGGTCTACGGCGCCACCGGCACCCTGCAACTGGGCGCAATTGCAGACGGTATGGGCAACGGACTGGGCGACAACCTGATGCTGTCGTTCGGTCTGGCCTTCATCGTCGTCGGGATCGCATTCAAGCTCGGCGCCGTGCCGTTTCATATGTGGTTGCCCGATGTTTATCAGGGTGCGCCGGCCGCGGTCACCTTGCTGATTGCCTCGCTGCCGAAGCTGGGCTATCTGGCCTTGGCCATCCGTTTGCTGCACGACGGTCTCGGTTCGCTGCATGCCGACTGGCAGGCGATGCTGTCGGTGCTGGCGGCATTGTCGATGGTGCTCGGTAACGTGGTTGCGATTGCGCAGAGCAATCTCAAGCGTATGCTGGCGTATTCGACGATCTCGCACGTCGGTTTCATCCTGCTCGGGGTGCTGGCCGGCAGTGCCGCTGGTTTTGCCGCCGCGATGTTCTACACCATCGTCTATGCGTTGATGTCGGCCGGTGCATTCGCGGTCATGATCCTGTTGTCGGCCAATGGTGTCGAGGCCGAGAACCTTGATGACTTCAAGGGCTTGAGTCAGCGTAGTCCCTGGTATGCCCTGATGATGCTGATGATTCTGTTCTCGCTGGCCGGAATTCCGGTGTTCGTTGGATTCTTTGCCAAGTGGCAGGTGATTGCCGCGGCCATCGACGCCGGCTTCCTGTGGCTGGCTATCTTGGCGGTGATCACGGCCGTGATCGGCGCGTTCTACTACCTGCGCGTGGTCAAGCTGATGTACTTCGATGCGCCCGAGAACAACGCGCCGATTTCGGCGCCGACCGATTTTCGGGCGGTGTTGACGGTCAACGGCCTGGCGATGCTGGGCCTGGGCGTGTTCTCCGGCGGCTTGATCGGCGTGTGCGTGCAGGCGTTTTCCTGACGCCTACTCGGTGGCGCGCTGCATCCGGATCGATCAGGCGATGCGACCGACCGTGATTCGCTCGATGCCGGCCAGGTCGCAGATCGAGCGGACATCGGCATAAGCCTGGCATTCGAACAGGTGGCGTACGCTTGCGGCCTGATCGTGGCCGTGCTCCAGCGCCAGCCAGCCGCCCGGTGAAAGCCGTGCGGGCGCCTCGGTAATCAATCTTCGCAGCACAGCCAGGCCATCGCCGCCGGGCGTGAGCGCGATGGTCGGTTCATGGACCAGGTCTCCCCGTTCCAGATGCGGGTCGCCTTCGGCTACGTAGGGTGGATTGCTGACGATCAGGTCAAAGTCATTTGAGGCCAGTGGCTGCAAGCCATCGCCATGCAGCAGCTCGACCCGCGCAAGGTCGAGTGCCTGTCGATTGCGAGCGGCGATCGCCAGCGCTTTCTGGCTGATATCGCTACCCGTGCAGCGCCAGCCGGGACGCTCGGCCGCCAGGGTCAGCGCGATGCAGCCCGAGCCGGTGCCGATGTCGGCCACGCGCGCATCGTCGGGCAGGTCCAGCGTGAGCGCGAACTCGATCAGGTGCTCGGTCTCCGGACGCGGAATCAGCACCGCCGGCGAGACGATGAACTCGCGGCCGAAGAATTCACGTCGGCCCGCCAGGTAGGCGACCGGTTCGCCGTTTATGCGCCGTTGCAGCAGCGCATCCAGTCGTTGCCGCTTGGCTGCATTCAGCCGGTGGTCACCATGCGCGAACAGCCACGCGCGATCCCGTTCCAGCGCCAGGGCGGCCAGGGCCAAGGCTTCGCTCCGATCACCGAGCCGCCGGCCTGCGCTGGCTAGCCAGTCCGTCAGCTGCAGCTGATTCCGTTCGCTGCTCACATTGACACGGCGGACCGATCTGCCTCAGGAGCGCGCATGCGCCGACATGCCGGGTGGATCGCGATGACCGAACAGGCGCTGACCGAAGCGCGTCAGATCGTCGCCGATCAGGTACAAGGTTGGAATCAGGGCCAGCGTGATCAGGGTCGCGAACAGGATACCGAAGGCCAGCGACGCGGCCATCGGAATCACGATCTGCGCCTGCAGGCTGGTCTCGAAGAATACGATTGGTGCCAGTCCGAGAAAGGTCGTGGCCGAGGTCAGGATGATCGGCCGGAAACGTGCGCGTGCGCCCTTGAGTGCCGCATCGATGCGCGACTCACCGGCCTTGCGATGATGGTTGACGAAATCGACCAGAATCAGGCTGTCGTTGACGACCACGCCGGCCAGCGCAATGATGCCGAACATCGACAGCAGACTGACCGGAATCCCCAGCAGCCAGTGGCCGAACACGGCACCGATGGTGCCGAACGGGATCACCGACATGATCAGCAGCGGCTGCAGGTAGGATCGCAGCGGGATGGCGATCAGCGCATAGATCAGGAACATCGCGAACAGCGTACCGGCGACCAGGTCACGCTGCAGTTCCTGGGTGTTCTGGCTCTGGCCCGACAGCCGGTAGTCGACGCCGGCATGGGCGGAGAGGATTTCCGGCAGGATACGCTCGCGGATTTCGGTCATGATCGTGCCCGGCTCGGCCACATCCTTGTCGACCCGCGCGGTGATGTTGATTGAGCGTTCGCGGTTGAATCGCCGGATGGTCGAAGGACTGCTGCCCAGTTCCAGATCAGCCACGGCGCTAAACGGCACCTCGTCGCCGGAGGGCGTGCGAATGCGCATGTTTTCAAGATAGCCCTGCGAAGTCCTCTGTTCGCGCGGGTAGCGCACCATCACGCGCACATCGTCCTGGCCGCGCTGGATACGCTGGACTTCCTCACCGAAGAAGGCCTGCCGGACCTGCCGGGCGAGATCCTGCTGGGTCAAGCCCAGCACCTCGGCGGTGGGCTTGATCCGGATCTGCAGCTCGCGCAGGCCGGAAT
Source organism: Wenzhouxiangellaceae bacterium (assembly GCA_032251355.1). GTDB lineage: Bacteria > Pseudomonadota > Gammaproteobacteria > Xanthomonadales > Wenzhouxiangellaceae. Next base: position 34,714 of record JAVVDV010000021.1, read on the forward strand.
CGAAGCTGTTGCGCACATCGAATACACCGTCGAAGCTGGAGATGTTCTGCTCGAGTTCGGCTGCGGCCGCTTCCAGCTGGCGCAGGTCACGACCGACCAGCTGGAACGACAGGTCGGGTCCGTCGCCGCCCGGGCCACCGGCACCGCCGATGCGCAGGCCGCGGGCACCGGCAATCTGACCGACCTCGTCGCGCCAGCGTCGCTCAATTTCCTTGATGTCGATGCGCAGGCCTTCGTTCTTGTGCAGTTCGACCAGCATGCCGCCGGTGGTGTCGGAGCCGGACCACGAGAAGATCGTGCGCACGATGCCGTTTTCGGTGCCGAGTTCGTCCTGCATGTCGGCCTCGACGGTCTGCAGCGATTCGCGCAGTTGGTCGATGGCGTTGTGGGTAACGTAGGCCGGCGTGCCGTCGTTCATCTCCAGGTCCATGCGCATGAAGTCGCCGGCAATGTCCGGGAACCAGACCACGCGCATGAACGGCCCGGCGATGAAACCGATCGACAGGATGAAGATGCCGATGAAGCTCGCCAGGGTGGTGTAGCGGTTGCGCAGCAGCACGCTCAGGCTGGGCAGGTAAAAGCGATCCACCATCGTATACAGCCCGTCGGAAAAGCTGCGCTGGAAGCGGACCAGGCGGTTGCTGGTATCCGGTTCGTAGGTCTTGACGCGCATATGCGCCAGGTGTGCCGGCAGGATCAGCTTTGATTCGACCAGCGACATCGCCAATGCGAGCACCACCACCCAGCCGATCGCGGCAAAGAACTGGCCCGAGATGCCCGAGACCATCAGGATCGGCAGGAAGGCCGCAATCGTGGTCAATACGCCGAAGGTGGCCGGGACGGCGACCTTCATGGCGCCATTGACGACGTTGTCAATGCTGTGCCCATGGCGCCGGATCTCGGTGTAGGCCGACTCGCCGATGACGATGGCGTCGTCAACCACGATGCCCAGCACGACGAGAAATCCGAACAGGCTGATCAGGTTGATGGTCACGCCCACCACCGGCAACAGCAGAATGGTGCCGGCAAAGGCCACGAACAGGCCGACCATGACCCAGAAGGCCAACTTCAGGCGCAGGAACAGGGTCAGGATCAGGAACACCAGCAGCGCGCCGACCGCCAGGTTCTTGCTCATCATGTTCAGCCGGTCTTGCAGGTAGAACGCCACGTCGGCCCACCAGTCGATGCTGATGCCGGCCGGCAGCGTCTGCTGGCGCTGTTCGACAAACTCGCGCACCGCGCGCGAGGCCGCCAGTGCGTCCTGCTCGCCGACGCTGAGTACGCGAATCGCGACCGCCGGCTCGCCGTTGTGCTGCGAGTAGCCGGCGCGCTCGATGAAGCCGTCGTCAATCGTTGCAATATCGGTCAGGCGCACGCGCGAGCCGTCCGGATTGGTGCGAATGACGATGTCGTCGAAGTCGCGACCGATATAAGCCTGGCCCATCGCGCGCAGCAGGATGTCGCCGCCGGCCGCCTCGATGCGGCCACCGGGCAGGTCCAGCGAGGAGCGACGCACGGCCTGGGCGACTTCAGCCAGCGTCAGGTTGTAGGCTCGGAGCGTTTCCTCGCGCACCTCGATGCCGATCTCGTAGGCTCGATCGCCGATCAGGTCGGCGCGAGTGACTGAAGGCAGCGCAGTCAACTCGTCGCGCATCGCGCGCGCGACCTCCTTGAGCGTGCGTTCGGGTACGTCACCGTAGACGCTGACCCAGATCACCTCCTGGGTGAAGACGTTGCGCTGGTAGGTGGGGCGTTCGGTTTCGGCCGGGAAGGTGGAGATCGAATCGACACGGATCTTGACCCGGTCGAGCACTTCGACCACGTCATAGTCGGCGTCGACCTCGATCGTGACCGAGCCCGAACCCTCGCGCGCCGTGGCGTTGATTTCCTTGATGCCCTCGAGGTCCTGAACGGCTTCCTCGATCTTGATCAGAACCCCTTCCTCGACATCGGTCGGGGTGCCCCCGCGGTACGGCACGCTGACGGTGATGAAGTTGGTCTCGATGCGCGGCTGGACTTCCTTGGTGATCGTGGTTGCGGTGTAGGTGCCGCCGGCCAGCAGCACCAGCATCAGCAGATTGGCGGCCACCGAATTGTTGGCAAACCAGCCGATCAGCGCCCCGTACCAGCCCGGGGGTGGCGAAGCGTTGCCGCCACTCATGGCGCACTCCCGCCATCGGCTGTTGTGGTCGCGGCCAATTCATCGGCCGGCAACACCCGCAGCCGAGCTTGATTGCCGCCGAGCTCGCGCACGTTCAGCGGCAGGCCGGGAATTGGCGCCGGGATCGCGGTCACGATCACGCGCGGGTCGGGTCCGAGCTGGTCGCGAATGTAGACCTCGCGGGTGGTGGTGCGCACGATCTCGACCTCGAGGATTTCGAGCTGGTCTTCGGCATTGGCCAGGTAGACCTGGTTGCGGTTGTGCAGCGCGGCAACCGGCAGCGTGATCAGGTTGCTGGAATCTCGGCCCTGGATAATTGCCTCGACGAAGCTTCCGATCGGGATGGCTGCCGCATCGCTGTTCAGTCCGTAGGGGTCGTCGAGCTCGGCGACCAGGTAGGTCAGCCGGGTGGCCCGGTCGACCACACCCTCGCTGCGCACGATGCGCGCCTCGCGCGTGACCTCGTGGCCGGCGACCTTGGCGATGAGGGTAACCGGCAGTGTTGCACTGCGATCGCTCGGTCCAGCCGCCGGCGTGTCCAGGAAGGCGAGATCATCCTGTGCCAGCGGCAGACGGATCTCGGCCTGTCGGGTCGAGAAGGCAATGCCGAGCGTGCTGCCGACGTTGACGTACTGACCCAGATCGACACTGCGCGAGCGCACCATGCCGTCGAACGGCAGGCTCAGCTCGGTGCGTTCCAGATCGCGGCGCGCGCGCGCCACCGCCGCTTCGGCGGCCTGCACCGAGGCGCGTGCGCGTTCGACCTGGGGCAGCCGCAGGATCAGTTCGTTGGGCCGGCGCGAATCGCCGTACAGGCGCCGGAAATCCTCGCGCGCGGCGTCCGATCGGGCCTGCTCGTCGGAAAGCGTGGCGCGCGCTGCGGCCAGCTCGGCCTGGGCGGCGGCCAGCGCTGTTCGGTAGTCGCTGTCCTCAATGCGCAGCAGCGGCTGGCCGGCCGCGAAGAAGCCACCGGCAACGAGAGTGTCGTCCAGCCATACCACCTTGCCGGAGACCTCGGGCACCAGGCTGGTTTCGATGCGCGGCGTGACCGTGCCCTGTGCGCCGACCCGGAAGTTTCCGCTGGACGGTTCCGGGCGAACCACCTCGACCAGCAGCGCGGCGGCCGTGCGTTCGCGAGTCTCGGGTGGTTTGCCCGAGCGGGCCAGCAGCACGGCAACTGTGACGGATCCCACAAGGATGCCGATGGGGAGGAGGATTTTCAGAAAACGGTTCATGGCTAGAGTCTATTCGGCTCGCATCAATCTGCTGACAAAGCATCGCCCGACACGGTTGATTGCGCCAGTGCCGGAAGGCATGGGCCGGAGGTCATGCCCGGCGTTTGCACTCCCCAGTGCTACACTTGGAGGTTGATCACCCGAGTCTGGTTGCCGCCCCGATGCATCGCAATCCCCGAACCGACGGCATTCATCGCAAGACTGCCGCCGAGATCGAATCCATGCGCGTGGCCGGTCATCAGGCCGCCAGCGTGTTGAAGATGGTCGCGCCGCACGTCCGGCCCGGCGTGACCACGGCCGAGCTGGACCGGATCTGCCATGACTACATCGTCGATGAACTCAAGGCAATCCCGGCACCGCTGAATTATCGCGGTTTTCCCAAGTCGATCTGCACCTCGGTCAATCACGTCGTCTGCCATGGCATTCCCGGCGACCGGGTGCTCAAGGACGGCGACATTCTCAACATCGACATCACCGTCATCCAGGATGGCTGGCACGGGGACACCAGCAAGATGTTCGCCATCGGTGAAGTCCCGCTCAAGGCGCAGCGCGTGTGCGACATCGCGTACGAGGCGATGCTGCGCGGGATTGCCACGGTGCGGCCGGGCGCGACGCTGGGCGATATCGGTCACGCGATCCAGCGTTACGTCGAGGGCCAGCGCTGTTCGGTGGTGCGCGAATACTGCGGTCACGGCATCGGCCGTGGATTTCACGAGCCGCCGCAGGTGCTGCATTACGGCCGGCCGGGCGAGGGTGTGGTGCTTGAGCCGGGCATGACCTTCACGATCGAGCCGATGGTCAACCTCGGCAAGCCGGGCACGCGCCTGCTGGCCGACGGATGGACCGTGCTGACCCGCGACCGCAGCCTGTCGGCGCAATGGGAGCACACGATGGCGGTCACCGAAAGTGGTGTCGACGTGCTGACCTGCCTGCCGGGCGATCCGCTGTGAGCTCGCCGTGGCTGTCATGCTGAATCGCCTGCTTGCACCGCCGGCCTCGCGCAACTGTCTGGATCTGGCGGCCCTGGCCTCTCTGGACGTCAGCGCCGAGGCGCTGTCACGCGAACTCAATGCTGCCCGTGTCCGTGCCGACAAAGTACTGGCACGGACGTTCGAGCAGGGCACGGCGATCCGCGAACTGGTCCAGGCCCGGGCCTGGGTGATCGAGCAGTTGGTGCTGACTGCCTGGCATGCATTGATCGATGCCGACGAGCAGCTCGAGCTGGTTGCCGTCGGCGGTTTCGGTCGCGGCGAACTGCACCCGCATTCCGACGCCGATCTGCTGATCCTGTGTCCCGAAGATCGCGCCGTGCCCGAGGACATGCTGGAGGCCTTCATCCGCGTGCTGTGGGACGCCGACCTGCATCCCGGTCATGGCGTGCGCACGGTCAACGACTGCGCTGCCCAGGCCCGGAGCGATGTGACGGTGGCGACCAACCTGATGGAAACCAGGCTGCTGGCCGGTTGCGGCGACCTGTACGAGGCCATGGTCCGGCGCACTCAGCCGCCGGGCCTGTGGCCGGCCGAGGAGTTCTTTGCCGCCAAGTCGGCCGAACAGCACCAGCGCCACGAGCAGTTCGAAGACACGGTCTACAACCTCGAGCCGGATCTCAAGAACGGCCCCGGCGGCCTGCGCGATATCCAGATGGTTGCCTGGGTGGCGCGACGCCACTTCGGTACCTCGACGCTGCACGGTCTGGTCGAGCATGGCCTGTTGTCGGAGCGCGAGCACGAACAGCTGATCGAGGCACGCGACCGGCTGTGGGCAATTCGCTGGGCGCTGCATCAGCTGGCCGGACGAGCCGAGGAACGGCTGCTGTTCGACCATCAGCGCCAGCTGGCCGCGCTGTTCGGTTACACCGGCGACGGCAACGAGGCGGTCGAGTCCTTCATGCAGGACTACTACCGCACCGTGATGGCGGTCGAGCGCCTCAACGAACAGCTGCTGCAGATGTTCGAGGAAGAGCTGCTGTCCGGGCGCCGGCATCTGCCGTCGGCGCGCCTGGACGAGCATTTCAGCCTGCATCATGGCTACCTCGAGGCCAACGACGAACAGGCCTTCGTGCGTCGGCCGTCGCTGCTGCTGGAATTGTTCCTGGTTCTGGCCGACAACGACCAGATTCGCGGCGTTCGCGCCTCGACCATCCGGCTGATCCGGGAACACCTGTTCTTGATCGACGACGGGTTCCGGCGCGACCCCGAGCACCTGGCGCTCTTCCTGGCCCTGCTCAAGCGACCCCGACGGGTCTACTCACAGCTCGAGCGCATGGGTCGCTACGGCATCCTGGCGCGTCTGATCCCGGCCTACGGACAGGTCACCGGACGGATGCAGTTCGATCTGTTTCATGTCTACACCGTCGACCAGCACATCCTGTTTGTGGTGCGCAACATCCGGCGCATCGCCAATGGTCTGAATCCCGAGCAGTTCGGCAACGCAATCAAGGTGTTCGCGAGCATCGAACGGCCCGAAGTGCTGTATCTGGCCGCATTGTTTCACGACATTGCCAAGGGTCGTGGTGGCGACCATTCCGAGCTGGGCGCGAGCGACGCACGCGATTTCCTCGACCGGCTCGAGATGGCCGAGGCCGACCGGGCGCTGGTGTGCTGGCTGGTCGAGCAACACCTGCTGATGTCGATGACCGCGCAGCGGCGCGACATCTCCGACCCGGCCGTTGTCGCCGAATTCGCCGCTGCGGTCGGCGATCGCCGCCACCTCGAACATCTCTACGTGCTGACCGTCGCCGACATTGCCGCGACCCGGCCGAAGTTGTGGAACTCGTGGAAGGACTCGCTGCTCAAGGACCTGTTCGAATCGACCTGTCGCCAGTTGGCCGAAGCCTCCAGCGGGCCGCGCGACCGCTCGGCGCAGGCCGCCGAAATCCGGATCGAGGCGCTGGAACTGCTCGAGCGCCATGACCTTGCGCGCGACCGGGCCGAAGCGATCATCGCGCGGCTGCACGATGCGGTGATCGCCCGCCTCGATGCCGACCAACTGGCCTGGAGTGTCGAGCGTGCACTGGCCGCGACCGATCGCACGCAGGTCGCCTGCCGCAATCTCGGCGACAAGGGCATCACCGAGATCTTCATGCATGCGCCCGATTTCGACGGCCTGGTGGCACTGGCGGCACGCGAGTTCGATCGCATGGAAATCAACGTGCTGGCTGCGCGCATCGCCACCACCAGTGACGAAATGAGCTGGAACCTGTTCCAGCTGATGGATGCCAACGGTCATGCGCTGAACGACTCCGACACCGCCAGGCTCGAGCGGGCCTTGTTGCGCCAGCTCGATCAGCGCGACATTCGGCCGCTGCCCGGTCGCCCGATCCCGCGTCGTTTGCGGCCGTTCATGCGCCGTTCGGAGATCCGTTTCGAGCCGGTCGCCGTTCAGACGCGATTGGAAATCGGCGCCACCGACCGTCCCGGTTTGTTGTCGGCGATCGCCGAGGGGCTGTTGGCTGCTGACGTGCGCCTGCACGATGCGCGCATTGCCACCTTCGGTCAGCGGGTCGAAGACGTGTTCATGCTTACGACACTGGACGGGCGGGCACTGGACGAGATTGCGCGCGATCGGCTCGAGGCCGAATTGCGGCGCCGGCTGGACCCGCGCAAATCCGAGCACGAAGGCGAGCCGGCCACGATCGGGGTGGCACGGCGATGAGGGCGGGGTCGTTGCCGGGCGTCTTGCTGGCGCTGCTGATGGCGCTGTTGTGGCATTCTGCCGAACCGGTTCGGGCCCAGTTCGAGCCGCGACTGGAAGGTGTGGAGTTCCGCGTCACGCCGCCGCGGCTGCGCTGGTGCGGGCAGCCGGTCACACGCATCGAGGCCGAAGTGACCTGGGATGTCACGGCGACCGGGGCTGAGCGCGTGCGCATCCTGCTCGATGCGCCGGATGGCAAGCTTTTTCATGCCGGCGGCGCGACCGGCAGGGCGCGCACCGGTGAATGGGTCACCGACGGCCTGAAATTCGTGCTGTATCTGCCCGAACTGGACCGGGTCGCGGCCGAACACACGTTCCGCCTGCTGCCGTGCAACACGCGCGAGTATCCCGGCTGATCGATACCGAGTGAGGAAACGAACGATGGGCATGAGCATCGAACAATTGCAGTCGGCAATCGAACAGGCCTGGTCGCAGCGCGATCAGCTCGCGCCCGGTCGCGCGACGACCGAACTGCGCGAGGCGATCGACGAGGTGTTGTCCGGGCTCGAGCGCGGGGATCTGCGTGTGGCCGAACCGACCGGCGGTGAATGGATCGTGCACGCCTGGATCAAGCAGGCCATTCTGCTGCACTTCCGCATCACCGACAACCGCGTGATCGAGGGGGATACCCGCAGCTATTTCGACAAGGTCGCGCTGCGCTTTGCCGATGCGCGCGATCCGGTCGACGGTTGCGGTGCGCGCGTGGTGCCGCCGGCGATCGTGCGCCAGGGTGCGCACATCGGCCGCGACGTGGTGCTGATGCCGAGTTACGTCAATATCGGCGCACGGGTTGGTGAGGGCAGCATGATCGACACCTGGGCCACGGTCGGCTCGTGCGCGCAGATCGGCGCCAACGTGCATCTGTCCGGAGGTGCCGGCATCGGTGGCGTGCTCGAACCGCTGCAGGCCAATCCCACCATCATCGAGGATGACTGCTTTGTCGGCGCGCGTTCGGAGGTTGTCGAGGGCGTGATCGTCGAGCGCGGCGCGGTGATCGGCATGGGTGTCTTTCTCGGCCAGTCCACGCGTATCTACAACCGTGCGACCGGTGAAATCACCACCGGGCGCGTGCCTGCAGGTTCGGTGGTCGTGGCCGGCAGCCTGCCGGCCGCCGACGGCAGCCACAGCCTGTATGCGGCCATCATCGTCAAGCAGGTCGACGAAAAGACCCGCAGCCGCACCTCGGTCAACGAATTGCTGCGCGCCGCGCGCGAGTAGCCCAGCAGGGCGGATTGGGGCGGTTCGCCGCCGAAGTGACGCGGTCTATAATGACGATCGATCGCTCCGCGGACGAGATTCTGAAGATGCTGGCTTCCCCCTGGTTCTGGTTTATTCTCGGTGCGCTGCTGGTGCTGTCAGAGTTTTTCGCCACCGGCATCGTTGCGATTTTCTTCGGTGTCGGTGCGGTTCTGGTCGGTTTCGCGACCGCGATCGGTCTGGTCGAATCGCCGGCCGAACAGGTAGTGCTGTTCGCAGTGCTCAGCGTCGGCGCGCTGCTGCTGGCGCGTGAAAAGGTCAAGGTCTGGTTCCGCGGCCGGGTCGGCGAACGCTGGGATGGCGATCGCGATCTGGTGGTCACGCGCGGCGAGCGCGCGCAGGTGGTCGGCGAGTTTCGTGACGGGGTCGGCAAGGTGCGTCTGAGCGGTGTCGACTGGAAGGCCGAGTGCGAGAGCGACTGCGTGCTGAAACCCGGCGATACCGCGTGGGTGATCGGTCATCGCGGCATCACGCTGCGGGTCTCGTCCAGCCGTCCTGAATCTTCCGAAGTTTCGTCCGACTGAATCACCCAAACTCATTCCTGATTACGCATAAGATTCAGCCATTATTCGAACTGAATTTCTAACCGCAGATGAACGCGGATGAACGCAGATTAA